>JAGXGB010000044.1 GCA_024636955.1 Bacteroidales bacterium
CTTATGGAATACAGGAGAAATAAGTCAATCAATTACAGGGCTGCCTGCAGGCAATTATTCGGTTTCAGCCACTGATGCAAAAGGCTGTGGCATCAACTACCTAACTATTATACCTGATTTAAATCCTGTGGCAATAGTTTCATACCAGACACCTGATGACAGTGAGACTTCCATATGTGAAGGGAAGGCGTTTATTGAAGTTACCAACAGTGACCCGCCTTATTTTTACAGCATTAACGGGAGTGTACCGGTTCAACTGAATGACACCCTTTTTAATCTGTGTGAAGGTCAGCATGAGATAGTTATCACCGATAGCTTCAATTGCTCCTGTTATTTTAACATTGTGATTCAGGGGGTGGTTGGACTTGAGGAGAAAAAACAATCAGGGTGCAGGCTTTATCCAATACCGGCTTCCGACATTACCTACATTGAATTCCCCATACCGGTAAGTGGTATAGCTACCATTTGTTCAGTTACAGGTGCAGCACTGAAAAGTGTTTCAATATCAGGATTCAAAACAGAGCTGCCACTGTCAACGTTGGAAAAAGGTTCATACTGGCTCCGTATAATCCTTGATAACGGCAATATTATAACGAAAAAGCTGATTGTAACAAGATAAATAATAAGTACAGGGGTGTAGTGGTTAGGTATGTATTGGTCATGTTGTTTGCCGGCGGTTGCAGCAAGAATCCCGAAAATGAAAACAACTACCTTGAATCCCGCACGTGCGGGAAACAACATTGAACGCGAAGCTTTGAACACCTCGATAAAAACTCGGTGGGGTCCGCGCGCAGCGCTTTGAACCACTTTTGAACCCTTTCCCTTATCTTTGCCAAATGAAAAGAGATGAAATCATCGCCAATTTTGACCCCAATGGTGCCGGATCGGGGGATAATATTTATGGGTTGCCGTTTACTGTTGAGGAGGCCTCACTTGTTATTTTGCCTGTTCCCTGGGAAGTTACTGTTTCTTACAGTGCCGGCACTGCAGGTGCTCCGCAGGCAATTTTTGATGCTTCATTCCAGGTTGATCTGTACGATCCTAATGTGAAGGATGCCTGGAAACTGGGCATTGCCATGGACAGCATTGATAATGAACTGCATGATCGCAGCAGTACTCTCAGGGAACTGGCGGAGGAGTATATAAACATGTTCGTTGCAGGGGTGAAGCCCGAAGAATCGCCGCGAATGTTGGCGATCAGGCAACAAATAGAGGATGCAGGGCTGGTTATGAACCATCAGGTTAAAACAAAAGCGTTACATTTCCTTGATAGTGGCAAAAAGGTGGCAGTGCTTGGCGGCGACCACAGTACCCCACTCGGACTGATTGAGGCTCTTGCCGAAAGACACAGTGAGTTTGCTATCCTGCAGATTGATGCACATGCCGACCTTAGGGTAGCATACGAAGGTTTTGAATTTTCACATGCCTCCATCATGTATAATGCCCTGAAGATACCACAAGTTAAGCAACTGGTGCAAGTGGGCATACGCGATTACTGCGAGGCCGAACTGGATATGATCAATGCATCTTCCAACATCACCACCTTCTTCGACCACGATATGAAGCGGCAGATGTTTGAAGGCAAAACATGGGCTACAATCGCCGACGAGGTTATCAACACCCTCCCTGAAAAGGTTTACATCAGCATTGACATCGACGGCCTCGATCCGCGTTTCTGTCCCAACACTGGCACCCCCGTACCCGGTGGTATGGAATATGATCAGGTGCTCTACCTCATTGAAAAGCTGGTTAAATCAAAACACACTATCATAGGTTTTGATCTCAATGAAGTGGCTCCCGGTGATGATGAGTGGGATGCGAATGTTGCAGCAAGGCTCCTTTACAGGGTTGCGAACCTGGCATTGATTTCTTAATCCCCAAACCTATACCCAATGCCTGATTCTGTAATTAACAGGGTCGGTTTCGCAGGGTTATCTTCAATCTTCTTCCTTAGCTGGGCTATAAAAACCCTGAGGTACTGTGTTTGCTCAGCATAGCCATGTCCCCATATTTTATTCAGGATAAACTGGTGTGTAAGAACCCTGCCTTCGTTGCCGGCAAGCAGGGCCAGTAATGCGAACTCTGTTGATGTGAGCTTCAGGAGCTCATTGTTTTTACGCACAACATGACTTATGAGGTCGATGGAAAGGTTACCGGCGATGATTACCGGCGATTCGTTGGTAATACTCACCGACCTGATAGATGCCCGTATCCTGGCAAGCAGCTCTCCACTCCTGAAAGGCTTTGTCAAATAGTCGTTGGCACCATTATCGAGTGCTTTGATGATGTCGGTTTCCGAATCGCGGACTGAAAGTATGATTATAGGGTTGGTGTACCACTCCCTGAGTTTAACAAGAATCTCCTGACCATCAATATCGGGCAAACCGAGGTCGAGTAAAATAAGGGCGGGATTAAAGGTTGCGGCGTCAACCAGCCCGCTTTTGCCACGTTCAGCATGAATAATCCTGTACCCGTTTGCTGAAAGCGTAATGTCGAGCAATCGCCTTATTTGCAGCTCGTCATCTATTACAAGTATAGTTTCTTTCTCTAACATTGGTTCAGTTAATAAGTTCTGCTATTTCAGGCTGTTCTGATGGGATATTGATTGTGAAATCGGCACCCCCTTCTTTACGATTCTCAACTGTAATGGTGCCTTTGTGGGCTTCAACAAACCCTTTAACAATTGACAATCCAAGCCCTAAACCGCCTGATTTACTATTTTCAACCCTAAAAAACTTGTTAAACACACTTGATATCTTGTCTGCTGGGAAACCGGGACCTCTATCAAGCACTTTAATCGCAAGCATATTGTTGGCATGAGAAATCCTTATGGTGATTTCAGACCCGGCAGGTGAATATTCTGCCGAATTGAAAAGCAGGTTATACAGCACTTGTTCCATTAGTCCGAAATCAATCCTCACAAGTGGCATATCATCCGGGATTTCAACCACAAGTACAAAGTTTTTTAATTCCTCGTCAAGGTCAGCACTCACTTTATTGATCAGGTCATTGATATCATGCCAGTCGGCTCTCAATGAAATCCTGCCACTTTCGAGCCTCGACATGTTGAGGAGGTTCTCAATAACCCGGTTCAGGCGCACAGATGCAGTGAATATTTCATGCGACAGCTCCTCCTGCAATTCAGCCGTATGCTTCAAAGTAATCAGGCTTTCCGCCGCGCCCATGATGGTTGCAACCGGTATGCGGAGTTCATGCGATATTGAGTTAAACAGGGTTTTATAGAGCTTATCTGATTCATCAAGAAACCTGGCTTTTTGCGCCAGTTCTGCCAGATATTCGCGCTCAAGGGTTAGTTCGAGCATGGTATTTACATTCTTCTCACGGTCCTTTGCCATTTCTTCCTGTTGCTTCATACGGCTGGTAAGCACTCCATTTAACATGGCAATCATGAAGAACATACCAAACAGTAAGATATCTTCAGTTTTTTCTATATGGAAGGTATAATGCGGCGGTATAAAAAAGTAGTTCCATACCAATGCGCTCAAGGTAGAAGCAATCAGCACGGGAATAATCCGCATGAAGGTTGCCAGTATTGAAACCACAAACAGGAATATGTATGGCACCACATGATAATTCTTCGTAGCTGCCAATGGGGTGCATAGCAGGGCAACAAGGCCAACAGTTAAAATTGCCAGCATATAATGGTATTTCCGCTGCTTCAGAAACTTCATTAACGTGCCTGCAATTGCTTTCATAATTTTCACTGGTTGATTGCCTATTTTTTGCTTAACAAAGCTACCACTAATTTAAGCCGTTTAATGCGACCAGAAGCTTTTAGTGAACAATATTAGAACTGTATAGATTTCCAATCGGCCTAATATCATTAAAGCCGACAATATAATCTTAGCTGACGAAGGCAGATGTCCGAAATTGCTTACCGGACCAACAGTGCCAATACCGGGACCTATACCTGCCATGCATGTAGCCACGGAACTACTTGCCGTCATAAGATCAAGTCCTATGAAAGCCAGTAATATGCTGCCAACAGCGAAAATTGTGAGGTACAAGGCAATAAATGCAAGTGCCGATTGGTTAAGATCTTCTGTAATATGCTTCTTGTTGATACGAATTGAAATTATGGCAGATGGGTGAACCATTTTACTTAAAATGTTTCGGATATTTTTAAGCAAAATAAGATGCCTGGCCATTTTGATACCCCCGGCTGTTGAGCCAGTGCTTCCGCCAATAAACATAGTAAAGAAAATGATCATCCACCCATATACCGGCCATTGCAAATAATCTGCACTGGCAAACCCGGTACAGGTAATCATAGAAACAACCTGGAAAAATCCTTCCCTGAAAGCTTCTTCAAATGGTTTACCTGTTTTGGCAGCTAATATGACTGTAATTACCAGTCCGATTGACATAACCACCATAAGGTAGAACCTGAACTCCTCGTTGTCCCTGATTCGGTTGAATTCTCTTTTTGCGAGATAGTAGTATACGGTAAAGTTAACCCCGGCCATCAGCATAAAGAGTGTTATCACATATTGTATGTATGGAGAATAACTTGCAATACTGTCATTCTTCGGCGAAAAACCCCCTGTAGCGATGGTGCCAAAAGAATGGCAAACACTTTCAAACAAGTTCATTCCACCAGCCAGAAGCAATACTGCTTCTGCGACAGTTAGTGCCACGTATATTAGCAGAAGCCTGTAACCAATGGAGCGTGTGCGTGGCTTAATCTTTTCCTGTAACGACGACTCCATGGTAAACAGATGATATCCCCCTATCCTGAACGATGGCATGATCACAATAACAAGAATGATGATACCAATGCCCCCTATCCAGTGAGTCAGGCTTCGCCAGAATAGAATAGAATAAGGCAATGCCTCAATATCGGTCAACACTGAAGCTCCAGTGGTGGTAAAACCAGACACTGATTCAAACAAAGCATCAAAAAACGCCGGTATTGACCCGGAAATCATGTACGGTAAACTACCAGTAATCCCAAGCAATATCCACGATGCCGATACAATAAAATAGGCATCTTTCCGCTTCAGGTCCTCACTCCCTGGCAATGGGGTTGACAACAAATACAATACAACCGCAGGAACGCCCACAATAAGCGCGGAAAGAAGGAAAGGCAGAGTAGATTCAGAATATATTACAGCAACGCCGGTACATACAAGCATTGATGCTGCAATTAAAGCCAGGTTAATTGCCACGATCCTTCCAATAACACTTAATTGTAATACACTCTTAATACCCGTCATATAGCACAGTTAACAGGCTACAAAAGTGCTTCAGATTTCATAAGTGAATTATAAAGTTTGGTTGCGTGGTATAAAGAAAACATAAAGACAGTTTCCAATTAATACCGAAGTATGCTCTACAAAACTTTGCTCAATCAAATTGAATTATTACCTTCGTATATAAATCAAATGTCAATGAAACAAACCCACATTCTAACAGCCCTGGTACTTTCAAGTATCCTCCTTTTATCGTGTAAAGAGGAAAAATCTGATCCGGCTATTGGTGGATTGCAAATCACCTTCAATCACGTGGTCGACAATCAACCACTTGAAGTAAACGTAATGAAATACACCAACACGGCAGGCAATCAATACGAAGTAGCTGAAGTGATGTACTTTATTTCCGACCTGAAACTGCACAAACAGGGCACTGTGGTGACATTTGACCAGGGGAATAAAATACATTATGCTGACTCACGTGATATAGAAACCCTCACATGGAATGCAGGCACCAACATACCTACGGGCACATATGACAGTCTCACCTTTACTTTTGGACTATCGGAGGAAATAAACAAATCATTTCTTTTTGTTAACCCACCCGAGGTAAACATGGCGTGGCCGCAAGCTCTCGGGGGTGGTTACCATTACATGATGCTCAACGGATTCTGGCTCGACACCCTCAACCAGCGCCGCCCAATCAACTTCCATCTTGGCATCGGGCAGATTTATGCCAATAATTCAGGCCAGGTGGAGGATATAACAAGCTTTATCCACAACAACTTCACCGTTAGGCCTGTAGGTCAGGCTTATACCATTGCCGAAGGCACTACCCTGAAACTTAACCTTACCATGCATATAGATAGCTGGTTTAACACCCCCTTCGTTTATGACCACAACGACTGGGGCGGTGCCATTATGCAAAAACAAGAGGCCATGCATATTGGTTGCCTGAATGGTAGAGATGCGTTTACGATACAAGTAGTTGCAGAACAGTAGAGACAGGGCATGCCCTGCCTCTAAGTGTTTCAACCTGCGTTCATGTTTTGGAGTACCATGTCATGAATTCGCAACCTTTAATTTACCTAATTTGCGTGCTTCGGCGTAAGTGAGCAGCTTTTGCAGATTTTCGTCCCAGAGCTTTAGCCTCAATGTACTAAACGATTTCCAGAGCGTTACAGGTTTAACGGTTTGGAATTCAGGATTATCTCTGTAACACTTTTCAAGGTTATAATTCGGAATACCGGAGCTCAGGTGATGGATATGATGGAAGCCAATATTTCCCGAAAACCACTGCAATACACGCGGCAGTTTGAAGTATGAGGAACCTGCAATTGATACCGTTACATAATCCCAATTGTCATCATCATACCATTCAACATCAGGAAACTGGTGCTGTACATAGAATAGGTACACCCCTATTATGGCAGCAAAGTACATTGTGAGGATCTGGATGAACAAGTATGTTGGTATTCCGGCAAAAGCCGAAATTCCGGCAGCAAAAGCACCGATGCCCACATTGGTGATGTAAACACTATACTTCTCCTTTTTCGAAAACGTCCTTCTGGTAAAGCGGTTCACTACCAGAAAAACAATTGGCGCAGCAATTAAGAACATCACTACCGGGTTACGGTAAATTCTGTAATAAAGCCGCTTTCCTTTTGAAGCATTCCTGTACTCATCGGTGGTCATAGTCCACACATCGCCTACACCCCTTTTATCAAGATTACCCGATGTGCCATGGTGAATGCGGTGGGCATTATGCCAATGGTGGTAGGGAGTTAGCGCGAGCATCCCCATAAGTGAACCGACAATTTCATTGGCAAGGTCTGACTTGAAGAAAGCACCATGGCCACAGTCGTGGAAAATGATAAAAGCCCTGATCATAAACCCTGATGCAAGGATAGAAATCGGCACCACCAGCCACCATGATATCTGAGCCACAAACAACATAGCCACCCATAGAGCCATGTATGGAATAACGGAATTGACCAACTGCCAAATGCTCTTTTTCAAATCGGGCTTCCGGTAATTGCTGATCAGCGTAAGCATTCGCTTATTGTTGTATTCTGTATAATTATCTTTTGGAGCGTTCATATATATTGCTTCATGCAAGCTTCTCAAACCTGCCATTATTACTTTCTTTATTTAACCGATAATAGGGGGAGACGATGTATCACACAGCAACTCTGCTAACACAAAGTATCCTTTGCGAAGCAGGAAAATTATTGAAATCTTCTATACCTCAACTATCTACTGTATAAACCTCACAAATGGATTATAGTTGTTAGGCTGGACTTTTAAAAGCACAAGAAATCACAAAATTTAGGGTTAAATTGCATTATATCAATGCTTTAAATACCAACGTCACCTCTTGTCGTATTCTCACAGTACTTTTACGATAAGCTAATTAACAAGATGTTATTAACCCTTAAAACTTAAAGCAATGAAGACGGACAAAGTTTACAACCTGATCATTCTCGACGAAAGCGGCTCTATGTCGTCAATCAAGAAGGCCACCATCAGCGGATTCAATGAAGTGGTACAGACCATACAAAGCATTGAAAAACAATACCCTGAGCAAGAGCATTTCATCAGCTTCGTAACTTTCAATGGAGCCGGCATCACAACCCACCTCGACAAACAGCCGGTAGCAGAAATCAAAATGCTTGATAACAATACCTATAATCCCGATTCATCCACGCCCCTGTATGATGCAATAGGTATGAGTGTACTGAAACTCAAATACGACCTTACCTCGCAAACAGAGGTCAATGTGCTTGTTACTATACTTACTGACGGAGAAGAGAATGCTTCACACGAGTTTCACGGTAAGCAGATCAAAAACATCATAGATGAACAGAAGTCCAAAGGTTGGACATTCACCTACATTGGTGCAAATCAAAATGTTGAAAGTAATGCAGCAAATATTTCCATTACAAACACCCTGCACTTCCATGCCAGTGAAGCAGGAATGAGCGAGTTATTTATTAAAGAGAACGAATCAAGACGCCGCTACAGCGAAAAACTGCGTAATAAAGAAAACACTCAGGAAGATTTTTACAAAGAATAGGGGCTGGTTGTTACAGTTGGGGGTAAAAACACCCATCGTTGAACCAAAGAGACAGGGCATCCCCTGTCTCTTTTTTGTTGGTTCTGGTTATATGCAATACGTACCAATAAATACGAAAAGAGTGAGCCTGTTATTCACAAACAGAAACTTCTTTAAATTGACGTATGGTATTCTTTTAACCACAACCAGAAACTTCTTTAAATGGAGTATGGCATTCATTTTATTCAACCAAGAATTACGCAAGTATCAACGTAGTTGTAACTATGTATAACATACTATGTTTAATTAGGTTGATACTATGTTTATACTAAGTTGATACAAGGTTGAATAAAATGAATCTCGAATAAATCCACACGGAATAATATAGAATCCAGCACATACGGGAACAACATTGAACCCCTCGATAAAAACTCGGGGACCACCCCTCGATAAAAACTCAGAGACCGGAACGTTGAACAACTTTGAACAACATTGAACCACATTGAACCACATTGAACAATTTTTCTATATATTTACATTGATTTACAAACTAAACCTCCAATTATGAAAACCAACCGCATTGCGCTGGCTATACTGTTAATAGCCCTGGCTTTTTGTTTCTCAGGATGTGCCAATAAAGAAGTAGTTACTGAATGCCTCACCGGACAAACCTATGGTTTCTGGTATGGATTGTGGCACGGCATCATCGCACCTGTTGACCTGGTGCTGATGTTGTTCAGGGATGACATCACTGTTTACGCTCCCAACAACAACGGCATATGGTATGCTTTCGGCTTTGTGCTCGGCAGTGGCGGCTGGGGATTCTTTGGTGGCCACAAGAGTTCAAGGAAATAATAAATGATTTGCGCATTTCCAGTCCAGGCAACCTGTCCCACTTGTCCCACAAGTCCCACTGGTCCCACAATTGTTAAAATTTCAAACCAATAATTACAACCAAGCATGAGAACAAAACTACTCGTATCAATTTTTACCTTACTAACTTTAGTTTCCTTTGGCCAGAGCGGTCTTCAGGTACAATATGCCACCAACCTCGATTCACTGGTGGCCTATTTCATTGAAAGCGGCGTAACATTCAGTAATGTTACGAAAACAGGAAACTACAAGGCACTGGGAAGTTTCAGTGGTGGTATTGAGTCAGGTCTGGGTATGGAGAACGGCATACTTCTCGCATCAGGAGATATTGCAAAAGCAAAAGGGCCTAATAATAGCCCAAATGCCGGAACCAATTTTTCAATTGGAGGGGATGCTCATCTTTCAGCCCTTCTGGGTCAGTCGACATTTGATGCCAGTGTCCTGGAATTTGACCTGGTACCTGAAGGCAATGTACTTGCATTTAACTATGTATTCGGATCGGAAGAATATCCAGAATATGTAGGTAGTATCAATGACGGTTTTGCTTACTTTATCTCAGGGCCAAATCCTGATAGCGGGTATTATGATTATCAGAATATTGCATTGATTCCCGGTACAAATACCATGGTCGCCATCAATACGGTGAACCCTCAAACAAACAGTCAGTATTATATCAACAATACCGGTCAATTCCTTCAGTATGACGGCTACACGGTTACCATGCCAATTGAAGTATATGTGGTTCCGAATCAAACATATCACCTTAAAATAGTTATCGCTGATTGCATCGATCACATATATGATTCGGGTGTTTTCCTCCAATCACCAAGTTTGAAAAGTTTCAAGAGGGATTATACTGAACCTTTTGCCCAGGCTAGTGCCGAATGGCACTATACATTCCTCACCGATAACCCGGCACAAGTGGTATTTAAAACGATAAGTCACATATCAGATACCCTGATTGATGAGAAATTATGCAGCAAGATGCTGGAGCAGGATTATCAGCAGAGTGCCGGCAGCATAAAACATCATTACATGTACAGGGTAAACGACAGTGTGTTCTTCTTCGAAGACGGAGAGTTTCGTCTGCTTTACGACTTCGGCGCTGAAGCCGGCGACACCATTCAACTTGGATATTCAACGGCTTCAGGTGATCCACTACAGATGATCATTGATTCAACAGGTACCATTATGGTGGGTGGTGAACCAAGAAAACTCCAATATATCACCTGCGGAGATGGCCTGTTCATTGAGTTCGGCAAACACGTGATAGAAGGAATTGGCAGCACCTCTTTTATGTTCCCAACCGTTGATATGTCGCATGATGGACCACTCAGGTGTTACAGCGATAATTCAACGCCGGTATTTATAAACACACTTACCTGGAACGGACAGGATTGCGGTGAATTGATACTGAGCTCAAACGAACAAGCACTCAGCCACATTAACATATACCCAAATCCGGCAAGTGACATCATTAAGATCAACGGACTTAACAATGAAGCCAGTTACAGGATAATCACTACTGGCGGCACTGTTATTATGGAAGGCAGGGTAAATAGCACCGGAATTATCAATATTAAAAGTCTTAAGTCAGGTATGTATTTCCTGGAAATCAAAGAAAAAGACCTGGCATTAACGAGGAAGTTGTTTAAGAGTTAGAGGTTACGAGGGGCTCCCTCTCCTTGAGGAGAGGGCCGGGGTGAGGTGATTTGGATTGGGCATAGAGCGTAGAAATGAATTTTGAAGTGCGGGAAACAACCATTTGAACTACTTGAACTACTTGAACACCTTGAACAACATTGAACAACATTGAACGCGCGAAGCGCTTTGAACTAATTTTTCAAGTGTTTCTCCGCAAATTCTAACCCACTATGAATAATCCTCCCCCATTCTGCCTCAGTTTGGGGGAAGTCGTTTTTATGAAGCTGGTATGCAATGCCGGCATTGAAGGCGTCACCTGCTCCTATGGTGTTGGTTACTTTTACCGGCGGTGCCGGGAAGTGTATGGGTTTGTCAGAAAGGAAAAGATCAGCTCCCATGGCATTGCGTGTGATGATTAGGGTTTTGCCACCTGATTGCTTTATGAGATTCCAGCTTGATTCATTTAATTCTTGTAATGACTCTCCCCTCTTGTCAAACTGAGCATTCTCTTGCAGTACCTCTGAGACCCCATACACTTTTACTGTCCTGGCATCGGTTGAACTTGTAATCATCTCAAAATCTTCATCTGAACCTCTGACTATATCTGATAGCAGGATGTTTTCCCTGATAAATGGGAGCACTTCGGGGAGCTTGCTCAGGTGCGCTTTCCTGAAATTAGGATCATACAACACTATGGCTCCGCCATTGTGGGCTGCCAGTGCAAGCTTCACTATATTGTTCCTGTTGCGACGGTTCACTGAATACAAAGATCCAAATACCAGCACATCACCCTTGCTAAAATCTGGAACAGTAAAAGCAGGCGCCTCCTCACGGTGGCCAATGTAGAACTGGTAATCTGCATTATTGTCTTCATCGAGAAATGCCAGTGCAAGCGCTGTGTTGGCTGAGGTAATATGCATAAAGCCAGTACCGACGCCACTTTCCTCCAGGTAGTGGAGTATCATTTTCCCCACAGTATCGTTACCAAGCTCGGTCATCAGGCACACCTCCGCCCCTGCCTTACCAAGTGTTACAGCACAGTTAAGCATGCCCCCGCCGGGTCTCGCCCATTCAGGCTTTCCATCTCTGAATACGATGTCGTACAACGATTCGCCTATACAATAGATCATATACAAATATACAATGATTCATTAAAGACCTGCTCTCCCACCGGTAAGTTAATCAAGCTATGTATTAAACATTTACTACATCTGTTTGGTATCACGGCCTTGATGGTTAAATGGTTGAGCAAATTCCTTTCATAAGCCAAACATGCAAAAAACAGCAATCCGTGAATGTTGCAAGTATTATAATTTGTTGTGTAACAAGTGCCCGTGATTAACTCACCTCCTTTGCACAAGATTAGGAAACAACATATAAACAAACTTTCCTGAACTATCACAACTAAACTATTTAAGCATGAAAAGGGAAATGAATGCCGGGAGCGACAGAAGCTCCACACCACTCAGGGGAAGAAAGTCTTCACGGATTTTCAACGCTATATGGGTTATTACTTTGCTGGCTGTATTTATGGTCCAGTGTAAGAAAGATGATTATGAAGGTGAAACTGTTGGGGTATGCCCTACTGTGGTTTCAACTGACCCATCGAATGAAAAGACCTCTGTTTCCATTAATAAGGTGGTTACTGTTTCATTCAATACACGTATGAATCCTGCTTCGCTTAACGGAGCAACTTTCGTAATGGAATACGATGATGCGCTCAAGGGTGCAAAAACTATGGTTTCAGGAACTGTTACTTATACTGACAGTACTGCTTCCTTCGATCCGGCAGAAACTCTGAAGCACAACACCAAGTATACTGCAACCGTTACAACAGGTGCAAGAGACTTGTTTGGCAATTCACTTGCTACAAAGTATATGTGGAGCTTTACAACCAATCCACTGGATGTTGTAACTATCCCAACAGTAATATCAACTGACCCCGCGTTACTTGCAGTAAATGTACCTCTGAACAAAACCATAACTGCCAGTTTCAGCGAAGATGTTGAAGCTGCATCTGTTAATACAAGCTCATTCTTACTTTTTGAGGGAGTAAACAGTATAACAGGTAATGTTAGCTACAGCGGTGTTAAAGCATCTTTTAATCCTGCCTCTGACTTGAAGCCAAGCACCAAATACACTGCTACAATAAAGAAAACTGTTAAGGATCTTGACGGAACATTTATGGCGGCAGATTACGTGTGGACTTTCACCACCGGTATCAACAATGATGATGTTATTGCCCCTACAGTAATTGCAACTGTGCCTGTAAACCTGGCTACAAATGTTTCTTTAGATCAAACATTGACCGCTGAATTCAGTGAAATTCTAAACAGCGCAACTGTAAATACATTAACCTTTACATTAAGGCATGGTGCTGTAAATGTTGTTGGAAATGTTTCCTATAGTGACGTTACCGCAACTTTTGATCCAACTGACAAACTGTTACCTTCAACTGAGTACACAGCTAAACTGACAACCCAGATTAAGGACCTTGCAGGTAATGCATTGGCTAGTGATTATATATGGAAATTTACTACCGGTACTGCTAGTGACATCATTGCACCTGAAGTAATATTAACCGACCCAACAAACCTGGCGTCAGATGTGCCTTTAAATAAAACAATAACTGCTGATTTCAGTGAAAACCTCAATGGTGCAACTGTAAATACTACAACTTTTACACTAATGAATGGAAATGAAAGTATTGCCGGCGATGTTTCTTATCAGGGCGTTACAGCAAGCTTTAATCCATCAGCTGATCTTTTGCCTTCAACAGAATACACAGCTAAACTGACCACAGGAATTAATGACCTTGCAGGTAATGCAATGGCAAATGAATATTCATGGAAATTTACTACCGGAGCTGATAATAATGATCTCATTCCACCTACAGTAGTTATGACCTTACCAATTGACCTTGCTACAAATGTTCCTGTAAACCAAACTGTAACTGCTGATTTCAGTGAAAACCTCAATGGTTCAACTGTAAATACATCAAGTTTTACTTTGATGAACGGAAATGAAAGTGTTGTTGGACTTGTTTCTTATGCAGGTATTACTGCAACCTTCAATCCTTCAGATGATCTGTTACCTTTAACAGAGTATACTGCAATATTGACCACTGATATTCAAGACCTTGCAGGTAATGCAATGGAAAATGAATATTCATGGACATTTACTACCGGAACAAATAACGTTGGACAACCAATGGTTGACCTTGGTGCAGCCGGTCCATTTGCAATTTTAGCAGGTGCAGGCGTTACCAATACAGGACCAACTATTGTAACAGGCAACCTGGGTACTGACCCAACTGGTACAGTTAACGGATTTCCTCCAGGAATCGTGATTGGCGAAATCCATGCAGCTGATCCTATATCGGCATTAGCCAAGCTCGCTTTAACAGCAGCATACAATGATGCACAGGGTAGGTCAACAGGCGCTATAAGTTTACCTGGCGATTTGAGCGGACTCACACTCACACCTGGCTTATATACCAACTCAACATCGGTAATGCTATCAACAGGCAACGTTACACTTGATGCTCAGGGTGATGAAAACGCTGTATTTATCCTTCAGGCAGGTTCAACACTTACTACACTTCCAGGTACAGGAGTAATATTAAGCGGAGGAGCGAAGGCTGCCAATATTTTCTGGTCAGTCGGAACATCTGCAACTCTCGGCACTAACTCCATTTTTTACGGAAACATACTTGCCGACCAGTCGATATCACTCAACACAGGTGCAACTCTTAATGGCAGGGCTTTAACCCGCATTGCTGCAGTTACTTTACAATCAAACGTGGTAACTAAACCTGAATAATCAACCTATAATAACCTTGATCAAACTAAACAAAATGATAAAAAAACTTATAATACTTTCACTGATGGTGTTCACTATGGGTGCTACCACAATTGCCCAGGAAATTGAACGACCACAGCCCAAATTCTGGTATGGCTTAGCCGGTGCAGCAAACTTTAACCTGTACTCAGGCACAACCCAGGTATTCAACAATGATAGCCGGTCGCAAACTGCTTTTCACGATGGTTTCGGTATAGCACCTTTCGGCGCAATACAACTGGAATACACTCCCAAACCTGTATGGGGTATAATGCTAAACCTTGGCTACGATGGTCGCGGTGGCGCTTTTGATGGTGTAATTGAACCTTGTAATTGCCCTGCTGACCTTACAACTAACCTTAGTTACTTTGTTGTTGAGCCAAGCTTAAGGATATCACCTTTCTCAAATGGCTTCCACCTTTTTGTTGGCGGAGCATTCAACTACAATTACAACAAAGCGTTTAAATTCACACAGGAGCGTCAAATAGTTGACCCACCAATAACCGATGCTACCCCGATAGTTGCAGAAGGTGATTTCAGCGATATCCGCACAAGCCTTTTTTCAGCACAAGTTGGTATGGGTTATGATATTCCTCTTTCATCAAAGGAAAACCTTACACAGGTTAAACTTTCACCTTTTGTATCTTATCATCCATACTTCGGACGTGAGCCCCGCAATGTAGAAAGCTGGTCAATACAAACAGTACGTGCAGGAATTGCCTTGAAAATAGGTCGTGCCCGTGCCACTAAGCCAACAATCACTAAAACAACACCAATTGAACCGGTTGCCGTTGTAGCAACAGATCCTAATGCCGACTTCAGCGTAAAAGCTCCCGCCAGCATTCCTGTTAGAAGGGTTGTTAAAGAATCATTCCCACTTCGTAATTATGTGTTCTTTGGCGAGAATTCAAACGAAATTCCAAAACGCTACGTTCAGCTCAACAGCAAACAGGCGTTGGAATTCACTGAAAATACATTCCAGGAAGCTGAACCAGTAAATGTTGATGGTCGCTCAAAGCGCCAGATGCACGCTTACTATAATATCCTGAACATCCTCGGTGATCGTATGAGGGATAATCCTACAACTTCAGTTACACTGATTGGCTCTTCAGCAGGCAAGGGTGCTGCAGCTGGTAAGGAATATGCTGAATCAATTAAAAAATACCTTGTTGATGTATACGGAATAAGCGCTACCCGCATTTCAACTGAAGGCCGCGATATGCCAATCATACCTTCAGCTCAACCAGGTGGAACAATTGACCTCACTATGTTGCAAGAGGGCGACCGTAGGGTTGACATCGTAAGCAATTCAGCAATACTGCTTGCTCCACTGCAGATCACAACTGTGCTTGATGATCCTAACCAAGGTAAGGTAGTATTTACCACTACCGCTCAGGATGATGATAAAATCAAGAGCTGGACTATAGATGTTATCGATGAAAATAACAATGCTCAGCATTTTGGACCTTATACCAGTGATCAGGCAAGCGTTTCAGCCAACACCATTCTTGGCGGCCGCACTGATGGCACTTACAAGGTTGTAATGAATGCCCAAACTGATAAAGGACGCATCATACAGGAAGAAAGCACATTGCGCCTGGTACATGACAACGTAGTTGAGCAAACCGAACTCAGGTTCAGCGTATTGTTTGATTTTAACAAGTCAGAAACAGTAGCTTCTTATGAAAAATTCCTTAACGAAACAGTAGCCCCACAAATTATGGACTACTCAACCGTAATCATACACGGTCATACTGATATGATTGGCGATGCTGCCTACAATATGACCCTTTCACAAGAGCGCGCAGCAGATGCCCAGAAAATCCTGCAAAGTGCACTTACCAAACTCGGTAAAAAAGGTGTTAAATTCCAGTCATCCGGTTACGGCGACAAAACCGACGTTGCCCCATTTGGCAATAAACTCCCCGAAGAGCGTTTTTACAACAGGACAGTTATCATTGATATAGTCCTAGCCAAATAGTTTAGTTGTCGCGAAAGCGAAGTCAATTAGAACCGCCCCGATTGGGGCGGTTTTTTTGTTATCAGCTTATATAAGCGGAAACTAATATACAATCAGTAACCCTCCGCCCCAGCCAAATTCATTATCGTAGTTTGCTGACAGTGCGATATATTTTGTAAGAATGTAAAATGTATTGATGGTGTATTCCCAATCCTCTTTAAGATCATATTCCACCGAGGCACCTATTCGCCATCTCTGTGTAATAGGAATTTCTTCCCTTTCCAACGCTAATTTGAAATCTCCATTATGATCTACCCTAAGATCTGCCCAAAGACTCATTGGTAAGAAATAGCGTAATCCGGCCGTGGCTAATTGTTCATCTTCTTTATACCTAATTCCCGTTTCAGAATTCTTTACTTCATGGCGGGAGAAGTCACCGCCGAGGTACGCCGCGAAAAATTGTCTTGGTCCAAAGTACCTCTGCACTTTAGGTTCTATTTCATATTCACCGCTCCAGTTGCTCTTACCTTCAACATTTAGCAGCCAGTAAGTATTATGAAGGTTTAACTCACCGAAAAGGCCGTTGTTTTGTACCTGAACTTCTGCAAAGGGGAAAAAGGACCTGTCGTCCGACACAAATTTCTTGTACTGTTGCTGATCTTCTTTTAATTCAGGGTCTTGTGGATGATCATAGCTTACTGTCCGGGCCATTCCTGACATCATGTGGTAGAGCAGATGGCAATGGAAAAACCAGTCTTTATCTTCTGTAGCAGCAAATTCCATTGTTAAAGTCTCCATGGGTTCAATGTTGACAGTGTGTTTCAAAGGGGAATATTCCCCCTGTTTATTCACAACCCTGAAGAAGTGGCCATGCAAGTGCATGGGGTGACTCATCATTGTAGTGTTATGCATAACAAAGCGTACATTCTCACCTTTATTGATCAGTATCTTGTCTGCTTTTGAAAGCGGCAAGTCATTAATTGACCATACATACCGCCTCATGTTACCGGTTAGAAAAAGATGCACTATTCGTGTGGGCCGGTCGCTGTGAAGGGTTGTTGGTACTTTTGCTTTCAGCATATCATAATTTAAAAGAACATCACCGGGAAAAGCTGCCTGTATTTGATTATAACCAGTCATTGTTGTTCCTAACGGATTTTTATGCATTCCGCCCATACTCATCGTATCATTTCCTTCTTCGTGATTCATTTTATGTTCAGGTGCCATACCCGGCGGAAAAACTTCTGTTTCAGGAGCATTCTTCGGGGCTATGCCCATTGTCATGTCCATCATATTTCCCATCTCAATCATTTCATTTGAAAGTTTGAAATAATCAGGTCTGGGAAGTGTTGGTGCCTGATGTTTTTCTCCTTTACCAAACCATACTGAACTATGGCCTGCCCTGTCCCATGAAGTTGCACGAAACTCGTAACTACCATTCGCCGGGATTGCAATTATCAGGTCATAGGTTTCTGCTGTTGCTATGAATACCTTATTGACCACAACAGGCTCTATTTCAAGTCCATCGGCAGCAACCACAATCATGCTGCCCCCTGAAAATTCAAGCCAGAAATGTGAAGAAGCTCCACCATTTATTACTCTTAACCTAACACTATCACCAGGTTCAAATTCATCGGCATTCGAGGATTGATGACCATTTGCAAGAAAGGCATCATAATACACATCTGCAAGGTCAAAATCGGGCATGCGATTCCATTCAAACCAAAGCTTAGTTCCCAGATTACCTGTTGCTATGGCCCGAGCATAGCTTTGAACTGCTTTGCGTTCAATAATATACCAGTCGCTATGCCTCTTCAATGTGCGATGCACCTCCCAGGGCTGTTCATTGATCCAATCAGATAAATGGATCACTTTCTCTTTCATGGAAATTCCATCACGGGGTTGAATTACTATAGGTCCATACTGACCAATCTGCTCATCCAATTCTGTATGAGAGTGGTACCAGTATGTACCGTGCTGAATTATTTTAAATTTGAAAAGATACGTGTCACCGGGATTAATAACCTCAGTTGTGAGTATTGGAACACCATCAAACTTATTAGGAAGAAGAATGCCGTGCCAATGGAAGGAAACTGTTTTATCCGTTTTGTTGTGAACAAATAGCTCGGCAGTATCCCCTTCTGTAAAAAGCAATGTAGGCGCCGGTATTTGACCATTTGTTGCCAGCGCGTGCATTCTTTTATTAGTGAAATTGACTATTGTGTCGCTTACGGTCAAATGGTAGGTTACCGTATTTCCCGTTGAGTTAACTACTCTTTCAGCCCCAGGATAGTAATTTGAATCTGATTTCGAAGTCGTTGAATTCGAATGATCATCATGTTGTGCCCTGGCAATGCTAATTAAACTTACCAACATGAAGAGTAGAGTACTGTATTTCATTTTTCTTGTGTTCTTATAAATCTCAAGTTAACCTTACTAACTATATATATTCCTGGTTTTAAAACTTAAAAACCTAACAGGGAGATTATTCATTTGTTCTAACCATGTATAATTCGAGTTGAAAACATTAAGCGACAATCATCTTAACTGACTGCTGCGCGTGAATGCGGGGATAGTTGACAGCTGACAACAAAAAAAACTCAAACTTCTTTTAGGGTAAAACTCAGTTTTGTTGTCATATATATGTAGCTAACGCTTCTAACATATAAAAAGCTCATTATGAGAAAAATCTACTTGCTGGTAATCATTATTTTCAATTTATTTGGAATCTTATCCGGGAATAGCTTTGCGCAAGATACACTGAACCTTTATCCGCCCTTAAACCTTCAGGCTCTGTTTCAGCAACCTGATGTGCAGTTAACATGGGAAGCACCGGTTGATACAGCTTCTTCAAACGATACTATTCCATCCGGTTTAATTGGCTACCGCATTTACTCCAACAATGAGCTGTTGGGCTTCACCCAGCATCCTACCCTTTCATACAATGATGCAACGCCCGATATACCAGTCACTTTCTATAAAGCAACGGCCGTATACGACCTTTCGTTCTATGGCTTTCCGGGAGATACAGCCGAGTCAACCCCTTCTAACATTACTTTCGTAATTACAGATATCAATTACATTAACCAACTCCCTTTCACAGAACTATTTACCACCGGCTCTTTTCAAACCAACCTTTGGGATGTGGAGTCAGAAAACTGGCAAATTGCAGGGACTGAGGGCAATCCGGCACCATCTGTCAAATTCAATTACAGTCCTGTCATCATTAATTATTCCAAATCTTTAACAAGCTACTGGATGGATGGAAGTGGCTTTATTGACGGGGAAATAATAATGACTTTTGATCTTAACCAGCATGTTATTAACCTTACAGGTACTGAAATTCTGTTCTTCGAAGTCTTTAATGGGGATGAATGGATTGAAAAGTTACGTTTTCCTAATCTTGAAAATCTCGATTGGCAAAATCAAACCATTGATATAACTAATGAAGCAAAAGGCAAACCTTTTAAAATAAGATTCAGGGCTGAGGGAGAAAGCACGGTCAACATCCACAGTTGGCAGATTGACAATATAGTAATTAGGCGTGAATGCAAAAAGCCTTATGATGTGATTGCAGGTTTAATTCCAGGACATGACGAGTGTGAAATTTTGATACAATGGACATCTCCTGAAATCCCGCCACCCCCTGCCAGTGCATGGTTACGTTGGGATTATGGAGCTAATATCAATGCTATAGGTTTGCAAGGTGGTGGCACCTTTAACGTAGCTGTTAGGTTCACATCCGAACAGCTTGTTCAATATGCAGGAACCAGCTTAACAAAGATAAAGATGTACCCTTTCTCCCCAGGGGGAACAATCGTTTTAAAAGTTTGGACAGGACCAAATGCAAGTCAGCTTATTTTAAGTCAGCCTGTTGCCTTCTACACCTCAGGAGAATGGAATGAATTCAATCTCAACACCCCTGTCTCTATTTCAGGAACTACTGAAGTATGGTTTGGTTACCAGATAACCCATGGTTCCAATTATGTTGCCGGACATGATGCAGGTCCGGCCGTTGTTGGTTATGGTGATCTGATTTCTTTAGATGGTAATGTATGGGAATCTATGTCGCAAGCTTATGGTCTAAATTACAACTGGAATCTTGCCGGATATGTCACGGCAGGCAAAAATCTAAATGGGCTTAAGAGATCAAAATCTCTGATAGGATATAACCTGTATAGAGACGACATATTTATTGCTTACACCGCAGCAACAGAATATATCGATTATATTGAAGATTATCCTTCTCCTTGTTACACTGTAACAGCCGTTTATAGTGATTGTGAATCAGATTATAGTCAAGAAGCATGCTATCCAAAAGATTGCACAATACCTGCAGTTAAAGACTATGATCTGGAAACATTTGATATCTATCCCAACCCAGCATCTGATAAAGTCACCATTGACTACACCGGCAACATCACCAGTATGAAACTGATTGACATAATGGGCCGTGAGTTAACTGAATATAACCTTGTACCTGGCGAAACCTCCATATCATTCGACGTGAGTAAATTCCCTGAAGGGATATATTTACTAAGGTTTGAAGCTGCTGATAACAGGAGGTACGGGAAGAAATTAGTATTAAACAAAATGTAGGGACAGGTCGCGACCTGTCCATCACGGATGCTGGTAAACTCATTACCTTTCCATCGCGGATGCTGGTAAACTTATCTATCTGTCCATCATTGATGTTGGTAAATTCCGGTCATGAACATCCATCTAATTCAAATTCTTACTATATTGTCACCAATTTGAAAACACACCTCATTAGCTATTATTATGCAGGAAGATATTCGTTGGAAACAGCGGTTCAGCAACTTTGAAACCTTACTGCTCATACCTACGATGAAGAAAAAGCAACCGAAGTTGAGAAACTTATCAGGAACAAGTACTTCAAATTGTTTAAAGACCTTTATAAAACCTTTTCAGACAAGAATAATGAATGATCTGTTTGGTTTCAAACCGGGTGAAATTGAATTGATACGCCAAATTTTAACAGCCGAACCTGCTGTATCAGAGGCTTACATTTTTGGAAGCAGGGCAAAGGGCAATTACAAAAGCGGAAGTGATGTTGATATTGCACTGAAAGGTCAAGATCTTAACTTACAAAAAATAACAAGATTAAGCTTTATACTGAATGAAGAATCAGTGATGCCTTATTTCTTCGACCTTATAGATTACAACACAATCAAGGAAGTAGACTTGAAAAACCATATAGATAGAGTCGGCATCAAAATCTTTCCATTGTAGTTTAATTCACACTATGCTTTTTGATCAATCTCTTCCAGTTTCATCTCAAAGAAGAGCCGTGTTTCTTCATCCGCAGTGGAGTGCATCAGTTGATTAAGTATATCAATATAGGTAGCCATAATGGTGAGATCATTCTTGCCGTAATCGAATATAGGCGTCATACTCTTTTCGAAGAGCTCCGGAATGGTATATAGCTTTGTAATAATGCGGGTTTTGCCCTCCGCATCCTTAACCGCATCTGTTAAAGGCTCAGCTATAATCGTGTAAAACAGGTTTGCCAGTGAATTCATGCACAGTACTGCTGTGCCGGGGTCGTTAATACCCGGACTAAGCGCCTTTACAGCCACCTCTTGCAAATGCAAAAAACCGTAATAAACATTCTGGTCTATTTCCTGCCGGTGATAATAATTAATTGTATGAAGCATTGTCACTACATCATCCTCACTCATCGGCTTGTTAATGTGCAGAAGCGGTGCTCCCTTGAGCAGGTATTTGCCACTTGCATGTATGAATCGAACAGCAACATCATGTTTAGTTGTGAATTCAAGAAGGTCTGATTCACTGAACCCTTCATAGTATCCGCTTACAGAAGACAGTACTTCCTGAATACTATTCCACATTTTTTTTCCATCGTATATGTCGGTCATTCCCTCTGTTTTATACCATTGTTTTTTCTTATGAATCCGCTTCAAAGCAACCAGTGTATTGTCGTGAATTCTCTTTATCAACCTTTCGTATCTGAATAATTGCGTGATATAATTCAGGAAGTAAACAAAAAGAAATACATCAAAAATTATCAACGCCACAAGCATGTACACACTTAATACAGGCACATTGGCGTCATCTCCGGCACTAATATTATTCAATAAGAACAGAGAAAATATGATGGTCCCTATGTAGATGCTTAGGATGAACTTTTGGGTTTTATCATCAATGATACTAGTGAGCAAGCGATTACTCATATGTGAAGCAGCCTGATTCATCAGAAGCATCACCATTGAAAAACTGAAAACCGTAAGTGAAATAATACCTGTTGCAATGGTAGCAACTATAGTTAATGCGGTTGTGCCCTCTGAAAGCGAAAGCCACTTAAACCGTTCTGTTATCTTTTCCCCAACGTCCGAGCTGTCCAACTCAAGCATTGCAACTGCCATCAGCACAAAAGCAATTCCTATTACAGCGGGAAGCAATCCAATGCTATGAATAAGTTTGTTGTATGCTTTTCGGATTCCTTTGCTGATTGCTTCTTTCATCTAACTGATCTGTTGTAATAGGAACAGTTAAAGGTTTTTTATTGTTTATTGCCGCTAGCGATGAGTAGTGAGTAGTGAGCGGTTAAGGACAAGGCTAAAGGCTAACCCCTCGATAAAAACTCGGGGACCGAGGCTAAAGGCTAAAGTATAAAGTGGGGTTTGTTCAAAACCTATGTAAACTCTAAACCCAGAACTCAGAACCCAGAACTTCTGACTGCTAAATCACCAAATTAAACAAATACCCCAGCAGAATAATAAATACCGTAATGGTACCAAAAAATATCCCTATAAGCTTCCACTTCATTACTTTCTTTAGCAAAGTGGCTTCAGGTAACGATAAACCTACAACGGCCATCATAAAGGCAATAGCAGTACCCAGTGGAACTCCTTTGGCAACAAATACCTGTATTACCGGAACTATGCCGGCGGCATTTGCATACATTGGTACTGCAATTAATACGGCTAAGGGTACTGCATACCACTTGTCGGCTGATAGGAATTCCGTAAAGAAGTTTTCCGGCACATATCCGTGCATAGCAGCTCCTATACCAATACCAATGATAACGTAAAGCAATACTTTCCGCACAATATCCCAGCCATCAGAGATAATAGTTGGCAACCTGTCGATGAAAGGCGTCTTTTCACCTTCCCATACTTCATTTTCTTTTATAGAGTTTGCCTGGACCTGGAGCACCCAATCGGTTAAGTATTTGTCAAGTTTAAGTTTACCCAGGAAATAACCTCCAATCATACCCATTAAAATACCACTACCTGCGTAAATTAAGGTTGCTTTTATTCCGAATAAGCCTAAAAACATGGCCACTGCAACTTCGTTAACCAAAGGTGATGTTATCAGATATGAAAAGGTTACCCCTAATGGGATACCGCCTTTTACAAAACCAATAAATAAGGGTATTGAGGAGCATGAACAAAAAGGTGTAATGGCTCCAAAGAAAGAGGCAAAGAAATATTCAAGGCCGTACAGCTTTTTTGTAGTAAGGTATATTCTTAGCCTGTCAACAGGGAAATAAGCATTAACCGCCCCCATTAAACTGCTAATCAGGAAAAGAAGGATTAAAATCTTTACAGTATCATAAAAGAAGAAATTTACCGCTTCTCCAAAATGCGTTCCCGGATTAAGCTTTAGAAAGTCGTATGTAAAAGCGTCAACCAATTCAGGAAGAAAATGATACAGCGCAATTAATAGTGGTAATACTATTGCAATCGAAATGGTCAGGATTGTCCTTTTCTTTTTTTGTTCCTCTTTCGCAGATGACTCGTTTTGTTCAGCTTTCGCGATTGTCTCGTTTTGATCGACTAATTCATGCATATTATTTCCCGAAACATTATTTACACTTGAAGCTCTGGATGAGCTCTTAACAGATGCATTTATTACTAAACTAAATAAAATAGATTACAACGTAATATAACCCAACTCCAATAAATAAAACAGCTATGATTTTGCGAAACCACAACTCGAATGTTTTTAATCTGTTGTAGGCTTTGCCCACGTTGCCAACGGTATAAGCCAGCAACCAGGCAAACAGAATAACGGGTAATCCGGTAGCCAACGCAAAAACGAGGGGAAGAAACAACCCTGATGCACTTGAAATAGTCAGAGGAATAAGCATCCCAAAATAAAGCACACCACTATAAGGGCAAAAAGCAAGAGCGAAAACAATACCAAGCAACAAAACAGGCCAATAGCCTTTTCCTTGCCGGTTCTCCATTTTCTCTGTGAGATTTAAACCAGGGATGTTGATCCTGATAAAGTCGAGCATAAAGAGGCCGATAATAATTAATGCCGGACCCAAAATCTTCTCACCCCAACCCTGGAATAGTCTGGTAATTTCAAACTTACTGGCTCCAAAATAGATAATAACCCCTATAAGCGTATATGAAATTGCTCTTCCGAGCGTATAAACCAGTCCGTTTAAAAACACCCGGTTCCGGTTTTCAAGGTCCCTGCTGATATATCCTATTGCTGAAATATTTGCAGCAAGCGGGCAAGGGCTTATAGCAGTGAGTATTCCCAGCGCAAATGCAGTGACTACTCCGTATGAAGAGTTTTCAAGAATACTATTAAGAAATTCCATAGTGATACTTATTTATAATTGCTGTAACTCAATGTCAAGATTACATACATTTCATTTATACTTGAAATTTATTTTGTAAATTTACGAAATATTGCGCGATTTGAAAATCGTTAGGCTTATGCACCTGGCCAAAACAAGTCATCCTAATGTTTGTTATTAAAGCCCGGAATGCGTTAGAATTATTAGCAACATTTAGTATTAACCAACCTTAAAACATGAAATCCTCTATCGTTTTAATCATAGTATCAGTTTTCTTTATCCTGACTTCCTGCAACCAGGCAACTCAGGATTCGGACCAAACTCAACAGTCCCCCAATACGTCATCAGCATCTGAAAACCTTATGAAGGTTGATACTCTACCAACTCAACCTGAGCCTGTTAAGACTGATAATGTTGAAGTGTCAACAGGCGAAGAGAAAAATGAAGTGGCAATGCTGAACCCACCGCACGGTCAGCCTAACCACCGGTGCGATATTCCGGTTGGTGCGCCACTAAATTCGGCTCCTAAAACCTCAAATACAACAGCAGCCTCAACAACAGCAGCATCCCCAGCAACTTCAACATCAACAAACACAACAACTTCAGCAACAAATACAAATTCACCGGCAAAGTCTAATGAAACTCAGGTTTCAAGTCCCGCAACAGGTGCTGCAAGCAGTTCATTTTCTCCAACCGTTGAGAATGCCAGCAAGTTGAACAATCCTCAAAGGCAAACCACCAGCACAACAGCAAACAAAGGTCCCAAACCCGCTACTAATCCAGCCCATGGACAACCGTATCACCGATGCGATATTGCAGTGGGAAGTCCATTGCCATAGACCGCCATGCTCTATGCCCTCTGCTCTATGCTTTTTCTTATATTTGCTCAAAACTCTGAAAAATGAAACACCTATGTTTTGCTCTTTTAGCCCTGTTTTTGAGTGGGAATGTGCTTTCGCAGGAAGCCCCACAAGCAGTGAAGGACCTTGAAAATAAGATCGTTTCGCTTGAGCATCAGCTTGATGCCATAAAGAAAGCTGTTGATGATGTGCAATGGTATAACCGGGTTGGCGATGTGGCCTTTATTGATAAGGTGTATATCACGGGCCCGCCGGTATCTGAAAAGCAGCAGGAGAAGAAACCTACAGCAATGGGCATCGGCAATCCCCTGAAGTTTTATGCCTATGTGTTTATGCCCAGGGACATTGACCCGAACAAGAAGTATCCGCTACTGGTATTGCCGCATGGTGGCGTTCATGCCGACTTTACCACCTACCACGCCCATATCATCAGGGAGCTGATGGCACAGCAGTATATTGTTGTGGCGCCCGAATATCGCGGAAGTACCGGCTATGGCAAGGACTTTTATGAAAAGATAGATTACGGCGGACTGGAGATAGGCGATGTAAACTCCAGTCGCGATTATATGGTGGAAAACTATGAAATGGTTGATAAAAACAGGGTTGGCATTATTGGTTGGAGCCATGGCGGGTTGATAGCGCTGATGAGCGTATTTGACAATCCTGAAAAGTACGCAGTATGTTTCGCGGGTGTTCCGGTAAGCGACCTGATTGCAAGAATGGGTTATTATGATGATGATTACCGGGCGCTGTTCTCCGCTGACTACCACATCGGCAAAGAAGCCAAAGACGATGTCAACGAGTACCGCCGCCGATCGCCCGTATGGAATGTCCACAAGCTTAAAACCCCGCTACTGATACACACCAACACCAACGACGATGATGTGTATTCACTTGAAGTGGAGCACCTTATCAATGCCATGAAAGCTGAAGGCAAGAAATTTGAATACGAGATATTCACCGACGTTGAAGGCGGCCACTCCTTCGACCGCATTGATACCCGCACTGCCAAGGAAATAAGGCTCAAGATCTATGATTTCCTCGATAAAGAGCTCAACACACCGAGGAAGCTAAAGAGTGTTGCAGATATTAATAAAGCGGCGTACCGGTTGAAGGCAAAAGACTAAGGGCTAAAGGTAATTGACAAGGCTAAAGGCTAAAGTGGGATATCCCTAAACGCTAAACGCTAAACGCTAAACTAACGCTGAACCCAGAACCCAGATCCCAGAACCAATGCACTAACCACTAACCACTAACCACTAACCACTCTTCAAACTCTGCATATCAATCACAAACCGATACTTCACATCCCCCTTCAACAATCGCTCATACGCTTCGTTGATTTGGTTGATATCGATCATCTCGATGTCGGATACAATGTTGTGCTTGCCGCAGAAGTCGAGCATCTCCTGGGTTTCTTTGATACCGCCAATTGATGAGCCTGCCAATGTGCGGCGGTGAGTGATAACATTGAATGCGGCTACAGGTAATGGATGCTCAGGAGCTCCTACTAATACCAGCGATCCATCTACACGCAAGAGTTTCAGGTAACTGTTGATATCATGTTGTGCTGAAACAGCATCAATAATAAAGTGCAACTTGCCTTTATACCGCTTCATCTGCTCTTTATCTTTCGAAAGCACCACATCATCAGCACCTAATTTCCTTGCATCTTCCACCTTTGAAGGTGAAGTGGTATAAACAACTACCTCCGCTCCCATCGCCTTAGCAATCTTAACTGCCATATGCCCCAGTCCGCCAAGACCAACAACTCCTACCTTTACACCCGGGCCTACATTCCAGTGTTTCAATGGCGAATAGGTAGTAATGCCGGCACACAACAGCGGCGCAGTTGCAGGCAGATCAAGGTTTTCAGGAACCCGCAGTACAAAATCTTCTGTAACAACAATGCTTTCACTGTAGCCACCATAGGTTTCCGCGCCAATATACTTATCGTGCGAATTATAGGTCTGGATGTTCCCAGCAGCGCAGAACTGCTCCAGTCCTTCCTTACAGTAATCGCAATCATGGCAACTATCAACCATACAACCCACAGCAGCCAGATCGCCCACCTTAAACTTAGTAACCTCACCGCCCACGCCGGTAACTTTGCCCACTATTTCATGACCGGGGACGCATGGGTACTTGGTACCATGCCACTCGTTTCGCGCCGTGTGAAGGTCGGAATGGCAAACCCCGCAATACAATATTTCTATTTCCACATCCTGCACCTGAAATTCCCTGCGCCTGATGCTCATTTGCTGAAGATTCGCATCTGCCGCCGCTGTGCCAAATGCTTTCACTTCCTTTGTTCTGACGGCTCCGCCATCATCTGACGATGTGATTACTTCCATGGTTTTTGTCTTGGATTACTTAACTAACGTTTGGGTAATCATCTTGCCCTAAACTCAATGCTTATAAATGAGATTAATCTCAGATAGTTCCTTCCCTATTTGGTGAAACCACCACTTTAGGAGTCACGCTCTATTATACTATATTTGCACCCATACATTTACAGCTGTGCTTTTAAGAAACCTTATAATCACTCTTTTACTTATTGGTGTACCTGAAATTTATGGTTTGGGGCAGGAGAATACTGACAGTCTTATTAAGGTGCTTGGCCAAACTAAAATTGATACTTCCAGGTCAACTGTGCTCAATAAGCTATCGAGATCCTACCGGAATACCGACTATAATAAGTCACTTGAATATGCTCAGGAAGCACTGGATATTGCACAGAAAGCCAACTTTCAAAAGGGAACTGCAGATGCTTTGATCAACATAGGCATGGTTTATTACCGTCAGCATGAATTCGACAAATCGATGGAGTACCTGAATAAGGCTTATACCATATTTCAGACAACAAAAAACAACCTTGGAATTGCCACTTATTTCAGTTCTATTGGTGATATTTACGTTTCACGGCAGGATTATGCTCAGGCAAAACAGAACTATGAAAGGGCTCTTAAAATGTATGATGAACTTCAGAATATAAAGGGGATCATTCATGCCAATAATAGTATTGGCCATACATTTAGCACTACAGAGAATTACGACCAGGCAATGACCCATTACCTTAAATCACTCAGTTTTGCCCAGAAATTAAACGACAAAAAGGAAGTTGCAAACTGCTACATTAATGTGGCAAACATGCTTAATGCCCAATCTGATAATATTAATGCCATTAAGTACCTTCAAAAATCTGTAAGCATTTTTGAGCAAGTGAATGATTCTTATAACATGGGGGTGTGTTATAACAATATTGCTGCAAATTATATCGATCTCGACAGTATCAACCAGGCCATGGCTTATCTCGATAAATCACTGGCTATCTATATTAAGCTGGATGATAAAAGAGGGCAGGCTGCCTGTTATCTGAATATGGGAATTATCTCAAGTAAGAGCAACCAGCACTTAACAGCGATAAAATACTACAAGAGTGCTCTGAAACTTAATGAGCAACTCAACGACCGGCGGCGAATAGCGGTATGTATAGCCAATATGACCATTTCTTTCCTTAAAACAGGAAAATACAATGAAGCGATCGCTAACAGTGAGAAAGGACTTGCTATTGCTGATGAAATGAAACTAACCTCGTTACAGAGTATGTTCTATCAAAGCCTGTCCTCGAGTTATGATAGCTTAAAACTATATGAGCAGGCCTTTAAATACCATAAATTATTCAAGCAAGCCAGTGATAGTGTATTAAACTCCGAAAACCGGAAACTTGTGCTTGAAATGGAAGCAAAGTACCAGAATGAACGTAAAGAGATTGTGATCAGTAACCTCACAAAGGACAACGAGCTTCAACAGGTGCAGATTGAGAAAAACAGGAACATGATGGTATTCCTGGCAGTAATAAGTGTATTGGTACTTATCCTGTCAATCGTCTTTTATCGCCTTTACGATTTAAAACGTAAATCAGAAACCGCCCTGAAAGAACTTAATGCCACCAAGGATAAGTTCTTCACCATAATTGCTCACGACATAAAAAACCCACTAAGTGCATACCGTTCGGTTACAAAGATGCTTACCACCTCATTTTATGAATTAAGCGAGCAAAGGAAACTTGAGCACATCAGGGGTATCCATAAATCATCTGAAAACCTATATAATTTATTCCAGAATCTTTTGCAGTGGTCAACCTCACAATCAGGATCACTACAATTCAAACCGCAACAACTTGACCTTGCAGTGCTGGCATACAAATCGGTGGCAACCTTGCAGGAATCCGCTGATAAAAAGAATATACAGCTTCAGCTTGACATTAAGCCGGGTATTTATGCTTATGGTGATATAAACATGGTGTCAACCATCTTCACAAACCTGATATCAAATGCTATAAAATACTCACATCCTGACAGCAGCATTACCATAAACTCAACGGAAACAGGTCAATTCATTCAGGTTGGCGTAATTGATAGTGGCATTGGCATTTCAAAGGAAGATACCGGTAAACTTTTCCGTGTGGATGTTGATCACAAAACAATTGGCAATTCAGAAGAGAAGGGCACCGGTATAGGGCTGATCCTATGTATGGAGTTTGTTACAAGGAATGGTGGTAAACTTTGGGTGCTAAGTGAAACAGGCCGTGGTTCAGCATTCTACTTTACTTTACCTAAGGAACTTGCAAAGATGAACGATAAAGCAGGACTTACAAAGATGGCCGATAAGGCCGGTGTAGTATATAATGTTGCTCATCATGACACAAATTAAAATAGCACTCATTGACGATCACATGATAGTGATGGATGGAATAACATCCCTCCTCATGGAAGATCCTGCAATAACAGTTATCGGAAAAACACTCGATAGTGATGAGCTATTTAGCCTGATTGAACAGGATGAGCCACATATTATCATGCTTGACATCTTTCTTCCTAAACCTATAGGGATTGAGATATTGAAAAATATCAAAAAGAAGTATCCCCACATAAAAGTAATAATCCTCAGCGGTAACAGTGAAGAGGATCTTATAACCACTTCATTCAGAGAAGGGGCAAGCGGTTACCTTACCAAGAGTGTAGAAAAAGATGAATTGCTCGAAGCCATACATGCAGTTTTCGAGGGCGAACAATATATCAGCAGATCATTGGAAAAGTCTCTTAGCCGCAATTTCATTAACAAAGCCAGATTTGGCGACAAATATTCAATTCATAAACTTGCAGGCCTTACCCCAAGGGAACTTGATATTATAAGACTGATATCTGAGGGGTTAGGTTACAAGGAAATAGCTGCAGAACTGGGTATAAGCACCCGCACTGTTGAAGCCCACAAAAACAACATCCTTGAAAAGCTCGAACTAAGGAATACCATTGAGCTGGTAAAATTCGCAATCAAGAACAAGCTCGTTGAGCTGTAAGCTTTTGCGTGTTTCGCTGATAAAATCATCCGCTAATTTACCTATTGTCTCACCTGCAGGCAGACCATATTTTTGTGACATTACAAACTAAGGTCAAAATTCACTTACGATGAAAAACAAAAAATTAAGTGCTGCTCTGATTGCACTCTTGTTGAGCACATGTATGATGAGTGGCCACCTTATGGCGCAGATCCAGTATGAATGGGCGCAGTCATTTGGTGGTTATTCTTTTGACGAGGCAACCTGTGTTGCTCTCGACAGTGAAGGTAATGTATTCACAGCCGGATACTTTTCCGATACAATGATTTTTAACCCCGGTCCTAACCAGGTTAAGTTAACTAGCTACGGAGGTGGTGACATTATCCTCATGAAATCTGATGCTGATGGCAACTTCCTATGGGCTAGACAAATCGGTGGTTCGGAGTCAGATGCAGCGTTTGATATTCAAATTGGCGCTGACGGTAATATTCTCCTGGCCGGAGCTTTCAGGGCTAACGCCGACTTCGATCCGGGTGACGGCGTTTTTAATCTTACTTCTTACTATGGGTATGATGCTTTTGTAGCCAAATATGATGCTTCCGGCAACTTCATCTGGGCGAAACAGATAGGTGGCAATTCTGATTTTGATCAAGCTACTTCCCTTACAATTGATCCTGCCACCGGGAATATTTTTGCAACAGGGGTATTCGGTGCATCTATAGATTTTGATCCCGGACCCGGTGTGTTTGCTTTAACAGCAGGTTTATACGATGCATTTATTCTGAAACTCACAAGTGATGGCGACTTCATATGGGCAGGCCAGGTTGGTGGTGATGGTTTTGATGCGGGCAATTCACTAATCCTCGATGCCGCAGGAAACATAATTGTTGCCGGAATTTTTGAATTAACAGCCGATTTTGATCCGGGACCTGATACTTATTATATGATTTCAACCGGGAATCAACCTCTTTATGCCGATGGTTTCGTTCTAAAGCTATCGCCTGAGGGCGAATTTAATTGGGCCGTTCAGGTTGGTGGTGAAGGTCAGGACTGGGCAAATGGTGTTACCGTTGACCCGTTCAATGACATCCTGGTAACAGGTGAATTCTATACAGATGTTGACTTTGATCCCGGATCACAGGAGTACATTATGTCAAGTCAGAACTACGATGCTTTTGTGTGGAAACTTGATCCTGAGGGCAGGTTTATCTGGGCAAGAAAAATAGGTGGTGATGATACCGATTGGGGTAACGCCATAGCAACTGATGACATGGGTAATGTATATACAACAGGTTACTTCATGACAACTGCTGATTTCGACCCGGGAGATAATGAATTCCTTTTAACAGCCGGTGCATATTATGAAGTGTATATAAGTAAATTAACACGTAACGGAGCTTTCTCCTGGGCAATGGCATTCGAAGGTAACGTGTATTTTGATGTCAATATTAATACAGGCAGGGATATTGCAGTAGATAACGATTACAATGTATACACTGTTGGAGGTTTCGAATCATGGACAGATGTTGACCCTTCACCGGCAATTGTTTACATCACCGCTCATGATATTCCTCAAGCCGGTTTTTACTATGAAGATGGGTTTATCCATAAATTAAGCCAGAATACTACCAGCACGGTAAATCTTAATAAAGGAGAAATGTCAATATATCCTAATCCGGTAAGTAACCTTCTAACCGTAAACCTGGGTTCTGAGAAGAAAAATATACAAGCTGAAATCAACGATATAACCGGAAAAGTAATCTACAGCTCAGCGTTCTCAAATACAGCAGCTATACAAATACCCATAACATTTGCCGGAGGTGTTTATGTGCTTATACTCAGGGATAACGATGGAGAAATTTACATTGAGAAATTTGTAAAAACACTATAGTGAAAAAGATCAGGGTTTTATTGGTTGATGATCATAAAATATTTGCTGAAGGCGTTGAAAGCATGCTCAGCATTTATAACTCTATTGAGGTTACTGGCAAAGCTGCCAATTATATTGAACTTGTTAATATACTGAAGAAGCAGGCAACTGATATTGTAATACTTGATGCATTTATGCCTGGGCAGAATGTAATTGACATACTTGCTGAATTAAAAGTTAAGTACCCTGAAGTAAGAGTGATAGTTATGAGCGGTAACGATGAGGAAATACTTGCTAATGAAGTATTTGACGCCGGTGCTTTAGGTTACTTACTGAAGAGTGCAAATGCATCAGAATTAAATGAAGCTATACATTCAGTTTATACTGGTAACAAGTACGTGTGCAGGTTGCCTGAACGCCCGTTAAATGGCCACAGCCAACTCAATCAGTATGAAAACCATATTATTCAGTGCCTCTCCCATGGTTTAAGCTACAAAGAAGTAGCTGAAGCACTAAAAATGAATATTGCTGATGTAGAATCATACACAACAGGCATTCTTAAAAAACTTCAGCTCTCAAATACCATTGAACTTACAAAGTTCGCTATCCATAATAAAATGATTGAATTATAACAACATATAGAAACATGAGACGATATATACAATTCACAGCATTAATACTCATGATAACCGTTTTCACAGGAACTACCGGTTATGCACAGAGAATCACAGGCGCCCGCGATATTGGCATTAATCCGGTGAGAGCCGGCATAACGCCTGGTATCATAGTTACGCAACCTACTGAAAATGCTATACTTAGCGAGACGTTTGATGGAAACTTTCCGCCAACAAACTGGACAATTGCTAATCCTCAGGGCGGAACTGGTTGGCAAGGTATTGAAGTAGGTACCACACCCATACCCGGTTGGAATGGGGGAACAATTACATCACCATTTGGCCCCGGAGGTGTTGCCTATTGTACCTGGAATACAGCAGGACCCAATGTTGCCGATCAATATTTAATCACTCCCCAACTAACTTTAGGCCCGCAAATGCAGCTTGACTTCTGGATTCAGCGCCAACCTGTAACTTACAGTGATTCTGTACAAATTTTACTGTCAACAACCGGCAACCAACCGGGCGACTTTAATATAGTGCTGGAAGATATCGCATACTTCGCTTATGATAACCTTACTGAATGGACACATCACGTAATCGATCTCTCAGCATATGCCGGTGATGATGTTTATATTGCATTCAGGGAACACTATTATTCAACCCTGTATGTTTCAGTTATTTCACTTGATCAGGTCACGGTTGGTTCAATACCTTCCGTCCCTGTTACATACCTTAATTACAGCGGAGCTGAATTTGGAACTGTTGATGTTGGCCAGTCGAAAACACTTGAAGGTTTTAAACTGACAAATATTGGCGGTGGAACACTTACTGTAAATGAAGTTCTTTTCTCCAATTCCACTTTTACTTCTTCCATCAGTCCAGGTGATGTTTCACTAGGCGCAGAAGAACAGTACGATTTCACCATTACATACTCACCTGTTGCTCAAGGTAATGATGACGGCATAATGAGCATTGTAACTAATGTAGATACCTTATTGATCTATCTTGCTGGTTCAGGCTTTCAGCTTCCTGAAGGAATGATACAGGTAGGGCATGAGAACTGGATAGGGCTTGGCCTTCCAATGGATCCAAGCTGGGATTACACTTACTCACAAACAATCTATAAACAGGAAAACCTGAATGTAAACGGTGAAAGGATTACTAAAATCGGTTATCAGTATGTATATGAAGATTATTACGGGGGCTCAGGTGAGCCTTTTACTGACAACATTAAAATATACATGGCACATACCCAGGACGATGTTTTTACCAACTGGATACCCATTAATGAAATGATTCTGGTTTATGATGGTGTCATTAATATTCCGGGTGGTAATGAGCCTGTTTGGATTGAACTTACGCTCGACTTCCCGTTTGCTTATAATAATGTGGATAACCTGGTAGTTGCTTTTGATGAGAACTCAGTTGGATTGCATTCCTGGAATGACTACTTCATGTGTTCAGCAACTGAAGATTTGGAAAATATTGCATGTCGCACACGTGAAATGTTTGATATTGATCCACTTAACCCGGGGGCACCAGGCCCTTATAGTATCATCAATTACTATCCCAACACACGTTTTCAATTTGAAGAACTTGCACCTGAGCCTTTGCTGGTAGTGCTTCCTGATGCTGTTGACTATGGATACAGGGAAACCGGTTATTCTTATACTGCTGAAGTAACTATCACTAACTTCGGAGGAACTGACCTTCAAATAAATAGTGTTGACGGTATCACCGCTCCATTCTCTACTAACTTTCAACCAATTACTTTAAGCAGCGGTGAGGTATCTGAACCGGTAATTATTAGCTTTAATCCTGTAAGCACCGGACTATTCAACCAAACCATTACTTTCGGCAGCAATGCAACCAACAATAATAACGTGGTGACTTTAAAAGGCTATGCGTATCCTGATCCTTATATCACCCAATTCCCTTATGTTATGGGTTTTGAAGGTAATGACGCTATATTTCCTGCTTACGGATGGGATAACAAAGCAGAAAAACAATGGATTCGTGGTTTAATACCCGCAGTTGGCAACTACTCTGCCGGAGCTACTGAATATGAACCAGGTGAAGCAATTATGATGACCCCATATATTAGCCTGCCTGATAGTTTCCGTATAAGTTTCTGGTGGGCCGACAATAACAACGCTTTCCCTGAAGGCAAGTCACCACGCATTATAGGTCACGATACTACCTTCTTCCAGGCTTCGCTTGATCATGGTACCACATGGACAGATTTAGCAGTGCTTTCAACCGAATCACCTGAACAATGGCATAAGGACTATTTTGATATGTCAGCATGGGCAAGTGACAGTCTCCTGCTTCGCTGGAGGGATGTTACTGATGGCGACTACTACCTTAACCGTGGTGTGGCATTGGACGAAATCATTATTGAGTACAATAACCCCAATCCTACAGCCGCAATTAACAATAATGTATGGAATGCCAGTGTGATACTGGTTGGTGACACAACGCACTCAGGCAACATATTTACACTACAAAACATTGATGGCGGAATACTTACAATAAGTGCAGTAACCGGCCTTGAGGGTACTGATTTTGCCACTACAATTATTCCTCAGGATGTATCACTTGGTCTTGGTGAAACTTACAGCTTCGGCTTTAGCTATTCATCGCCTGATATAAGCGTTGATAATGCAGTCTGCGTGATTGAAACAAACGGGGGCACCTTGTACATCAACCTTCTTGGTGAAGCACAAACCATTGGCGAATTCACCAGTGAAAGCTTTGATGGCGATATTTTCCCTCCACTTGGGTGGAAGAACATTGATGCTGATGGCGATGGCTATAAATGGTTACAACACAATGATCCTGATAACTTCCCACCTCACTCCGGAACAGGTTCAGCGTATTCAGAGTCATGGAGTACGATAGGCGGGTCACTGTGGCCTGACAATTACTTCATCACCCCCCCATTTACGGTAACTGACCAGAAGAATGAATTTGCCTGGTGGGTAAACTCACACTGGGAGTGGTTTATGGATCACTATTCAGTATCAGTTGTTCCAGCCGGAACCCTTAATCCTGCTGATTTTATACAGCTCTTTATGGAAAACAACTTTGCAACTGAATGGACCCTACGTCACGTAAGTTTAAATGACTATATGGGCCAGGAGATCCGTATTGCTTTCCGCCATTACTGGAGTCACGGCAGGTTTCAGGTTCTCATTGATGATGTAGCTGCAATACCTGAAGGAACTGCAAACAGGAATGATATGCTGCTCAACAACTCAGTGTTGGTATACCCGAATCCTGTAAAAGACTTCATCACCCTAAAATCAGATGACGTAATTCATTCCGTATCCTTCTATTCAACCACTTCCGGATTAATTGCCCAATACGCCATTAATGATAAATTCTATAAAATCAACTGCAGCAACCTGCAGCAAGGTCTTTATATCCTGAAAATTGAAACAGATAAAGGAACTATTGGTAAATTAGTGAATGTTGTGAAGTAAACCCACAGGCGGCCCTGCCCGTAGAGACGGCATGCATGCCGTCTCACGCATGCCGTCTTATACCTGCCGTCTTATACCTTAAAATAACATAACCGCCGGTCATCTTTTTTGTCCGGCGGTTGTAAATTCCGGTTTTCACCGGCTACTGAAGTAACCACACTTCAATTCACTATCAAACACGCATTATCTTATTATTCGTTGCTGAGTTTAATCTCAATCTTTTCTTCTTTGCTTGCTTTCACTGCAATGTTCTCTATCAGGCTGTTGTTATATGATATCAGTGATAGTACAAGATTGTATGAACCGGGTGTTATGTCCTTAATTGTGAAGTTGCCGTCGAGGTCTGAAAATACATTCAGTTCGGTACCTTCTATGCTAATTTTCACGCCTGCCAGTGCTTCGCCTGATTGCATATCATGAACTGTACCTGATATAGATGCTGTTTGTGATTTCAATTCTACCGGATTGTTGCTTGCAAAAGTCACCAGTGAAACCATTATGATGGAAAATAACAATGTTGCTGCTTTGATTTTCATTTTTTGTTGTTTTTTGATACGGCAAATGTAGCGGTGCACTATTACGTCAATATGAACGGCAGGTTAATTAATCGTTAACATTGGACAGGTTATATGGATTCCAACATCCGGGATGGACAGGTCGCGACCTGTCCCTACAGTCGGTTTATTCAAACGTTTTTTCCATAATTATGACACCAGCATCATCCCACTGCTTCCAGGTACCTGATTTGCGGCCGGCGGTGTAGTGCATTTCATACAATAACTTGCTCTGGGAGTTCCAAATGTACCAGGGGCCGTGCTTTATGCCGTCAACGTATCCGGCTTCTGCAACTTTGTTGCCTTCTTCATTGTACGTTACCCAGGTGCCGGTTTTCTTGCCGAGGTTGTATTCACGGTACTCTTTTAATTTGCCGTTTTCATGGTAGAATTGCGCCGCGCCATGTTCCTGTCCGTTGAGTACATTGAGCTCCATCAGTATCTGCCCTGTGGGGTAATATTCAGTATGCATACCTGAGTACATCATCCCTTTCTTATAGTAGAGGCCATTCGTTTTTTCGAGGTCCTGCGCTTGAAGCGATATTACTGCGATCAGTGCTACAATCAGGAGTGTTATTTTCTTCATTTGGTTTTTATTTTTAAGTTCTTTTTCTTCTCCTTGAATTAAAAAAGGGTTATTGTGTTCTCCCCGCCTTAAAAGACGGACTATAAACTGATTGCTGATTGCTGAGAGCTGATAGCTGAGAGCTGATAGCTAATTTAAAACACATTATACCCCAAAGTTAATCGGAAAGTAGTTCCCTGGCTTAGCCTGGTGTAATATTGTGGATCAGCTTCAAAGGAGTTGAACACCGATTCTTTTTTAGCATTCAGGATGTTGTCGGCTTTAAAGCCAAGTTGCATTGAATTGTTCTTCCCAAAACGCTTGTTGATGTTGAGGTTCAGGCTATTGAACGGCAACGTGTATATATCCGGACGGTCAGCCATACCAACTACCTCGAGTGTTTTGCCCTGAACATTGTAATACAGGCCTGCTTCCAGGTTCTTTCCAATTCCCTTTTCACCTCCGTTGTATGCAAATCCCGCATTTATAATATAAGGCGCCTGTGAGGCCATGCTGCGGTATTCGTCAGTTTGTTGAGTATTGCGGGCATTGGCTTTGCGCGATTCAAATTCTGTGTTCGATAATTTTATTGCCGACCATGCATAAGTTATATTAGCTATTAACGATATCCTCTCAGCTTTTTCACCTATGATGCCCATATTTTGCCGCATCTCAAATTCACCTCCTGCCACAGTGCCATCGCCAACATTCCTTGGCTGGAAGGCACCTGATTGTGTTGCAAACTGTACTATTTCAATAGGGTTATTGAAATGCTTATAAAACGCGCTTACTGAGTACATTTGATCACCCTCTCCAAACCATTCCCAGCGTAAGTCGGCATTGTTAATGTTTGTGCTTTGCAAATTACCATCCCAATAAACCACACCACTTGCATCATTGGCATCGCGGAAGAGTCCGCCTATATATAGCCTCCCTGAAATAGGGTCGAATATTTCAGCATATGACAGTTCGCGGAAAGAGGGACGTGCAATAGTTCTCGACACACTTAACCGCAGGTTCTGATTGCCTGCAAGGGCATAAATCAGGTTGGCAGAAGGAAAGAAGCCAAGATCATCCAACACAAGTTCATTATTAAGGTCTTGTGTTCCCAATTGGTTGGTGCCGGTATAATGCTGCATGAAAAGTTCGGTGCGCAGGCCCAATATTGCTTTAAGGTTAGGCATCGGACTCATCTCAATGGAAGCAAATAGTCCGCCATTCAGAGCGTTTGCATTAAACATATTGGGGTTGTTGGGCAAAAAAGGAGCTTCAAAAGTTGTACCACGACCAGCATTTCCCTCGTAGGGCCATAGATTGGAAGGATCAAAGAGTTCATCGGGATCACCGGTAAGAGGTATATTACGTATGTTGAGCTGGAAGTTGCGTATCACATAATCGCGCTCTTTATACACCGCCGAAGCGCCCATACTAAATACCGCCTGCTGCCCCCGTAACCTGAATTCCTTTTCGAGATTCAATATGCCCGACAGGTTGTATTCACTCAAATCGCGCCATATCCTTTCGGGGAATCCTGATTCAGTGCCTATCTTGTAAGCACCATCGCGTAGTTCATATCGGGTAAACCGTATGTCAGGATCTTCTATCTGCGAAAAAGCGGGTGATAATTTCCACAGCAGGCTCATTTTCCGTGGTAAACTGTGTTTGCCTTCAAGCATGATGCTTGTGAGCGACCGCTGGCTGTATTCAAGGTTATGCTGCACCCCCTCGAAGATGGCTCCCTGATCATTGTTTTTAAATGTGAATATACCCGCAGTTGATTCACCATGCCGCAAATGCATAACATTAAGCTTAATACGGGTAACCGCAGTTTTCATAGCAATACCAGCCAAAGCTCCAATCATAGCACCGGTGGTACCATAGTCGCCAAACTGGTATTCGCGCAATTCCATAGCAGTAACGCCCGTATTACTTGCCAAACCATAACGACCAAACTCTGCATCAGTATAAAAGGCAGTATTGCGCTTGTAAGTGAGTGCCGCGTTGTAGCCCCATGTTGTTTTACCCCGAACTAACTGGTTGCCGGCTGATATGCCGAAGCTGTAATCCATAAAGCTTCTCTTTTTCATTGCCGCCAAAGTAGGATTGAATGCCTTCAGAATACTTTGAAAGCGCTGTGCCCGCTCACCATCCGGGTTGCCAATTACCTCCGTAAACCGGGGTATATCATTTGTTGCCGGTATTGCCCTTGTGCCATCATCCAATGCAAGAAAATCAGTTTTGCCCCCCTCATAATAAAGGTAATCGTCATTAAAATGCATCATCGGATTATAGGAGACACCGGCAGTAACGGACAATGTTTTTCTATCAGGAAAATCCTTGGTGGTGATATCTATCATACCACCTGTGAAATCGGCAGGCAGATTGGCCGAAGCTGATTTTATCACCACAATATTATCAATTACACTGAGCGGGAATATATCCATCTGCAAGGTATTGCGGTCAGGATCAAGGCCCGGTATGTCCATTCCATTGAGCATGGTTTTGGTGTATCGGTCGCCCAAACCCCTTACCACTATATACTTACCACCTTCAATAGTAACACCGGTAACACGCTTCATAGAAGCTGCAGCATCGCTATCACCGGTTTTCCGGAATCCTGCTGCTGAAATGCCGTCAATTAAAGTGGCCGATTTCTGCTTCATAGTGAGCATGGCAGTCTCCGTGTTTCTTGTGGCTCTGGCGGTAACCTCCACTTCACTCAATTGTATCTGCGACTCCCTCAGGCGAATCTCGCCCAATAAAGTCACATCACCGGCTAATACTTCCACCTCTTTTACAAGCGTGGTTTCATAAGAGATAAATGAAAAGCGCAGTGTATACCTACCCGCCGGGATTGACAGATTAAACTGGCCATCCAAATCGGTAAGTGTTCCCAGGGTAGTCCCCTCTGGAACTATGGTAACAGCGGGTAGCGACTCGCCTGTTGCATCATCAAATACGGTACCACGTACAATGCCGTTCTGCGACATTACCATGTTTGCACATGTGAGTAAAACAAGTAATATATAAGTTCTTAGTAACATAAAAGTTGGTGATTTTTTTAATAAGTCAGTCCCGCAGACCATAGAGTGGTACTGCGGAACTCACTGCTTTTAGAAAATATTTGTTAATCTCACTACTACAATAGAAGTTTTAATTCCTTCCGGTAAATCTTATTTAACACTATCAAGTGAATTTGAAACTGCAGCCCATGACCATGTACTGAATTTAGAAAAATCAGCACCAACTGTATTTGCGCTGGCAGCTACCACTGTAACAAAAGCGTCAGAACCTTCCTTAAAGTAGTCAGTTACAACGCCACCTTCAGGTAAAGTAACTTGTAGGTTTGAAGCGTTAAGTTGCGCTGGATTAAGGTCAAAATCTTGTCCTTCCTTAACATCCCTGAAATAAATGTTGCTCATTGTTACTATGGAGTTGTCGTCAAGGTCAACCAGTCCGTCAGCGTCAAGCGCCAATACAGTACCGTTCTTGATTGTGTGACCGGCTTCCATTGTACCTTCTGGTCCGTCAAGTTCAAAACACTCATCACCTGCATTCACTACTATAAAGTTATCGAGTGTACCTGCCCACGACATATCAGTATCAATAGCGTCATCGCCGGCATTCCATACTATAGCATTTTTCACGTTAACTGTGCCACCAAACCATTCAATTCCATCATCCTGGTTGGCAACAACTTCAACATACTCTATTACAGTTCCTGAACCTACACCACCAAGTGTTAGTCCGTTAATTTCATTACCTTCACCTATGTTGGCTCCGCCGTGACGGATAGATACATATTTTATAACACCTGAGTTGTCATTAGCTACTGTACCGCCAAATAAACCATTCTGGTCTGAAGGAGGAATACCCTCAATCTGAATCACATCATTATCGGCAGATATCGGGGCATAACCCAACACAATAAGTCCGCCCCACAAGCCATTCATATCAGGGTCGAGGTTAGGACTTGCAATCTGGCCCGGCATAATCTCATCAGCCACTGAAGTAAATATAATAGGTGACTGCTCAGTACCTTCGGCCATAAGTTTACCACCACGTGCAATAATAAGGGCAGTTGCATTGGCACCTGTTCCGGCCTGGCCTTTAACTATAACGCCCGGCTTAATAGTAAGTGTAGCACCGCTTAAAACCGCAATCCTACTTTCAAGTATGTATACTTTACCTGTTTCCCATGTTGTGTTTGCTGTAATATTATTTTTTACAGCAATTACTTTTTCATCCACCGGCACAACGTTGTCATTGTCATTATCCTCATCCTTACTGCATGAACTAACTACTACCATGCTGGCTAAAAACGCAAACATCAAGATCTTTTTCATTGGTCTTCTTTTTTATGATTTGTATGCTGCAAAAGAAGACCAAATACCGGCAGGCCGTGTTAAGGTATAGTTAACAAAAGGTTATCATTAGGTTAATGACAACCACTCATTATGTAGCAAACATTATGTAGCTGCAACATAATGTTTCTGCTACATAAATGCAAATATCTTCCTGAATAACTTAACCCCTCACCACTTTTTACTTTAGCCCTTAGCCTTTAGCCTTTAGCCTTTTTACTTAGCGAACGCTACTCCTGCTCCTTCAATATCAACCTCAACGACGTATCCCTTGTAAAGAACAACCATGCCCAGTTGATGAATATCACCATTTTGTTACGTACACTTAGGATGAGCATCAGGTGGAGGAACATCCATATGAACCAGGCGAAGAAACCTTTGAATTTGATGTAAGGAAGGTCAACAACAGCTTTCTTCTTGCCGATGGTTGCCATGGTGCCTTTGTCCTTGTATTCGAATTCTTTCAGGGGTTTGCCGGTTGCGGCTCTTTGGAGGTTGTGCGCCAGGTTGCGGGCCTGGTTTATGGCAACGTTTGCTACCTGCGGATGGCCATCAGGGTATTTTGGCGTTACCATCCAGGCAATATCCCCAACAGCATAAATGTCATCATACAGCAGTATCCGGTTAAACCGATCAACTTTATAGCGATTCTTATACACTGCATCTTCACTCAGCCCTTTAATGATGTTCCCGGTTACACCGGCCGTCCATATAACCTGCCGGCTCTTGATCTGCTGCCCGTTGTTCAGCTGCACAACCGCACCATCGTATGCCTTCACCATCACATTGGTCATAATCTCCACACCCATTTCTTTCAGGTACGTCTCTGAAGCCTTCTTCGCCATATCACTCATGGAGTTCAGCGTATGCTGACTTCCTTCAATCAAAATGATCCTTAGCTTGCTGAAATCCAGGCGTGGATAGTCCTTTGGCAGGATGTTGTTCCTGATTTCGGCGAAAGCACCCGCAAGCTCAACCCCTGTAGGACCGGCACCTATAATAACCAGGTTCAAAAGAAACTCCCGCTCCTCCTCAGTAACCGTTAAAAGGCTCTCAAAATTCTGCAGTATATTGTTCCTTATTTTTATCGCATCATACGTTGACTTCAGCGAATAGGTGTTCGCTTTTATCTGCTCATTATTGAAGAAATTAGTCTGGCAACCGGTAGCAATAATCAGCTTATCATACCCAAACGCGCCAATGTCAGTGTCAATCATCTTCTTGTCAGCATCAATGCGCGTAACCGTCGTCATCCTGATCTGCGTGTTTTTGCGGTTCTGCAATATCTTCCTTAGCGGGAACGAAATACTGCCCGGCTCAATCTGCGAAGTCGCAACCTGATAAAAAAGCGGCTGAAACTGATGATGATTGAGCTTATCAATCAGCAGCACCTCAAAATTATCCTCATCAATATGTTTGAGCAACTGTATTCCGGCGAAACCGGCACCAATTATAATGATTTTTTGTGTGGGCATTATATCTTGACAAGGGTATTTGCATAACGAAAAAAAGGCAACCGAAGTTGTCTTTTTTCCTATAGTGGAATGACTATTGCCACATCCTACTATAAAAGATAAAGCTTTCGCTTCATCATCTTGTTAAAGGTAAACGATTGGTTATCAATAATGTTTAACGTTACTCAATATTTTTTTTCGCCAGTGACAGCGTGCCTGAAAGAACTACCCCGCAGTGAGAAACCTCACAATTTTTATATATTTGCTATTATCAAACCACCAACCATATGAGAATATCATTTACCAAAAAGAACCTTCTGTTAACCGTAGCAATTATCCTCGGCACAATAACCACCACCACTGCCCAAAACCCAGAGCCGGTGGAAATGGAATGCAGTCACATTTGGCAGAAGAACACACTGGCAGCGTGTATTGGCGATAGGGGCATGTATGTTGGTGACTTGAACGGCAATGGCCGGGATGAGATGATTTTGGGCAATCACCGCATTTGGAATGTGCTGGAATATATTCCGGCTTACCAGTCGTATGAGGTGATCTGGGGCAGCAATGAATATGATGAACTACATACTTTGGCTGTCGCCGACGCTGACAACGATGGCATCAACGAGGTCCTTATCTTCTACAGTAACCATGATATTGACTTATACGATCTTACTACCCGCGAGCTGAAAGCCACTTATGAAATTGATGTCTATGGCTGGTACTGGGGTGAAAATGTAATAGTTGCAGATGTTGACAACAACGGTTTGAATGAACTCATAGTAATACACAGCGATGGTATGACCTTTTTCAGGATCACCAATGGCATTTGTACTAAGCTATTTGAAATGAACCAGGATGCCTCCGATGCCCGGTGCGGCGACATTGACGGCGACGGCCTCAACGAGCTGGTTTTAAATAATGGCACAGTATACAGAATTGAAAACGGAGTGCCTGAGTTAGTCTGGACTTTCCTGCCTCTTTCTGATTATTTCGGTCTCATTGAGCTTGCTGATATTGATAACGATAACCTGCCTGAAATCATCAGTATTTACGACGGTTTCAAGGTATTTGACGGGGATACACAGGAAATAAAATGGCAAATACCGGGTGTTTGGGCTGAAGCACTAACAGTTGACAATATCGACAACACCGGTTTGCCCGAAATTATTTACATCGAAGACCAGTGGGGTGAGGTGGTGTGCCTGGAATCAAACGACGGCTCTGAACGTTGGAGAGTCGAAAATCCCGGACACGGTGCTACGAATATTAAAGTTTGTGATCCTGATGGTGATGGTAACAAGGAATTTGTGTTTGGTGAAGGGTGCACTTCATCTGCCCCCGACCATTTGTACGTATTTCAAATACCTGATCTTACACAAGAGTATGTGAGCCTATTTGATCACGGACAGTACAGGATCATAAGGGTGGCTGATGTTGATGCTGATGGTAGTAATGAACTAATTACCCTTAGCAGGGGAAGTGAAACCTATGGGTCAGGGATTATTTCAGTTTATAACGCTGAAAACAGGCAGTTGAAGTGGCGAAGCAACGATTCCCTAATACCAATTCAAAACTTCTCATTGATGGTTGCCATGGAAATTGCCGATGTTGATAACGATGGCGACCCTGAATATGTAATAGCCTCAGGCGATGGCTACTCACCGGCAATTTCAGTAATAAATGCACGTACACACCATGTTGATACAGTGAAAGTGTGGGAGGTATTTGGTGCTTCCCAGCCATTTTATGACCTCGCTATAGCCGACCTTAACAACGATGGCATCCTTGAATACATAGCTGTTTCTGAAGATAGCTTATCAATCATCAATTCCCAAACCCTTCAAAAAACAAGAAATATTACCGATGCTTCCGTATATGACTTCACAAGTCCCGTTACAGGAAATATTGATGACGACGTCCACATTGAACTGGTTTATATAAAACAACATGTTTTTGTAATGGATGGCGTTACCGAAGAGACCTGGGTATTGGAAACCGGCGACAGGTTTATCAATTGTTTCCTTTACGACTATGACCGCGACAGCGTGGCTGATATTATAGCCTCAACTTATGATGGCGACATATACAGCATCAATGGCATTACACACCAACCTACACTCATCGCCAATATAGGCGAGGCGGTTTGGGACATGCATATGGCTGATATTACCGGCGATTCTGCTCCTGAAATTATATATACTTTCGGCAACACCCTGTATGTTCTTTATCCTGATGGAAGTGTCATCTATACAGTAATAAATGAACAAGCCATATATTCCAACATGGTAACCGAAATTACCGACTATAATAACGATGGGCGTGAAGAGATCTTCATTGGCACTACCTTTTATGTTCAGGAGCTAGATGCCGGGTGTTATGATTACTGTAATAACTTGTTTGCCGGTATGGAAGTCCATAATACCTCGTGCTACACATCTAACGGCAGTGCCGTAGTATTCCCCACTGGCGGAACTGAGCCCTACAGTATTCTTTGGAGCAATGGCGACACAACTGCAGCCATCGATTCATTGGCCGCAGGTACTTACCGGGTAATTGTAACTGATAGTCTGGCATGTACATACAGCCTTGAGTTTGCAATTGACGTGATAGAATTTATGATTGATACCGTACTCACCACACCTGATATATTAACAACCGTTGAATGTGAAGGAAGTGCTGTACTAAGCACTACCAATGGAACACCACCTTATGCCATTTTCATGGATGGCCAATGGACCAACCTGGCTGACTCTGCGGTAACAGGTTTATGTGAAGGCGACTATCCGATCATGCTTCAGGATGCTAACGGTTGCACTGCAAGCACTACCGTAAATATCTATAGCGTGGTGGGCTTGCCTGAAAAGGATGCTTCGCTTGTTTTCAACATCTACCCCAACCCTGCCAGCGGCAGTGCCTGGCTACAAACCGGCCTCACACCCAAAGCCGGCACCTATGTTATAATAAGCACACCATTGGGCGTCCCGCTTAAGCGGATTGAAATTAACGGCCAGCGCACACAGCTTGATGTATCACATCTGCCTAAAGGCATTTATTTGGTAACGCTTAGTAACACCAATGGATTGAGTACACGGAAGTTGATGGTGGATTGAGTACTCAACAATTACCGTCTGTTTTTCTTCCATTGTCCACTAACGAACATTGAGGTATAAATACCGTACAGATTCATTTGCCTGTAATCGTGAAAATCTTGGCAAGTGCTTATATATGTGGTTGTTGCGCATTTGGTATACTTTATGCTAATTAATAGCATATAAACCCGGTAAGGCGCTCAAGCAAACCACAACCACCTCCATCATGCTAAAAATCTACATCAGGTCAGCTATTAGGGTTCTAATCAGGAACAGAAGCATTACGCTCATCAATATTGCCGGCCTGGCTATTGGCATGGCAATCTTTATTATGATTGCCCTTTATGTAAGTAATGAATTAACGGGTGACAAGTATCACGTAAATCTCGAACGCATTGCGCGTGTTGAAACATCAGAGTTTGTTGCCCTGCCCATGCTCATGAAGAAAATGATTGGTACTGACCTGCCGGGAATAGAAAAGGTAGTCCGTATATCATACATGTATAATACAGCCTACCTATGGAACGGTAAGAACACGTTTAAAGTAAGTGATTTGCTTGTGGCCGACCCTGAAGTGCTTGATGTTTTCAGCTTCAACCTGGTAAAAGGTAATCCGGCAACAGCCCTTAAGGAACCGCGTTCCCTGGTTATATCTGAATCAAATGCCCGTAAGTTTTTTGGCGATGAAAATCCAATCGGGAAAACACTAAGGTATAACAGTACCTTCAACTTTGTAATTACCGGGGTTATGAGTGATCTGCCTTCAAACTCATCTATCTGGGCAGGTATGATCACCGGTGTTGATCTGGTAAAAGAGCTCGGCACGCCTGATTATCTGGATGATTATAATGATTGGAGTCATTATGTATTTGTGCTTCTTTCTCCTAACGTTTCTTTAACAGAAGGCAGAACGCAGATCCATAACAAGTTAAATAGGGAAATACAAGCCTTGATTGGTCAAAATGATTTTGTCATCGACTTTCGTCTAAACCCAATGAAGAGTCTGTATCTGAAAAAGGGAGCTCAAACCGACAGTTTACAACATGGTTCCAAACAAGTTATCATAACCTATCTCGCAATCGGTTTATTTATATTACTTATAGCTATAGTAAATTTTATCAATCTCTCTAATGCAGCTTCTTATAAAAGGAACCGGGAAATAGGGCTGAAAAAGATTGTGGGAGCCAGTAAAGGTTCTTTATTAGTTCAATTGCTTATTGAATCGGTATTGTTGAGTTTCATTTCGCTGGTGGTTGCATTGCTGCTTTTCCAGTTGCTATATCCACTTTTCAATAAATTAACCCTTGCCAATATCCATCCACGGGGTGTTTATAATACCGCAGGTTTGCTTCTATGCGTAGGTTTAGCTTTTATTACAGGAATAACTGCAGGTTTGTATCCTGCTGTTTATCTGGCAAGGTTCAAACCCGCATACATCCTGAAAGGGTCAACAGAAAGCAGTAGGTCGGGAATTTACACCCGCCGGTTACTATTGATGTTTCAGTTTGCAATCTCGGTTATCCTAATTATTTCAGCGTGGGTAATATATCACCAGGTGCATTACGCCCGAAACATGGAATTAGGTTTTAATAAGCAACACATCGTTTATTTCTCCGGTCGCGGAAACATCCCATCTCATTACACTGCTTTCGCCGATGCAATAATGAAAATACCGGGCATACAACAAATCGGAGTTACATCAGCAATGCCGGGATATTCAAATATGACCTGGGGGCCGAAGGTAGATGGAATCGACAGGCGCTTTGATGCCATAGCATGCGATCCCGACTTTATTGAAATGCTTGAGCTGCAGCTTACTGAGGGACGCAATTTTATAAAAGGCTCTGAATCTGATATTAACAAAGCCTATATAGTGAACGAAACATTTGTTAAACAATTTGAGCTAAAGTCGCCTTTAGGCATCAGCGTAAGGGAAGGTAAAATTGTGGGCGTAGTAAAAGATTTCACTTATCAGAAGGCAAATAACATGATTGGCCCCATGGCAATGGTATATATGCCTGAATTAGCCCGACTTATTAGTATAAAGATTTCCCCTCATCAGGTGCCTCAAACTATTGCATCCATTGAAAAAGTGTGGAACAACTTTGCACCCGGCGTTCCCTTTGAATATAGTTTCCTCGATGAATCATTTGATCGTCTTTACAAAAAAGAAGAAAGACTCTTTAACCTTTTCGGATACTTCTCACTACTTGCCGTAATAATTGCCTGTATGGGCATTGCAGGCCTTGCCCTGTACACTGCCCGTATAAAAACCCGTGAAATAAGTATCCGTCGCGTTTACGGAGCACCTCAAAGTGCCATTGTAACCCTCATGTTTAAAGAGTTCGTAATCTGGCTTCAGCTGGCCGGTATCATTGCCTGGCCTGCTTCATACTATATCATGAATGAATGGCTGAGCCAATTCGCTTATCATATCCCAATCAAGTGGTGGATATTTATATCATCAACCATTGCGGCATCCCTGTTGGCGCTATCAGTTGTACTGTTTCATGCAATAAGAGTAATCCGAACCAATCCTTCGGTGGTGTTCAGGACGTAGGCACCCTGCAGGACGTAGCCCTCACCCCCCGGCCCCCTCCCCCAAAGGGGGATGGGGAGAAAAAACCACTTTTACCCTATATTTCACCGTATGATTTGATTACATCATACCCAACACCTGATCAGGCAGGAAGATGTTATCCGCTGATTTCTTATTGCTTTTTAAAAATAGAACCGGCACAATCTTCTTGTTTTGGCTGAATGGTAATTTGTTTGCCTTTTCTGATAGTATTCTGAGTAAGCGCTCAGTATTCTCATCCTCACTCCATTTGCACTCACCTACCAGCAAGCTTTTACAATCGGCAGATAATGCTATAACATCTATTTCCAGTTGTTCATCACGGGAAATGTTCCCCCACCAGCGTGAGGCTAAACCATATCGCTTACCCATAATTATCTGGCCACTTATCGCCCTGCGGCATAAAATCTCCCAATGCCATGATACATAGGAATTGAACCTCAGGGAAACTTCTTCCATTACAGCGTCTATTCTTCCCAGTTCTATCAATGACCTGTTGGGAACAACAAACCTGAAATAATAGTCCATAAAAGGACCGGCCACTTTGTGCAGCCCTTTTTTACTGTTACGCGGACTTTCGCCGAAAGGAATTTCACGCTCAAGATATCCAAGAGATATAAGCTTTTCTAATGGCCCTGAGAGGCTTGTAGCAGGCTTGTTTGCTCTCACAGCAATTTCTGATAATCGGTTTGCACCATTACCGATTAGCGAAAGCAGTGTAGATGCCTGCACAATATCACGCATGTCGTCAATAAACAATCGGTAAGGTTCTTCATAAAGTGTGCCCTGGGCATTAAGTAAATTGTACATGATGGCTTCCTGAAGCGAATTGCTTTGGAGGCGAATCTCCCAGTACCGCGGCACCCCTCCCCAAACTGCATATTCTTCAACTGCCTGAGGAGCTGAACATTCCAAAACTTCCTGAAAATACCTGATATGAATGGGCGCAAGTTTTAATATCTGACTGGCCCGCCCATACAATGGAGATGAGGAATCAAGCGTAAGACCTTTCATAAGCTGTTGCGAGGACCCGCAGATGATAATATTATATTTGAGCTTTTTTGAATCCACCAGCTTTTGCATTAAAGCAGGAAGTTCAGGTGAACTCTTAGCCAAATAAGGAAACTCATCAAGGCAAAGGGTAAAACGCTCGCTGGTGCGAATATTGAGGGCTTCGAAGAGTGCATACCAGTCGGGATAAATTACATGATCAAAACCCTCAAACAGCAGCCCTATTTCTTTAGCAAGCAATGCAACCTGATGCGAAGGCTCGGTTTGGTCAGCCATATAATACACATCCGAAGATGAAAGCACCTTTTTTATAAGGGTCGACTTCCCTAACCGCCTGCGGCCATAAACTACTACCAATGATGGCGATTCACCACTCAAAGCCGTTTCCAGCCTCTTTTTCTCTTCAATTCTGTCAACAAATTTCATAGCTCAAACATTATGGAGTACAAAAATAATGTTTCTGCTACATAAATGCAAAATTCTCATTAATATGCTTAACCAAAAATTACACTGTATTACCCAATGTTGACCTGGCATTAAAGAGTGAGTTGACTCTACGATGAAATTTCATTAACACGGAAAGAAACCTTACATATTACGCCGTACGATTTTATTTTGCCGTCTTTTACATGCACCTTCATGTCCTTAACATACACGGAATCAATATCGCGTATTGTTTTTGATACCTCTGTAACTGCTTGTTGTATTGCATCTTCAATTCCCACCTCAGAGGAGGCGATAACTTCAATAACTTTTACGATTGCCATAACATATATTAATTTAAAAGTGAATAATGTTAGTATAACCTTCGCTTGATAAAATTGTTTGTTATGAAACTAACCCTCACCAGAAAGAAATGGAAACCCCCTCACCTTCCCTCCCATTGTAGAAGGGAGGATGAAGAGCCTTCATATATATAGAGTTGCAATTACAGCCGATATCCCATCGACTGCAGCATTTATATCCAAGATGTCAATGAACTTCAATTTATTAGACAAGTATAAAGGCTAAAGGCTAAAGGCTAAAGTATAAAGTGGGGTTTGTTCCCAGAACCCAGAACTCAGAACCAATCTATGCCCTATGCCCTATGCCCTATGCTAATACAATTATGATGCAATCATACCCGATTATTGAAATTGTCCGGCGTTGTCCACCCCTTGTCAGGTTTTGGCAGTTAAATAACTGACATGATCACTGCCACAGGGTGGACATGTCCGGACAGGTACCTGACAATAAGGCAATTTTGATGCTAAAGCGATAAAAAAATGGAAATGATACCTTTTGATACCCTGTGTCATGTTTTTTGGCAGAAAACAACTGACACGGGAACTGACACGAAGGTATCAAAGGGTATCAAAAGGTATCAAACGGTATAGAATGTGACGTTTTGGCAGGTATTATTCCGGCGAGTAAAATGCGAATGCAGCCTGGTGGAATATCACCTCATCCCCCCCGCCCCTTCTCCTCAAGTGAGAAGGGGAGCTTCAAAACCGAAAGCGGTGAAATGAACTATCCTGAGATCATCATTTACAGCGTTAACATGGCAGAATTCCTGGCACCTATGAAACGAAAGGACTGGGATGATGCAGCCGCTTACCTGCTGGAGAAGATAAGGGCACTGAAACTTGCCGGTGCCGATTTTGCCGCCATTAGTGCCAATACCCCTCACCTGCTTTTTGAGAAGATCAAGGCCGATTCACCCCTGCACCTGATAAGTATCGTGGAAGCAACACGCGAAGAGGCGTACGTCATTTTGAGCTCGCTATTGGGCGAAAGGAGGAATCTCATAATTACTGAGCATTATTGCTTTATTTAAAACACTTTTATATATTTGCCGGAACTAATAATCTTCAATTGAGGATAATTAGAAACATATGCAATTAAATACAAGCAAGATGTCACTGAAACAAACCATCCTCACAATAGTCCTCCTCTTATCAATATTCTCTTGCTTCGCTCAGGATAATGACTCTCTTCAGTTAAAAGCCAATTGGAAGAAGGGGGATGTTAAAGAATTGATCATCATTAAATCAAATCAATTGCAGATGGCCGATGGAACTCTTAATACACTTCCTGCTGATACAATTGAAGGAAGTTTTCTAATTACCGTTACTGATAAGAACGACAAAGGATATCTGGTAGAATGGAAAGTTAATTCAGATTTACCTGATAAAGAAGCATTTCCATATATGACTGACTTTCTTTCTGAATACTACTACATCATACAGACTGATACAACCGGTCGATTCATTGAGCTCACTAACTGGAAAGAATTGTTGGAACGGGCTGATAAATTAAGATCAATAATTTATGCTGAGATGAAAAAGGAAAAATTGGACAAAAGTGTTCTAGATGGGTTAATTAATTCTTTGTTACCTCAAAGTAAAGAAGGTGTAGAAAAAGAATGTAATATACTGACAGGCTTTTTTCATGGAATGTATGGAGAGTCAGTTTCTCTGAATGATTCAGTATCAGAAGAATCTATAACTGTCCCGCATCCATATATCACTGAAGGAGTTCCCGCAACAAAACGAACAATGACCAAACAGCTGGATAAAGAGAGAATCAGCATAACAGACGCAGTAATCTATGATTATGACAAACTAAAAGAATTGCTTAAAGAGTATATGCTCGGAAAAGAATTTTCTGAAAGTAAAACGGAATCATCGAGCGAATGCATCTACAACCAACTAACAGGTTGGGTTGAGAGTGTAACCTTTCATACTACAATGGCTACTAAGGACTTTAGGAGTGAGATGAATTTGAAATATTTGATTAGATAAAATCATTATAAATGCCTCTGAGTGCTTGAGGAGATGCTTCCTATTGGGCTGTGAACAATCCATTCAGTTGCAAGTTTATTACAAAAATCAGGTATGAAGAAAATTACACTCCTCTTTATTCTGCTGTCAGTCATGATTGTAAGCTTTGGCTTTCTTAATCAAACAGGCACAAATGAAGTTTATGTACTTGTAAAGTATAAAGCCCAGCCAAATAAGAGCGAGCAGGCACTTGTTGCTCTGAAGAATCTCGTAAACAAGGTAAAGGAAGAACCCAATTACAAAAAGATTATCATCCACACTGATCCTGCTGACCCGACCAACATCCTTCTTTACGAACACTGGGATGATGAAGCTTACTATACAGGCGATCACATGAACACTCCGCACCTGCAGAAATTTATTACTGACTCCCGCGAGTTTCTGGCAGGACCTCCAGAGATCACTTTCTGGAAGGTGGTTGGATAGCTCATGCCTTGCCTCATGGACGTAGCCCGTCACCCCGGCCCATAGGACATATTTACTCAATCATCTTCATCATCATCAAAAGGAGGATTCGGCAGATTATTTAAGTTCCTTATGTACCTCTCTTCATCATGTGATTCATCAAATTTCATTGCTCGAAATATCTCCACGCTGATGCATTGAGCAATTAATTTCTTAGAATCCTGTTCGCTGTATCCCAGGCCGATCAACCTTTGCAGAGTTTTCTTTGTTTCAGGCGGATTATTGGCTTTAAGCTGATTATCAACTGCAGAGATGATAGTATCATGTAATATCTTGTTATATGCCATAGCTGGATGTTTTAGTGAAACTGTTATTGGTTATCAAAAATAGTAATAAAATTAAAGTTTCTCCACCTCCTCATCCACCGTATCCAAAATTGTCAGATGGAATGAATACTCAAACCACTTCCCGAATAATGCGAAGGTTCTTTTCTTTGGCCACTCGCTTTCATCTGTATACCAGTTATTCAACTGATCAGCAAATATCAGATCGAAATTCTTAGACAACCACTTTTTGGCTGATTCTTCATCTTCAAAAATTAACTGGCTCGATGAGATTCCTCACTCCGTTCAGAATGACTGGGTGCAGGTGCCTTTTGAGCGGAGAGAGGAATCTCCTTATTTAATCTTTTTTGCCCCAACAGTAATCCAAACATCATTACCCGGGATTGAAAGATCATACCCGGATTCACTTCCGTAGGTTGTAATCTTATATTTTCCCGGTTCCTCAAGTCTGAACCTAACCAATGGTCCATGCCAATCGATTATTGCCCTCGCAGTAATGTCAAATGTTTGAGTGAAACTTCCATTAGGCTCAATGGCAACCTGAATTTTGTTTTTATCATAATAACCCGGATCTTCTTCCATTAAAGCTTCATTAGCATAGATTTTCATGTTTAAATCATATCTTTCCACCCTCAGAAAAAAAATTGGAACATCCTTGTCTTTCCAGATTTTAATCGATTTAGTCTTTGAACTAATATTCTTTAAGTTAAAAGTTATAAAAACCGGTTCATTTAATTCATATACTTCCTTATCCGATTGCACTTCCAAACTCCAAAGTGTTTTGGACAGCATTTCATTTACTTCTTCTTTCAAACGTTCAACTGCAGCCCTTTTTTCGTACAAAGGATATTCATCCAGTAATTTATTAGCATAATTTAATGCCAGCCTGTAATATTTAGGCAATTCACTGAATTCTAAATCACAATATGAATATAATTCACTAATCAGGTGATATATCTCGGCAGCATGTTCTGTATCGGGGTATTTTTTAAGTATTGATTTATACTCTTCAATTGCTTCCACATTATAATAACCTCCATGGTCGTGCGACGCCTGTTCATAAAAATTTATCATTAAAAATTTAGCATTATCAGCATATATACTCTCCGGATACAGAACTAAAAGACTGTCAAGAAAATGGAAGGGGTATGCCATATCAGGAAGAGTTGTTTCATATTTTGGATAAATAACCTGCTTATAAAATTCATAGTATTCAGATCCAAGCTGCCATAGGATTTCATCTTCCGAAAGATCTGGTGAATTTTTAACTCTTTCTATTTTGTGGTAAAACTCTGAAACAATTTTCACTTCCTTTTTATGGGCATCGTTTCTGTATATTGGAAAATGTTTTTCCAATAATTCATCATACTTAAGTGATTTACCAAGCTTCAGTTCATAATTTGCCAGGTATATAATGCGTAAGTAATATGCAGCCTTTATCGAATCTTCTGCAACCGAATCGGTCACGAACTTTTCGAGTTTGACTATTTCATTGAAATTACCAGAGAAATGCACTAAAGTTCCTGTGATGCTATTTATTCTATTCTGAATATAATTAACCGGTGAATTTTCATACACGGCATTCAATTGCTTCACTGTATTGTAATAGTCAGGAAAATCTAAATCTTGCAAGTGTAATGCATAAATTACAGAATCAAAGGTCTTTATGTCAGTTGCCGGATTCCTTATTTTTTGCGAATCCCTGAAAAGGTAACTTCTGTTATAAATTTCAAAGCTGTGCCAGGTGTTAAAATACACGTATTTTGAATCAAATCTAAACTTCAGGGCAGGTTTATTAAATGCGAAGTATTCATGTGAGTAACTGCCATTCTCATCCATCTCTTGTAGTATAAGGTATGGTTCATTATAGGTAATTTTCTCACTAACAATTTTATCATCAGCATTCCATTGCTCAGTCTCAATCTTAGTATTGGTCCTTGTTTTCAAGATTTTATCTCTCTTGTAATCATACTCATACTTATCATTGATTAACAAAATACCCGGATAAATTTTCTCAATCTGCCTGACACTGATTTCAGCAATGGAAATACTCTTTGATGAGTTCATAGTCTTCCTGTTGATCTGATAAATTCCTTGCCAGGTTCCTACAAAAACATCAATGGTATCAATGAAAATAACGGAAACCGGTTTGATTGAAACAAACTCATTGTAATTATTCTGATCAATATTATATACTATTAAACCGCGATGAAAGTTAGCTATCCACAAAAGATTTCTATCAATTGAATCCACAACTATACCCTCCTCTTTTAAACCAAAAGAATATTCATCCCATCTCAATGACAGAGGAGTCCAGGAACTATCTGACAACCTTAGTTCATATGCCGGACCATTGGTATTCAGGATCCACACAACATTGGAATCAATCGGAGAAAAGATAAAATTTTCAATGCTTACATTTTTGTTAAAGTACCTGGAACAAGAATCGATCTCCAAACTTATAAAAAGAGTGTCTTCTGATGAATTTTTGCTGCTTTTGCAGGTGATCAGCAGTATTGAAAGAAGAACAAAGAGATTTTTTTTCATAAGTATTAAGTCAGGCAATAAATGTACGAAATAAAATCAGGTAAAGATGTAAATCACATCCCCATGTTACTAGAATACGTCATTCCTGGCTTCCCGAACCCTCATACGTATAAAGAAATTTCACCGGGTTATGATTAGAAAACACCGAAAGTGCTGTCAGCACAGGAAGCCATTACTGACTTCCCGGCCAACATTATATATAGAGTTGCAATTACAGCCAATATCACATCAGCTGCAGCATTAATTTCCAAGATGTCAAAGAACCAAAATTAGTAGTGAGTCAAGAGTTGTGAGTAGTGAGCTTTTGATTATCATAATGCAACTTTGATGCTAAAGGTGCCAAAAATTGAATTTGTCGCCCTTTGTCGGTCTTTTGGCAGTTTTTGGCAGAAAAAAGGCATGACACGAAAACTGACACGAAACCGCCAAAAGGCGACAAAAGGCGACAATAGGCGACAAGCCTGCCATAGTGGCAGATAATTTCCGCCCATCAGGTTTATATCTGAGCATTATAGCTTAATTTAAATCACTTTTATATATTTGCATGGAATAGGTAATCTTAAAACTCCTTAAAAATAACATCCCTATTTATTGAGGTGAGCATGAAAAAAATACTGATCTTCCTTTCCTTTATCGCATTTACCACATCGTGCGTTGTGCAGGGCTGGACGAATGATTTTGACACATTGAGCGATACTCAGAAGAATAAAGTAAAAGCAATTGAAAATTTTCAGGATCTGAACAACCAATTTATCTATAAAATAAGTGGGAAGCAGTTGAAGGAGGAATTAAAAAATCACCCTAAATCAATTGTATACATTTTTTTTAATGGATGCCACTCCGACTTTTGCAAGCCAATTTCAGTATATGAAGATTTCGCCCGGAGAAATGGTTACAGCCTCTTTCTGGTAATGACTGGATATACCAATTTACATGAAACTCTAAAGCAACCTATCTCGAATGTGCTGTTTGTTATGGACAATTATTATTACAATGAGAAGCTTCATCATAAGTATACCAGGTATTTCAAGAATGATTTGACTAATAAACCTTTGAATGAAAAAAGAGAATATTATGGCAGTCTTTATTTCTTCGAAGGGGATTCCTTAGTGCAAATTTTAAGAGAATTGCCAAAGGAATAAATGCCAACAATAGTGTCAATATAAAAAGTGATGTTTGCCTGGCATTAAACCATCCTAACCCAATCAAATAACACCCCCCAATGCTAAAACTAAAATACTCAATCTTCTGGCAGATTGCACTGGCTTCTCTTGCCTTTTTGTTTGTTTTTAATAGTTGTTCCGACAAGGAAGATGATGTTGAGCCTGATGTTAAAAAATACCGGCTTAAGACCATTGTGGCATCCGTCAATGAGGCTGTAGGCTTCACTTATTTATACAATGCTGACAACAGGATTGAGAAGATATCTTACAGTGAAAATGGGATAGAGAAGCAAAAGGATGTGTGGGCCTGGGGTGGAGATTCGGTTAAAATTACCTATCTGACACTGGAAAAAAATATATGGTACAAACGTTCCGATCCCTTGATACTCTACTATGCAAATGGTAAACTTCAAAAATCAGTTGACACTGTGATGCAAAATGCTATTATTAGAACATTTAGCTGGAACGGAGACCTGCTGGTAAAAGAAACTGTGTCCTCTATTTTCAATTTTATTACCAAAGATTATATCTACGAAAATGGAAAACTAACAGGGATTAATCAATCAAGTAATAATGTTAATGAGGGGACAACCAGTATTGAATATTCTAATGGAAGACCTTTATCCGTTAAAACATACAGCAATAACAAGCTTTCCACAAAAACAGAATTTACAAATAGCGGAGAGAACATTACCAGCGTAACCATTTACAATATCAATTCGGGTGTTGAGAATGGCGTTTATTGCATTGAAAACCGTGCTTACGATGCTAGCAACAAGCTAACATCTATTACAGGATCATGCACCACCGTACCCTTGAATTTTACCTACGAGGAAGGAGTAGGCAATTTTTTCGATCAATTCATAGCACAGGGAGGCTGGCTCAATATGTATCTCTTTCCGGATGCTTATCCTTCAGGATTGTACGATTGATGTGACAGCTTGGTTATCGAAACGACCACCCTATAGCCAAACCCAGGGCTTCGATGGATTTAGTATCACCGTTTCTTCCTGCGTTGTAGTTGTATGACGATGACTGGAAATTCTGGATTCCGTAGGTCATGTTGAAAAACAAGCTGTTCCTTGAAGAATAATTGTATTTTAACCCTATGCCCATCTGGGCAAAAACTCCTATTTCCTCATAAAATGCAATGGCATAACCACCCTTTAACAGTGCGTATGGTGCAAACTTCTTTGTGAGAGGGTAATACCTGAAATCAATGTAAATTGGCAAAATTGCATTACCTCTGAAATCGCCGGGGAAATCCCAGGCATAATTATGCAGACCTAACCCCAGTCCGGTGCTAAAGTGTGGATTAGCATGATATGAATGGGCAATATCCAAACCATAATAATCATACTCATAATCCATGTAACCATGTGCATAGCCTATTTGAATATTAGTTACAAAAGGTTTAACAAAATCTGTTTGTGCAGTCAAATTAGAACAAGCAGCACAAATAAGTGAGGCAAGAATTAAGAGATGTTTCATGATTTTAATTGGTTGTCGTTATAATTATATGCAAATATAAAAAAAGTGGCTTAGCCCGATGATGCCCGGTTTTTATAAAATACCGCTTAGTCAAGCGGGGAACGCGGCTTTTTTGCTTTCTGTTCTTTTTTGTCTTAACACAAAAAAGAACCAAAAAAAGTCAAGGCTTGGTTGGCCAGGCTAAATTTTGTAGTCGCAGCCTAAAAAATCTAAACTTGCCCTTCATAAAGCCGACCATTTCACTTTGTGCAGCTCAGCAGCACTTCCATGACCGATTATTGCACTGTTACGCTCTTTTTCATTATCTGCTTGCCAAGCTTATCCTTCTTTATTTTACTTCAGAAGGCTTCGGACAGTAGATTTTTTTTAACGGCTGCAACTCCAAAATTCTTCACGCCTGCCCAACCTAGGCCAGTCTTTGCTTCGCATGTTTTTTTCAACGCTAAACGCAAACGCTAAACCTTACATTGCTACGCTTGTCTCACAGGTCCCACAGGTCCTATATGTCCCACTAGAAGGGATAGTTAACAGATTAACCCAGAACAAAAAAGAACAAAGAACAATCTTCTCGTTTTGCAAACAACCAGCGTTAGTAAGTTTTCTTGTGCCGGGGGGTAATAAGTAAACATTTTGTAACTTTCAGTGCTTTTTAAAATCGGCTTTATGAAATTATCATCTGTATTACTTGTTTTTATTTTCTGTCTGCAATGCACCAGCGTGTCTGCACAGAAAAAAATCGCTGTGATTAATACCAGTGATTCACTGATGCACTATTACCATCTAGGTGTGACAATGTTGACCTACAGAGACACAAGCATTTGTAATTTCAACAGTAGTGCTTATATTGAGATGAGACTTGTTGAGAGGTTATCAAAAAAGAATACTGTTTCTCAAATCAGCTTGCTAGAAAATCTGAGATCTAAAAATACCAGGGTTTCAGAAATCAAGCGATGGATTAAATCAATGACCAATGAGTTTGATCTTGTTATTATTATCAGAAGCGGGCAATCAATCCTACCAGGGAGTTCACTTACTGTTGAGGGAACAGGCATTTATAGTTACCTGAATAACTACTTTGCTTACTCATCTGTCATTTTAGACGTATATCAGACAGAAAATGGAAAGCGTATTCCAAAAAACCTGGATGCAGCCATCGATCCCCAAAAAATTGACAGGCATTTATTAAAGGCTAATGGATGGGAATTTAATGAACAGACATGTCCATATTTAGCCGACAAGATAAAGATTCTAATGGAAGAAAAACTAGATGTTTTTATGACTACCCGCTACTTCTTCATGAGATATAAAATGCCATTTGAGGTATAAAGAATAATATCATCATCATAACCATCCTAAATAACATTCAACCCAATGATAAAATTCAGTTACACACCTTTATGGCACATTGCACTTCTGCTCTTTCTGATTACTCATGGGTGCAAGGAAGAAAAACAACATGTCATTTCAATGAAACTCATTGAAAGCTATAGTAACGCTGACCTTATGAGCGCGATTGATAGTGCCAACCGTCTGTTGGCATACAGGAAAGGTGTTGTTGTAAGTGATACAGGTTATGCCGATTTTGAGTCATATGCAAATAACAATCCCATCTTCGCAATATTAAGACCCAACATCCAAATGAATAGCGATGGCCAGTATTATCCGGGAGTAACATCTGATATAGGTTATATTTCTGCAAAGGACACTGCTGAATTAACAATGTATTTTCATGACAGCGCAATAACGGCCCTGCTTCCGCCTGACATGGAGTTAATTTTTGCGCCCAATGCTGTTGACAAACTATCTGCATATGCAATTCGCAAGCAATCAGCCATTCAGCAACTCACTGCCGATCACATTAAACACTTTGAATTTAAGTCAACCGGCCTGAGCGGTGTTACCGGCATTATCTTTAACGATGATGAATTTCTATTCTTCATTCATTTGAGTGACGATCTGATCAACAAGCTTCCCGAAAACCAGGCTTACACCATTTTAATGAACATCGATTCAACTACCTTAACGGGATCATATACACGTACCAATCCGCCTGCTGTTGCGAATATGAATTCAATCTCAAAACAGAATAAGGATATCATTGAGAAGATGTTTAATGGGAAAGTGATTGATTAGTACTATATTACGGCTACAAACCCAGGCCATTCACCTGCTTCAAAAACTCAATCTGCACTTCCCTATCGTCCTTTTTTGTTTCAGTGTTGTATTTCGTGTACAGGTCAGGATAATCTTTAAGCACGTTATTCATCACTTCCGGGTCAACCATTTTAACTTCGTTGGTTTCCTTGTCGACTATGTATAAAAACCGCAATTTGGCAAGCTCAGCACCGGCAAAAGCTCCGGCTACTGCGCCGAATTGCATTGACATCTGAATATCCTCCTTCAGCTTTTTGCTTTGCATCGCCGGATCCATCGGAATGCCTGCCATGAACACAAAGTACTTTCCATCACTGATTACGTTCGCATACCAGTTCTGCAGCCGGTATTTTGAGCAGTTGATGTAAAGCGTATCACCGCTGGAATATGCAAAAATCTCCTTTTTCAAGACTTTTCTTTTTATGGTATTGTCGGGTGAATCCAGTTTATAATCGTTCCCGCCGTTCATGGCAATATCCGTTTTACTACGTTTTTCAATTGCCGGATGATAAGTTGTGACAGGCGTTTTATTCACTAAATCTTCAAAATTAAAATAGCATCCTTTGGGGTAAGTCACTTGCGATGACGCAACCAGGGTGATTGAGAGGAGGAAAAATAGTAGGGTGGTTGTTTTCATTTTGGTTGTCAGTTGTCGGTTTATTGTTTTTGGTTCTTTGTTCCCGGTTCCCGGTTCCATTGTTCTGGGTGGTCCCCGAGTTTTTATCGAGGGGTTCTGGGTTCTGGGTTGGCTTGGCACAGGGCGCAGGGCATTCTGGCGCTTTTACTCACTACTTACTATTCAAGACTCAGTGCTCCTTTTAGCTAGCTTTGACCTTTAAGTTTCCTCTCCACAAACTGCCCCAGGTAATAGGCGGCAAGCAAAGGTAGAAGTGCGAAGCCCCGATATTCATATAACCAGCTGCGATCGATTACTAACATCAGGATAGATCCAGTAACCACAATAAACAATATGTCATATAGGATTTTTCTTTTCATTTTATTTCATTTTGCTGAACTATAACTACATTATACTATATTGAACTTTATTATCTTTTAACTCAATACTCAAAACTCCTTTAAGCTTTTGCCTTTGAATTATTGCCTTTTGCCTTTAAACGTGCCGGCATCCAGTCAATCACCGTCCCATTACATTCAGGGGCGTTAGGGCAACAAATATATTCAAATCCTGATTCCGCTTTGAATACTTTGTAATCACCCACCGTTATCACTGAGTTGCAATGGATGCATTCAAGTTGATCTGTCAATTCGGGGACATTCTCAAAAGGATAGTTGTCCTTGAGATACTTTGCTTTGTCGGTGATTTTGAGTTCTTTGGTCATGGTTGTTGTCAAATTTATGTTAGTTTTATGACTCCTGCCTTTTAGCAAAAATCTGAATTATTGTTATACTTCATAAACCTGCCTATCCCTAAGCCTTATTATCTTTTGGTTAGGAAATACTTTTTGAAAATTTTCAGGGGCTTCAGTATGGATGGGTATTATTCCATGTTTAGGTTTTACGGTGTCGAATACAGTTCGTAAGGTTTCTACATCTGCATGGCCACTAGTATGCATATCACAATCCGGATATGGCATTATAAAATTATACAATGATGGGCTAAAGGCACTATTAGATTTGTCCAGATATCCTTTCCACATTGAATAACTGACTTTGAAATCTGTGGATGTAGAATATTGAGCAAGAAGTGGCTTAAGTGCCTCGTTTGCTCTAATAAGCATACAGAATCCGTGGCGTTCCAGATAAGGTTTTAAATTGCCATTGAATGAGAATGGGCGATTTATTTCAAAAAAGCGACCTGCAGGATCACTCTTTTGTTCGAAATCTATATTGTAGAATGAGCTGTATTGCTTGTGATTTTCTGATACAATCTTCATAATTTCGGCCTGATAGCTGTCACAGACAAAGCAACGTTTAGCAACTATTGCAGCGTGATACAATGAGAATATCCTGTCAATGTTAGTAGACGAAACTAATACAAAGTTATATTTGTACTTCCTGAAGTCGTTAATAAAATCCCTTTGTAATTCCTGTTCTGTTTTGCTTGTTGCGTCAGTTCTTTGGATATTTGATCCCTCTGAGATTATGTAATCTATGTTCCTGGCATAGGTTCTGAGTGTTGGAAAAAGTCCTTTGCTTCTGAAACCATGTCCGCGAAAATCACCGGTATGCAGTATCCGTAGGTTGTCAGCCTCCACTATAAACATATAAGCGTCGAATGCAGAATGGTCGACAAACAAAGGAGTTACAGAGATACCTCCAATCGTTATCTTTTGTAAAGGCTCAAAAGTTTTTATTGTCTTTAATCGCTCAACTATTTGTTTGTGTTTTCCTGATTCAATCGGATCAGGAATATAAGCTAATCTGCTCTCAAGACAATTTAAAATTTCAAGTGCTGTCTTGCCGATATAAACAGGCATATCTGCACTGGCTTCAGTCATTTTCCCAATGTGGTCACCATGATAATGGGTAAAGAATAAGGCACTCTTTGAAACATCCCCATAATTTAATCCTTCCAAAGGTTTGAGTTCATTAACCGGAGCCCCGGGTAATTGCTCACCATAATCAATAAAAACTCTGTAACCATTACTTTCGATCTCGGTTACACAACCTCCTATCTGATTTGTTCCTCTGTGGATGGTGATTTTCATTGGGGTTCTATTCTCAGGTAATTGCCGTCAATTATATCTTCAATTTTCAGATTGTCCTTTGTTTCACTGGAAAATAGAAAAGTTGCATGAAATTTTCCTTTCTTCGTGGTAATATCACCGAAATCCGTTTCAACACATTTTCCAGATGTAAGCTTTTTACATCCCCATCTCTTGTCCTTGAATAAATACCCTGATAGTGTTTGCTGAGGAGTGCTTGCTTTATTATGTGCATTGTTGTTTAAGATGATAAAATAGAATTCTGGTTTTAGTAGATCTTTTTTTTCAGGGATTGCGAATGGAATTGTTATGCCAAGATCCTTCTGACTCTTAATAATTTCGATTATTTCCTGACTTAAATGACTATCAAAATAGCCTTTATCAACGAATTTACTAAAATCACTCACATGTTTATAAATTCCGCTTGATCCGCCTATTGCGTGACTTCCATATTTCAATTCAATTAATGCCACCTTATGTGGTATTTTCTTTGAAATCGCAATTATGTCAAAGCGGCCATTGAAATCAGCACTTCTTTTCTCTTCAATATCATTATACTGCTTCACATACTCGACATCGATGCAAAACCAATTCGAATTAACATTTGCATTGTTGTTGATAACCAGACGTGATTGAACTTTCTTTTCATTAGAAGACTTAACATTGCTATTATTCTTAATCTGGGTATAGTTTTTTTTAATCTCAGCAGGGTCAATCACTACACGTTTATTTGTAGAGTTGCCGTACAGGTAATATTGGTCTATTTCACAAACTAATTTATTGGTACCTTTTTTAAATTTCACCTTAGCTATACTATCACAGTCATAGTAAATGTTCAGATAGTTATTCCTCACCCCAAGGAATAACTCATCCTTGTGCATAGTGTAAAGATCATATAGATCACTTTTCTTAAATGCATCTGCAAAGTCTTTGGATATGCCACGAGTAATTTTCTTTGAGGTTGATTGTGTTGACATGTTTACAACTTTATTTAAATATTGGTTTAGTGATTATCTTATAATCTATAGTGGATAGACCATTTGGGATTGTGTAAAAATATAAAATTTAAATTTCTCAATGAAATCTTGATCTCATTTTTAGGGAAAAGTTTTCAACATAATTTATACTCATTTAAAAAACCCGTACTTTTATGGGACTCACCAACTAAGTATAAATCATGAAAAATGGAATTGTACGCTTTGCAAAACTGATGAAGTTTGATGAAACAACAACAAACGAGACATTTGGAGTGCAAACTTGCGGAAAAACTATCTTAAGAATCATAGTTCTAATTTAATTGTAAGCATCCGATAAATCACATCGTATAATATCCATTTCACCGAAAACATGTGCACTATCTTATATTATTCTTATCCAGGCTAATTTTATTATATTGCTGGCTTTTAACCCGTATTATTATAACCGCCTGTTTTAACGGGCGGTGACGGTCAACCCTAACTCCTCCCCTCTCAATCTTCTCATTCTTCTCAATCATCTCAATCTTTCGTTTTGCAATGATGACAATAAGTTAGGCATTTGTAGAAAAAATTAAACGCGACGTAAAATGACGCACTAATATTATATCTTTACATAGTAATAAAAATATCACTTATACATACAACGGTTTATATCACAAGTCTAATCAATTTATCGAATGGAGGACTTCGTTCAATTCTCAATAGAAACTGAAGATCTTGAACATCTTATACGAAGACTAAAGATTGTTGAGAAAGTTAATCGTAGAAAGAAACACAAGATCAATTGCGAAGTGACTGTTAAAGATGGTATCGTGGAGTTTAACTCTCCTGGATATTTTCAGGTACTAGAAGCTAAAACAACTGGCGCGTGCAGATTTAGTACCTCAATTTCAATTTTTTTTAAATTATTGAAGACTTACAAAAAGAGCACACTCTATTTTGAAGTTCATGATAATTGTCTCCAAATCGAAGATCTTAGCATTAAAATTAATACTACATTCTTTCATAACGACAGAATTTTGCGTTCAATGCAAATACCTATTAACTACAATTACGATGATCTTCTAAGAGTTCGAATGAATAGTTTTACAACAGATGAGTTAGATCTCAATAATGTTAGGGTACAGGTATTGAAAGCAAGACAAATTTTCCTTCTCGACCTTCTAGCAGCCCACAAACTTCTTGAAATTTACAAAATAGATTTCAATAGTTTCAGAAACTGGGCCTGCCTTGAACTTGAGCTTAATCCAATGGATTTTGTGTGTAACCAGATTGAATTACAAACTATAAAGTAGAATGACAAGAAAAACATTTAAAAGCAAACCCCAGGATGAAGGGACTCAATCAAAACTTGAAATTTTTAAAGAGTATTTTAAAGAAAGTTTTCCAGTTTTCTTACACAGTCCATATTTTCATGAAATAATTATTGTTGATTTCTTTGCTGGCCAAGGGATTAATGAATATGGTGAATACGGAACTTCATTTAATATTTTAAATGAAATAAGACCTCATTGTGAAGCAGTTAGAAGATATAAAAAGAAAGTCACTATCGTATTCAATGATAAAGATGAAGTAAAGACCTTAACAAGCAATACTGAAAATTTCTTGACTGAGTGCCAATTGAATTGTGGGCAAGAATGCAACTTTAAAAAGGATGAAAACATATTTATAAAGGGTAAAGACTTCACACAATATTTTAATGAGATATATCCAGCATTAAGGCGAAAAACAAATGCAGCAATCCTTCTATTTCTTGACCCTTATAATTTTGTACTTGATCAGGAAATTTTCTACAAACTGATTAATCTAAAGAACACGGAATTCATTTGCTTCATGCCTACCTCAATTCTTTACAGATTTAATGAAGTTAAATCATTCCAAAGATACCTTGCAGATTTTAATGTGTCATTTGAAACGACTAATATTCAGAAATGTCACCGTACATATGCTGATTTCTTAAATCAAATGATTCCTGCCGGAAAGGAATATTACATCGGTTGTTTCACTATCAAAAAAAGTGCATCAAACCATTATGGATTAATATTTGGCACAAATCATTCATTTGGTGCTGAAAAATTTCAAAAAGTCTGTTGGAAAATAGATGAAAAAGTAGGTGAAGCAGACTTTAACATTGACTCTGAACCAGCTTACAATTCTCAGATGGCACTTTTTGAAGAATACTCTATTTCCCATAAGATTCATAATTTTAAAAATAAAGTCAAGAAGCTAATTAATGAAAAACAACTAAAGACTGATGTAGAAGTTTATAAATGGGCATTAACACAAAGATGCTTAGTTAAACATGCAACAGAAATCTTAAATGAAATGATGAAGGAAGGCAAGATAAAATATTTTAAAACATGTAGTTCGGGTATACATAAAATTAAAGAGCCAAATAATATCTTTGTATTATGAGAACCACCAAGATCGAATGGACAGAAAGCACCTGGAATCCGCTTACCGGGTGTACAAAGATATCCTCAGGTTGCAAGAATTGTTATGCTGAGGTAATGTCTTTGAGGCTATTGGCAATGGGTACTGAAAAATACAGGAATGGGTTCAATCTAACATTGCACCCTGAAGTTCTTAAAGAGCCATACTCATGGAAAAGGCCACGAATGATTTTTGTGAATTCGATGAGTGACTTGTTCCATAAAGATGTTCCGATTGAATACATCCAGTCAATCTTTAAAGTCATTAAAGAAAACCCTCAGCATGTTTTTCAGGTCTTAACTAAGAGGGCTGACATTCTAAGATACTATGACAGTGAAGGCTGGCTTGACTGGCCTCATAATTTATGGATGGGTGTTACTGTGGAGAATGAAGATTTCGTTAACAGAATTGATAGCTTGAGAAATACCGGAGCAAGGGTGAAGTTTTTATCCTGTGAACCGCTGTTAAGTGCTTTACCTCAGTTAAATCTTAATAAGATAGATTGGGTAATTGTCGGTGGAGAAAGTGGAAGAACTCCAAGACCAATAAAAGAAGAATGGGTTATTGACATTAAAGAGCAGTGCGAAAAATCTAGGGTTGCTTTCTATTTTAAGCAGTGGGGTGGTACCAATAAGAAGAAGGCAGGGAAAATACTACAGGGTAGGGTATATAATGAAATGCCAGTGATCTGATCAAGTATTATCCTTGACTAGCCATCAGTTGTTTCGCCCACATAAGCTTCCTTTATGATAGTCATCAAGATACCATCCAATGAAGCTAAATCTGAAATAGACTAGCCTGGTTGTTGTATAGAATTTTCTTTAATTAATTCGAGTTTTTCTCCAGGCATCGATTCATTATTGCCAGTGAGAGCAAAGAAATCGTTTTCTGACAGAATACGAAGGTTGTGACCTTCACTTATCAACTTCTCAGCCTTTCTATGTTTGCTGCTTTTTTCATAGCCTGCCAACTTACTGCTAGCTTGTATTCCTACAACAAGCATTGTAGTCACTTTAGTCACAGAATCAGTTACTTTGCATCCTAATTTAGCTGCAAATTGCGCTGCTATTTTTCTTGGAAAAACTAATGCACCAGTGAAAACCAAAACTTCCCCAAATAACTCTCCCTCCGGATTGCCTTCAAATTCAATCTTTTGAACTTCATAAAATTTATTTAGGTCAATCGGTTTTTCAACTCTGACAAACCAATCTTCCAATGACATGTTTGTTGTTTCACATGCTTTCATTACAACTTTTCCAGCAGCTATGGCATCTTCCAGAGCATCATGATGTCTAAAAACTATCCCAAGAAAACCTGAAATTTTTTTTAGGCCATAGCCACAACTGGAAAATTCATGCCAAGTACGTCTGGTTATCCGTGCTGAGTCAAGCCACCTTGCTGGAATTAACTCCAGATTATCTTCTAAACATGCTCTATTTATTGCAACCCTGTCAAAGGGCATATGATGAACAACTATTTGATTGGCTAATTTACTTATCAGATAATCATGAACCATCTCAAATGTTGGAGAGGATTTAACATCCTCAGGTGTTATTCCATGGATTGAAATATTGAACCCATCGAAGTAGGTTTGAGGATTAATTAGTGATTTCCATTCACTAACAATTTCACTGTTTTGAAATTCAACAATACCTATCTGACAAATACTTGAGTAATCAGCATTTGCCGTTTCTACATCAATTGCTAGGAAATTCATAAAAATGATGTTATGTAAAACAACCGAAATATAAAATTAAGCTACAACTCAACCCTAATTCTTCCTAATGATCCAATCAGACTGTCCTGCATCAAAGATCATTTTGGCTAATTAAAAATCACAAATTAATTGTTCCCTAAAAGAATTATCTTTTTTAACAACTTCACTGGTGTGTAAATATAAAAAGCTTTTGATTACATTTACTCCTTCAATTCTGATTTTTTTTTGCGATTTATTTTTCTGAGTATATCTAAATGAACACAACACTGAAATCTATCTCCCGCATCATTGAGCGGGAAAGCAAAGCAAGTACTTATAAATTTGCTTTACTTAGGGGTACTATAGATATTATACAAGAGTCCTCGCCATATATTATTATTAAGGATGACATTGCATACCTGCCAATGGGTTTGTTAGTGGAGAGGTGGATGTTGTATTATTATCCAATATTTGAATCAGGAATCAATATACCACAGATTAATGGGGCGTATACAAATCTGGCTTTTAGACCGTTTCTAGTAAAGGTTATTGACTATTACCGCTTGAGAGGTGGGTTTTCTGTTTTCTATAGCGACTTACGCACTAAAGGTCTTCCAAATGAAGTTCTTGTCGATTTCAACTCATTAGTTAGATGTCTTATCAGCACCATCGCCAGGATGCCAATGAAGTTTATTGGAACTTCCATAACTAATCAGTACTATACAATTTTCAACTATCATCCAAACCGTGCAAGAATTCCTGTCATAAATAATTCAGCCACGCTTATATCCAACATGGGAACATTTTCCATTCCGCTTGATTACTATGATGCATTCAAACTGCTTGGTAGCTTTATCGCCGGACAAGAATCAATACTCTTTAAATGGGCTGAATTCTCAGTTAAAGCATCGAATAATACCCTTGATTTATCGAATGTATTGAATAGTGTTTTAAAAGCTCCAATTACTGAGCGGGAGGTCAGGGAGGTAGTTGCAATTTACAAGAATATTCTTGTGACAAAAGGCAACGTGAAATGTGTGTGGACCGGATCAAACCTGAGGTCTTATCACATTGATCATCTGATACCATTCTCTCTATGGAAGAACAATGATCTCTGGAACCTTTTGCCTTCATCTGCAATGATTAATAATAATAAAAGAGACAAAATCCCTTCACCTGAAATTATTTATCAAAGAAAAGATTCAATTATCGATTATTGGGAATTACTCAACGAAAAATTGCCTGAACGCTTTCAAAGGGAGTTCCAAATCTCGTTAATTGGCGAAACACTTAAAACCAATTGGCAACATACCGGCATTGAAAACCTTCAACGCCATTGCAATTATTTGATCTCAGATCGAGGTTATGAAATGTGGAATCTATGAAACTTCTCAATTCAAATCCAGAGTAAAATAAACTTCATATTCTCACTTTAAAGTTTAATCTTTTTACATTTGTTGAAGTCAAATCGCAACATGGCCACAAACTCCTACAACCATCTCACAGCTAAAGAACGTGATTCACTTAGTTTTCCGGCGAAGCACCTGCTTAACAAAGGTTTGATAAAAGGGCGGGTGCTTGATTTTGGATGCGGGTATGGATCAGATGTTGAGCTTCTGAAGGTGAAAGGACTGGAAGTTGAGGGGTATGATAAGTATTACTTTAAGGATTATCCTGAGGGTAAGTTCGATACCATTTTGTGTTTCTATGTGCTGAACGTGTTGCAGGCGCAGGCCCAGGCGCAGGTGCTGATGGAAATATCAGAACTGCTGAAGCCCGGTGGAAGTGCATATATAGCAGTGAGGCGCGATATTGTGCACGAAGGTTACCGGATGCACAAAGTACATCAAAAGCCAACCTACCAGTGTCAGGTAAGGTTAAATTACTCAACGGTTTTCAGGAACGACAATTGCGAGATCTATGAATACAAACATTACAACTTCGCCGAAAGCCTTGTTGAAAATACCACCTGTCCGTTCTGTAACCTTTCTGCGGAAGCAGAAATAATAACTGAATCAGCTACCGTTTATTCCATCTACGACAAATATCCCGTTTCACCCGGGCATGCATTGATCATTCCCAAAAAGCATATAGCCAATTATTTCGATCTCACCACCTGGGAACAATCAGCCCTCTGGTTTATGGCCAACAGAGTGCAGCAACTCCTCTCCCGCCACCACCACCCTGACGGCTTTAACATTGGCATCAATGCAGGCACATCCGCTGGACAAACAATCAATCACATACACATCCACCTAATCCCCCGCTACCAGCATGATGTTCCTAATCCAGAAGGCGGTGTACGGGCAGTAATTCCCGGCAAGGCGAAATATTCATAAACCTGCCCATCTATCAAACAGCAGATAACTGAGGGACAAATGGCGAATATTTTATTTCCCCTCCCCCATCTCCCCCAATATCATCCTCGGCCATACACCACGATTACCTGCCAGTTTACCACCGAAAATAGCTTCAAGCTCAATATCTTCAATTCTGGTAATTGGAGTTCCTTCCTTAAAATGATATTCAATGTTATAGCCCGTTTCCTTCAGATATCCTAACATTGATCTGTTATTTGTTGAAAATATCTCAGGTTTAGTGCTTATCTGATATTCAGGAAGCAATTTGCTAAACCCTTGTCTGAAAAGCAGAGATTCGAGGTGTTCCGGCAAGTAGCTTACTGCCTTCTTCAGTGACTTTTCAGGAATTATCACTGATACAAGTGTCGGGTAATGAAGAAAGTGAATGGCCAGTTTCCCGGGCAACCCCATTGAAACAATATCTGCATACCATTCTCCCGGCATTTCATCCACCAATGGAGCAGGATCCTTTGCAGCCGTAATCCTTGCTATATTAAGTACCTTATTCGTAGCTCTTATCTTCATGATGATTCCTTAGTTGACGAACAAATTTATAAAAATTAGCAGTCAGCACTCAGCTCTCAGATTGAGTGTTCTTTGTTCTTGGTTCATTGTTCTTGGTTCTGAGTTCTGAGTTCTGAGTTCTGGGAAAGAACATCAATTAAAAACAACCCCCACTTTAGCCTTTCAATTGAACCCCTTGAATCCCGCACATGCGGGAAACCCCTTGAACACCTTGAACCCCTTGAACACCTTGCACCCCTTGAACTACTTGAACTACTTGAACAATTTGAACCCCTTGAATCCCGCACATGCGGGAAACTACATTGAACAACATTGAACTATCTTGAACAATTTGAACCCCTTGAACTATTTTCTCTTTACCTTATCACCACCACCTTCCTGCTTGCGCTTTGCTTATTGGAGATGGCTCTTACGAAATATACACCGGGAGGGAGGTCATTAACATTGGTAACCAGTAGGTTATTGCCGGGCAGCAGGGTGCCACTCTTGAGAACCCTGACAAGTTTGCCTGTCTGATTGTAAATCGCAAGGGTAACATGGCTCTTTTCTCTGACATTAAGAAGAATCTCCAGTTCTTCACTTGCAGGGTTCGGATAACAATTAAAGGAAATGTAGGGTATATCATTGTCTCTAATGTTCACTGTTGTATCCACAGAAAAGAAATGCAGGCACCATGAGTTAAGTGAACCTCCGGGATTATAAATGTTAATCTCCTGTACTGAAAGTTTCCATGTGCCATCAGTATACTTATTTTTATAGTGGCTTAATGGCATCACAGGCCTGTAACGTCCTGTAAAAGGCGCAGTACCTGCTGTTACTGATGAATCGGCATCATCATCAAACCTTGTTTGTGTAAAATTATCACCTGCACCCCCTTGTCGATCAGCTAAAATAATAACTGCGCCATCAGGCCCCTGGAGTCTTATCTGAAGGTCTATGGTGGCAGTATGTGTTATATCAATCGTCACATCCAGGTCCTCAATACGACCAACATGTGTAACATTGAATTCATCGTTGGTAACAGAACTTGTGGGAAGGGGTAGTGGCATGTTTGGTGAACATGCAGTATGGTTGACCAGTGCATCAACAAGATATGTGTAGGTTTGCGAAGGTGGAACGCTTACCTGCGGTGCGAGTCCGATTCCACCATATGGCGAAGTCATTAAGAAACTACTATCTTCATCCTGAACAGCAAAGAAATAGTTAACATCTGTACCATAAGAAAAACCTGGCATCATAAACCTGAATGTATCGCCTACTGATTCAAAAGTGAGCACTGATTCAAAAGTGATGTTATCAGTAGAATAGTATAGCCTTGGAGCGTTATTCCCCTGGGCTATGGTATACGTTCCCGTTATAACTGCCTCTGTAAGCCTCGGTGTAGTTTGATTTGTCGACATCAACCGTTCATGTGTGATATAATACCTATATTCAAGTACATTGGCTAATAGCGTGGCATAAGCTGTCCTGGCCAATGAAAAATAGTAACCCATGTTGAAATTTCCTATCACATCGTCGGCAGAGTGGTAATCAGGATTAAAATCGCTGTGAGCCTCAATCACGCCAATAGCCGGATAATCAAAAAGCCAGAATGAATATTGGTCACTTCCGCTACAGTTGTCTTTGTATGTTATAAGGTGTGAATTATAATAGTCAGCTGATGATGAAAAATCGAGAGTTAGCTGCGAATTATCATCTTCAGTACAAAGATCATACTTGTAATTTGTATCAGAGGTATAACCAAGCATGTCCAAATTTATAACCCCTTCTATCACCATCCCTTCCTGTGAAGCCTGGGATGCGAAGTAATTACTTCCAAACAATCCCAACTCCTCCTCATCAAATGCGATGAACTTAATACTGTACTTTGAAGGCATATTGTAGAAAAACCGGGCAGCCTCCAGCATAGCAGCTACCCCTGAAGCATTATCATCTGCCCCGGGAGCTTGTTCCTGATTCTGCGAACTATAGCTGTCGTAATGGGCACACATGATGTAGTACTTATCTGGAAACACGGTTCCAGTCTTGGTGGCAATTACATTCTGCCCGCTACCTTCATTAAAAAACTGTATTTCAGGACTGTATCCATATTCAACAAACTTTGCCTCAATAAAATCAGTGGCTAGCTGATTCTGTGTACTTTCAGCAAAGCGTGTTGTAAATGTATGGGTTTGGCCGTTGATTATTACGGAGGTGTCTCCCGAAAGTTGCCTCACCAATAACTCAATATTTGATGTGTCGGCCAAACTGGTTAATGAATCAATATAAGGACTAAACCCAACTTGTCCATTAACGAAAATAGGGAAACCGAGAAAAACTAAAGCGACGATAATTGAGTTCTTCAGATGCTTCATAATTCAGGTTTTATCAGGGTTGATATAAAAGATATGCTAAGATAGATAAAATATATGAAATATTGTTGAGCATAGAGCATAGGGCATAGGGCTATCAGCTATCAGCTCCGGTCCCCGAGCCCAGTCGAGGGGTCAGCTCTCAGCTCCGGTCCCCGAGCCCAGTCGAGGGGTCAGCTATCAGCTCCGGTCCCCGAGCCCAGTCGAGGGGTCAGTTATCAGCTTGAGTGTTCTTTGTTCTTGGTTGTTGGCGGTCCCCGAGTTTTTATCGAGGGGGGTTCTGGGTTCTGGGTTCTGGGAAAAACATAGATTTAAACAAACCTTACTTTATACTTTAGCCCTTAGCCTTTAGCCTTTAGCCTTGTCCTTTAGCCTTTAGCCTTGGTCCCCGAGTTTTTATCGAGGGGTTAGCCTTTAGCTTTTTTTAACTTTTATCTACTAAATCAATTCCCAAACCACTCACATCACAGAGGCATTTCCCTCGCATTGTATTCGCATTTTGAACGCTTAAATGCGAACGATATGCGAACGGTATGCGAACGAAGTGCGACTACTGACAAAATGAATCTCGGTCAAATTGTTCGCTGTTCACAATTCACAGATCACAAATTATTTTATACATTTACGACAAATATGTCAAATGAAGAATATCCTTGTTGGTTCACTAATCTGCCTTCTTATTTGGGGCTGTAACAAAGAAAACGAAAATCCTGAAATTAAGTCATACAGGCTCAAATCGTGGTATGACTCAACATCCAATGCATTAAGATTTGATGTAAGTTATGAAGGGGAAAAAGTTTCAGGTGTTTTATTATCTATAAATTCTAAACCAAGCTGCAAAGATGCATGGAGATATGAAGAGAAAAAAATCTTCATTGAACGATATTATCCTAGTGACACCGGCTGGAGAGGTCCCTTTTTCATAAGGGAATTAACTTATAATGATGATGGTAAGCTTATCAGGGCATACACTCCTGGTGAGTACATTAACAATGTATATATTTATAATTGGGAAGGTGATAAGGTAAGCTATCAGATTATTGGAAATGATACCATTTACTACAGTTATGAGAATAATCTTCTCAACCTAATGACTTATCAAAGAGGTAATGGCAATTCATTAGGGTGTGAAAGGCTTAATTATACAGAAGGCAAAGTAACTGATATGACTTATTGGAATACCGATACTACACGAAAGGCAAAATTCACATACCAGGGTGATAAACTATATCAAATAATTAAAACCGATCCAAGCGGACAAGTTCACTCCGGGTCAAAAACCGAAACATATATCTATGACAACAACGGCAATCTTAGTCAAAAAGTCAGGTATGACGAAGATTGGAATTCCACTCACACCACTTTTTTTGAATATGAACCGGGCAAAGGCAATTTCGATCAATATTGGTTGTACAGGCATGGATGGCTGGTCTATTACCTCTATCCTAATATGATTCCCGCTGAGGACGCTCATGGCAGATATTCAAATTATGGCCTGGATGAAGGATTAATGTATTGAACGCCGAAGGCTGAACAACTTTCTACCGCACCACAAACTTCCCTGTGGTAGTTCCGTATTTGTAGATATAGACTCCGGGGGAAAAGCCCGTCACATTGAGGATCGTGCTTTCCGAGTTTTTGTCGAGGATCATCTTTTCTACCTGTGCGCCTGAAGTATTGTATATTGTTAAAAGTGCATCGGCGGAGCTGTTGATGTGGTAAGGAATTTTGATGTAGTTGTTTGCCGGATTTGGCGAAGGGTAAAATACATCCTGACCTGCAGCATTCTGCACCGGCAGGTACGTCCCCGGAAGGGAATATAAATCGGTAACCAGTATGCCCAGATCAAAATCAACTGTGCGGAATCCCAAAACCGGGTTCATGCCGGCACTTTGCGTGATGAAAGGATAAGCATTTGCAACAAGCCCGAACTCATACAGTATTTCAGCATCTTCGTTTACAAGTAGTCCTTCTACATTGGATGCGGAGTCATACCTAAATAACATATACTCCAACTTATCATCTGTGTTAAACAGTTTATCTGACATGAAATAGATGTCGCCATATTCACCCGGATTAATATATGGAGGATGCAACTCCCTATAAAGGGTAAAATCAGACCGGTAAACGCTAACGGATATCGAATACGACCATTCAGCATACCAGGTTCCACTCTGACTGGTTTTAAAAGGATAAACATCAGCAGGCAACCTCTGTTCAAAGGTAATTTGTGCCTCTACAACAGCTGAAGCAGCTAACAGGATGATAAGGGAAAGGAGTAGTTTTCTTTTCATACTTTTGGATTTATAAATTTTTAGTGTCAAATGTAGGGAAAAATGTAGTTATGCTTTATGAACCAGGCCACCTCACAACCTTTAAGCCCTGAAAGGGCGAAATAAGTCAACATAGGGTGCAACCCTATGAACAGGCCACCTCACAACCTGTAAGCCCTGAAAGGGCGAAATAACAAACTCCCACAAAGTATATTTCGCCCTTTCAGGGCTTAAAAATTGTAGCTTCATTATAACGATGGGTTTCACCCATCGCTGACATATGCCGCCCCTTCAGGGCTATGATCCCCAACAGGAGACACAGCTAATCCTACCCTTTAGCCTTTAGTCTCGGTCCCCGAGTTTTTATCGAGGGGTTAGCCTTTAGCCTTTAGCCCTTAGCCTTTAGCCTTCAGTTGAACAACATTGAACTATCTTGACCTATCTTGAACATTCCCCAATAATTCTATGTTTAACTCCTCTTCCCCTGAATCATAACTAGATTCTCCTTTTCTGTATTCTTCTTATTTATTGCCTTTGTTAGTTGAATTCACCTCAATTCACTTAATACATATCTCTATGGATTACAAAAAAGCAATGCTTCTTTATGTCCTGATGCTGGGAGTTGGCCTGTTTACAGGATCAGCCCAGCAATCTCTGAATGCTTCAGGCGGTAATGCTGCCGGTTCCGGGGGCTCCTCAGAGTATGCAATAGGACAAATGTTTAATTCCGTTATATCTACTCCTGGCGCAATGCATCAGTCTCTTGAATTTGTACCTGCAGATACAGAGGACAATGCCCAGGAAATCTCCTTATCGGTTTACCCGAATCCCACTATGCATGACCTGGTTTTAGATTTTAATTCAAATGACCTGGAAATTGATACTGAAATGCTGCGATACCGACTTTATGATCCACATGGCAATTTGCTGTTGAACGAAAGGATAACCGGTGATAAAACTGAAATCAAGACCCGATTCCTGGCTCCCAGTTTCTATTATCTGAATATTATGAATAACGATAAATTAATTCACACATTCAAAATCATTAAATACTAGAACCATGCACAACATCTTTACCTTTATAATTGTAGCAACGCTATTAGCAGGGCTACAGCCGCATCAGGGCATCGCACAGGCGCCTGAAAAATTCAACTACCAGGCAATTGTATATAAAAGCAATGGCCAGGTATTGAAAAACAGGCCGGTTGGACTTCGTTTCAGTATCCTTCAAGGTTCAGCTGTTGGAACAGAAGTATATGTTGAAACCCAGAACTTGATGACTAATAACAATGGATTTATCGATGCACAAATTGGCGACGGTAGTGTTGTTTTAGGTACTTTTTCAGCCATTATGTGGTCATCAGATATTTACTTTATCAAAACAGAAACTGATCCTGACGGTGGAACAAATTATACTATTACAGGTACAAGTCAATTACTCAGTGTGCCATATGCACTGTTTGCAAAAGAATCAGGAAGTTCAATCCCCGGCCCTGAAGGTCCTCAAGGCCCTGAAGGCCCAATGGGTCCAGAGGGTCCTGTTGGTGAAACAGGACCAGAAGGCCCGGTAGGTGCTACAGGAGCAACAGGTGCAACGGGACCGCAGGGTCCAACTGGTGAAACGGGACCGGCAGGTGCGGTTGGAGCTACGGGTGCAACCGGTGCAACGGGTGCCACAGGAGCAACAGGTGCCACGGGTCCGCAGGGTCCGATTGGTGAAACCGGCCCAGCAGGCCCGGTTGGTGCAACCGGTGCAACGGGTGCCACAGGAGCCACAGGTGAAACAGGCCCCGAAGGCCCTCAGGGTATCCAGGGAATCCAGGGAATCCAGGGAATTCAGGGTGCCGAAGGTCCTCAAGGCCCGGCTGGCAATGGTGTTCCGGCAGGTGTTAGCACCGGTAATGTTATAATGTATGACGTTTCAGGAAATAACTGGGTTGCCAGGAATCTTACAACCGGAGCAACCGGTGGCAGTCAACCATTTAGTAATGTACAGCCTTACCTGGCAATTAATTATTGTATAGCGTTGGAGGGAATTTACCCTTCAAGGGATGGTATTGAACCCTTTATTGCTGAAATTATGTTGTTCGGTGGTAATTTTGCACCTCGTGGTTTTGCCACTTGTAGCGGTCAATTATTACCAATTGCACAAAACACCGCTTTGTTTTCCTTGCTTGGCACTACTTATGGAGGAAACGGCCAAACCACCTTTGCTTTGCCCGATCTTAGAGGACGTGCTGCAATACAACAAGGGCAAGGACCAGGGCTTTCCAATTATAGTTTGGGAGAGGTTGGTGGAGCAGAAACGGTTACCCTTAATGTTAACCAGATACCTGCGCATAACCACGCTGTTGTTTTTACAACTCCTTAATTGATTTATTTATTAAGCGTTATCAAGCGCCCACTAAAGTATGAAAATGTTCTGTAATTTACCCGCTTTAGGGGCTATGGTATTCTTTTGCCTTCAAGGCTTAAGTACCATAGCCCAAACTGCGGGCAGTGGAGTAAATGACTCCCTTAAACCCAATTTCTGGGCTTATGAGATATTACACCTGCCTGATTTTAGTCAGTCAGAACCTGGCAAAGTAGTTAAAATTGCCGTGGTTGATGATGCTTTTCGTTTAACTCACCGTTCACTTTCATCCTTTTGGTACAAGAATGAAAACGAAATTCCCGGTAATGGGATTGATGATGATCAAAATGGTTACCCCGATGACCTTTACGGATGGGATGTTGCTGACAACGATCAGAATGTTGGCATCCCACGGGGAAAGGAATCTGCTTTAACCCATGGCACTTTGACGGCAGGAACTATTACTGAAGTAGCCCGAAGGTGTTTCGGTGAAAACGCATCACAGTTTATTAAAATAATTCCGGTAAAAGTTGTGAGCGACAATGCAACTAAACACTACTACGAACTTGGATATGAAGGCATTGCTTATGCAATAAAACAGAATCCCGACATAATATTATGTGCATGGAGTGGGGGCCGGTACGACAGTGAAAAATACAACGCATTATTTTTGGAAGCACAACGCAAAGGAATCCTGATACTTGCATCAGCAGGTAATTTTTTCAGTGAACACTGCGACCCGCCAGCTTCAATAAATTCTGTATACGCAGTTGCGGCTATAAATACATCACTTCGCAAGACTAAAGCAAGTAACTACGGAGAAAAAGTTGATCTTGTGGCTGCCGGCGAGATGGTATATGCTCCATGGCCCGAAAGTGACAATACTTTCAGTTACCATGATGGAACTTCTTCAGCAGTATCATTGATTGCCGGTTGTGCTGCAGTGCTCAAAGCCATGGTGCCAAAAGCTACATCAGCTCAGATAATCGCATCATTGAAAAATACTGCATCACCGGTTGATAACCTGAATACCAAATATGGCGGGAAACTGGGAGCCGGACTACCTGACCTTACATCAGCAGTTGATTATCTGCAAAGGGAAAACTTACAGTATAAATACTTCAATTCACGAAGGCCTGAAGGTGACATCATCATAGGGCAAGCACCGGAAACCACATGGGTGATCAATCCTGCCGGTGGGTATGCCGGATACAACTTCAGCATCAGGGATGAATGGAATTCACCCGGTGCGCAATTGCAATTCTATTCAGGCGATTCGCTGAAAGCAACATGGACCTCGGGCAGCTTTGTTCCCGAATTATTCATTAGTGGAAGTCCTGTAAGAGTGAGCTATACAGGCAAAAAAAGCCGGAAACCTTTCCGCCTTTCATATTCATCAGTTCCAGTTGATTCAACAACACTATATTGCAGAGGCACAGAATACCATACATCACCCAACGGCTCTTTTGATGATGGTAGTAATTCATCTGACTATTCCAACAATGCTTCCTGCAAATGGCAAATTACAGTTCCCAAGGGAAAAAGAATCAGAATTGAATTTGATGAATTCAGCACACAGCCCAAAACTGATTATGTATGGTTGTTTGCAGGAACTGAAACCCTGCAGGAGAATGCACTCTCCGGATTTAGCGGCCATGACATACCTCCCGTAATCATAAGTCCCACGAATGAGTTATTGATATGGTTCGTAACTGATTCCAACATCACCTCCAAAGGATGGCATGTAACGTACAGTGCAACCGATGAAATGCCCGGAGTGCACGATGTTATCACTTCACCTTAATTCGCTGTTTAACTGTCAGCTCCGGTCCCCGAGCCCAGTCGAGGGGTCAGCTATCAGCTTGAGTGTTCTTTGTTCTTTGTTCTTTGTTTTTGGCGGTCCCCGAGTTTTTATCGAGGGGCTGAGTTCTGAGTTCTGAGTTCTGGGCGTGACCAAATAGGTACAAAACAAACCCCACTTTATACTTTAGCCTTTAGCCTCGGTCCCCGAGTTTTTATCGAGGGGTTAGCCTTTAGCCTTGTTCAAGCATAGGGCATAGGGCATAGCAGGATCACTCACTACTCACTACTCACTTTGCTTCTAATGGAGACATACCATCATCATAATATTCCTCCCGAAAAGGTCGGAATGACGGTGGTGTCGTGGGTTTTAGGAAGGGAAGTGGAAAAAAGAAGTGCGGCGATGCCGCACTTCTTTTTTCCACTTCCCCCCATTGACTTCAATGGCAAACCGTCATTCCGAACTCCGCTTTTGTGCGGAGTAAGGAATCTCATCTTTGAACAACCTTTGAACAACCTTTGAACGCGAAGCTTTGAACAACCTTACTTCGCTGCCGCCATCTTGTGCCCAACAACCCCAAGTATGGCAAATGGAACAATAGCATCTGCGAAATGGGCAAATATATCAGGTGCTTTGTACCAGATAAAATTGGTATAGGGTACAAAGAAAAATCCTATCATTCCCACCGCCAGCGCAACTAAAATCCTGTTCATCAATGTAGGATCCTTTTGCTGCAGGAAAAGCCAGAATAAAAGGAAGGAAATCACGAAACAAACCATGAATCCCCTGATCATATTCATGGGCATGCTCATTGTATTTGTTTCATGATAATTAATTACTGCCCACGGCTTACCATCAAGTTCCTTCATTATTTCTTCTTGTTGAGCCATACTCAGCGAGGGATCAGGCTGTCCAAGAAAGTACATTCCCTCGGTAAGCCCTTGCTTTACACACTCCTGCAATATGCTATCCTGCGCCGGGGTGTATTCGGCTGCCGACTTATGAAAATTAGGCATAGCATACGATAAGAACTGCCAGGCGAATATTACAATCGCACCGATTAATGAGAAAAGTAGTTTTGCTTTCATGATCTTGTTGTTTTGTATTTCAAAGATACACAGTTTTAGCATTCAGCATTCAGCAATCAGCTCACTACTCACTACTCACTACTCACTACTCACTACTCACTACTCAAAGCCGAAGGCTACCTTGTCCCCCTGGTCACCAATCTCCTCTCCTTATACGTTGGATCACTGGCGTAGATTTCCAGCGTTTCACTTACAATTCCTATGTCCCGCGTATAGCGTGTGTTTGAAAACCTGGTCTTAAGCATCCCAATGCTAAACCAATCAGCGAGTTCGTATTTTGCCTGGTAGGTACGGGTTAATAAATTACCTGCCGGAGTAATGATGTTTTTATCCTTGTCAACCATCATTGAAGTAACAACATAGAGCGTATCCACTTCATCGCCGTTGGTTCTTATACTGTACCTGGTTTCAAATATTGTTGTGAAATCTTCTGCAGAAAAGTGGACTTTGCCATTTCTATCATAAATAACACCTTCAAATTCACGCCAGTAATAAGTAGCAAATTTGGGAATACTTATTCTTGGCCTGATCATTTTAAAGTATGTATGATCACCAATAACCGTATCATTTTCAATATAACAGGTATCGAATTTATCAAGGGGAGTTTCAATACCATTGGTATCAATGTGGTAATGCTGATAAATCCAGTAATTCCCTACTTTCAGGTTTCCGTATTCCGGATACACAACCGGTTCAACAGGAGGTTCAACAACAGGAGGTTTAACAACAGTGGGTTCATCCTTTTTACAAGCAGCCAAAACAACCACTGCAAGAACAATCATCAGAAGTTTCTTCATATCGATTAGAGTTTTAAAGTTATAACCTTAACGAAAGTTCTTCCAACATATTTCATACAAATAATAAAAATGCATAGGGCAAGGGGCATAGGGCTATCAGCTCTCAGCTATCAGCTATCCCCGCATAGGCGGGACAGGCAGCTATCAGCTGTCAGCTCACATCTCACTACTCACTACTCACAACTCAATTTGGTTCTGAGTTCTGGGGTTCTGGGTTCTGGGGTTCAGCGTTCAGCGTTCAGCGTTCAGCGCTTGTTTAGCGTTTAACGTTTAAGTTTGGTGTTAGGTCGGTCCCCGAGTTTTTATCGAGGGGTTAGCCTGATTGATATAACAACCAAGTTTGATATATAAGCCTAGTCTCTGGGGTTCTGGGTTCTGAGTTCAAAAAATGGAAACTCATGAAATTCAGATTAACCAAAGACCGGCCTAGGTTGGGCGGGCGTTAAGAATTTTGGAGTTGCAGCCGTTAAAAAAAATCTCCGTGTTCGAAGCCTTCTGAAGTGTTGCCGCTTGGCTAAGCGGACTATTAATAGCCTAAGTGAACTTTATCAAGAAAAAGAAGTTCGCGTTGCCCCGCTTGGCCTAAGCGGTATAATTATCCTACAGTCCCAGTCCTAACCTCCCCACTCCTCTTATAATTAGCAAAGATCACACCTGTGGGGGTTACTGAACTTTCAGTTAATGTGAAGGAAATTGGTATGGCGCCGGTGGAAAATAGCTTCTTGCCCTTACCAAGGGTTATTGGGTGGATCTTTAGCCATAGTTCGTCAACAAGATCGTGTTTGAGCAGCAATTGGATCAGCTCGCCACTGCCATGTACCTGGAGGTCGCGACCATCACTGTTTTTAAGATTTTTAATATCATCGGCATTTTTCAGGAATTCGCTATTTTGCCAGTCGGAGTGAGTTAAGGTGTTTGATAGCACGTACTTGTTAACTTCATTCACACTTGGCCATTCATCAGTATGCTGAGGCCAGTAACCCGCGAAGATGTCAAAAGTTTTTCTGCCTAAAAGCAGATCAGCCGGGTACATTTGCTTTGCCATCAATTTGCCCGCCTCTTCATCAAAGAAAGGCGCAACCCATCCACCATACTCAAAATTACCAGATGTATCTTCTTCCGGTCCCCCGGGAGCCTGCATCACACCATCAAGCGTAATAAAGGACAAAACGATTATCTTTCTCATAAGTAAAACGCTGTTTATAAGCATCCTGAACGCAGGAGGGAGAAGGATTGTTCAGCAGTGAGCATCCAGCTTTCAGCTATCAGCTATCAGCTATCAGCTATCAGCTATCAGCTCACTACTCACTACTCACTACTCACTACTCACTACTCACTACTCACTACTCTTTTTGGTCACTCACTACTCACTACTCACTACTCACTACTCACTACTCTTTTTGGAACAAACCCCACTTTAGCCCTTAGCCTCGGTCCCCGAGTTTTTATCGAGGGGTTAGCCTTTAGCCTTAACATTTATCCCTAACCACTAACCCCTAACCTCTAACCACATATTTAAATCATTACTTTTGCAATGCAACATAACACCCAAACAACCAAATGGAAACCTTCACCTTCGGCGAATACATCGACGGAAAAACATACAAAGTACTGGATGAACGTAAAATGAGAGCCAGTGCTGGCATTATGTTCCTTTTCGGATTGATCGCCTCAATTAACGGATTCATTTTCAGCCAGTATGCAATCATCTCCTACATCATGGGGGGATTGGTTCTGAACTTTATGATTGGCTTATTTATTAACCCAAAGTATTCGCCTACAGTTATGCTGGCATCTGTTTTCGTGTGGCGACAATCACCGCAACCCATCGGAGCAGTTCAGAAGAAATTTGCCTGGAGCTTAGGTCTCGCACTATCCGGCACCATATTCATGCTTTCCCTTTTCCTGCAAACCGACAACAGCTATTTTGAACCGGTTTGCATGCTATGTCTCATCTGTATGCTGATGTTGTATCTTGAAACAGCCTTCGGCATCTGTGTTGGCTGTCATCTTTACAAATTCGCAGTAGCCATAAAACTGCTCCCTAAACCAAAAGAAAAACCCAACTGCATGGGGGATAGTTGCACGAGTTAACAGCCCAAGCTACTCTACCCAAATCACCGAATCCCCCGCCCCCAAAGCATTATCCTCCCACGTTGGATAGGCCTCGGTGCTCCAGTTGCTTCGTGTTCATACTAACCCAGAAGCCTAAGCAGACACTGCTTCTCGCATAAGTATATCTTTCAGGTAATCAACCATGAACAGGGGTACATTTATTAAACCTTCCTCTTTTTTTAAGTTGCGTAAAGAGAAGCGTATGCTTATAGGAGGGTTGTGCTTTTCCCGGTAAACGGATAATGATTTACTGCGGACGTTTTCATTTGATTTAACTTCAATAGGTACTATATCATTCCTGACCTGAACAATGAAATCAACCTCGGCTTCGTTTCCTGACTTCCAGTAGCAGGGTGTTGATTCAAATTGAGTAAGTATGGAGCTTAATATAAAGTTTTCTGTTAAAGCTCCTTTGAATTCAGTAAATAGTCGGTTTCCTTCAGATATTGCAATCGGGTCAAGCATTGATAGTCGGCGAAGTAATGCTGTATCTGAGAGATAAATTTTAAAAGCTGTTTTATCCTCATAAGCTTTTAAAGGTAATCCGGGTTTGGAGATCAGATGGATCTTATATGCCAGTCCTGCATTAATAAGCCATGATAGGGCATCTTCATATTCCCTGGCCCTTGCTCCCGGTTTCACAGCTTGAAATAGAAACTTCTTATTCTCTCTTGATAGCTGTGATGGTAAGGATGACCAGATATAATTAACCTTCGCAACATCTTTGTTGTCTATATGCTTTGAGAAATCAAGTGTATAAGCGTTCAGTATCCCTTGCAGAACATTCTGGCATAACTCTGTATCACGCTTCTCAAGTAAGGCTATTACGGCTTCAGGCATGCCACCTGATATGAAGTACAGCTTTAGTTTATCAGTTAGTTTGCTGAAGAAAAGTTCAGGTATTGGATCTATTTGTTCCAATTTATTAAGGTAATCATAAAGTGAAGCATCAGCCTCTGATAGAAACTCTTTGAAAGTTAGTGGGTACATTTTAAGAAAATCGACATTACCTACAGGAAAAGAAGCACCACGACTCAAGGCAACACCTAATAATGATCCGGCACCTGCTACTGCATATTCAGGGTTTTGTTCACGGAAATACTTAAGTGAATTTAATGCATCATTGCATTCCTGTATTTCATCAAATATAATCAATGTTTTCTCAGGTAGAATCGGTTTCCCATTTACAACTGAAAGGAATTCAATGATTCGTTCAGGATCTTTTGTTTTCTGAAAAAAATCCCTTAGTTCCATTTGAAGATCAAAGTTAAAATATGCCGTATTCTCAAAGAATTTATCTCCAAAATACTTTAAAATCCAAGTTTTGCCAACTTGCCTTGCCCCTTGTAATATCAAAGGCTTTCTTTCAGAACTCCTCTTCCAGCTTATCAGTTTACTGATAATTTCACGCGATATCTCCATTTTTCACAGTTTATCCACTAATAACGTGATACTAATCACATAATTGTCACATAATGTGTGTAAAGGTAATATAATTTATTGGTAGATGTTCTCATGGTAGCACCCTTCACGGGCATAAGAATCGGTATTTGAATTAGTTATTTACCGAAGCCATTGATATTCTGGTAGAAATCTCCAGGATTTTTGCAGCATGTGATGGCTTATCACATTTCTTACTATCTGCCTTTAAGGTCTCAGCTTTTTCAAGCGCTTCAGCGTATTGAAGCAATACGGCTGAGGCGGTAGGATTTGCTTTATGCAGCTTTACTATTTTAACATAGCTGTCGGCAAAAGAAGAATAGTCTTCAATAAATTTATCACAGTCAAATTCATCAGTTGTTGTGGTAACGGCTGGGGCAGGTGTTGTTTCCTCTGATTCAACAGGAGCTACTTGTTCTACAGATTCTGTTTCATTTTTTCCGCTTCCGCAACTTGTTAAAATCGCTAAAGCAAAAATTATTGCTCCTAAAATTGTCATTAAATTCTTCATATTCAAAGTATTATGTTTGTGCTATTTGGTTTGTTTTGTGAAGCTTCCACTTAATTTGTCAAAAACCATAAATTGACATGCAGAACAACATTCCTGGTAAATGTAGTCTATTAATCACACATAAGCTATAATATTTATTCCCAGACGCCAGCTTACTACCCAAATCTACCATATCGATTACTGGTATTGGGTTGGCAAAAAAATATTGTTTCTAAATTTAGAAACTTTCTTATCTTTGTAATGTTTACTTTAAACAGTATTAAATGAAGTATTTTGAAACAAGGTTTTTAGAAGAAGCTGATGAGTTTATTTCGGGACTTGACCCTAAGACTATCAAAAAGATCTTATACAATATTGACCAAAGAAACCTTGGTTATAGCGACCCACGGTTTTATTAAAAAGGTTGACAAAGTTCCAAAGAACGAAATCGACCGAGCAGTTAGATTAAAAGACACATATTTTAGTAACAAGCCAAAAAAGTAACCATATGCCGAACAAAGAAACCAAAACCTATTCGCTTGCCGAAATGAAGGATAAGCATATCGGCCAAGTTGGTACACCTGAGCGTGACGCATACGAATATGAACTGAGTATGGACGTTCTGGGCAAGATGATAAAAGCCGCCAGGCAAGAACGACGTTTGACACAAGAAGAACTTGGAAAACTCGTAGGTGTGCAGAAAGCTCAAATTTCCAAACTTGAAAGCAGTGCAAACAGTGCAACAATCGACACCATTCTGAAAGTCTTCAAGGCTTTACAAGCAGAGATAAGCTTTAATGTAAAACTGGAAGACAACTTTGTTAAACTTGCGTGATCGAATTAATCGCTTCAGACACCAGCAGACCACATGCGCAGCCAGGTGATGCTGTCGTGCACTGGAAGCATCCACCATAGCAAGATTATCAAGCAGTAGTCTATTACCCACCCTTTAACAATTGCTTCAGTCGACCATTATATGATTGCCAATAGTTTCTTTGACTTGAATCATTCAAAAACGAAGCTGTTATAAGTTGCTCCACCATTGCTGATTTCGACAACATCAATGTCATGATATCGGAAAAAACCATCTCACTTATTTCTGCATTTTGTGCTAGTTTGAAGAACTGCAGGCTGATTTTACCTTGAGCCAAATTGCGGGGTAATAAGCCATCGTCTAAGGCAAAATCTTTATCATTAATATGAATCCGACTATTCAACAAGTCGTATGCAGGACTCAATCTGTAATCTCCCATTGGGGTTTCAAGTAAGGAGAAATTCTTAAAGTGAGCATCACCATTGGAGAATAAGTAATTAAAAATCAGTATTCTCAATAACTTAGGAGCCTCCAGCTTATAAGTGGGCAAATGAGTTTTCATCAATTGAAATAATTCCAGATAATTTCCCGAATACTTGTAATGCTCTCCATGAGTTTGGGGGGTTCTGCCGGCCAGGGATGCAAAATCATCCTGTGCGAGTTTTGACCCATCATCTTTAACATCGAAGCGCCTGGTGATATATGCGGGAGTGCCATTCTTGAAAAAAATTAACGCATTTTCGGCAGTTTCTATCCCATAAACCTGCCGTGCAATCTGCATTGTCAAATGCTCATTGGCAGGCATTTGGTCGGGCTTCTTTCCGGCACCGGGTATAGGCTTTAAAATATATGTACCGCGCTCACCTTCGTTAACAAGTCGCAACTTGTTTTTTTCCAGCAAAACGGAGTATTTTTCCTGAACACCTGAGATAGAAATACGCTTCCTGTTTTGATCAAAAAGCTCATCCGTTTCGGGATTCGATGCCGGCGAATCATAAGGTAACACATGATAAACTGCTTTACCTTGAAACACTCGTTTCAAACATGTTCTGCTATAGGTATTGAAACCTTTTGCCAACGTGCCCGGGCAATAGTTTATTGCATGTATACTCATGTCTGATCTATTTTATTAACCCGAACGGCACCAATATTGTCATACTTTGCAGTAGTCATGAGTATACCGAAGTGATCCTTTTGGTCCAGTCGGTTAAGTTTACAAACCACTTGTTTGTTCGACCCTTCAGGGAGCATATTGTAAAAGAAGGGAAATAAATATTCAGATTGGAATTCTTTCCTGGCTTTAGGCAATGTGAGACTGATGGCAGGTTTGCTAATATCCTCCAACCAATTATCATTATAAAGGAAAGTAAATGAGCCATCATCATGTTGGGTTAAAACACCGGCTTCCTCGTCCTTATATAGTATTATTGCTTCTCTCATTTGTTACCTGTCATGTTCTTTAGTTTCAGACCCACTTCCAGGCCCAGCACATCAGCAATCTTTTGCAATGTTTGAAGTGTAGGATTCCCTTTACCGCTTTCAAATTGTTTTAATGTGCGTAAGCCAACACCCGATAACTGGGCCAGGGCTTCCTGGGTGACATGTAATGTGTCCCTACGCTCTTTTACTATTTTAATTAACTCTTCAAAGTGCATTATTCGGCTCTTTTTTATGCAAATATAATACAAATTTTAGAAAAAGCAACTAAATGTGCATTTAATTACACTATTTCGTGCAAGAAACATCTTTTTACTCCTTATTATACTAAAATGAGCAGTATGATGCACCTTTTAAGTACTCCTCTTCTCAAATATGTTGCGCAGATTAAAGAACTTATTATCTTTGCAAACATAAATTCAAAATATGAACCCCATGTACACTCACAACAGGTTTTATACCAACCCATTCGCAAAGCACATCCAAAAACTTGAGCTTTTGAAAAGGCAATTGACTGCACGCCAGTCAACAGGCAATTCCCCTATTAAAGTGACTCCTGAAGAGGAAGCGAAAGCTGATGAAGCATGTATTAAAATTCAAGTGGTTATTGACACTTTAAATGAAATGGATAAAGTAAAGTAGTTGAAGGGGTGACCTTTTTATAGCTTAAACATACGCCGGTTTTAACCGGTGGTTGATGCGGTTTCATAGTTTCTGGCTTCTATTTCAAAAGGTACTGCAACAAATGCCTTTTTGAAATCACGGTACTTCATCAAGTTTACAGATAGATAAAAGAGGTAGTGTAAAATCACTAATAGGCTTCCGTATTTTCTGAACTGGGCTATGTGGAGAAATTCGTGTGCGGGTAGTTTTTCCATTTTTGCCCTGCAATACATCGTTCGGCCGAAAACAAAAAAGTCAACTCCCATTTTTTGAGGAATCCTGTGATTTTCTTTAATAAAGAAGTCTTTGCCAGGCTGTAAATTCAGGGTATATTTTTTTTCAAAATTCATTGGTTGCTGTTTAATTTACAAAATTCATTGTTTACTGCTCCGCTTAAATTCAGATTGTATTTTTTCCAGTCATCATTGTTTACTGCTCCGTTTTACTTTAATTTTTTTGAATAGATCAATTGGCTCCATCTTTGAAAATTCGGGCCAAAGTTCGAGCGTCTCTTCGGGAGGAAGCAAGTGTGTTTTAGAACTGTTTATTTTGTCGCTTAAGGTATGTACTACACATTCGCGAACCGGGTGTTCACACAAAGGAGTGAACTTATCCCATATTTCTTTAAATGTGTGCGTGTTAATGTTACCTAAACTGGCGTTCAGTAAAACGCAGGGTTGAACATCGCCTTTTGAATTGATATACACATTTTGCCCTGATGTTGCCATGCATCCAAATTTTTCCGGTTCTTCGTTGTACCAAGGCATCACGATGGCAATTTTACGGTTTGTTTTGTTTTGTTCCCTGTAATAATCAATCAGTAGTTGCTTGTCGGCTTTTGAAAGGAAAATATCTGATTTCCCATTTTCAATTGCCCTTCCAACGGGTCGTATTTCGTTGATTTGAATGGAATGTGCGCCAAGTGATTCAGCCAGATCAACCACTTTCTTATATTCTCCTGATCGGGCCATTTCGCCGGTTGTGCAACACACCGCAGATACGTAAAAGTCCATTTTAGAGGCCTCTGAAATGGTAAAACAGGCACTTTTAAAGGCTTGTTGATGCCGGCGTTGTTCATTGTGTATTTGCTCATTAGAATGATCTATACTCACACAAATTCCTTCCAAACCCGCTTCCTTTAAGATTTTTAATCGCTCGGTTGTAACACCGACTCCTGATGTAAAAATTCGAGTATCCATCTTTAGTTTGGCGCTTTTTATAAAATCAACCAAATCGTCAAAACGGCTCATTGGTTCACCTCCTACAAAAAAAAGCACTAAAAATTCAGCATCGGTGATATCGTCAATGGCTTCCAAAACCTTCTCTTTTGAAAGATCGGCACTTCTGTCCTGTGTGTTTTTTACATGACAATGAAAACACTCGCAGGGACAAACATTTGTAATTGAAATTTGCGCGTAATTTGGTTTCAGGGGATATTGCCGCACGCTGTTATTTTCAAGCATTCTTCTGAAATACTTACCAGGGAAGTAAGGTGCAAAAGGATTGACAAAATACTTCCTTCCCACTTTGGCATATTTGGCATCTTTAAACATCGCTGAAATAATAAACTGTTTTCTGATGGTGTAAAAGAAGGTTCCTACCGACATTTTAAAAGAAATCAGCGATAATAAATTATGACTTAAAATAAAGACGAGCATTCTTATTTTCAACAATTTCTTACTCATACAGAACTGTTTTGGTTTTTATCTGCCTTTCCGGCTAAGATGGTTGCTTCGGTTGACTGGTTTGGTTATTATCTACTTTCTCGCATACGATGGTTTGCATCGACAGATTTAAGTACTTCTGAAAAAGTAAAATGGGTGTTAAGATCAACTGTCCCACGAAGTAAGGAAAAATGGCGCGGTTCAGATTGATGCCTTTGCCAAATAGCTTGAAATAAGTTCCGGCGAAAATATAAAAGTAGGGAGGAAAAGCGCCATACGGCATATATTTTACAATTTTAAACCCGTTCTTTTCCACCATTTGCATGAAGGTTTTTTTGCTGTACATGGCAGTATGCTGGGGCGCCTGAACACCGGGCCATTTACTGCCGAAAAGTTTGTAGGTGAAACTATCAAACCTGGGAACTTCAATAATAAGTTTTCCCTCTTTTTTCAATACTTTTCCTGCCATTTGCAAGGATTTATTGGGGTCGTAGTCATGTTCCAGAAAGTGCCACATGGTAATTAAATCGTACCTCTCTTTTTGTATTTCCTGTTCATAGAATAAACCGGGGTAAAACTCTATTTTCTCAAAGCCGGGATAATCAAGATTCTCTTTAAAATCGACACCACTTATTTGACATTGGTGCTTTTGATGTATGTAAAGCAGAAAAGTTCCCACTGCACAACCCACATCAAGCACTTCAGTTTTCGAATTAAGACCGGCATATTTTGAGACAAGCTTTTCCTTATCGTGGTCATGTTTATTCATCGCCCACTCGTATAGCGGAGTTAAAACTCCCCAGTTTGTTTTCTTGCGATGTGCAATATATTCACTGTCGTAAAACGACTTGATCTGGTCAATGTGTATTCGCGGATTGTGATAGGCAAGTCCGCATTTATTACATGATACATATTGAAAGTTGCCCTCTTTGCCCGTTAAATCGTCTTCAGCTGCTAACAGAAAACTGGTATCATCGGCACCGCAATTGTAACAGTTCACCTTCTCAAATTTATAGTGAGCCGGATTTGTAAGGGGTTTATCAGTGCTTTTGCTCATTTTGATAATATTAAATCTACGATATGCAGTACTGGGAAAATAACATCAGGATTCCGGTTATTAAAACTAACAAAATTTTATATTTAAGCGAATCGGTTGATTTTTTTACCTCGATAAAATCAATGGTCAGCATCATAAAAAAAGCTCCTGCCGACAAAAACAATATCTGGTTTGATAACGAGAATTGTGAAATACACCATATTAATACCGGATATTTTAACAGGGGAATAATTGTCATAATAGGTTTTACCTTGAAAAACAGCAAGTATAAAACAGATGAAACAAGGAATAAAATCAGAATTGTTATTGCATAATTCCATGAAAACAGGAACAGACCACCCATATAAACAGTGAAAACGATGGCAGTTAAAACAATAAAGCTTTTAAAATTCTCCGGTAACAGATAAGTCCTTTGCGGATGATCGATTCTATCCAGATAAAATGACCACATGTCATCGAGCAGGCGAAATGCAAACAGAGAAGCAAAGATAAAAATGAAATTACCGGCAATAATGCGCCATTCCGGAATTTCTGTTACACTTAGCAAAACCAGTAAACCGGCAAAACCGGCGAATTTCAGAATTTTAAATCTCGTTGAAATGTATTGAATAACCATGTGATTAGACTATTAGAATTTTTCCAAGATCGCCATCTTCTATATTATTTGCACTTTTCCAAGATCGCCATCCAGGATCACCTCATCATTATCTTTTAAAATTTCAGTAATATTTTCAATTCCTAAAACTGCGGGGATTCCAAATTCCCGTGCAACAATTGCACCATGTGAAAGTGCTCCGCCCCGTTCAACAATCAATCCTCCAATTATGGGGAAAACCATGGCCCATCCGGGATCAGTTTGTTTTGTTACCAGTATTTCGCCGGCTTTAATTTTTTCAGCTTCTAAAACCGACCCAAGCACTTTTACCCTTGCTCTTATTTTTCCTCCGCTTGCGGCCAAACCTGTAAATGCTTTTCCAGCTATTTCTTTTACAAGGTAATCATCCACTTTTTTCGGGCGTTCACCAAAACCGGTTTCAAAACTTTCGGGATATGTTCTTGCCGATTCTGCTTTATAATTCTCCTTCCGGATCGCAATAATCTCCCTGAAATTATCGGTGAACATACTGGAAGAAGCAAGCAGTGAACCAATTTCCTTATATTCCAGAAAGAGTATGTCTTTTTGATTTTCTATCAACCCCTTGTTCTCAAAAGCAGTTCCTATCTGGAAAACCACTTTTTTGAAATTGTAATACATCTGGGCCTGTTTATACCGAACTCTTTCGCGGCTTAAAATTGCATTCCGGCATAAATGTGAAAGAAGAATTAATGCAGCGGTCTCAACAATAGACAGGGGAAATAAAATGTGCCTTTTCAGGAATATCTTTTTTATGGAAGCCTTCATTAACATGTGTCTTTCATCATTCATTTTCGAAATGGAGACTTCGGGATCTTCCTGACCATACTTAAAATATAATTGCAATAATTCGATAAATTTCCGGGGCGATTCAATATAGTTTTCGGTAGTAAACATCAGCTCTCCGGAGCATCTGAACCCCCAGTTTTTTAAATAATTTTCAACCAGTTTATTTACCTCTTTCCAATCCGGAGCATTTGAAATGTACGCAAGCACCAATTCGGAATTGTTGTTGACAAAAAATTCCTTTCCATCCCTGATCTTTTCTATCTCCTTCAATATTTCCCAGGAGGAAAAAAGGGGTTGATTACTTATTAATCCGGGAATTGCCTGAATCAAACCATTATGAACGCCAACATGATCAGCACCATAAATTCGTTTGGTAAAACTGCCCAGTAATTTGTAATGGATCATACTGAACATATCGGCCAAACTGGCGTGATACCATTGATAGAACCTCAAATCGAGAAATTCATAAAAGCACAAAGAGAGTTCCTTTAATCCTTTTGCATCATCAACCTTTTTGGCATAACCGGTAACTTTAGTTTCAATCTCTTTTACATGTGATGCCAGTGAAAAATTAAGCAATATCAGTCGTATTCCCAATTGCAAAATCGATTGTTTTTTACTGAAATCTTTGGAAGATGCATCCTCAATCTTGTACCCGACAAATTTGTTAAACGCATCCTGAAAATAGGATTTGTAAGGCGATGCAGCAATAATATTGTGGATGCTGGTCATGTTGTAATAAATCATATTCCCAAACACGCCAACCGTATTGCTGAAATCGTATTCAAGGTTCCGGATGGATTCTTTTCCAAGCTTTAAGATTACGGAAAGATTTTTAAAATAGTGGTAATACGAATCGCGGGCAATGGAGTATAATAAAGGGGAGATGGGCGTTGGATAGTTTTCGTTCAAATTGGTGTTGGTCCAGTGAATCCGTTCTTTTTCAACTATTTTTATGGGTCGCGCCTGCACAAAATGAAATTCATTTTGGCTGAACATCCATTCAATATCTAAGTGTTTCTTAAAGTTTTTCTTTAAATGGATAGCTGCGTTCAGCAAAGCTTTATGATTAAACGGGAGCGATACCTCTCCAATCAATTCCAAATCGCCATTGGTAGAAAATGATAAGGGAGTAACTTTCCCTGAAACCAAAGGCTCAGCACCGCCTTTAACATATTCAGTATAAGTATAATTTTTATTCTGTGGTGATTGTGTAAACAGAACTCCCGAATAATCGGCTTCAACAAATTGCTGAATTACTACACCCATTTCCTGCAATTTATTTCCCGAAATTCTTTGATATGCTGCTGCACGTGAACTATTAATGCTATCCCAGCATTTTATTATGCCTTCAATTACTGAGTTAATATTGTTTTCAACCACAAATGAGTCGAATTGTCCGGCAAAAGAGAAATCATCGGAATCTTCACCAATAGCCGAACTTCTCACAATTAACCGGCGTCCTTTTAGTATGGGCAACTTTTCTTCCAGTTCATTCATTAATTCGGGTGGAAATAGTTTCCTGGCAGCATAGTTTTCATACCCTTTTTTATGAATGGCAATTCCCCTGGGAACTTTTAATCCGAAAGAGTTAATTTTGGAAAGTCCTGAAGCTTTTCCTCCAAAATCTTTTTCAATCAGCAGGTCGGTCAATGGGAAAAGAAACATGATTATATCGACTTTTTTAACTTCGTTAGTACAAGTAAATAAGAAATGCTGATGTGCAACAAAAACGAAACCATGAATAATACTGCAATGATCCTCAGGTCAGTGTTCGTTGCAAAGTAGTAAAATATGCAGGCGCCAATCAGTGAATCTGTTTTGTCAATGATAAGCTGAAAAATTCTGCTATTTTCTGCTGATTCTCCGGGTGCAATCCCCTGTCTTCTTTTCAAATATGAATTCGGCAGTTCAGCCAGCATATATGCCAGTCCCAAACCCAAACCAACTAAAAAATCGTTTAAATAATGTGTGTTAAATGGACCGATAAAAAGGCTTTCCAATAAACAAACGGTTCCCATGGCAAGAGGCAAAAACACGAATCCGCGTAAAGTCTTGTTTCTGCCAAACATTTCAACACTAACCGGCCTGGCCAAAAAAGAGAATAAATCCTTTTTAACGATAACCATGTGTGCAACATTTCCAATGATGCCCGGAATCAGGAACATATATATATGCACTCTAAAGTCGTCCATATAATCCTTTTGATTCTTTGATTATTTTGTTGGCACAAATAAAAACGCGTTTAATGAAAGCGTAATTCAGCAAAGTATTTCCAGCCAGATAAAATGTTACCCGGGTAATTAAAAATTCGTAACCGGCAACAATAAAATCGTCAAGATAAGACTTCCAATTGTATGGATTTTCGTTAATTTCCCTGATAAGTTCAAAGTGTTGTCTTAAAAGTTTTAATAACCGTTCAGGTTCAAAATCTTCTTCGAGCGAAAATGCAAGAAATTCAAAAATATCACGCTGCGGAATGTTTATTACCGCCAGTTCCCAATCATAAATACATACTCTGCCATCTTTTCTCACTCCAACATTCCGGGGATTAAAATCATTATGTAAGAGTGTTTTTTTCGATATTTTTATGGGAGGATTCTTTTCCCAACGTTCAATTACACTTGCTGTATCCTGAAATAAATGGTCTAATTCCCACTCCTGATAATCCTTTTGGTTAATCTGATTGCTTTGCCGGTAAAATGGAAGACTTAAATTTGCATCAAAATGTAGAACTGAGCTTAACTGATTTCTGTCGCATCCATTCAAATAAGCTTTATGCACCAGGTGAATTGAAGAAATGGCATCGGCAATTTTTTCATCTGTCCACTTATAAACCTCGTTCTCCGAATTGAAAATATCCATTGTTTCTTCGTCTAAGTATTCCAGCATAAAAAGAAAGATTTCCCTTTCTGAATTCATGATATCACCAAAAAAGCCGGGCATGAAAGGATATTGAATACTTTTCAGGAACTTATAAACCTCAATTTCCTTGATATGGGAGTTTTTATATTCAAGATGCTCTTTATGCAAAATCAAATTATCGGCCAGCCCGGAGCTAATGTTGGATGCCATAAAATGTAATCCCTCCATTACCTCATCATCAAGCGGTTTGCTTTTAATTAATGCTTTTCCTGAACCTCCGTTTTCAGTAACGATATTAATTGGAATAAATCCGAGCACTTTTTTCGATATCCGTTTTACCAAATTGGTTAGAATTCCATTATCAATATTATCGTGGACTAATATATCGACAGACCTAATTGCCTGTCCCTGTATTTCTGAAAGATGATCTTTTATAAATTCGGTGGTTACATCTGATCTTAATAGCCAGTTAATGGTTTTGTTTTTACCTAATTTCTGATGGGCACGGGCAAATTGTCCACTGGCCAGTGCAGCAATCGTTGAAACTTCAAGCGATAAAGCAAACCCTGCAATCAGTTTCGCAAAACGTTCAAGTTTCCCTTTCCCGCAACAATTCATGAGGTTAAGAACACTTTGGGCAACAGGCAGATTAGTACCTCCGCCCACTGTTCCAATTACCAGTGCAGGAATCGTTACTGATACATAAAGTCCGCCGTCAATTTTTTCTATCTGGGTAATACCCAGCGATGATTCATGAATGCTTGCCAAATCCTGACCGGTAGCTGCAAAAATACCGGCAATTACATTGGCAATATTGGCCGTACCTCCAACAACTCCGTCGAGTCGTGAAATTGCCATGGTATGATTGTAATACTTAACCATCTCGGCGGAACTGGTACGAAGCGTCTTTTCAATAACCGCATCTGATAAAAAACACTCGCAGGTCACATGCACGCCTCTTCCATTCAGCAGTGAATAAAATGAAACTTTCTTATCCGACGAGCCATTTCCATCCACATAAAACTGCTCTATCTTCACATCGCTTTCGTTGTGAAAAAATTCTTCAATCCACAAACAAGCCTGCCAGGTGCAATGAGTTACCATATTTTGCCCCGAGGCATCGCTCGTTGAATAAATAAATTTCAAATTGGTGAGATTCCCAATGATAAACGATTTAATTTCCAACAGTTCAGCATGATTAGAATAATAAGCTGCATGCTTTTTTATCCTGTTAAAATTAATTTTAATCCATTTCTCAAATTCAACTGCATCGGCCAGGTTTTTAAATGTAAACAAGGGCGAACGCAGCATTTTCTGATGAACAAAATGGGCACTAAATCCCCCGCATTCACTAATGGCTTTTGCGCCCCGGTTAATACTCGCAACCAATGCCCCTTCAGTAGTACATATTCCGGTATACACCCATTCTGTTTTTTCTTTATCTGTTTTAAATAACAGAGGGCCGGCAAGTCCCATTGGTATTTCAGTGGTGCCAATAAAACTTTCTATGTTATTTTGAACCTGGTCAAGCGTAATATTTGTTGAAATGATAGGTTCAGGATTTTCCAGGAGTGTTCTGAAAAAATCCAACCGCAACTCATGGGCAGCCTGGCTCATCATTCCACGACCGGGTGGATAATTATACTTTTGTTTCTCAATAATCATAGAAGCTATGTTATACTGGTGTGGTTCAGCTCATTAAATTTGGAAACATAGATGCTTCTCACTTTATCAATTTCTTCCCTGATTGTTTCCGGTTTCCAGTTTGAATTATCTATTTCGTCTAAAATGATTAGTTTAAGGGTGCCTGTTTTTGAGTATTGCCCGGTATAAGGGTTTGCTTCCTTGGGAGTTAATATGAAAAGAGGTACTACAGGCATCCCTGCTTCCAGTGCCATGTGAAAAATCCCTTTATTGAACGGGGCAATGGTGTGTTGATGCTCATGTACTCCTTCAGCTGATGCTATAACTGAGTAGTTTGTTTTTTTCAGGACAGCTGTTTTTCTGATAAAAAATTTCAATCTTCGTTTTGAATGGTGCTGTTGTGGAATATACCAGGTTCCAAAAGCTTTTGCAGCAATTACCATTGGAATATATTTAAAGGTTTTTTCAGATAAAAGAAACCTTACATTTGGAAGGCCAACAGTAGTTAAAAGAAATGTGTCGAGATAAGAATTGTGATTTATCGAGTACAGAACCTGATGTTTGGGAAAATCATCCAGCGAGGGAAGATCATATCGGTAACCTGCCAGTCTTAATACAAACCTGGAAGTGTAACTGAATATATATCTGTTACAGAAGTTTCGTAAATGCCCGAAACTTAGAAGTACAATCACTAAACACACACTTCCGGAAATGAGCATTGAACCAAGTGCCAAAACCCATCTGTAAATCACTACCAGTGTTTTATACATATCTTTGAGGTATAAATTAATTACACTTTTGCCGATTTAAGCTATCGAAAGTACGAAACTAACAATCTCCTTCACCTTACTGAAGGAATTAAACCTAATTGCTTCAGTTGACTGTTACCTCCAACATCCGTGATGGACAGGTCACGACCTGTCCCTACATTTCACTATTGATTATTTCTTTATAAACTTCCCAGTATGAACAACACCATCAACCACAATTTTCAGCAGGTACAACCCTGTAGGCAAATCATCTATACTGATTTTGTTATCGCCCTGATTTATGGTACCTGAACCGCAGTTGAGGCCTGCACTACTGATGATGTTGTATGTTGCGTTGTCTGCGTGAGGATTGGTGTTTCCTATAGGAAGATTTATGTTGCCGCCGGGTTGATTTCCCTGCCCTTTAAGGAGTTTATCGTAGGTAAACGTAATGTAATCACTGGCCGGGTTTGGATAGATGCCCAGGGATGATTCGAGTTTAAACCCTCCTGTTGCAACTACATCCGGGACACCGCATATGGTGTCGCCTTTTTTGTAATAGAATAACTTATCGTTCAGGAACGTAGCTTGTCCTTCACCCGAGTAAAAATAATGCCACGTTACACCGAGTCCTTTGCCATATTCCTTGATATAGTTGTCAGCCGGGAAACCGCCGGGACCAATTGTAATATTTGACCGGTTTACCAATGTGTTGCACTGATAATCAGGCGAAATAATCACATTCACATTTTGCAGGAACATGCTATCCAACGTTGATATTGGTTCATCCAGATTTGTATACAATATATTATCAGTAGATGTGTAAAACGTATATTCCAGAACCGGCTCGCCGCTGCTCCAGTCCACGAAAGTGTAATAGGAATTATGCGCTCTTTGGTAGAAAACAGTATCATTGTCCTGCGAAAAATACTTATCCGTAATGGTGATCCTGTCAGCATTTGGTGGTTGGCCCGATGCTTGTCCACGAAAGTGGAACTGATCACCCACTTCAAAATCAAACACTTCACCAATGGTAAGTAAAGTAACTTCGGGCAGGGTATAGGCACAGGGATCAGCATTGCAATAGTAATATAACTCCGTGCGATCAAGGTAGCTGGTAGTTTTAATGGGCCAGAACATATCCTCGAAAAGACCAAAATCAGAACCCACCCCTTCATAATAGCTGAAGCCATTGTCAGCTGTAAAGATCCTGGTATCCACTCCAAAGGCTTCGCCGGTTGTAATACTGCTTAAGATAGCATCGTAAAACGACGGCATGGTGCAGAAGCTAATTTCATCATCAGGCTGCAGCGAGAAGTCAAACAGCAGATAATCAATATCATAACCACAATCACCAAACCAATTATTATTTTGGATTATGCGCGCATAAACCTTCTTTGCAGCCACATCATCCCTCATAAACCCGTACAAACTATAATAGGAGGCCGGTGTAAAAGGCGGCGGATCCATTGTTGGCACCAGCGCACGCCTGAAAACCTTCTTGTATGCAATATTGTCAACAACAGTATCGCCCTGGCAGTAATACTCCCATAAATCGAGCACCCACCAGCTGAAAGCACCGTCAACATGCTTCACCACCCAATGCGCATTATCAACAGCCATAGGTTGATATTCCTGAGCCTGAAGCCTTTGCGGGATGTTTATGCTTATCAGGCATAAGAGAATTAGTGCGTAGATTTTTGGTTTCATAGGGGTATGTTTGAATGAAGCATTTGTATGGGCTTATTATGTAAAACAAATTTACAATAATATATACGCTTAACCAAGCGGGAACGTTTTTTTAAGGCTAAAGGCTAACCCCTCGATAAAAACTCGGGGACCGAGGCTAAAGGCTAACACCTCGATAAAAACTCGGGGACCGAGGCTAAAGGCTAACCCCTCGATAAAAACTCGGGGACCGAGGCTAAAGGCTAAAGGCTAAAGGCTAAAGGCTAAAGTGGGGTTTGTTTTTAAATCTATGTTTTTCACCAGAACCCTGAACCCAGAACCCAGAACTCAGAACTCAGAACTCAGAACCCAGAACAAAGAACAAAGAACAAAGAACAAAGAACAAAGAACAAAGAACA
>JAGXGB010000045.1 GCA_024636955.1 Bacteroidales bacterium
CATAAAGTAAATCAGTTCTACACTGCGCCAACTGCCATAAGATCACTCATGGCTCTTGGGCTGGAATGGTTTAAGGGCAAGAAACTCGATTCATTGAAAGTGCTTGGCTCTGTTGGTGAACCTATTAATGAAGCAGCATGGCACTGGTATCATGACCATGTGGGCAAAAACAAATGCCCGATAGTTGACACCTGGTGGCAAACAGAAACCGGCGGTATAATGATTAGTCCCATTGCCGGTATCACACCTACTAAACCTGCATATGCAACAATGCCTTTAATGGGAGTGCAGCCCGTTATAGTTGATGAAAATGGTAAGGAATTATTGAACAATAGTATCGAAGGAAACCTTTGCATCAGCTATCCGTGGCCTGGTATGGCGCGTACTATATGGGGTGATCATGACCGTTTTATTAAAAACTACTTTTCAAAATTCCCTAATCTGTATTTCTCAGGTGATGGAGTAAAACGTGATGAGGACGGCTATTACCGCATACTTGGAAGGGTTGATGATGTTATCAATGTTTCAGGGCACCGGCTTGGTACTGCTGAGATAGAGAATGCTATTAATGAGCATCCTTTGGTTGATGAATCAGCAGTTGTTGGTTTTACCCACCCCATTAAGGGACAGGGAATTTATGCTTTTGTAGTTTGTCCACTATTCAGTACTGGTGGTGAAGAAGGTGTTAAGAATTCCATTATGATGGCTGTTTCAGAAATGATTGGACCCTTTGCGAAGCCTGAAAAGGTACAGTTCGTTTCAGGACTGCCTAAAACAAGGTCGGGTAAAATTATGCGGCGCATACTTATGAATATTGCAGAAGGTAAAACCGATGATTTTGGTGACACCACTACCCTGCTTGATCCTGAAATTGTTAATGAGATTATAGAAGGCAAAAGCGCCATGGCATAGAGTAATAGTAATTCAAATCAGCATGACAAAGAATCTTGAACGATTGATTAAACTTGCTGAGGATACTTTTGCTATTAAAAGTGATCCTCGTCAGCTCAATGTTAATCAAAAAGTGATTGAAAGACTTGAGCGAATACATCCTTCTACCCTTGCTGAATATGATGAAGGTGAAGGACCTGTGGCATGGTTGGTGGTGATACCTACTTCCACTGAATTAATGCAAAAGTTCATTTCTGATGAAATCACTGAAAAGGAGCTTTTTGAGTTAACGCCAACTGAAGGAACTTACGATGCACTCTATCTTTGTTCAGCACTTGTGCTTGAGGAATATAGAAGAAAAGGCATCGTTAAAGAACTGGCGCTCAAGGCAATCAAAGAAATAATGAAAGATCATCCAATCCAATCACTCTTTGTTTGGGCTTTTTCAAGTGAGGGCGATTCTGCAGCAGGAAACATTGCAATGATTGTTGGATTGCCCCTCTACAAAAAGGTAGAAGATTGAAATTTGGCCTATATAAGTCCATTAAGAAGTTACTTTCCAATTTTTACTGATTTTTACCAGCATTTAAAACTGCATTTATTCCTTGCTCTGCTATTGGCCCCATAACCCTGTACCCGGCAAGGTTTGGATGGACTCCGTCATCTGCATATTCCTGCTTCATTCCCTTCGCATCATTAACAAGTTTGGTATAGTAATCTACATAAACAATGCTGTTTTTTAAAGCGTAGTTTCTGATCATCTCATTCAAGCTCACAATTTTATCTGCAGGTTTTAAGGCAGGATTCCAGTAGAACCCTGATGCCGGAAGTACAGAACTGAGCACAACTCCAATATTGTTAGCCTTTGCTAAATCAACCATTGAAACAATGTTCCCGAAAATAGCCTCAAGTGAAATAGGTCCGGTATTTTCTGCAATATCATTAATTCCAGCAAGTATTATTACCACAGCAGGTTTAAGCTCTATTACGTCCTGGCGGAACCTTATTAACATTTGAGGCGTGGTTTGACCACTTATTCCCCTGTTAATGTATGGTTTGCCTGTAAAGAAGTCTTTATCTGTCTTGTCCCAGAATTCGGTAATAGAGTTGCCCATAAATACAACTCTGTTCAACATTGCCACTGAACTGTCAATTTGCTTATTCTCCCCAGCATATTTTGCAAGGTTAGGCCAGTCGTCGGGTGAAGTATTTTGAGCATTGCCCTCTGTACCGTAACCAAGTATTCCTAAAAAAGATGATAGTGCCATAAGAAAGAAGATTCTTTTCATTTTTTTATGAATTAAAGTAATGATTTTCTGACATAACTACTGACTGAAAATAGATGTTGCAGCAAATTAACCATTAGATCGTATTGATTTTACCAATACAAAGTAAGTGATTGTTTGTTTTAATAGACAATATAAAATTCTACATCCTTAGTATTTACATGAGAACGATTCTAATACTGTTTGCACATCCACGATTTGAACACTCTGTTGTAAACAGGGCGCTTGTTGATATGGCAACCGGAATTCCTAATGTTACATTGCATGACTTATATGAACAATATCCTGATTATGAGATTGATATACATTTAGAACAGGAGCTTTTATTGGCACATCAAGTGGTAATTTGGCATCACCCATTTTACTGGTACAGTTGTCCTCCCCTATTGAAACAATGGATAGATGTAGTGCTGGAGTACAATTGGGCTTACGGAACTAAGGGTACACATCTATCGGGCAAATATATTTTCAATGCCATCACTACCGGTGGTGCATTGAGCGCTTATCAGAAAGAAGGACGCAACCACTATACCGTAAATGAACTCCTGGCTCCATTTGAGCAAACTGCAGCTCTCTGCATGATGGAATACCTGCCTCCATTTGCTGTTCAGGGAACCCATCGTATCACAGAAACTGAATTACAAGATCAGGCAACTGCCTATAAAAAATTGCTCACTTATATCTCTAACGAAAAAAATGATTTAGAAGTGCTAAAGGAAAATACTTTTTTGAACGACTTTCTAATTAAAACACCACAACATGGGCAGTGATTTTCTATTGCAGGCTCTTGTATATATGGGTGCTGCTATTCTGTGCGTGCCATTAGCTAAAAAGCTGGGTATGGGCTCAGTACTTGGCTACCTGGTTGCTGGTATTCTGATCGGACCTTTTGTGCTGGGCTTTATTGGGTCAGAAGGTGATGATATAATGCATTTTGCTGAATTTGGTGTAGTAATGTTGCTGTTTCTCATAGGCTTGGATCTTACTCCATCAAGATTATGGGAACTAAGGAAAACTATCCTTGGTACGGGCATGTCGCAGTTTCTGGTAACCATGATATTAGTCTCGACTATTGCTTATTTCATTGGAATGAACTGGCAAGCTTCACTTGCCATTGGCATGTCCTTAGCCATGTCATCTACTGCTATTGTGCTGCAGTCGCTCAAGGAAACTAATCAGTTAAATACAGTTGCGGGTCGTAACAGTTTTTCTGTTCTGCTATTTCAGGACATTGCCGTAGTGCCAATACTTGCCATACTTCCTTTGCTTGCCTTTTCGCCCGTTGAATACACAAACGGCGACGAAGCATCCATATTAGAGTGGATGCCCGGTTGGCTTCAGGCACTATCAGTGCTTGGCATAATTGCCGCTGTGTTGGTACTTGGCCGTTTCGTTGTACCCCATTTTTTGAAATTTGTTGCACGCACAGGAATCAGGGAACTATTCACTGCAGCGGCACTGCTGCTGGTAGTTGGTATCGCATTTCTGATGACGCTGGTGTCGCTGAGTCCGGCCATGGGTACTTTTGTGGCAGGGGTTATCCTTGCAAACAGCTCTTTCAGACATGAACTTGAAACCGACCTCGAACCATTTAAAGGATTACTGCTTGGTTTATTCTTTATGGCAGTTGGTGCTTCAATTAATTTTAACCTGTTTGTTGAAAATCCTATGAGTATTTTAGGCCTTACTATCGGCATAGTTATTCTCAAGGCTATAATATTACTTGTTATTGGCAAGGTAATGAAGTTGCCTGCTGACCAAAACCTTATTATGTCACTTGGACTCGCTCAGGTGGGTGAATTTGCATTTGTAACTTTGACCTTTACGGGGCAATTACGAATAATTTCACCTGATGAAACTGGGCTGCTTATGGCAGTAATAGCAACAACTATGGTTGCTACACCTTTACTGATCCTTATCAATGAGAAGTTTATACTTCCACGGTTGAACAAGTCAAAAGATGATGAAAGGGTTGCTGATTCCATTGATGAAAAAAACAAAATCATTATTGCCGGGTTTTCTGGTTTTGGCAGCACTGTTGGCCGGTTCCTTCGTGCCAATGGTGTGGAAGCTACAATACTTGACAATGATGCTGACAGGGTTGAACTTCTCAGGAAAATGGGCTTCAAGGTTTATTTTGGTGATGTTACCAGGTATGACTTGTTGCATTCTGCAGGGGCTGCTGATGCTGATATTTTGATTTCTGCAATTGATGATCACCCCACAAACATTAAACTTATTGAAACCGCCCGTAAACACTTCCCGAATCTTGAATTGATGATAAGGGCTAAAAACCGTTATGATGCTTATGAATTAATGAACCTTGACATAAAAGAAATTTACCGTGAAGGTATAGATGTATCCTTGCGCATGGGGGTTCAGGTAATGAAGAAACTGGGCTACCGATCATATACAATGCACAGATCGGCACTTAAGTTTATGAAGTATGACGAGCAATCAATGCATGAGCTCTACAAAGTAAGGCACGATGAAAACAAATATATTTCAGCATCACGCAAGCAAATAGCACTGCAGGAAGATATCCTGAGTAATGATACTAACCAAAAACCAAATCTATCAGACCATGCCTGGGATAGTGAGGAATTGAAAAAAAATACTGAATAATTTAATTTTCCTATTGCATTTATGAAAAATGACATACATTTGCGCCATATAATACCTCCAAGTAGTATTTAATGAAACTAAGCAAGACATCAGAGTACGCCCTACGTATCCTGGCTTTTATGGCTAAAGAACCTCAACAGGTTTTCACTGCTAAATCGCTTGTTGATACGCTGCATATTTCTGATAAATACCTCCGCCAGCTGATGACAGGCTTAACCAAAGCAGGTTTGATATATAGTATTCAGGGTCGTGACGGTGGATACGCTTTTGCGAAAAAGCCTGCTGATATCTACTTGTCTGATATTATTGACTCCGTTGAAGGTATAAGCAAATACACCGGCTGTACACTTGGGTTTGACCACTGCAGCGATGATAAACCATGTGTAATGCACGAAGCATGGACTAAAGCACGTACACAATTCATTGAAACATTCACAAAAAAAACCCTTGATAAGCTGAACTTTAAAGGCGTAAGCAAATACTGATTTTTTTTCTACTTAAATGCTACCTCTATATAGTATATTAATAACCTAATAACAAACATTTATGAAGCAATCATTACTTGACAAATTTATGAGCAGAAAAGGACTTTACACCGCCTTTTGGATCATTGCCTTATTCATGGTTACAATGCTCATTTACTACACTGCCAACCTACAGAAGGAGGTTCCTCCAATTCCAAAGGAGGTTAAATCAGTAAGTGGCGAAGTACTTTACACTTACGATGATGTATTAGCAGGTAAGGGGTATTTCCAGCAGTTTGACTTACAGGACTGGGGAACTCTTTTAGGAATGGGTGCCTATATGGGACCTGATTTCTCTACTGATTTTATGCATTACCGCGCTGAGTTCCTTTATGATTTCTATGCCATGGAGCTGTATTCTAAGCCCAACAGTGAATTAACTGTTGTAGAAAGGGGTGCGGTGAAAGAACGTGTTAAGCAGGACTTCAAGGAACAAACTACATTACTTGAAACAACTACTGTATATACCGATGCATCTGCAGCAGCTTATAAAAGAAATGTAAAATATCTGACAAAACTATTGGTTGAAGGTGATCCACAAAGGGCATTCAAAGGTGGTATTATAAGACCTGATGAAGCACTTAAAATTGCTGCTTTCTTTGATTGGACTCAATTGGTAGCATCTTCCTACCGCCCCGGCACTGAACGTACATGGTCGAACAACTGGCCACCGGAGCCTTTGATTGATCAGGATCTAACCTTCCTGTCACATAAGATCTCTCTTTGGGAATTCCTGATTCTATGGACCTTAACCATTCTGGTTGTGTTCCTTGCTTATGAATACCTCTTCAAGAAGGAAGAGAATGAAGTACTTGAGGAGCCGCTGAAGATCACAAAGATGTTTAGTTCACAGAAGAAACTTCTTAAATACATTCCAATTGTAGCAGGCTTGTTTGTAGTTCAACTAATTATTGGTGGTTACCTCGCCCACCTATACACTGAACCCAGTAAGGATTTCCTTTTTTCACAATCCATTCTTCCATTCAACGTACTGCGCTCAATGCACACACAACTTGCCATTCTTTGGGTGGCTGTAGGTTGGCTTGTTGGTGGATTGCTGATTGCACCGTGGGTTGCCAATCGCGATCATAAGTACCCATGGCTTGTTGACGTGCTCTGGTTATCGCTTCTGATAGTAGCCGTGGGCAGCATGATCGGTTTATACATGGGTGCAACCGGACAAATGCGTGAAACATGGTTCTGGTTTGGGAATGAAGGTCGTGAGCTTATCAACTTAGGACGTTTCTGGGACATTGGGTTGGTTATTGGACTGGTATTTTGGTTCCTGCTGATTATATCCCTTATTAGAAAAGCAGCTACCAACAACCCAATTGTAAGCACTATCATCTGGTCAGCGTTTGCCATTGCAACATTGTACATTGCCGGTATGATGCCTGTTCACAAGATCATGCCAAACTACACTGTTGATGATTACTATCGCTGGTGGGTTATACACCTTTGGGTGGAATTGACTTTTGAATTATTTGCTGCCGGTGTAATTGCATTCTTCACCGTATCACTCGGGCTTATTACACACAAAACTGCTGTGCGGGTAATGTTCTTTGAACTCTTACTTATCTCTCTCAGCGGCACTTTAGGTATTGGTCATCACTTGTGGTGGCAGGGTCTTGATGAATATTGGATCGCTATTGGCGGTATATTCTCGGCACTTGAACCTTTACCTCTGGCGCTTCTTATCATCGAAGCATGGAAGAATAAGCGTGAAAAGCTGCATTCAGGTGAGAAATTTGATTTTTCCGTACCATTTATGTGGATATCAGGTTCAGCCGTATTGAACTGGATTGGAGCAGGTTTCCTCGGTATGATGATAAATACTCCAACCATCAGCTACTATTCACACGGCACTTATCTGATTATGCCTCACGGACATGTGGCTTTACTTGGAGCCTTTGGTTTTATTTCTATTGCTTTTCTTTACATGACTTCGAGGGCAAATGCGCTTGCCGGCAACCTTCAATGGGATGAAAAATTAAGTAAAATAGGTTTCTGGATGCTGACATTAGGAGCCCTTTTATTTGCGATACCCACTTACGTCATCGGAATGTATCAAACTGAGATGGCCATGGAGATGGGATATTTCTATACCCGGACCCGTGAAGCTGTTGAAGCAATGCAAGGCTGGATGTGGGCACGCACAGTACCTGATGCCATGATGATCATAGGCGGTATAATTATACTTTATGACCTTGTGCAGAAAACTTATCTTGCCAAGAAAAAGGTATAATTCACAGCATAGATATAGCATAGACACAGCATAGACATAGCATACGCATAGCATAAGCATAACCTGAAATAGCTCTTTGACTGAGCTGGTATGGATAACTGGTAAAAACCACTTACTTTTGTGAGTGGTTTTTACATTTTACAGCATCATGCAATCCCAAATAGCAGTATTATTAGTCAATACAGGCACTCCTGATAGTCCACGGGTTTATGATGTACGCAGATATCTCCGGGAGTTTCTTGGTGATAAGCGCGTAATAAATTTGCCATGGCTTTTCCGCAAGATGCTCGTCAATCTCATCATTGCTCCATTCCGCGGCCCTAAGTCAGCAAAATTGTATGAGCAAATCTGGACTTCCGAAGGGTCTCCCCTGCTGGTTAATAGTAAAAATTTCACCATTGCAATGCAGCAGACTCTTGGCAGTAACTACCGTGCTTACACAGCTATGCGTTATGGTAATCCATCCATGGAAAGCGTTATCATAGATGCATCTGGGCAGGGAATCACTAAATTTATCTTAGTACCGCTTTATCCCCAGTACGCTGATTCCACAACCGGAACCATAATTGCTGAATTTAACCGGCTTATAAAAAAGCATAATACAACTGCCAAAACTACTATTATAGAACCATTCTTTAACAACCCTAAATTTATTAGAGCGTTTGCTGAAAAGATCAAGGCTCATAACCCACAAGAGTATGATCATGTAATATTCTCGTTTCATGGTTTACCTGTGAAGCAAACTGAAAGGATGCACCCGGGACTTACCTGCCAACAGGCAAACTGTAAGAATGAATTTAACAAAGTAAATGAACGCTGTTATTATGCATCATGTCATGCCACCGCCAGATTACTTTCAGCAGCTATACCCTTGACAGAGGATAGCTATACGGTGTCATTTCAGTCGCGCCTTGGCATGAACTGGCTTAAACCGTATACTGATGAAGTTTTAAAGGAAAAAGCTGCCACAGGGGCTAAAAAGATGCTTATTGTGAGTCCGGCATTCGTTGCCGATTGCCTTGAAACAATTTATGAACTGGGAATAGAATACAATCACCTTTTCAGAGAACATGGTGGCAATGAACTCAAAATGGTTGAAAGCCTGAATAATGACCCGCGGTGGGTTGATGCTATGAAAGAAATGATTATTAGCTCAAGCTTGAGGTAATACTGACTCTTGACTAAATCAGAGCTAAAATGGTTTTATCTTAGAACTGCAATAGTTTTAGCTAAGAGTTGCAATAGTTTTAATTAAGTGCTGCAACAGTCTCAGCAAGTCCCCTCCCCTGCTTAATCCTGTCGCTCATTCCAATTCCTCCGTGCAGATTACCCCCAATCAATAAGCCGGGATATTTTTTCTGCAAGCTTTCAACAGCCTCCAACCGGTCGCCGGTTGAAAGACCATACTGAGGTATGGCATGGGTGTAGCGTGTTATTTTCAGCAGATCGGGTTTAAAGTCACTGAGGCCTGTCATAGCCTTTACTTCTTTTGTCAGTATTGACAACACCTCTTCCTCGGGAAGTCCGGCCAAATCAGGTTTTCTTACACCACCCATGAACACTGATAGCAACGCCCCTCCTTCTGGAGCACGTCCTGAAAGGAATGATGAAAGAAACAAAATACCCAGCACATCCCTGTTTTCCTTAAATGGCACCAGTCCGCCAAAAGCATCCAGTGGAATACCTTCCCATTTGTTAAATCCTATGCTTGCCTGAAGTACTTTGGCGTATAACAGGTTATTTACTGCCGCTGCTTCCGATTTACTCATAAAAGGCAATATCTCCGGCAGGTCATGTGAGCCTGTTGTGGTGATCACCTGTTTTGAATGTATCCCCACCTCTTCCCCTCCAACCACAAAGCGGGTAGTGAAACTACTGCCAATACTTGAATTCAGCCGTTTTAGTCCTTTTTCTTCTGCACTGACTGAAACACCTGACACATTAAGCATGATTTTTTCAGATCCTATCTTTTGAACCAAGGCATCAATGAGGCTTGTTAAGCCACCTTTCACTGAAAACACTTCACCTGTAGCCTTTTTTTGCCTTTCATCCTTTTTTTCAAAGCCTTTGCGTACCGCGCCTCCAATAAAGCTGCCGTATTTCTGTTCCAAATTGTACAATTTAGGCAGTGCGTACCGGGTTACCAGGTAAGATGGGTCACCTGAATAAATTCCAAGTATGAAAGGATCAATGGCATAGTCAAGAAAACTCCTGCCCATACGCCTTAGCACCAGTTCAGCCAAGGTTTCATCTGGATTTTTACCTTTTGCTCTTAACGGCTCAGCAAGAATTCTTAGCTTATCTCCCATGGTAAACAGAGGAGTTTTAACAGCAGCTTTGAAGCCTGAAGGCAAAGGTTGCCATGCACCACTCTTCCAAATCCAACGCTTTTTGGCTTCGGCGTTGGCAATTTCAATTTCACACAAGCCTTTCATCTCTTCAATAAGCTCAGCAGTATCAGGTTGTGATAATACTCCGGTATTCGGGCCTGTTTCATAAACAAATCCATTCTCATGATGCGTTGATATCACGCCGCCGGCATGCGCTGACTTCTCTATTACTACGAAGTCAATTCCTTTTTTTTTCAGGTAATATGCTGTGGTGAGTCCTGTTATTCCGGCACCTACAATTACTACCTGTGTTTCCAGCTTTTTCATGATCAAATTGATTTAGAGAACTTCTTGTCCGTGGGAGCCGACATTGCCGGATCAAATGCAACAGCAATGTTGCGTATGAAGAAGCGCCCGAGGGCAGTAATAACTACTCCTTCATCCTTAACTTCAAGCAAGTCATCGCTAACAAGTGGTTCCAGTTTTGATGCATCAAAGTTAACTGTTTCCTTCAACTGCTCTACACTAATGGCTAATCTGCCTGCTATATCATTCCATGTCATGAACCTGTTGCACATCAGGTGATTAATGACTTCACGAACAACTATTTCACTGAAATTCATCTTATAACCTTTTTCAACAGGGAAATTTCCCTCGTTGATTGTAGCAACGTATTCACTTATGTTCTTCGTGTTCTGTATGTACGAATCATGCAACTGGCTGATTGAAGAAACGCCAAAGGCATATACCTGACCTGTTGTCCGTCGGGTACAATATCCCTGGAAATTCCTGTGCAATTCATTGTTCTTTAGTGCAAGTATCAGTTCATCGTCACCTTTGGCGTAATGATCCATGCCTATGTCGCTGTATCCATTTTCAATCAATACCTTGAAGGCTGATTCAAAAATCTTTAGTTTGCTGTCAGCATCAGGTAATCCTGCCTTTTCAAGTGCCATCTGGTGTTTTTTAAACCAGGGAACGTGGGCATACGAAAAAGTAACAATACGGTCAGGAGAGTAGGGGAGTGCCTGCTTTATTGTTTCAGTGAAACTCTCCACAGTTTGATGCGGCAATCCGTAAATAAAATCAAAATTAATCTTGATATTCGGATCTAAGCTTCTGAGGAAATTGGTTATAACATCCAAAGGAAGTTTCGATGGCTCACGGTTGGCCGTTTTCAATACTTTAAGATCAAAGTCCTGAATTCCAAGGCTAAACCTGTTGAAACCACTTTTAACCAACCGTTCCATGTACTCTTCTGTAAGATGTGCCGGGTGGCATTCAATAGCAATTTCAGGTTCATCAATGAAAGTAAATGACTCAAATATCAGTTTGTTAATCTGTTCAATGTACTCTACCGGAATTGCGTTTGGTGTGCCTCCACCATAATGAAGCTGTGATACTTTGCGCGATGGATCAAGCAATTCTCTTACCATCTTAATTTCCTTTAGCAATGCTGCAATATAATCACCTACTGAATCACGCTTCGGGTATTTCACTGAATTACAACCGCAATAAAAGCATATTTTATGGCAGAATGGAATATGTACGTACAGTGAAATATTTGAAGGTTCGTGGGTATTTGATTCTACAAGCAAATTCCGGAAAGTTTCACTATCCATATCGGTAGTAAAGTAATTTGCGGGTGGATAGCTTGTATATCGGGGTAATGACTGGTTATATTTCTCAAGGAGATGTCGTGGTATCATTGTAGTAGTTTATTAAAATCTTTGTTGATTAAACCTTAGGCCTATAAGATAAAAGCTCATTAAGAACCTGTTTTTGGTATCACTTCCTCATCATCAGATGCTTGTCTGTCACTATAGGCAGATTTTGGGATTAACCCTGATGACTCGTGTGAATCGGCTATATGCAAGCGTGGTTGCTCATCGGTACTTAGCTCCGGTAGTTTTTCTCTATAAAGGAAAGGAATACTTAACAATACGAGTGTAGCTATCACCGCTTCAATCATGAACAAGCCCCTGAAGCCAAGAATATCAGCAAGCTTGCCACTTGCAATAGTAATGAGTATACCGCTTAAATGAGTAATAACTATTTGTATTGTGAAGTCAGTTCCTTCGCGGCCTTTACGAACTATATCCATGGAAATGGTGTAAATAGCAACTGACGACATGCCATAAGTTATCCAGAGAAATACAACAGCAGTATACAATGTCATTTTAGCGATCGGACCTCCCAGGAACAATACAAAGAAAGAAGTGGTGAGTACACCTAACAGTGCAAAAAGCAGCAAGCTTTTACGGCGCCCAATCCTGCGTATGATGAAACCGGCAAAAACAGCGCTGATAGCACCACTGGCCGTTCCGCATATACCTGAAATAACTCCTATCTGTTTGATAGTAAACCCCTGATCAACCAAGTATGGTTTTACCAGCGATAAAATACCAATTATACCTGAATAGAAAAAGAACAACAGGATTAACCTTCTGCCTATACCCTTTTGTTTAAAGAATAACCCGATATCCTTCATGCTGGCGGGTTTAAAGGCCACTTCAGGAAGTGCTTTATGACTGTGACCGCTCGGGCAGGTTTTAGCTTCAGTCGCAGGAACAGTATTAACCACTTTTCTCTTTTTTAAAAACCAATGGCCGTGAGGGCGAACAGGCTCCTCGTCATCATGATCCTCAGTTTGCCTATGTTTATAGAAGTATAGTGGTATTAGTGCAATAAGTACAAAAGATGCAAGGCATCCAATCAAGCCGTGCCATCCGAAGTAATGGTAAATTATCAGTAAAACACCACTACCTGCCATAGTACCAAGAAAAGAGCCTGCTGACTGCATGCTGTTGCCAAGGCTCCTTTCTCTTTTTTTAAGTACCAGTATTGCGAAGGCATCAGTTGCTATATCCTGTGTGGCTGAAGCGGTAAATGCTATTAGCATCAGTATGACAATAAGCTGAAAATCAAATTTCAGGTTAAAGAAACCAATACTTAGGATTACAATTGCATAAATGATTTCAGAAGTAAAAATCCAACGTTTATAGTTCTTTACTGAATTACCATACCTATCAACTAATGGTGCCCATAGGAACTTGAATATCCAGGGCAGCTTGATTAGCTGCAGCATTCCTATCATAACCAATGAGTAATTCTCCTGCCGCATAATTACAGGCACAATAGTGGAGAAGAAGCTCATTGGAATTGATTGAGCCAGGTAAAGAGTTAATAGCGTTGAATATTTCTTCATTACAATGCTTTATGTAGTATTCCGAGTCTTAAAATGTCAGCACAAGGTTTGCACCAAGTTGCACAGGTTTTCCAACCTGCACAAATGATTTGCCTAATGAGCTGAAGTAGAACGAATGATAGTCCTGGTTAAGTATATTTTTAGCCCAAAGATCTATTCGTGCATTTTTAGCCATAAATGAAATCTTTCCATTTAGCATGCCATAATACTTCTGTGATCCGGTATTGTCTTCATTCCAGTATATTTTACCTTGGCCTTGGTAACTAACAAAAAATACTACTCTATCAAGTGCACGCTTATTAACTTTCACTGAGTAATCAGCACCCATTTGAAGAGTATTTCCCGGCGCATATGGGATATAGTTTCCTTTATAGTTAGTAGAATCATTACGTTGGTAATCAACAAACTTAGCATCGGTATACCCATAACTTGTGTACAATGAAAGTGACTTGTATGGCTTTGCAATGATTTCAGCCTCAAATCCTTTGCTAACAGAGTGACCGGCATTCTTTAGCATAGAACCTTGTCCACTGGGAACCGGCTGATAAATCTGCTGGTCTTTCCAGTCGATATAAAAGACGCTGAAATTTGAAAGCAGGGCTTTGTTCAGGAATATAGTTTTTACACCTGCTTCGTAGTTCCAGCTGTATTCAGGCTTAAAACTTCTATCCTTATCATTTTCAAATGTAGTATTGAAACCACCTGTTTTGTATCCTTTGGCAACAGTAGTATAAGCTGTTACGTGACTGCTCATGTTGTAAGAGAGCGATGCTTTAGGTAAAACTTCAGTGTAATTTACTAAACCGCGTGAATCATCAACTGTTTTTTGCTTTCCTGCAGTGTATGTATTATAAAGATAGTCCTGAATAGCTTCTTCATAATCGAACCTAATTCCTGCAGTAAAAGTTAATCCTTTAGTAAACAGGTCATTAATGCTTGATTCGCCAAACACAGCGCCTCCTTTAACTATATTGTCATAATTTTTAACTCTCGATGCCTCGCCGGGTAATTTGTAGGTAACAATACCATCAGGTCCGTATGTAACAGTAACATTATCCTGTACATACTGTAGGAAGCCAAAAGCACCTGCTACCCATGATATTTTTGTTCCAGGTTTGCTTTTAACTGTAAACTCCTGTGAAAAAGAATTCTGATAAGTGTTCTGGTTAACAAAGAATAACGACTTGCTTGTGAAGTCCTGATCAATGTTCTGATCATCCTTTAAATACTGATGGCTTGTAACCGACTGGAGCAAGATATCACTTGTTGAATAGTCAAATACCAAGGCATTTGATAATATTTCGCGCTCGTACGTACTATTGAAATCATAGTTAATAGGGGAGACCTCTTTGGTTTTCAAATTGATCTGTGCATATGGATAGCCACCTTGTTCACTTTTCTCATAACCACTACTAAACTGAACTTTTGCCCTGTCGTTGATATCATGAACAAGTTTCAACCTTGCACCATAGTATTCATCCTCATCCACAGGTGAGTCACCAAAATCATTTGTAAAATACCCGCCGTTTCGGCCATAGAAGCCTGATACAGCAATACCGGTATTTTTACTCAATGGCTGGGAGTGTGATAAATCAGACCTGAAATATCCGTAATTACCACCTGATAAACTCAGCTTGGTAGCTCTTTCATCACTTGGATCTTTAGTATAAACCTTGATCAGACCGCCCATGGTATTGCGTCCGTATGATGTACCTTGTGGGCCGCGCAACACTTCAATTCTTTCAATATCGTTGAATTCAAAATCAAACGCTGATTTTTCAAAATAAGGCACATTATCAACATATAAACCTATAGAAGGCGAGTTGATTCTTGATCCAATACCACGAATGTAAACGGGGGAGGTTAAACGTGATCCATAATCAGGCATAAAGAAATTGGGCACAAAACCCACTAAGTCTTTAAGAGACGAGATGCCATTATCTTCAATTGTTTTGGCCTTCATCAGTGAGATGGAAGAAGGAAGATTTTTGATCATGACGCTATTTTCACGTGATGATTTAACCACTATTTGATTTAGGTCGATAACTTTAATATCTGCTGAATCATATGATGGAACCTGATATTGAGCTGATAAGGTTAATACGATGCTTAGGCAGCCTATCAAAAGGAATAATAGTTTTTTATTCATTTTTGAAATTGATTTTACTGTTGTGAATTAAAAAATGATAATTATTGAGCTGCAGTTTAATATGCAGTTGAAACCCGACAGTGCAATTGCAAAATGCCGGAAATCAATTAAGAAATAATTGAGAATAATTATCAGGCAACAGGAGGGCCGCGTAAACAGTTTTCATTAAGTACCGGAGACGGTACCAAAGCATCAGCAAAAGGTTGGTTAAGAATGGTATACTCAAAGAATATAGCCGATAATGGAATGAACTGCTCATATTCCAGGGCATCAAATTCAACTTCGTAAAGGGTGGATAATGAGTCGTTGTTTGTTTTTACTAACGACCCAAAACCTTTGTTATTAACTGAAGAGTGAGTGAAACACGACGGTATCAGTACTTTTCCCCAAATACGGTTCTGATGGAAATTAATGAGGTTACCCAGGTAAAACCATAAGATAGCAATGGCCCAGAGAACGAGAAATCCTCTCTTTAAAACCTTTGATATGTTGGTAACCTTTTCCACTTCTGGCTATTTAGGAAACAAAATTGAGAATTATTGTGAAACAAAAAACAACAATGATCTATTATTTTTGAAATTTAGAACTATTCCAAATTAATAACACCCTGAAAAAGACGCTCTTACCACTGTAAAAAAGAAAAATCAGTCAACATTCAACATTATTTCATAATTAATAACCCGTATACATTGCATGAGCTGCTTAATTTTATGGTAATATTGTATTACTCTATACATTAAGAATACTATTTCTCTACCATTTCTCTACCCCAGGGGTAGACCAATGGTAGACCAAAGGTAGACAAATGGTAGAGAAAAGGTAGACCGGAATACAAGTCATCTTTATATTTTGATGATTTGATCAAAAGAAAACCAAAAGCCTTTAGTTGATGTTTGTTTAAGGCAGGTACAGTTGTTAATTGAACGATTTCCACCTTAAAAAGATCAAACAGTAATTAAAATCTATAATATTAGCTAGTATGAATAATTTCTTCAGGGCACTGATAGCGGGCTACGGTGCAAAAAAACTAGGCGGTGGATGCATTTCCACCATTTTGATTTTCATTGTTTTGTGGTTGCTACTTGGGATGTGTAGTTAATAACTCTGGATAATAAAATATTTATTCGATGGAAATATCGAATCAATACATATAGATGTGAGGCAAGAGGGAGGTTAGAACGAGCAAATCAGAGCTCAACAAACTCGTAGGAATTACCAACCGTGCTAAGGTATTTTAAGAAATCAGGATAACTTATAACTAATGAAGCCCGGTTATCATTGGGATGGAAGCTAATTTTTGGCTGCAAAGCCAGATCTTTATCGAGAAACAGATATACATGATGTTCCGTATCATTAATAAGTCCGAATGGTGATACTGATCCTGGATATAATCCAAGAAATTTAAACATACGTTGCTCTGATGCAAAGGTGAGTTTACCCTGCTTCAAATACTTCTCAAGATAACTTATGCTCAGGTCCTTACGATGATCAAATATTACAAGATAGTGCCTGTTGCCTTTATGGTTCCTGAAAAACAAATTTTTACAGTGGGTAGTTTCATGAATATCCTTCCAATATTGTACTGCAATTTCAATTGTTGGAGCTGGTGGATGCTCATGGTATTCAAAGTCGATACCTGAATCTTGTAGTAGTTTGTAAAGTTGTTGGTCACCAACCATTTTCAGCTGATTATTTGGATAATAGCAACGGCCCTGACAGTAATGGTTAACTGCTAAGTAATAAGTTTATCCTCTCAATAGTATTTTCTTTGCCAAGCACATAAATAATACCCGCAATACCGGGACCGAAGGCAGAACCCACTAAAGCCAAACGAAGGGTATTCATTACCTGCCCCATATTCAATCCTGATTGCTGAATAAAATCTTTTAAAGCTGGTTCTAACACTTCAGGGCTCAAATCATTCTGGTCACTAATGAATTTTTTAATTGAATTCAGCATATCAGGAGTATCTAAACGCCATACTTTGTTCTTCATCTTTTCATCATATACATTTGGGCTGGTGAAGAAGAAAGCTGATTGTTCCCATATATCCGGAATCAGCGTTATACGGTCTTTAATAAGTGGTGCAATTTTAATTAGCCGGGACATATCAGTCTCAATACCTTTGCCAACTAACTGATCATGCAATAATTTAGCAATTTCAAGGTCGCTCAGTGACGATAGGTAATGATGATTAAACCATTTTGCCTTTTCGGGATCATATTTCGAACCGTGCTTTCCAACACGGTCTATTGAAAATGCCTCAATCAGTTCCTCCATGGTAAATATCTCCTGCTGTGTGCCTGGATTCCAGCCTAGCAAGGCCAGCATATTTACAAATGCGGTGGGTAAATATCCTGACTCCCTGTAACCGGATGAAATTTCCTTGCTTTTAGGGTCAACCCATCGAAGAGGGAATACCGGAAAACCTAATCTGTCGCCATCACGTTTACTCAATTTACCATTACCATCAGGTTTAAGCAGCAGCGGAAGGTGGGCAAACTCAGGTGCCTGCCATCCAAAATATTCGTACAAAAGAACATGCAATGGGGCAGAGGGTAGCCACTCTTCTCCTCGGATAACATGAGTAATCTCCATCAGGTGATCATCTACAATATTAGCCAAATGATAGGTTGGCATGCCGTCAGACTTGAAAAGCACTTTATCATCCAGGCGGGAAGAGTGAACAATAACTTCACCTCGTATCAGATCATTAACAACTATTTCTTTTTCCGACGGGATCAGGCATCTGATAACATACTGTTCACCGGCTTCAAGGCGCTGCTTTACCTCTTCAGGCGAAAGAACCAACGAGTTTTTCATTTCATAACGCGAAAGATAGTCGTACTGGGGGGTAGCAACTCCTCTTGAAGTGAGCCGTTCACGCATAGCATCGAGTTCATCAGTAGTATCGAAAGCATAATATGCTTTACCCTCATTGATAAGCTTCTCAGCATATTCAAAATACAGATGCTTGCGCTCACTCTGGCGGTATGGTGCATGCGGACCTTCAATACCCACGCCCTCATCGAAATGAATTCCACACCATGTAAGAGCTTCAACTATATACTCTTCTGCACCGGGCACGTATCGGTTTTGATCAGTATCTTCTATCCGCAAAAGGAATTTACCGTTATGTTTTTTTGCAAACAGGTAGTTATACAATGCTGTACGTGCGCCCCCTATATGAAGCGGCCCGGTAGGACTTGGTGCAAAGCGGACTCTGATTTCTCTCATAATTGAATAATTGGTGCAAAGATATAGAAACAAAAAAGAAAAGGTAGGGTTCTTTAAATCCTTAACACTTGTTAAAGTTAATGGTTAATATATGCGTACTTCTTAAATTGACTAACTTTGTGGGTTATCAACGACCATATTTCATAACAATTAAGATCGTTTATGGGGAGTAAGGAAAAATTTAAATCTGCACTGCCAAAATACAGAGTTGGGAGGTTATTCATATTCCCCCTTATGCTCTACCTATTATTGGTATTCCCACTGCTTGGGATTATGTCACTAAAGAGCTTCCCTGCATTGAAAGAAAAAGGTAAGCTTCAATTCAACAAAGAGGTTTCTGATGCACCTGATAAAGAACATGATAACCTGGTGTTCGAATTCAATAAGCAAAATTCTACAGGTTTAAAACTTGTAACTACTGATGGCGATAGCCTTGCTACAAGTGTAGTAACGCCTGTTGATGGAAACGAAAAAAACTCATCAGCATTCTCAGGGTCTATGTCAAAAATGTTTCGACTTGTATTCCTGGTTTCATTGATTTTAGGAATAGGATTCAATTTGCCATTTAAGCGCTATTTTGGCCGTAAAAGAAAGGGTAAAAACGTTTCAAAGAGTTTGTATAATTACTGCAGGCGTTTTCTTCTAAAAACTCCATTAATCAATGCTGGCATAATCTTGCTCACGTTCACCATTATGCACGGAATGATGATTTACAGGCTTTCAAATCCTAATGGGTTTGATGATGAAATTGCAAGGCGGCTTTATACCAGTTTTTTATTCGTTTCTCTGGTTGCATCGTTACTTAGCGTGATGTTCATCTTCTTCTGGCAAAAACACCTTGTTCACATCAAGTACATTGAGCATGTTTTTTCACGCGAAGAATTACAGGCCAGAATATTCGGCAAAAATCCGGGTAAAATAAAGAACCGCCTTTATATTGCCAGTGCCATGACAACACTCCTGCCCTTGACCATAGTGCTGTTATATCTTATTCTAAGCCTTACACCTATAAGCGACATGGGTAAGGTTACCAGTGGCGAGCTGCGCATTATGATGGGAAAATTAGTGGATGTTATGGGGCCTGATGTTGACCTCGTTAAGGAGTTTGGCAATTCAAATTTATATTATATAAGTGCATTCGACAATGTACTAATGTTTCTGGGCATTATTAGTGGGATTCTTGTTGCCTTTATATACATTCTATTTTTTGTAAACTGGTCAACAGCAGATATTGTGCGACCTGTAAATGAGCTGGTAAGAAATATGCGACTTACCAGCGAAGGGATGCTTGATAATTACACCGTGGTGAGGACAAACGATGAAATAGGAGTGATGTCAGAAGGTTACAATGAGATGACTTCACGGCTGCGGGATTACATTTTCAAGATTTCACAGATGAACGAAGCTTATTCGCGCTTTGTACCCAAACAATTCCTTGAATTCCTTGGGAAGGAAAATTTTGTGGATATCCAGCTCGGTGATCAGGTTCAGAAGGAGATGTCAGTACTTTTCAGTGATATCCGTGGATTCACAGAGCTCTCTGAAGACCTGACTCCTAAGGAAAACTTCGATTTTATCAACCATTACCTGGGTTATATGGAGCCCGTTATTAGAAAAAATAATGGCTTTATTGATAAATTCATTGGCGACTCTATTATGGCACTATTTCATGAATCAGTTGATGATGCTATAGATGCCGCCATTGAGATGAGAGAGACCCTTGGCCGCTTCAATGCTGATCGTACTGATCTGGGCACAACTCCAATTGATTCAGGTATAGGGATCCATACAGGAAATCTGATGCTTGGTGTAGTAGGAGGGGAGGGCCGTATTGATGGTACGGTTATCTCTGACGCTGTGAACCTGGCTTCAAGGCTTGAAGGACTCACTAAAATTTACAAAACATCTATCATCATTAGTGAAGACAGTTTAATTAAACTCAAAAATCCAGGGAAATATAATTTCAGATTTCTTGATATTGCCAGGGTTAAAGGGAAAAAAGAAGCTGTTTATATCTTTGAGGTCCTCGATGGTGAGCCTGAAGAGATTAGAATATTAAAAACTGAAACTAAAGAATTATTTGGTAAGGGTATTGACGCATACAAGAATCGTAAATTCAAGGAAGCAATCGAAATATTTACTGAAGTAGTTAAAATTAACCCAATGGACGCAGCCGCAACATTTTACATTAATCGCTGCAGAAATATCACTGGGAAACAGCTGCCTGACGACTGGAGCGGCATTGAAGTTTTTGATGCTAAATAACTTCTTGGCCAGTGTTATGTTTTAATGCATCAGGGTTATATAAAATAAATAAGGAGATTGACGCTTAACTGCTTAAAATAAGCATTATACACTTACGTTATAAATTATCGGGCATTTGAAATCCGGCATTGCTAATGATACGCGACAACTACACTATACTGATTGACAAACTTGACGCTTTTATCAAGAAGTATTACACGAATCTTCTTATTAAAGGCTTACTATACACTACTGCCCTCCTTGGAAGCTTCTTTCTAATTTTTACGCTTTTTGAATCATTGGTTTGGTTCTCAACAACAGTGAGGACAGTAATATTTTATACTTACATAGTTCTTGGAGCTATAGTGATATACCGCTATATAATTGATCCTCTTCTCAAACTCAATAAAATAGGTCCTCGTTTATCGCATGAAATGGCTGCAGATGTAGTAGGTAAACATTTTAGTGAGGTGAAGGATATTCTCTTAAACACGCTCCAGTTAAAGAAACTATCAGTTGAAACACCTGAAAACTACGATCTTATTATTGCAGGAATTAATAAGAAGTCGGAAAAGCTCATGAATGTGCCTTTCAGATCAGCAGTTGATTACACATCAAACAGGCGATATCTCTATCTGGCACTTCCGCCGGTTCTTGTGATCATATTGCTGCTGGTTGTAACGCCCAAAGTGCTTACAGAACCCGGTTCACGGCTTTTAAACCATTCGGTGGTATTCGAAAAACCACTTCCTTTCAGTTTGCACATCAATAATCCTGAATTAGTTGCTGTACAGCAGGATGATTTTGTACTCGAAGTAACCGTTTCAGGGGAGCAGCTACCGTCGGAGGTTTTTCTGGTGATGGGCGGTAATGAATTCAGAATGCATGCTGAAAGCAGACTTAAATATAGTTATACATTCAAGAAAATTCAGACCGACCAACAGTTTAAACTAATGGCATCGGGCTACTACACTGATGAATATTCTATAGATGTGCTCCCAAAACCCATTATCCTTAACTATGATATCGAGTTACAATATCCAGCCTATCTTAATCGCAAGTCGGAGATTATTGCCAATGTTGGTGACATCAATGTACCACAGGGTACTATTCTTAATTGGAAATTTTACACCAGGGATGCAGAAATAATATTCTTTAGGCTGGGTGATGAGCTTCGTAAGCTGGAAGCAGCTAATTCAAATGCATTCAGTACCAGCCATAAATTGATGGAAGGAACTGGGATAAATATTAGCAGTCAAAATAAATATATCACCAACAGTGATTCCCTGTTACTCTTCGCGAACGCCATTCCAGATGTTCATCCAACAATAAATATTGAGCAGTTTAAAGACAGTGTTTATGATAATAAGCTGTATTTCAGAGGTTTAATTCGAGATGACTATGGTTTTAATAAGCTTGATTTCAGGCTTGCACGCACCAGTGAAGGCCAGAGTGGAGCCGAACTGTCAATGCATGTCCCTATACAGAAAGATGCAACTGAGCAGAACTTCTATTACTACTTTGATTTGATGTCACTGGAGCTTGATCCGGGAGAAAACATAATTTACTATTTTGAAGTATGGGATAACGATGGTGTAAATGGCAGTAAGTCAGCTCGTTCACAAGAAATGTCTTTTAAGATTCCAACACTTGAGGAAATAAATGAAATGGTTGACAAGCATAACGATGGGCTAAAAAATGACTTTGACGCCACCATTAAAGAAGCAAAAGCAATACAAAAGGAAATTGAAAAGTTAAACACAAACCTAATCAACAAAAAAGACCTTAACTATCAGGACAAGAAGCAGTTAGAGAATTTAATTGAGCGGCATAAAAACCTTCAGGACAAGGTGGAACAGATGCAGCTTGAGAATAAGCAGATGAATTCTAAAGAATCGCAGATCAAAGAGGTTGATGAAAATATCCTGGAAAAACAAAAGCAACTAGAAAAACTCTTTGAAGACATCATGACTGATGAGATGAAAAAGATGTTCGAAGAGCTTCAAAAAATGATGGATGAACTTAACAAAGACAAGATTAAGGATGTACTTGAAAAGATGAAATTGCAGTCGGAAGATATAGAAAAGGATCTTGATCGCAACCTTGAGTTATTCAAACAACTTGAACTTGACAAAAAACTTACTGAGGCTATTGAAGACTTGAAAAAACTCGCAGAAGAAGAGAGCAAATTGTCGGAAGAAACCAGCGAAAGTAGCAAGAAAGAGAGTGAAGAGCTGGGTAAAAAACAAGAAGAAGTCAATAAACAATTTGAAGAAATCACAAAGGATCTTGAAGAAATTAAGAAACTTGACCAGGAGTTAGAGGAGCCGAATAACATTGAAATACCTGAAGATGAGAAAAAGGATACTGAAAATGAACTGAATCAAAGCTCAGAGGATCTTAAGAATTCACAGATAAAGAAGGCATCTGAGCATCAAAAAAAGGCTTCAGAGAAAATGCAGAAAATGGGTAATATGCTGTTTGAAATGCAGCAGGAGATGGAGGATGAGCAGTTAGGAGAAGATGCGGCGGCCCTACGTGAAATTCTGGAAAACCTTGTAAAAATCTCTTTCACTCAGGAAGATTTGATGGGTAGGTTAAAAGGCATAAATCGTTCTGATCCTAAATATCCTTCAATGATCGAAGAGCAGAAAAAGATCAACGATAACCTCAAAATGGTAGAAGACTCATTGCTGGCACTCAGTAAAAGACAGGCAATGATAGAGAACTATGTTAATAGAGAAATCAGGGATATAAACAGCAATACTGAGATGACGATGGAGGCAATGCAAAATCGCGCTATCTCAATGGCAGGCTCAAAACAGCAATACGTTATGACCGCAGTTAATAACCTTGCTCTATTACTTTCTGAATCATTAAAAAACATGGAGCAAAACATGAGCATGATGGCTTCGGGTAAATCAGGTAAAAGCAAACCTAAACCCGGACAAGGGAAGCAATCCATGAAATCCATGCGTCAAATGCAGGAAAAACTTAACCAGCAAATGGAACAAATGCGTAAAGGAATGCAACCTAAGCCAGGAGAACAGGGTGAGAAAGGTCAATCAGGAGGCTCTAAGATGAGTGAGCAACTTGCCCGTATGGCAGCGCAACAGGAAGCTCTCCGTAAAATGTTGCAGGAATATGGTGAGGAATTACAAAAAGAAGGGGAGGTAAATCAACAGGGAATTCAAAAGATGCTTCAGGAAATGGAAAAAACTGAGAACGAGTTGGTAAATAAGATTATCAACCAGCAAACCATGAAACGCCAACAGGATATACTAACCCGTTTGCTCGAATCAGAAAAAGCAGAAATGAAGAGAGAACAGGAAGAGAAAAGGGAATCAAATGAAGGGAAAGAAATACCCAAGCCTGATCCTGCTAAGTATTTTGATAGTATTGGACTGCCATCAAAAGAAACGGAGTTGATCAACACCATTCCACCGTCCTTTAGAAGCTATTATAGAAATAAGGTCAACAGCTATTTTATTCAAATTCCATCAAATAAATAATTCCAATATTAATGGACTATAAACTATCCATTCACAATATATTCATTTTTTTCAGACAAAGATTTTAAGCCAGAGTTAATAGAAAGCAGACCCTTAAGTAAGAACCAGATACTTTATGAGCATAAAGTTTTTCAACGAACAAATTGATTTTCTGCCTGAGAATCCACAGGTATTACAAAAATGGATTACATCAGTTATTGAATCTAAGGGTTTTGATGCAGGAACTATTAATTACATTTTCTGCACTGATGAATATCTGTTTGTTTTAAACCAGCGATTCCTGAACCATGACACCTATACTGATATTATTACTTTTGATTACACAGTAGATAGGGTGATCAGCGGAGATATTTTCATAAGTGTTGATCGTGTGAAGGATAATGCTACAAATTATAAAAAGACCTTTGAAAACGAACTTCAACGTGTAATGATCCATGGAATACTTCACCTATGCGGTCAGGAAGATAAAAGTGAATCAGATAATGTTGAAATGCATACGCAAGAAGACTTGTATTTGCAGTGGTTAGAAAAGTAATAACAAGTAGAATCTACATCCCCGAACACTCCCTAAAAGTTCAAGAATCCTGCTTTCTTATAATAAGAACTAATACCTGATGCTAAGGGCTTAACCCGCGACTTCAAACAATTGACCCTGACTCCCTATTCAATTATTTCGTAAATTTGCAGCCATTGAATTGGCTACTTATTCCAGATCGGAATAGAATGTTCCACGTGAAACAAAGATGATGTTTAAAGAATATGACATAATAGTTGTCGGGGCTGGTCATGCCGGTTGTGAAGCTGCTGCGGCTTCCGCCAACATGGGTTCCTCGGTGTTGCTTATTACAATGAACATGGCGCAAATGGCGCAAATGTCGTGTAATCCGGCAATGGGGGGTATAGCAAAGGGGCAAATAGTTCGTGAGATTGATGCATTAGGAGGTTATTCCGGTATTGTTACTGATTCAACCATGATTCAGTTTAGGATGCTTAATAAGTCGAAAGGACCTGCTATGTGGAGCCCACGGGCACAAAGTGACCGTATGCGCTTTGCTGAAAAGTGGAGATTAACACTTGAGCAAATTTCTAACCTTGATTTTTGGCAAGATACTGTAACTGAAATTATGGTGGAAGACCAAAAAGTCATAGGTGTGAAAACTTCAATGGGACAAACGATACGTTGCAAAGCGGCCATACTCACAAACGGGACATTCCTTAATGGCATCATACATATTGGTACTAAACAATTTGGTGGGGGGAGAATGGGCGATAAGGCTTCATTAGGACTCACCGGCAACTTGGTTTCACTTGGATTTGAATCGAAAAGGTTAAAAACGGGAACACCGGTTAGGGTTGATGGCCGCTCACTTGACTTCAGCAAGATGGAGGAACAAAAAGGTGATGAAGAACCAGGAAAGTTTTCCTTCATTAATACGCCATGTTTAACTACCCAAAGGAGCTGTTTTATCACCTATACCAATCAAGCTGTTCATGATACTTTAAGAGAAGGCTTTGCCGACTCACCAATGTATGCCGGCAGAATTGAAGGAAGGGGTCCACGATATTGCCCTTCAATAGAAGATAAAATTGATAGATTCAGTGATAAACTAAGGCACCAATTGTTTGTTGAACCTGAAGGTTGGGATACGGTTGAATATTATGTTAACGGTTTCTCATCCTCCTTGCCTGAAGAGATACAAGTGAAAGCCTTAAAACTTGTCCCGGGATTTGAAAATGTTAGGATATTCAGACCCGGATATGCAATAGAATATGATTACTTTCCCCCATACCAGTTAAAGCCTACACTGGAAACCCACCTTGTGCAAAATCTATACTTTGCCGGGCAGATCAATGGAACTACAGGTTATGAAGAAGCTGCAGCTCAGGGATTGATGGCAGGAATTAATTCGCATCTGGCTCTAAATGATAAAGAACCATTTATACTGAAAAGGTCAGAAGCATACATTGGAGTATTGATTGATGATCTGATCACTAAGAGTATTGATGAACCATACCGTATGTTCACATCCAGAGCTGAATATAGGATATTGCTTAGGCAGAATTCAGCCGATTTGAGATTAACGCCATTGTCATTTAATATTGGATTAGCCAGTAAGGAACGAATGAACAGGGTAGAGGAGAAGCAAAAATTCATACAGCAAGCAATGGAGTTAATTGCTGGCATCTCTTTATCTCCAGCCGAAATTAACGACTATCTTGAACAAGTTGAAACTTCACCAATTATACAAAAGGCAAAGATGGCTTCGTTGGCATTAAGACCACAAGTTGCACTTAATGACCTTGTAAATTATAGCGATACATTAAAATCAGAGTTAAAAAATATGGGTGATCTCGCCTTGGAAGTATTAGAGGAAGTTGAGATACTTTTAAAATATGGTGGGTATATTGACAAGGAAAAAACTCTGGCAGACTCATTATCTGAGTATGATAATATTCCTTTAAAACCTGACTTTAATTACAATACTCTTGTATCTTTGTCATATGAAGCACGTGAGAAGCTCTCCAAACAAAAGCCATCAACAATAGGACAGGCAGGCAGGATTAGCGGAGTATCACCAGCCGATATAGCTGTGCTTATTGTACATATAACCCATTAATTGAATGTTTCACGTGGAACAACCAGTAAAAAAACCATCATTTGAATGTCCTTCATGTGGGCACCATGACTATGTAACTCACTTACTGTTAGGCGATTACTTCCTTACAAAAGAAAATTTCTCGATCATCAAATGCGTTAGTTGCGGACTACTTTCTACTTATCCTCAGCCATCGCCTTCTGAAATTGGTAAATATTACAAATCGTCGGATTATATATCACATGCAACAGAAAGCAAAGGCATTTTTGGGGCAGTCTATAATTTTGTAAGAAAAAAAACCCTGGAATCAAAACTTTCTTTAATCAGAAAGAATTCAGCAGGTAACAGGTTGCTTGATATTGGCTGTGCTACTGGGATATTTCTCGACTATTGTCGCACCAAGGGATTTAAAGTTGAAGGCATTGAACCCTATGAAAATGCCCGAAATTATGCAAGGAAGGAATTAAATATAGAGGTGAATGATGTAACTCATTTGTCAGAACTTCCTGAGAAGTCTTTTGACGTAATTACAATGTGGCATGTATTGGAACATGTTGGTGATATTCAGGAGCGGATGAGGATGGTTAAAAGACTACTAACTGACAATGGTACTGTATTCATTGCTTTGCCTAATCCATCATCGTATGATGCTCAATTCTACAAAAACCACTGGGCTGCATACGATGTTCCAAGGCATCTGTATCATTTTACAAAAGCGAGTTTCATAGCATTTTCAAATCAGCAACAAATGAAGATCATCAATATTGTACCGATGGTTTTTGATGCATACTATATTTCATTGCTAAGCGAAAGATACATTAACGGTAAAGGATCATACTTGAAAGCTTTATACAGGGGATTTAAATCAAATCTTTATGCCCGCCGGAACAGCATGAATTATTCCAGCCTGATTTATATTCTAAAAAAGGAATAATATCATACTCATGAGTTCAGGCTAAGCATAGTCTTGGTTAATGAGGTAAGTATTCTGAATACCCGTAGTGGCTTGATTTTTGTGCGCTTTCTATTAATCTTGCAACTAATTAATGAAGAAAATTCTTAAAAAGTACAGGCTGCCGGTATTATTGACTGTAATGTCATTGATTACATGTATTCTTACAGTAGTGGTGTATGGATATGTCAGGTACATTAATTCACCTGTTCGTAAGATAGAAGCATTCAACTCGTCGTTAAACGAACGGTTTGAAATGAGTGAGGCACTGCTTCAAAAGATTTCTTCTAACAACATGCATCAGGGCTTTAAAGAGCTTCACTCATCTTCCGTTAACCTTCCAAAAAATACAAGTTTATTTGTAATACAACACGATTCGCTGATCTTTTGGTCAGATAACTCAATCCCTTTTCTGATAAAGGATACTACGACCAGAATTGTACTAACTGCAAACGGAATTTTTCAACAAACTAAACTAAATAATAACAGCTATACCTATGTACTACTCGACCTGATTAAGAACAAATATCCATATCAGAATGATTATTTAATTTCTTCGTATAATCCAACTTATGCGCTTACTCCCGACTATGATATTAGCTTAACTAACGGTAGATATGCAGTAACTTCTGCTGACGGTATATTATTATTTTATGTTACTGCAACAGGGACCCACAAACTAAGCGGGGATCAGGAATTTGTGCTTTATGCCCTTTCGCTGCTTGTTTTGATATTTCTTGTTTTTGCACTTTATTACCTATCCGTTAACTCGGGCATGAGTATTTTAGGCTCAGTTACCACAGTAGTAGTTGCAGTATTTGTATTCAGGGCTATTCTATTTCTCGCTAAAATTCCCTACTTCTTTAAGGAGTTCGACCTTTTTAGCCCCTTAAATTACGCTTCATCTCTTTTACTGCCATCACTGGGTGACTTGCTAACGAATGTACTTTTATTTACTATTTTAAGCTTTATAATCTTTCGCTCATTTAAAAAATACAAGGTAGTTGCGCCATCAAGAACTGTGGCAGCATTTTATGTTTTACTGTGCTTATCGTTCATAACATTCTTCTATTATTTAAGCCTTTATCTGATTGACACATTGATAATAAATTCGTCATTTGAACTGAATTTATCAAAGATTCTCGACTTCACTGTGTTCAGCTTGTTAGGGTACTTTATAATAGCAATGATATTGCTAAGCTTCTTTTACATTACTTATATATTAACAAGAATAGCTGTTCAATTAACTGGTATAGCCACGTTCATGTTAATATTTGTGATTTTCAACGTAGGTATTTGGTTCAGTTTTCTTTCTGCCGGCTTGTATATACCACAATGGGAAGAACTCGTATTATTCATATTGTATGTGGGCTTATTAACTTCCGTAGTAGTAGGAGCACTCCCATTCCCCCACATTCTATCATCTACTCTGATTGTGGTATTGCTCACTTTCATTTCAACCTTTTGTTTATACCATAATCAGGTAACCAAAGAAAATGAAGAAAGAAAACTGATGGCCTTGCGGCTTTCGTCAGATCAGGATAAAATAGGGGAATACCTCTATGCAGAACTTGAGCGGGATATTATTAGCGACACATTACTGTATAATGCCTTTATGAGTTCCTGGTATGATCCATCAGGTGAAGAGAAATGCATTAATTACTTGCACGATAAATACTTTACCGGTTACTGGTCAAAGTATAATGCCCAAATCACGTTGTGTTATCCGGGTAAACAACTGGCAATTAAACCTTCTGACATTATAGTTGAATGCAACACCTATTTTGATAACATAATCAGGAACATTACCGCTAAAACCTTAAATAGAACCTTATTTTACATTAAGGAATCATATGGAGCAAGCAGTTACATTGCTAAAGTTCCAATTCACAATAGTGCGTTTAAAGGGGAATCGGCAAGTATTATTATAGAGTTCACTCAAAAATATGTGCCAAAAGGTCTTGGATATCCTGAATTGCTGCTTGATAAGTCATTCGCATCATTCTATGACTTAAGTTTATATTCTTATGCTATATATTCCAAGGGCGAACTGATAAAGAACGTAGGAGACTACTCGTATAGCATTTCAGAAAAGCCGTTTCAATCATATAAGGGGGAATATAGATTTTTCGATAAGAATGACTATAACCATCTTTTTCACAGTGTGAGGAAAGATACTTCAATTATCATCAGCAAAAAGAATCAGAGTTTGTTTGATAAATTAACTCCATTTACCTACCAGCTCATATTTCACATTATCCTTATTTTTTTTCTTACCACAGCATTTAACTTAAGATTACACCAAAAAAGATACCCTGACCTTAAAGTTCAATTACAAATTATGCTGGTTGCCTTGGTGCTTTTCGCCTCAATGCTCATTGGTGCGACAACTATACATAATATCAGGAGCCTTAACGAGGAAAAAAACCGTGACATGCTGAGTGAAAAAGCACATTCAGTGTTGATTGAAATTGAACACAAACTTGATGATGTTGAGAGTTTGGAAAGTTTACAGGAGCCCTATCTCCAGGAGTTACTAACGAAATTCTCTTTGGTGTTCTTTAGCGATATAAATTTATACACAACAAAGGGAGATTTACTAGCCACTTCACGCCCTGAAATCTTTCAGGAAGGTTTACGTTCTGATCTCATGAGTGCTGATGCTTATAAGGAAATAGCGGTTGGTCAGCGTACCTTTTATGTTACAAATGAGCAGATCGGGAGCTATAAATACATGTCGGCCTACATACCGTTCCGCAACAAACAAAATGAATTGATAGCTTATATAAATCTTCCATACTTTGCACGAGAACAAGAGCTCAGGCAGGAAATTTCATCATTCCTTGTAACGTTCGTTAATATTTATATCATCTTAACAGCCATTGCTGTTTTCATCTCACTGTTAGTTGGTAATTATGTAACAAGGCCACTTCAATTGATACGAGACCAATTCAGCAATGTTAAGCTTGATAAGAAGAATGAAAAAATTACCTATCACAGAGATGACGAGTTGGGAAACCTTATAAACGAGTACAATCTTATGCTCGAGAAGCTCGCTGATAGTGTGGATAAGCTTGCGCAAACAGAGCGTGAAACTGCGTGGAAGGAAATGGCGCGTCAAATTGCCCATGAAATAAAAAATCCTTTAACCCCAATGAAGTTGAGCATTCAGCATCTTTACCGTTCATATCAGGACAAATCACCTGATTGGGAATCGAGGCTTGAAAAGACAACTACGTCGATTATACAACAAATTGACTCATTGGCTGACATAGCTAGTGCATTCTCCGACTTTGCCAAATTCCCAATACCTTCACCTGATAAAGTGAAACTGAATGAATTGATAAAGGATACAATTGCACTGTTTGTTCCTCAAAGCGAGTTTAATATCACTTTAACACATCCTGATCATCCTTGCTTTGTATTCGTAGATAAAAAGCAATTCTCGAGAGTTATGGTGAACTTGTTAAATAACGCAGTTCAATCAATTCCGGTTGATAGGAAAGGTAAGATCAACATATCAGTTAAGTCATCTGGAAATGAACACCATATTTTTATATCAGATAATGGTATAGGGATTCCAGATGATCTGAAGCCAAGGATATTTTCACCTAATTTTACAACTAAATCAGCTGGTGCAGGGCTTGGTCTTGCTATGGTTAAAAACATCATTGATTCAGCTAATGGCAACATTACCTTTACTTCTGATGGAAACGGAACCACTTTTGAGATACACCTTCCGGCAATAGAAACTGATAGTAAACCCGAAAATTGAATCCTTTCAAGAAACTCGCAGGACAAACAGTAATATATGGTTTGCCTACAATAGCGGGCAGGTTATTGAATTACCTGTTGGTTCCACTTTACACCCGGGTGTTTGCTCCGGCTGAATATGGAGTAGTAACGGAAATATACGCCTACGTGGCATTTGCTTTCGTTATTCTTACATATGGTATGGAAACAGCCTTCTTTAGATTCTCTTCTACCTATCAGTTTAAGGATAAAGTATATAGCACGTCATTATTAACGCTTTTATCC
>JAGXGB010000046.1 GCA_024636955.1 Bacteroidales bacterium
CAGAGGACAGTATGGCACAATTTGTATCAGTGGTTTTAGCTGATACGGAGGAAGTTTGGGCTGATATCTTCAGTGAATATGGTGAAACATATCGTGAACCCAAGATGGTGCTTTTCAGAGATGCTGTACAATCAGCCTGCGGGTCAGCAGGTGCTGCAAGCGGTCCTTTTTACTGTTCAGCTGATGAAAGCATATACATTGATCTTTCTTTTTGCGATGATCTAAAGGAACGTTTTGGTGCCCCGGGTGATTTTGCTATAGCCTACGTTATAGCTCATGAAGTAGGACACCATGTCCAACACCTGTTGGGTACACTCGGTGAAGTTCAGCAGCAACGTAGTCGCTCGAATGAAAGGGAGGGAAATCGCATTACTGTGAAACTGGAGCTACAAGCCGACTATTATGCAGGTGTCTGGGCTCATTATGCTCAAAACAAACTTAAAGTAGTTGAACAGGGCGACATTGCTGAGGCACTCGGTGCTGCTTCTGCAGTTGGCGATGACAGGTTGCAAATGCAAACTCAAGGCACAATAGTCCCTGATGCATTTACCCACGGCACATCTGAACAACGTATGGAATGGTTTAAAAGAGGCTACCAATCAGGGAGATTGGAAGATGGTGATACTTTCAGTGCAAGAGGTATTTAAAGCCTTTATTTGAGCTTCATTGGTATCATCTCTATGTCATCTCTATGTCATCTCTATCTCAAGTCTATCTCATCTCTATGTTTTAGATAGAGATGAGGTAAAAATGAGATAGTTTTAATATAGGTTTATACCGAAGGGGGGTCGAATCTATCCTTCTTGCTACCGTGATAAAGATCAAATCCTACAAAGCGGCATTCAAGCTGTCCATTCCATAAAATCTTTTTGGACATTGGTTTTAGTCCTACCAGTTTGATCGCATGGAAATCAGATGAAATTAGCCATGCTTTGTAGCCTTCAAAATTTCGCTTGAGCGCGTTTCCCATTTCTTTATACATATCGTGAAGGTCATCAACCCTGATGCGTTCGCCATATGGAGGGTTGCTAATAAGAATACCTGCACCTTGTGGAGGCCTAATATCCCTGAAATCAGCAACTTTTAATTTTATATCCTTGTGGAGGTAAGCGTTTCGCACATTTGATTCAGCAGCCCTAAGGTTTTTTTGTGATACATCAGAACCTATTATCTCAACTTCCAAATCGCGCTGGTTTTCAAGTGCTTCTTGTTTTACTTCCAACCATAACTTTTCAGAGAAATCCGGCCATTTCATAAAGCCATATTCTTCCCTGAACTGGCCGGCAGGCAAATTCATTGCGATCATAGCAGCTTCAATAAGCAAAGTGCCTGAACCACACATCCAATCGATGAAATTGCATTCACCATGCCAACCAGAGAGCATAATCATGCCGGCAGCAAGTACTTCGCTTAATGGAGCTTCGGCGTTAACGGTATGGTATCCTCTTTTATGCAGCGATGCCCCTGAACTATCGAGAGATACATTAACGGTATCCCTATAGATGTGAATATTTATACGCAGATCAGGGTTTTCTAGATCTACTGATGGCCTGATACCATATCTTTCCCTGAAACGATCGGCAATGGCATCTTTCGCTCTCTGTGATACATAGTGGGAGTGTGTAAAAATGGAACTGCCAATGGTTGAATCAATTGAAAGTGTTTGGCTGGCCTCAAGGTATTGCTCCCAGTTTATTTCCTTGATCTGATCATAAAAATCATTCTCGTCTTTGAAGATAAATTGACATAACGGCATTAGAACCCGAAGTGCAGTGCGGCAATGGTAGTTTGCCTTGTACATTAACTTTTGGTCTCCTTCAAACGAAACAGCTCTTTTTAGAATTTCAATGTTTGTTGCACCTAACTTCTCGAGCTCAATGGCTAGTATATTTTCAAGTTCGGCGGGAGACTTTGCCAGATAGGCTCTGGTGCCGGAATCTTTATTAGATTCGTGGTTTGTTTTACTCATTTAATGCTGTTTAATTTATGCATGAATTCTTCACGGTTTACTATAAACCGTTCATGTATGCCTTCTCCTATTTGACCTCTTTCATCACTAGCAGATACTTTGAAGACCAGTCGCCTGCCATCCTGAAATGTAAGCTCTGACTCACATTCAACTTGCATGCCTACTGGTGTTGCCTTCAGGTGTTTTACATTAACTAAACTTCCTACTGTCATGTACCCTTCATCAAGCAATTTCTGGACACTAAGTTGGCAGGTCCTTTCCATTAGTGCAATCATGGCCGGAGTGGCAAACACTTCTACAAGACCTGAACCATATGAGGCGGCTGTAACATCATCAGTTACAATAAGCTGCTGTTTGCCTTTAATTCCCGGTTTTATATCCATCATCTGCAAATTATATAGTACAACTTCAGGTTATTTATTAATGGTCTCCTAATTCTCATATACAATGTTAACAGTTTGCTTGAGATCAGGGTGTAAACTAAGTGCAACCGGACAAGTTCGGGAGATGTGCTCAATGATCTTTTTGTCTTTGCCGTTATAACCGTTATCAGGGAAATAAAGGTCAATAATCACTTCACTCACTTTACGAGGGTTTGATGTCATAATTTTAGTTACTTCACCACGCACTCCTTCCATGCTGAAGCCATGTGTTTGCGCAGAAATACCCATTATTGTTACCATGCATAATCCCAGGGAAGTTGCCATCATATCAGTTGGAGATATTGCTTCACCTTTTCCTTTATTGTCAATTGGAGCATCTGTTACAAAAACCTGTCCTGAACGATCATGTTTTACTTCAAGCCTCAAATCACCGATATATTTGAAAGAAGATGTTTTAACCATTTGAATCTATTTTGTGCAAAATTACTATAATAAGACTAATAAGCGTCAGCGAGCACACTTATAGTCACCAATTGAAGAGCACTACCTATAAGTATTGAGCTTAGTAAAAAGTTCATTTTACTTTTTCATTTATCTTTGTGCTTGACAACAAAATCATTAATGAAGAAAAGCACCATTGCTGTAATCATATCACTTGCAGCCCTTGCATTGATAGGTATTATTATAATCCAGGTTTATTGGATGCGTAATGCATTGAAGTTGCAAGAAGAATTATTTGACAACAGCGTAAGTGTTACTATGAAAAGTGTTGTAAACAGGATGTTTGATGAGCGTACCACACCTGGTTTGGAGCCTTTTGTTTGCAGCCCTGATTGTGATCACCGCACACAACAGATACTTTCAGCAATCAACCCTATTCGCCTTGATTCTTTAATGCATGAAGAGTTTGATGGAATGGAGATCACCAGGCAATATGTGTGGGGTGTATTTGACCCGTCAACACGCACTTTCTTCGCCGGCGAGAGGGGAAACCGGACTAATAAGATATTAACTTCAGGTCATCGGGTATCATTATCATGTTTATACAAATCAGAGCAGTTGATGCTTGGCGTATACTTCCCTAATGAAAGTGATGTGCTTATATGGAAAATAGTGCCATGGATGATTGTTTCCCTTGTTTTTGTGCTCGTTGTTGCATTTGCATTTTCTTTCATGATCTTCTCCTTCATGCGTCAAAAGAAACTTTCAGAGATTAAGTCGGATTTTGTGAATAACATGACTCATGAGCTCAAAACACCTATTTCAACTATTTCACTTGCCAGTGAAATGCTTCTGAACCCGATTAATATGGTTTCAGAGGAAAAAACACGGAAGTATGCCCGTATGATCTTTGATGAGAATCAAAGGCTCCAGCAACAGGTTGATCAGGTGCTGCAAATTTCTGTGCTTGAACAGGGAACTTTTAAACTCGACCTTACTAATTTCAACGCTCATACTATCATTGACCAGTGTGTTACACGATTTGAACTGGCCATAAAGAATACTAATGGAACTATTAGGTTTCATCCTGATGCGCACGATTTCCAATTAAATGCTGATGTAAATCATTTCCAAAATATTGTTTGTAATCTGCTCGACAACGCAGTCAAATATTCCTCTGGTAAAGCTGACATTACAGTAACTACACGGAATGAAGATGGGATGCTGGTTATTGGCCTTGTTGATAAGGGAATTGGTATAAGTCACGACAACCAAAAAATGATCTTCGAGAAATTATACAGGGTACCTACCGGCAACCGGCATGATGTCAAGGGTTTTGGACTTGGGTTGTATTATGTCAAAACTATTACTGAAGCATTAAATGGAAAAGTGAAAGTACGTAGTGAACTAAATAAAGGTAGTGTATTTGAAGTTTTTTTACCATTGAATGTGAGCGTTGCAACTTATGAAGGATAAACCACGAATACTACTTGTTGAAGATGATGCAAACCTTGGTGCTTTGGTTGAGGAGTATCTATCCATGCTGGGTTATAGAACCCGGCTCTCAGTAAACGGCGAAGAAGGATTAGGAGCATTTAAATCAGACACTTTTGATTTGTGCATTCTTGATGTTATGCTTCCTAAAAAGGACGGCTTTTCACTTGCTGCAGAGATAAGGCAATTAAATGAGCATGTGCCGGTTATCTTCCTGACAGCAAGAGGACATAGCGATGACCGCATCAAAGGATTCAGGGCCGGATGTGATGATTACATTACAAAGCCCTTCAGCAGCGAGGAACTCGCTCTACGTATTGAAGCCATACTTAAAAGATGTGGTTACAACGGAAATAACCATGTGAGTGAGAAATTCGCTATTGGTAATTACGTGTTCGATCCATACAATCGACAACTCATATTCGACGACAATATTCAAAACCTTACTGTAAAAGAATCGGCCCTGCTAAAAGCACTATGTATGAATATTAATAATCTATTGCCAAGGGATAAAGCGCAGCTTGAGGTTTGGGGTACAAGTGATTATTTTATTGGCCGGAGTATGGATGTTTTCATAACAAAGCTTCGTAAGTATCTCAATCATGACCACAATGTAAGTATTCAGAATGTTCACGGTGCCGGTTTTAAGCTTGAAGTAAAGAAGGTTGTTAATAGTAATTTAAACAGGGAATGACTATACAGGAAGCCCAACAATTAGTTGATAACTGGATCAAGGAGAAGGGCGTACGATATTTCAATGAACTTACAAACACCGCCATTCTTATGGAGGAGGTTGGTGAGATTGCTCGCATTATGGCCCGGCGCTATGGCGAGCAGTCAAGCAAAGGTGATGAGGCTGATATGGATCTTGCCGATGAAATGGCTGATGTATTATTTGTGCTAATCTGCCTTGCCAACCAAACCGGAATAGACCTGAACGCTGCGTTGGTAAAGAATTTGCAGAAGAAAACTGACCGCGACAGCAAGCGCCATTTGAATAATCCGAAACTATAATCTTGTAATACACTCCATGTAGTTAATACATTGCCTTCCAAATGAAGTACTACCTACTGCTAATAACACTTTTATTATCGTTACTTGCAAATGCGCAGCAATACCCGATAAAAGGTATAGTTGTTGATTCAGCATCAGGTGAGCCATTAGCCTTCGTGAACATCCTGATAAACGAAAGTAAGAACGGAGGAATGACTGATATTGATGGTAACTTTTCTCTTAGTCATAATGAGCCTGTAGTAATGCTTCAGCTTAGCTACGTTGGTTATTACCCGTTAAAATATAAGGTAGATGCCGGGACGAAACAAATAATAACCATGCGGAGGCAAACATTTGAATTGGCGGAAGTTGAAATTGATGCAGGAGAAAATCCTGCTCACAGGATTATCAGGAATGTGATTCAGAACAGACATAGTAACGACCCTTCAAATATCAGGTCATATTCCTACACCTCCTATGATAAAATGATCTTCACAGTTCCGCCTGATTCGGCAGGTTCTACTATCAAAATTGATGCTGATTCAAATGATATCAAATTACAGGAGTTGCTGAAAAAGCAACACTTTTTCATGATGGAATCGGTTGCTGAGCATAAATACATATACCCGTCAACAAGTCATGACAAAGTTATCGCCACCAAAGTATCAGGGTTAAGTGATCCTTTATTCGTTTTCCTGTTGTCACAATCGCAGCCTGAATCTTTTTACAAAGAGACGATTGCCATTGCAGGCAAGAATTATTTGAACCCGTTGACTGATGGTTTTGACAAGCGATATTTCTTCTGGATAAGGGACACGCTTTTCAACATGAATGATAGTGATACCACATTTATTATCTCCTTTAAACCACAGAAGGGCAAGAACTTCGATGGACTTAAAGGCCTTTTATATATCAGTAATCAGGGATGGGCTGTTGCCAATGTTATTGCTAAACCAGCACGGGATGATGAAAAAATTGATATAACTATCCAACAACAGTACGAGCTGTTGTTCAATAAACAATGGTTTCCTGTTCAGCTTAATACTGATATTATTTTTAATAGCTTTGAAGTGAACTCCTCAAAGCTTATGGCAATTGGAAAGAGTTACAGAAAAGATATCGTGCTTGAACCCGAACTTGTTAAAAAAGAATTTGAAGACATTGCCATTGAAGTGTTACCTGAAGCAAATTTTAGGGATGAATTATTCTGGCGAAATTACAGAAATGATTCATTATCACTCATTGAAAGAAACACCTATAGAGTGATAGATAGCTTGGGCCGCGAACATAAGTTTGACAGGATGAGTAAACTTATGACCTCACTCATATCTGGCAGTATTCCTATAGGCATCTTTGATATTGATATTAACAGGTTGTTCAGGTTTAATGTGTATGAAAAAGTTTACCTGGGATTAGGACTGTATACCAACAATAACCTGACTCGTTATATGAGCGTAGGAGGTTATGCAGGCTTTGGATTTGGCGATAAAGACATGAAATACGGCAGCAGCATAAAGTTTAACTTGTTAAAGTATGATGCTTTAGGACTTTCATTCAAATTTCAGGATGACCTTGAAGAAGCTGCCGGCACACGTTTTTTTGATGATGCGATTGTGCCATTTAATGAGTTTCATTTCCGTAATTTCTATATTTCTAAATGGGATAACGTGCGCTCTGTTGAAACAATAGTTAACTTCAGACCGTTAAGATATGTCACAGCCTCAGCAGGTATTGAAAGGGCTGATAAAAAGCCAATGTATGACTACAGCTACCAACACCCTGCAGGTGATGTTTTCTTTGCCACACAAAATCACACATTTGACTACATTAACGCGGGATTCAGATTTGCATATAAAGAAAAGTTTATAAGGAGCAGCTCAAGTCGTATTTCTATGGGCACTGTATGGCCGGTGCTGTGGGTGCAGTATACAGGTGGTAAAAGTAGCATTGATGCCGGCAATGTTTCCTTTAACCGGATTGATATGAAAGCATCATGGTCAGTATTCAATAAGCTGTTTGGTAAAACCAATTTTATGCTCCATAGCGGGTTCATAGATAATGATGCACCATATTCTGAATTATTCAACGGAAGAGGAAGCGCAGGTGAAAGTTTTTCAGTTTTTTCTGCAGGAAGTTTTGTAACCATGAAGCCATCAGAATTCCTTAGTGACAAGTATGCTTCTTTATTTATAGAGCATAATTTCGGGAAATTGTTGATGCGAACTAAAATCTTCGAGCCTGATTTGTCAGCAGTACTTAATATGGGTGTCGGGTCGCTTTCAAACCCTGACCGACACAGGCAAATTGGTTTCAGAACTATGGAGCTTGGTTATTATGAAACCGGCCTCTTGGTTAGCAACATAATTAAATCATCATTTTCAGGAATTGGTGCAGGAGTATTCTACCGCATGGGTCCCAATGGATTGCCCACAGCAAAAGAGAATCTAATGTTCAGGCTGTCACTAAAATATTCAATGTAAAACAAAGGGCCGGTTTAATTACGGACCCTTATGTTAAACTGTCATAATATCCTTATCCTTGGCTTCAAAGAGTTTATCAGCTTTGGCGCTAAAAGTATCAGTGAGATTCTGAATTTCTTTTTCTAACAGCTTAACTTCATCTTCAGGAACACCATCCTTTTCAAGTTTCTTTCCTGAATCAAGTGCTACGCGGCGTATGCCACGTATAGTAACTTTGGCATTTTCGGTCTCAGCCTTAGCTTTTTTAACCAGGTCTTTACGACGTTCCTCTGTAAGTGGGGGAACATTTATACGAAGTACTTCACCGTTATTCTGAGGATTAAAACCCAGGTTAGCTGCCATGATCGCTTTTTCTATTGGCACAAGCATAGCTTTTTCCCATGGCTGTACAATGATCTGTCGGGGATCAGGTGTATTAATATTTGATACCTGATCAATAGGTGTCATTGAACCATAATAATCAACCCTAACACCTTCAAGCATTGACGGACTTGCTTTTCCTGCCCTTATCTTCTGGAATTCCTTATCGAGGTGTACAATGGCATTCTGCATACCTTCTTCTGCTTCGTCTATAATAAAAGTGATTTCTTCGTTCATAGGGGTTCAATTTTTATTGTACGGTCAAAACTCCTTTGCTGTTCTTTCAAAAAACATGGCAAATATACGAAACGTATATAGTTAACTAACCAATGTGCCAATTTCTTCGCCTTCCAATAAACGCAACAGGTTACCCTTAATGTTCATATTGAACACCATAATAGGCAGGTTATTCTCACTGCACATAGTTATTGCAGTCATATCCATTATGTTAAGGTTTTTCTCATAAACCTCGGTGAAGCTGATAGACTTGTATTTTGTTGCATTGGGGTCTTTTTCAGGATCAGCTGTGTAAACTCCATCAACGCGTGTTCCTTTAAGAACGAGGTCGGCTTTAATCTCTACTGCCCTGAGAACTGCAGCGGTATCAGTAGTAAAGTAAGGGTTCCCTGTACCGCCGGCAATAATAACTACTTCTCCTGATTCAAGATACTTTATGGCTTTTGACCTACTCATTGACTCTGCAATGGGGTCAATTGCTATACCCGATAATAGCTTAACCTTAACTCCCTGCTTCTCCAGTTCTCCCTGAAGTGCCATGCTATTTATTATTGTGGCCAGCATACCCATATAGTCACCTTGCACACGATCCATTCCTTTAGCTGTACCTTGTAATCCTCTGAATATATTTCCGCCACCAACAACTATGGCAACCTGTATGCCCTGACCGGTTACCTGCCGTATTTCATCAGAGTATTCGGTAAGCCGTATGGGATCAATGCCATGCTGCTGATCGCCCATAAGTGCCTCACCACTTAGTTTTAATAGAATTCTTTTGTATTTCATCGTATACGGTTATCTATTATTTCTCACTTAAATTTATCAAGCTACTCGATTAAAAAGAACAGCTTTCTCATCTGAATTCATCAAGCTGCGTTATAAAAAAGAGCTTCTTTCTCATCTAAATTCATCAAGCTGATTGACTTATTGTAGCAACTGTCTATTAGCGGGAAATCACCATTTGCCTTGTTTGGGTGAATTTTTCTGTTTTCAGCGTATAGAAATATGTACCCGGTTTTAGGTCAGCTACTGAGGCTACAACTAAATGATCTCCTTGTTGATAATTACCTGATAAAAGTGTACGAATTATCCGGCCATTATTGTCAAATAGCATCAAAGATACCGTTGAAGGTTTAAGGAGCCTGAATTTAATGTTAGTTGTAGAGGATGAAGGATTTGGATAATTCTGGTACAATCCTTCAAAATTGTCCTTAAAATGTTCATCTAATCCTATACTATTGTCTCTATAAAGAAAGTGCAGACACCACTGATTCAGCATTCCAGAATTTGAAAGGCCATTTTCAACAATGCGTAACTGCCACTGCCCTGATAAAGGCTTATTGAGTAAAGAGGTAAATAATGTTTCAGGGCGATAATTTCCAGTGAAAGGCGCAGTGCCTTCTTCAATTGACTTAACAGCCTGGTCGTCAAATATAGTCTGAGTGTAGTTGTCCCCTTCACCTCCGTTTCTGTCACTCATCATAATACTTGTATTGTCAGGAGAGATTATGATAACCCTCAATTCAGTGGTACGTGGGTGAGTAATATCAACCAGCACATCCAGGTCAAGTAATTCACCACCCTGTGAAATTTCTATTTGAGCATAGGTATTTGAATTGTCAGGTATTACAATCGGCAACACATCTGAACAGTTCTCAACCAGAAAGATATTCCCTACTTCATATGAGAAGAATGATATGGGAGCTATTGTACCCGGAGGTGATATTCCGGTACCACCTGAAGGATATGTTGCTATCATTGTTCCTGCTGAATCCTGAGTTGCAAAGTAATAACTTATGGTTGTTCCCAATGGGAAGCCCGGTAATGTGAAGTTGAAAGTATCACCTGAAACGCTTGTAGGTGTTACATGTGAAAAAGTCACACTGTCAGTTGTGTAATACAATCGGGGTGAATAGTTGGTAGTGTTTTGTATATGATCACTTGAAATAATTATTGATGTTTCCCTTGGCTGAGTTGAATTACCTGATACTATTATGTTGTGTTCGAATGATATTCTCTGGTTAAGTGCATTCGCTGCAAGATTCGCAATGGAAGCCCTTACAAGAGCTTGATACAACTCCATATTTAGTATTGGAATATTATCATTGGGCGTATGATAATACTGGTTAAAATCGCCCATGTCCTCTATAAGCAATATAGCAGGATAATCGTACTGCCAAAACGAGGCATGGTCACTTGCTGTTATGCTGGTGAAATTATTTGACAACCCTGGCTGGTAGAAGGAAGTAGTAGTTAGGAAGTCATTTGTTAACTGGGTGGAAGCGGCATTTGTGCCTAATGAATAAACAAGATCATTATCTGAGTCCCATGCAATCATATCAAGATTAATTACACCCATTATGATATCACCATTCATGTATGCTTGCTGGGCATAAAACTCACTTCCTATCAATCCAATTTCTTCTTCATCCCATGCTGCAAAGCGCACGGTATAATCGAGGTCAATGTTGGCGAGTATTCTTGCAGCTTCAAGAACTGCAACTGTGCCTGATGCATTGTCATCAGCTCCGGGAGCAAGAGGACCAGAGGGCATGTTGTCAAAGTGGCCGCAAATAATATATTCCTTGTCAGGGTATTTAGTGCCAAGCTTTGTAGCTATTACATTTACTCCACGGGAGTTGTTGAACTCCTGGAATTCAGGTTCATAACCGTACTCTAAGAATTTATCGTATAACCATTGAGTAGCTAATATATTGCCCTGCGAGAGGTAATGCCTGGATGCAATGGTAACAAGTTCACCATCAACCATTACTGTAGTATCCCCTGCCAATTGCCTGGTTAGTAAAAGTATGCTTTCACTGTTAGATAATGAGGATATTGAATCAACAAAAGGGCTGAAAGCTATAACCGTTTTACCTTGAGATGAGAATTGCGACTTACCCTGTAGTGGAATCAGACCTAATAGCATAACAATTGGCAGAAAGGCAATGAATGTAAAAGCTGCTTTAGTAGATACAGTTTTCATAGTTTATTTGTCTTTTGTTTTTCCTTCTCCCAATGAGCTATTTATAGTTTTTTGGGATGCAATATGATTAATTTATGATGATCATTTTTTTTGTGGTAATCAGGTAATCACTTTCCAGGGTATAAAGATACATACCTGGCTCCAAATCTGATACAGAAATTACCAAAAGATGCATACCTGCCTGATGAAAACCTGAAATTAGGGTGTGAATACGATTACCGTTTATATCATAGAGTGATAATGTAATATTTGATTTGTTTGGTAGTCTGAACTTAATGGTAGTACTTTTACTGGCAGGATTTGGGAAGTTCTGATATAATATTTCATTATTTAAATAAGGGTTTTCCTCAAGTCCAATAGTATAGTCCTTATATAGAAAATGCAGGCACCATTGGTTAAGCATACCTGAATTCACATTGCCAGATTCAGCGACGCGCAATTGCCATTGACCTTTTATTTCTTTGTTCTTTAATGAGTTCAAAGGAGTTTCAGGTCTGAATCTTCCTGTAAATGGAGCAACACCTTCCTTTATTGAAATAACCGCTTGGTCATCAAAAATAGTTTGAGTATAGTTATCTCCCTCATTCCCATTACGGTCACTAAGCGAAACCGGTGTATTATCAGGCGATATCAGCACTAATCGCAATTCATAAGTTCTAGGGTGTGTGATATCAACCATCACATCAATATCAACCAGATCGCCTTGTTCATTTACAGTGATCTGATCGTATGTATTAGAATTATCATTGATCACTATAGGTGTATTCACTGAACAGAGACCAGAAGCTGCAATATTATCAACCCTATAATTAAAGAATTGCATAGGGGCAATTGTACCAGGAGGGTTTAATCCTTTACCACCTGATGGAAGCGTCGCAATCATTGTTGCAGATGCATCCTGAGCTGCAAAGTAATAAATTACATTAGTACTTGCAGGGAAACCGGGTATACTAAATGTGAATAGGTCCCCATCAGAGGCTGATGGTAGAATATAATTAAATGTTAGGCTATCAATTGAATAGTATAATCTGGGTGCATTAGCATCATTACTGGCAACAGGGTGCTCACTTATAACTGTAACTGAAGTCATTCTTGGTAATGTTGAACCGTTAGAAACTACCGGCTCATGTTGCAGGTTAATACGCTGATTTAATGCACAAGAAGTGATGTTGGCTACTGAGGCCCGCACCATTGAACCAAAATAAGGTAGGTTAATAGCATCAACATGATCAGCCGGTGTATGGTAATGGGCATTGAAATCATAGAAGTTTTCAATAGCGAGTATTGCAGGATAACCATATAGCCAGAAGGAAGCGTGATCACTTGAGGCCGTAGTTATGAAATTATGCGACAACTGGGGCTGGTAATATCCGGTTGTAGTAACAAAGTCATTTGATAGGGCTTCAGAGTTTGCGTTTTTCGAGATTGAATATTTATTGTCATTGTTTGAATCCCATGCAAGCATATTGACATTGAGTACGCCTAAAATGTTATCACCATTTAATGATGCTTGCTGAGCATAGTACTTGCTACCAGCCATTCCAATCTCTTCTTCATCCCAGGCAATGAATTTAACAGTGTACTCCAGATCGATGTTGCTTAAAATCCGGGCCGCTTCAAGTACTGCTACAATACCTGAAGCATTATCATCAGCCCCTGGTGCCAATGGACCCGAAGGCATATTATCATAGTGTCCACAAATAATGTACTCCTTGTTGGGGTAAAGAAATCCGGTTTTTGTTGCTATGACGTTTGCACCTCTTGTTCCATTGAAACTCTGAAACACTGGTTGATAACCATACTGCTCAAATTCTTCATAGATAAATTGCGCGGCAAGTGCATTACCTGGAGAAAGGTAATGTCTTGATGTGATGGTTTTTACTTCTCCGTTTATTGTTACGGTTGTATCACCTGATATTTGCCTTAGTAGCAGTAGTACTCTTTCATTACCTACTGTTGCGGAAACCGATTCGACCAATGGACTGTAAGCTAGCTGTGCTGAGCTGTTTAGTCGTAGAAGAAACAGGAGAGAAACCATCAGCAGGTTTCTTTTGAACGGTTTCATATTGGCATGTCAGGTTATAAAGCATTTACTCGTTTTGACCGTGGCAATTCTTATATTTCTTTCCGCTGCCACAGGGACAGGGGTCATTGCGTCCTACTCTTTTTTCAACTCTTACAGGTGCTGAAACACGCGGTTCAGATGTTCTGCCTGCCTGTGATAACAAATCAGTTCTTTCCTCTTTGTAGTTGCCATGGTCAGTCTTTCTTGGCTTCTGTGCTTCTTTTACCTGCGAAGACTCCTTAATAGGCAGGTTTGCCTTCACAATAAAAGAAGATATTTCATTGTTCGTTTTTTGAATTAGTTGCTTAAACAATTCAAACGACTCGAATTTATAGATCAGCAATGGATCTTTTTGTTCGTAAGTCGCGTTTTGCACCGAATTGCGCAATTCATCCATTTCACGAAGATGGTCTTTCCATGAATCATCAATTACAGCTAAAGTAACTCCTTTTTCGATAGCTAAATTGATTTCCCGACCTTTATCATTATATGCCTTCTTCAAATTGGCCACTACCTGCATGTTGCGTATGCCATCAGTAATTGGGATAGCAATATTTTCAAACTGCGGTTGGTTTTCAAAAATATCCTTAATCACCGGGAATGCTTTTTCAGCAAGGCGACGGCTCTTTTCCATGTAGTTCTTGTAAACCTGGTCGAAGAGTGAATCAACTACTACTTGTTTGTTTTTTGATACAAATTCATCGGCGCTTATGTTAGGTTCAACGGCAACAGTTTTCATCAATGAGACCCTGAAACCTTCATAATCACGCTCATCCTGGTGTGTTGACACAATAGTATCACAAACGTCGTAAATCATGTTTGAGATATCAACAGCAAGCCTTTCACCATAAAGTGCATGACGGCGTTTTTTATAAATAACTTCACGTTGTGAGTTCATCACATCGTCATACTCGAGTAGCCTCTTACGTATGCCGAAGTTATTCTCCTCAACTTTCTTCTGTGCTCTTTCAATTGACTTAGTAATCATGGAATGCTGAATCACTTCGCCTTCTTTAAGTCCAAGGCGGTCCATAATACTGGCAATACGCTCAGAACCGAACATACGCATGAGATCATCTTCGAGGGCAACAAAGAATTGTGAACTTCCCGGATCACCTTGTCGTCCTGCACGGCCTCGTAACTGACGATCAACACGTCGTGATTCATGACGCTCGGTACCTATAATTGCTAATCCTCCTGCTTCTTTAACTCCAGGACCCAGTTTTATGTCGGTACCACGACCTGCCATGTTGGTAGCAATTGTAACAGTTCCGGCGAAACCGGCTTCAGCCACAATATCAGCTTCTTTCTGATGAAGTTTTGCATTAAGCACATTATGCTTAATGTTCCTGAGTTTTAACATCCTGCTTAGCAGTTCTGATGTTTCAACTGAAGTTGTACCCACCAGCACAGGCCTACCTTGCTTAATGAGGCTTGTAATTTCATCAGCAACTGCATTGAACTTCTCACGCTTTGTTTTATAAACCAGGTCTTCCCGATCGTTCCTGATGATATTCCTATTGGTTGGAATTACAACCACATCAAGCTTATAAATATCCCACAACTCACCGGCCTCAGTTTCTGCAGTACCGGTCATACCGGCAAGCTTCTTGTACATCCTGAAGTAGTTCTGCAGGGTTACAGTAGCATATGTTTGTGTTGCCGCTTCAATCTTTACGTTTTCCTTTGCCTCAATTGCCTGGTGCAGTCCATCGCTATAACGACGACCTTCAAGTATACGACCTGTTTGCTCATCAACGATCTTGATCTTGTTGTCCATAACAACATACTCAACATCAATCTCAAAAAGGGTGTACGCTTTAAGCAACTGGTTTACAGTGTGAACCCGCTCTGATTTTACAGCATAATCGCGCATCAGTTCTGCTTTCTTCTCAGCTTTTTCAGCTTCCTCAAGTTTTAGTCGCTCAAGTTCAGCAATTTCAGCACCTATATCGGGCAGTATATAAAATTTCGGGTCTTCGTAGGAAGTAGTGATAAGGTCAATGCCTTTTTCAGTGAGCTCAACTGTATTATGTTTTTCATCTATCACAAAGAAGAGCTCATCATCAATGATGTGCATGTTCTTTGATTGTTCAGCCATATAGAAATTCTCAGTCTTTTGCATCAGGGCTTTATTGCCTGACTCACTGAGGAACTTGATAAGTGCTTTATTTTTAGGCAGTCCCCTATATGCTCTGAAAAGCTGTTCGCCACCTTTCTTTTCGTTTTCTGAGTTGCTTGTGTTACTTAATAATGATTTAGCTTCAGCTAATAGTTTAGTTACTAATGAGCGTTGTGCTTCATAGAGTTTCTTGATTTCAGGCTTTAGCGCTTCAAACTCCTGGTTATCGCCCCTTGGGGTAGGACCTGAAATAATAAGTGGTGTTCTGGCATCGTCAATAAGAACTGAGTCAACCTCATCCACTATAGCATAGTTATGTGGCCTTTGCACCAGTTCTTCCGGGTTACCGGTCATATTATCACGCAGGTAATCGAATCCAAACTCATTGTTGGTGCCAAAAGTAACATCTGCCATGTAAGCCTTACGCCTCGCTTCGGAGTTAGGCTGATGTTTATCAATAGTATCCACCTTTAGTCCGTGGAATTCATAAAGCACACCCATCCATTCAGAGTCACGGCGTGCCAGGTAATCATTCACAGTAACAATATGTACTCCTTTACCCGGTAATGCATTTAGGTACACAGGCAGTGTAGCCACAAGGGTTTTTCCTTCACCGGTTGCCATTTCAGATATCTTACCCTGGTGCAAAACTACACCACCAATAAGCTGTACATCATAATGCACCATGTCCCATGTAATAACATTTCCACCGGCTACCCATTTGTTGTGATAATAGGCTTTATCGCCTACTATTTGGATACTGTCGCGTGAAGCAGCCATATCACGGTCCATTTGTGAGGCGGTAACTTCAATGGTTTCATTCTCCTTGAACCGACGAGCGGTTTCCTTAATTACAGAAAATGCTTCAGGCAATATCTCATTTAGGACCTTTTGGGTAATCTCATAATTTTCTTTCCCCAGGCTATCAATCTGCACATAGATGCTCTCTTTGTCATCCATATCCATCTCCGGATCATTCTCTATCCGGTTCCTGAGATCGGCAATGGTTTGTTCTTTTTCTGCGGTAGCTTGCCTGATCTTGCTTTGAAACTCATCAGTCTTTGCGCGTAACGCATCATTCGATAGCTTTTCTATCGAAGGGTATACTGCCCTTATTTTTTCAACAACAGGTAACAGTTCACGTATATCTTTATCTGACTTGGTTCCGACGAATTTCTTAAAAAATGAAAACATGATATGGTATTTAATTATAAAACAGAGGTTAAGAAGTCCTGTAAAGACCTAACCAATACAAAACATTATTAGATGCAAAGTTAACTTATTTATTACAAAAACAGGAAAGGACAATTAGGTGATTGAGTTTGCATAGAAATTAAAAGCCGCTAATGTGCGGCTTTTAATTTTCTTTAATATTCATCTTCGTGAAAGAAGAAATCTTCCTTTGAAGGATAGTCAGGCCATAAGTCTTCGATACTATCATAGACCTCTCCTTCATCTTCTATCTCCTGAAGGTTTTCAATAACTTCCATAGGCGCACCTGACCTAATACTAAAGTCAATCAGTTCGTCTTTGGTTGCAGGCCAGGGTGCATCTTCGAGCTTTGAGGCTAGTTCTAAAGTCCAGTACATATTCAGAAGAATTTTACTTTTTAATTTTTTGCAAAAATAACTTAATTTACTTCAATTACAAGAATAAAAAAATGTTGATGTAAAAGTTTTTAATCAGTAGCAAAAACCATACCTAAAACCTTGCATTCCAAAGAGTTTCGCCAACATCCAAATCTTTTCCCACACTTCGGGCTAGCACAAACAAGTAATCTGATAAGCGGTTAAGGTACTTTACTACCAGCTCACCTTGTAAAGTTTCAGGATTGTTCTCAATAAGCTTGATGGTTAATCGTTCAGCCCTGCGGCAAACGGTACGTGCGATGTGGCAAAATGAAACAGTTGTGTGTCCACCCGGCAGGATAAACGAACTCAGTGCCGGAAGTGTTTCATTCATTTTATCAATTTGCTTTTCAAGTAGTACTATGTCACTTTCGGCAAGTAAAGGCAGTGATTTAATAGTACTGGCGGGGTCTGCAGCCAGCAATGATTCAGCTGTAAATACTCGATCCTGTACCTCAAGCAGTATCTCTTTTATGTGAGGGCTCACTTCCTGGTCCCTTATAAGGCCAATGAATGAGTTAAGCTCATCGAGTGTTCCATAAGCTTCAATACGTTCATGGTATTTAGGTACCCTGGTCCCTCCAATAAGAGAAGTCTGTCCCTTGTCACCTGTTTTGGTGTATATTTTAAAATCAGTGCTCATTTTAAAAGATTGATTGTTGCCCTGGTTTATCAGTTATGATAAGGTTTCAAGCTGACCATAATGCCCCGCTTGACCAAATACTGTTAATTCTTGCTGAAACAACAAGTGCACAGCAATGTTCAACTGAATTAGTTTTTATGGTAGTATTCTATAGTCCGAATGTTCGCGTTACGTTCATCTGAAGCTACTAACCCGTCGGAGAGTCTGATAATGCGGTGTGCATGTCGGGCAATATCTTCTTCATGGGTCACCAGGATAATGGTGTTCCCTGCTTTATGAATTTCCTCAATAAGTCCCATAATATCAATAGAGGTGACCGAATCGAGGTTTCCGGTTGGTTCATCAGCAAGAATGATGGATGGTTTGTTAACCATTGCTCTCGCTATTGCAACTCTTTGACGTTGCCCTCCCGAGAGTTCATTTGGTTTATGTTTTATCCTGTCAGTCAGGCTAACTTGTTCCAGTACTTCCATAGCTCTTTGGGTCCTATCGTTCTTTGCAAAACCTGCATAGATCATTGGAAGTGCAACGTTTTCAAGTGCATTAAGCCTGGGCAGGAGATTGAAGGTTTGAAACACGAACCCGATTTCCTTATTCCTGATCTCAGCAAGATCATCATCCTGTAGTTTGCTTACATCTTTATCGTTTAAAAGGTAACTACCACTTGTAGGGGTATCCAAACATCCAATAAGGTTCATCAATGTAGATTTGCCTGAGCCTGAAGGGCCCATCAAAGCTACAAATTCATTCCTTTTTATATTTAGTGTAATCCCTCTAAGAGCCCGTACAGTTTCTGTACCTACCTTGAAGAAGCGAGTGATTGAATCTAATTGTATAACCTCCTGGTTCATGCCGAAGTTTTTTTTCAGAACGAACAAATGTATGAATAATTGTCAAAAGCGTATAATAAAATCCTGCTTTGGCATTCCCGGCCGGAAGAAAACGAGGCCCATGTGAAACAAATCAATGGATATAGTAACACTTGGATTTTGTTTTATCTCATTCCAAGCTTTCTCCATCTCCGCTGACCAATAAATATCATGGAATGCTATTACTGAAGTTTCCTGCATGTATGGGAGTAGCTGGTTAAAATACCTCATTACAGGTTTATAGGCATGATTGCCGTCAATAAATACGAAATCAACCATGTTAAGTTTTTCAAGTACTCCCGGCAACATGACATCAAAATTCCCAATAACAAGTGAGTAGTTGTTTCCTTCACTGAACTTCTTAAGGCTTTGTTCGGCAATAGCTGCAGTAGTTGCACAGCCCTCAATACCAATAAAAAAGCTTTCAGGTGACCCTGATACCTGGTAAATACTGCTAATGCCAACGGAGGTGCCCATCTCAAGAATGATTTCCGGCTTCAATTGCTTAACTATCCTATACAACAGCTGCCCCTGGCTTGGTGTTATCGAACTTTTTTTAGCAATATCCTGTACTTTGGCAAGGTAAGTTTGGTAACCAGCCTTGCCTGATGAGGCTCCAAAATCTACAATTTCAACTACATTCTTGTTTTTGAGCAATCTACGCCTCTGTTCTTCAACTCTGGTATAGGTTTCATATTTGGTTCTGTCCTCTATTACTTTGGTGATAAACTCAAAAACATAAGGAGAGTGCACACCATGCTTAGTGGTTGATTTCCAGTAATAGGATATGTATTTTATAAGTTGCCTAAATGTGTTAAGCATGTAGTAGTTGTTAATTTATCAACAGCCCCAGGTTTCCCGGTCAAGGCTTCTGAAATTTATAGCTTCTGCTAAATGTTCAATTTTAATATCTTCATTCTGGTCGAGGTCGGCTATAGTGCGGGCAACCTTAAGTATTCGGTCATATGCCCTTGCTGAAAGACTTAGCTTTTCCATTGCGTTTCTTAGTAACGTTATTCCCTGGTCATTTAGTTTGCAATACTTATTGAGCATACGGGTACTGATTTGTGCATTGGCGTGTATGCCTTTCACATCTTTATATCGCTCTTCCTGTATTAACCTTGCTCTGATGACTCTCTCCCTTATGCTGTAGCTGTTTTCCGATTTTCTTGATTCCGATAATTCCCTGAAAGGTACCGGGGTAACTTCTACATGAATATCTATTCTATCAAGAAGCGGGCCGGAAATCTTGTTCAGATACTTTTGAACTTCACCTGCCTTACAAACACACGAACGCTCCGGATGGTTGTAAAAACCGCAAGGGCAGGGGTTCATTGCAGCAATCAGCATAAAGCTTGATGGGTATTCAACAGTTTGCCGTGACCGTGAAATAGTCACTACCCTATCCTCCATTGGCTGCCTGAGCACTTCAATTACTGTTCGGTGAAACTCAGGAAGCTCATCAAGGAAAAGTACTCCATTATGCGCAAGTGATATTTCGCCGGGTTGAGGGTTTGAACCCCCACCAACCAATGCCACAGGCGATATAGTATGATGCGGATTTCTAAATGGCCTAACTGATATCAATGAGGAGTTACGGCTCATCTTTCCGGCTACTGAATGTATCTTAGTGGTTTCAAGGGATTCATGTAAATTAAGCTGCGGCAGAATTGAAGGCAGCCGTTTTGCCAGCATTGTTTTACCTGAACCCGGAGGACCTATCAATATGGCATTATGGCCACCGGCAGCAGCAATCTCAAGGGCACGCTTAATATTCTCCTGACCTTTTACATCAGAAAAATCATAATCATACTCTTTTAATTGTGAGAAGAATTCATCACGTGTGTTCACTACTTCCTCGGTGAGTTCTATATCCCCGTTAAGAAATTTGATTACTTCAAGTATATTCTCAACCCCGTAAACTTTCAAATCATTCACAATGCCTGCTTCCCGTGCATTTTGCTTTGGCAATATAAATCCCTTGAATCCCTGCTTGCGTGCTTCAATGGCAATAGGCAGTGCCCCTTTAATAGGATGCAGGCCGCCATCAAGCGACAATTCACCCATAATCACATACTCTTCTGCTTTTTGCGCGGGAATCTGTCCACTGGCTGCAAGTATACCTGTGGCAATGGTGAGGTCATATGCTGAACCCTCTTTCCTGATATCAGCAGGTGCCATGTTAATCACAATCTTCTTGCCCGGTATTTTGTACCCGATGTTCCTTAGGGCAGATTCAATACGTTGGTGGCTCTCTTTTACTGCAACATCAGGCAATCCAACCATAAAAAATTGGATACCGATGTCCATGTTCACTTCTACTGTAACAATTATTGCATTTACCCCTAGTATTGCACTACCAAAAGTCTTAACAAGCATATTTTAGATATTGTCCCAAAGATGCGCAAGTTATGATTATTTTCGCTATCTGTTAAAGGGCTCTGAAAATAAATCTAATGTACTGCATGTAGGCATGAATAGAGTAATCCTCTATTATTCATCACCTAATTAAACTTTAGCATTAAGATTTGACTCAGCTACATCATCGGTCCAGAGGGATGTTGAAAACCCGGTTCATAAATTCTTTAACCAACCTGTTTATTAAACCCTTTGAACATTTTACTTTGCATAAAGTTAATGTGAGTGAAAAAATCAACAATATTGGATAAATCTGGAAATAGGCCTGAAGTCAAATCTCCTTGCCGGCTCGTGTGTCGCTTGGATCAGCGAGGTATGTGCGTTGGGTGTTTCCGGATGCTAGATGAAATTGCCAATTGGGAAATTATGTCAAATGAGGAACGGTTTGATGTGCTTAGGAAGGCACACCTACGCATGCAACTCGGCAATATCAGCATATAGTTTTTTTAAATTCTCGCCGGTTTATAGCCTGATAGCTGCAAAATTTTTTGTGAATCATTATCTTCAAATAGTTGCTTCAAGCTAACATCATTCTTTGTCATGTAGTTTTTAACTATCTGCCAGCCCAGCCAGTGACCTGTTCTTGAAGGTGATTCATTATCAAAGCCGGAGGTAAAGGGACCGTCAGTCATGAACATAGCAACTGCTTTAGCATCGGTTGAATACAGCAACTGGTTTTCTATAATAAAACTCCAAAGGCTAAGCTCATTTGCTTCAACCCACTTAACCTGCTGTGCTGTATATTTCATCAGATACTCAGGCCTTGCATCAGGAAGCATTAATTCTGCGAAGTAGATTGTTTTTCCCTGTTCAATCATTGCGTCAAGCAAAGTAGAAGCTGGCGTTGCAGGTAGCCGTGCCCAGGCAATTTCCTTAAATGCATCGGGCAATATGTATTCCGGCGAAAGCCTGTTAATGATATACATTGGAAATCCCTGCTCCATATAAGGTTTGTAATCATTTCCAAGGTATAGGTCGAGCCCAATTATCAATGCTGAGTCAGCATACTTGATGGGCATTTGTATGTCGAACCCTGAAACGTAGGTGTAAACCTGTGGCACCTGTATTTCGGGAATACTTTGCTGCATTCTGGCAAAGGCAGCAGTGAATTCATTGTTAAGGTTGTTAACCTCAGGAAAAACCTTCAAAGTGTACTCATAAGTTGATCTTATAAGCGAATCAGTAACAAAGTTTTTCAGTTGCCTCATTCCATTCTCATCAGGCATTTGGGAGCCCAGGAAAAGCTTATACCGGGGATATATTTCTGCAATACCTTCCTCAAAATTATTGGTATCAATACTGAAAAGATCAACTTCGTATCTTCTGATATCATCGGTAGCAATATCTTCACCTGTAGTTGTGTTGCATGAATTGCATGCCGAAAGGCAGATACAAACAAGCACAAAGCTAATTACCCTTATCATCTTAATGAAAAATTTGAAGCAAAAGTACTGCTATTACAGTATCTTCCAACCAATACTTAATGTCACAAGGTTATTTTTGAGGGAACGGTTATCGATGTCAATGCTATCACTCATGCCCAATTCATAACGAAGGTCAACAGTAAACATAAGCAAGTCAGCACCGGCACCAAACTGCAATCCCCAGTTGGCACGTCTGAAATCATTTTTAGTTATTGCATCATCCCAATCTGTTGTTTTAAGTTCTTTATTAATAGTTAGAGATGCTATAGGACCGGCAAATACTCTAACATTGGATAGCTTGAGATCAGCCACTTTAACACCAACCAATAACGGAATATCAATAGTCCTGATATTGATGGTTTGTTCACCGCCTGAGAATTTGAGTACACCTGATCTTTTCATAAAAAGCAACTCGGGTTGTAGATAAATCTTTGAGCCCATGCGCACAAATGCCCCCCAATGTATATTGACTACAGAATTCTCTTTTATGTCATCAATATCATAATGAAACTTTGAGAAGGTAACACCTATCTTCGGACCAAGCGTAAAACTGGGAACTTGGGCAAAAACTGTGGCGGTTGCCATAATCATTACAAAAAACAAGCTTATCTTTTTCATAGGATGTTATTTTTGTTGGAACAAAAGTAATTATTAAACATTTTAGAGTAGCGTTTAAACAAGCCATTTTTAATATTTTTGCTTATATTTACAACAAATATTATATGGTTGTGATTCATGCAGCCTTAGGTATAAATTTCTAAAACCAAAAATATGAAAACCAGAATCCTTCTACCTTTTATCACTTTTTGCATTATTATGATGCTTTCCGGCAATGCATCAGCACAGTACCGTTCGTTTATTCTTGGTATTAAAGCAGCACCTCATATTGGTTGGTTGAATACCAACCAAAAAGATTATAATTCCGAAGGAGCGAAGCTTGGCTTTTCATGGGGTGTTACTTCCGAATTCTACTTCGCAAAGAACTATGCTTTGGCAACAGGACTTACTTTCATCTATCAAAATGGTGCTCTCTCTTATCCTGACGTTATCGGTGGAAACCTTGTTACATTGCAGCGTGACTACCGCATCAGGTATATCGAACTGCCTGCAGTGCTTAAGATGAAGACCAATGAAATAGGCGAATTCAGGTATTACGGGCAAATAGGATTAGGCTTCGCAATACGCACAAGTTCAAAGGGTAGGGATGAATATCAAGCAGGTAACTCTACCATTGTTAATGATTTCCAAGATATTGATGACCAAACAAATCTGTTCAGAACATCCATGATCATTGGCGCAGGTGTTGAATATCCTTTTGATAACAACACATCTGTTGTTGCAGGTATCAACTTTAATAACGGTTTTACAAACGCCTTAAGGGAAAAGAATACAGTGAACTTCCATGAACATCAGGGCAAACCTAATTTTATTGAATTAAGCCTCGGTGTGAATTTCTAATCTGTATTATTCGTTTTCCCTTGGGGAAGCATGGATATATAGGTCCCTATAACTTTTGAGAAATATGAAGATTGCTCTAGCGCAGTATAATTTCCTTATTGGTGATTTTGAATATAACAAGCGGCGTATACTCGAAGGAATCCGTATTGCCACTGATAGAGGTGCTGAACTGATTGTGTTTCCTGAACTCGCCTTAACAGGATATCCGCCGCGTGATTTCCTCGAATTCACTGATTTCGTTGATAGGTGTGAGACTTCAATGCAGCAAATTGCCTTGAATTGTCGTGATATTGCAGCTATTGTTGGTTCGCCCTCACGTAACCTTACTGGCAAAGGAAAACCTTTGTTTAATTCAGCATGGTTCCTTAACAATGGTAAAGTTGAGTTTATTGCCAATAAATCATTGCTGCCCAATTACGATGTGTTTGATGAATACAGGTATTTTGAACCGGCAGATGGCTTCGGGTATGTTGACTATAAAGGTCTGCGATTAGCACTCACGGTTTGTGAGGATATTTGGAATACTGCCGAAGTGCCAATGTATTCCTTCTCCCCGCTTGACCAGGTACAGAATATACAGCCCGACATTATTATTAATATCAGTGCATCGCCCTTCAATTACAACCAAACTGTACTACGGCGTGAAGTGCTCCGCACGAATGCTTTGAAGTATGGAAAACCCATAGTGTATGTGAATCATACTGGTGCCCAAACTGAACTTATATTTGATGGCAACTCAATGGTATGCGATGCAGCAGGTAATATCAGGGACCAATTGCCATATTTTACTGAGGAGGTAAGAATAGTTGACATTATTGATGATTATTATAAAGTACAATCACACCCCGGTAACACTGGTGTTTCTGCAGTTAATCCTTCATTGGATATGGGTGTTCCGGCAATAGATCTCATCCATGATGCGCTTGTACTTGGTATCAGGGATTACTTTAGTAAAATGGGTTTCAGGAAAGCAGTTCTGGGTCTATCAGGTGGTATAGATTCAGCAGTCACTATGGCACTTGCCGCAGAAGCTCTGGGAGCTGAAAATGTGAAGGGTATACTTCTACCGTCAATTCATTCTTCTGACCATTCCATAAGTGATGCTCGCCAATTGGCTGAGAATCTTAAGTCTCCTTACGAAATAATTCCTATAAATGAAGGGGTAACTGCCATGGAACAAACGATGAGTCCTTTCTTTAAGGATATGTCTGCAGATGTTACTGAGGAAAACATACAGGCACGAATCAGGGCGGTGATCTTAATGGCTTTCTCCAACAAATTTGGCTATATACTCCTTAATACCAGCAACAAGAGTGAAGCTGCTGTAGGATATGGTACGCTCTACGGCGATATGGCCGGCGGATTATCGGTACTTGGCGATGTATACAAAACTGATGTTTATAAACTGGCCTGGTATATTAACCGTGAAAAGGAAATCATTCCCGTAAACTCTATAACCAAGCCACCATCTGCTGAGCTCAGGCCCGACCAGAAGGATAGCGACTCACTACCCGAGTATAGCCTGCTCGACCAGTTATTGTATTCCTACATTGAAATGAGACGAAGCCCCGCTGAACTGATACTTATGGGCTTTGATGTTGGATTAGTAAACAGGGTAATCAGCATGGTAAACAGGAGCGAATGGAAACGCTACCAATCACCCCCCGTACTGAGGATTTCTCCGAAAGCTTTTGGTATGGGGCGTCGTATGCCTATCGTTGCAAAATACCTCTGAGTTTCCTGAACCACTGTAGCTAAGAGGGCCTCGTATCTCTGAGTACTTTGGATTAATACTAAATATTCAATGCCTCAACAGATTTGATTTCTGGAAGTGCCTTACGCATTGCTTCCTCAACGCCATTCTTCAGCGTCATTCTGCTATAAGGGCATGATCCGCATGATCCCATAAGCTCAACATTCACTACATTGTCGTCAGTAAGCTCAACAAACTGTATGTCACCCCCGTCAGCCTGCAGGTATGGCCTTATTTGTTCTATTACCCTCTTAACTTTGGTTGTAAGTTCTATTCGGTTCTCAGTAAACATAGTTGATATTTTTTAATTATTTCTGGTCATTAGTCTGATTCTTCCTAACTCCTTTTTATACCTATTTAGTAATCCTAACAGGCTCGGTTGCAGCCATAGTAACATTTCGAATAGCAATCTGCTGTGCGGTTCGCTCTGCCAGTTCATGGAATGCTGTAGCTACCGGCGAGTTATCTGACATAGCTATTGGTTTACCATGGTCACCCGATTCCCTTATACCCTGCACCAAAGGTATCTGCCCGAGCAACGGGATTTCATATTCCTTTGCCAGTTTCTTTCCACCTTCCTGTCCAAATATGTAGTATTTATTATCAGGTAGCTCTTCGGGTGTGAACCACGACATATTCTCAATCAATCCGAGAATAGGCACATTAATATTCTCCTGTGAGAACATTCCAATAGCCTTACGGGCATCAGCAAGTGCAACTTCCTGAGGTGTTGTAACAATAGCTACACCCGTAACTGAAAGATTCTGTACAATAGTCAGGTGAATATCACCGGTTCCGGGAGGCATATCCAACACAAGGTAATCAAGTTCACCCCAGTCGGCTTCAGTGAACATCTGCGTAAGCGCATTTGAAGCCATAGGTCCTCTCCATACCAATGCTTTTGCAGGATCAACAAAGAAACCTATTGACAGGATCTGAATGCCATACTTCTCAATAGGTGCGACCATTACTTTGCCATTTACTTCCCTGGCCGAAGGTTTAGAATTAACTTCATCAAACATCAGTGGCACTGAAGGACCGTAAATGTCAGCATCAATCAGTCCCACCCTGGCGCCGGTGCGACCAAGTGCAACTGCAAGATTAGCAGCAACAGTTGACTTTCCAACACCACCCTTACCCGAAGCAATAGCAATAATGTTCTTCACACCTTTCAGCATCTGCTGCTGTTCAGTGCGTCGGGTAGTTACCCTCGATGTCATCTCAACTACTACTTCAGCAGCAGGATCAACCATACTGTGAATTGCATCAATACAATCCTTCTTTATCTTGTCCTTCAATGGGCATGCAGGTGTAGTAAGCACCACCTTGAAGGAAATAGTGTTCCCAGTAAAATTTACATCCTCAATCATGTTAAGTGTAACAAGATCTTTGCCAAGGTCAGGGTCTTTTACTGTTCTTAACGCATTAATAATTAGCTCTTTAGTGTATGCCATGATTGCAATATTTAGTCTTATTTAGATTGCGTAAAGATAAGAAGAAATAGTATAAGTCCTACTCCAGCTCCTTTGGATCCCAGAAAAGCTCTATAAAATTAACTACTTGATCATTCTCAACTTTCACACCTTCGTTTTCAAGGAGTTGCTGCATCATATCAGAGCTGCCAAAATGGTGTTTGCCCGTTAGCATGCCATTACGGTTAACTACCCTGTGAGCAGGGACTTCATCAAGTATGTTGTGCGATGCATTCATTGCCCAACCTACCATTCGTGAGGAACCTCCTGAACCCAGGTACTTTGCAATTGCACCGTAACTTGTTACCCTGCCTCGCGGGATTAATTTTACTACCTCAAATACCTTCTCAAAGAAGGAGTCATCTTTCATATACTTTATTTATTCTGTTACAAGAGGTTGCAGGGATAAATGTGAAACTGAAGTATTAAATCTTGAACCGCAAGTATTTGATAGGAACTCCCTTATGAAGGAATATCTTTTCATAGTGTGTTTGTGTGAGCATTACATCATCATGCAGGTCGCTGTTATACAAATCGAAAGTGTGGAACAGCAGTTCAAGTTCCTGATCTCGTATCACGGATAGTGTAAAGTTGAAAAAGTCGGTACTGTCGGTTTTCAAATGGATGATACTGCCGGGCTTCAGGAATTTACGGTACCTATTGAGGAACATGGGTGAAGTGAGGCGTTTACGTTCCTTGGCAGGTTGCGGATCGGGGAAAGTAATCCAGATGCCTTCAACCTCATTCTCTGCAAACAGACCCTCGATCTGGTCAATGCGTGTGCGGATAAATGCTGCATTCTTCACATCATTCTCAAAGGTTGTTTTAGCACCCCGCCACATGCGGGCACCTTTAATGTCGATGCCTATAAAATTCTTTTCAGGATACTGAGACGAAAGTGCTACTATGTACTCCCCTTTGCCACAACCCAATTCAAGTATTATGGGCTTATTGTTACCAAAAAATTCAGCCCAGTTGCCTTTCATGTCAAAGCCTTGCTGAATGTCGTTGAAAGAGAGTTGGAATAAGTGAGGGAAAGTTGCATTTTCTGCAAACCGCGCATGCTTCTTTTTAGGCATGGAGATACAGTTTATTACTTAGTGAATGATTGTTAAAATGAACGATTGTTAATGTTTTTTTGTGCCGGGTTAAAGCTTAAGTAACCAGGCTGAGGGGAATCCATTCTTATGCAACAAAGCAAGTGCTGATGACGCTTCCTTCCTGTTGTTGAAACTGCTGATACTGACCATATGCAGCCTTCTCCGGTTCTGTTCAACGAGACTGGCATTGTGTCCTTCAGCCCTGAGTTGTTCAATAAGTTTTGCAGCATTTTCAGGGACACTGAAAGCACCTGCTATAATATAAAAATTAGCACTATTCATCGCTGTGCTGGTATTCATCGCAGCATTGGTATTCTCCACACCATGGGTATTCATAGCAGCATCGTTATTCATCGCAGCATTGGTATTTATCGCAGCATCGTTATTCATCGCAGCATTGGTATTTATCGCAGCATCTGCGTCAATATCAATAGGTTTAAATGATGCCGACTCTTCCCCTGATTCAGTTACTGATAGAGCATCTGATACTTTTCCCC
>JAGXGB010000047.1 GCA_024636955.1 Bacteroidales bacterium
AGATGTGTATAAGAGACAGGTTGGACGTAGTTAGCTCCAACAAAAAGGTTGTTATTAAAACCTGGTCACGTGCATCAATGATTTCTCCTGATTTTATTGGTCAGACAGTAGCAGTGCACAACGGTAATAAATTTATACCGGTATATGTGACTGAAAATATGGTAGGTCATAAATTCGGAGAATTTTCACCAACCCGTATATTCAGGGGGCACGCCGGTAATAAAGATAAAGGTAAAAAATAAAGAAAGAACACACCAATGGGATCACGTAAACATAATAAAGCCGAATTGGTTAAAGAGGCTAAGAAGAAGGAGTCGTTCGCAAAGCTGAACAATTGTCCAACTTCACCCCGCAAAATGCGCCTTGTTGCTGACATGGTTCGCGGCTTGAAAGTAGAGCAAGCTCTTCATATACTTCATCACTCACCACAGGATGCCAGTGGCCGTTTGCATAAGCTCGTATTATCAGCTCTTGCTAACTGGCAGGCTAAGAATGAAGGCGTGCGCATGGAAAACACTAACCTCTATATAAAAGAGATTGGTGTTGATGGTGGCCGCTCACTCAAACGTATAAGGACTGCGCCTCAGGGTCGTGCTCATCGTATCCGTAAGCGCTCAAATCATGTTACAGTACTGTTAGATAATAGAATTACAGAAATTACAACAACTAATTAATAATTTGTTGAATGGGACAAAAAGCAAATCCAATAGGTTTAAGGTTAGGTATCATCAGAGGATGGGACTCCAACTGGTATGGCGGTAAAAGTTTCGCGAACAAACTGATTGAAGACGATCAGATCCGTAACTATCTTAATGCCCGTTTATCAAAGGCAGGTGTTTCAAAAATAATTATTGAGCGCACGCTTAAATTGGTTACAGTAACTATCCATACCGCCCGCCCGGGTATCATCATTGGTAAAGGTGGACAGGAAGTTGATAAGCTGAAGGAAGAGTTGAAGAAGATCACCAAGAAGGAGATTCAGATCAACATCTCTGAGATTAAACGTCCGGAAATGGATGCAGTAATCGTAGCAAATGCAATTGCCCGTCAGATTGAAGGCCGTATATCATACCGCCGTGCTATTAAAACTGCTATCGCCTCTACTATGCGTATTGGTGCTGAAGGAATCAAGGTTTTGATTTCAGGCAGGTTGGCAGGTGCTGAAATGGCTCGTCGTGAGATGATCAAGGAAGGGCGTATTCCATTACATACCTTACGTGCTGATATAGATTACGCACTTGCTGAAGCCCACACTACTTATGGCCGTATAGGCATAAAAGTATGGATTTGTAAAGGTGAGATTTACGGAAAGCCTGATCTTGTTCCAAGTGTAGAAAGCCAGAATTTACCAGGTGGCCGTGGTGATAAACCAATGGGTCAACGCCCTGGAGGCGGTGGTGGTAGACCACCACGCGGTAACAGACCGGGTGGAAGAGACGGCGGACGTGAAGGTGGAAGAGACGGTGGACGTGAAGGTGGACGTGATGGTGGCAGAGATGGTGGCCGCTCAAAGAGATAATAATAGAAAAGAAAAAGAGTAACAATCCGATCAATATCTTGTAATAATGTTACAGCCAAAGAAAACGAAGTACAGGAAGATGCAGAAAGGCAAAATGAAAGGCAACACCAAGCGTGGAGCAGAGCTTTCATTTGGTTCATTCGGTATCAAAACCCTGGAAGAAGCCTGGATAACCGGCAGACAGATAGAGGCAGCACGTCAGGCGGTTAGCCGTTATATGAAACGTGAAGGACAAATATGGATCCGTATATTCCCGGACAAACCAGTAACCAAGAAGCCTGCCGAAGTACGTATGGGTAAAGGAAAAGGTGCACCTGAATATTTCGTTGCACGTATAAGCCCGGGCCGTATTTTATTTGAAGCAGAAGGCGTTACTGAAGAAGTAGCAAAAGAAGCATTACGTTTGGCTGCGCAGAAATTGCCGGTTGCAACACGCTTCGTAGTAAGAAGAGATTACGTAGAAGAATCAATATAAGCAACGATGAAACAAGAAGTCATTAGAGAGCTTTCAAAACCTGAGCTCATTGAGCGGTTGGAAGAAGAACGCAAACAGCTTAACAAGCTCAAGCTTAACCATGCTGTGTCTCCTCTTGAGAATCCCAATAAAATAAAAGCATACCGTAGAACTATAGCCCGCATGCTCACCGACTTGCACAAGCGCAATGCGATTGAAGCAAAGGCACAGGCTCAAGCTACTGTAAACAAATAACCCGGGATAAAAAGCTATGGAAACAATAGAAACAAGAAACCTTAGAAAAGAAAGAGTTGGGGTTGTTACAAGTAACAAAATGCAGAAAACGATCACCGTTATGGTTGAACGTCGTGAGAAGCACCCAAAGTACGGTAAGTATGTGAAGAGATCTTCAAAATTTGCCGCACACGATGAAAAAGATGAATGCAACATTGGCGACTTAGTTCGCATAGCCGAAACACGTCCCTTGAGCAAGAATAAATGCTGGAGATTAGTCGAAATAATTGAAAGAGCCAAGTAATTATGATACAACAGGAATCACGACTTACGGTTGCTGATAACAGCGGAGCTAAAGAAGTTCTGTGCATCCGGGTACTGGGTGGAACCCGTAAAAAATATGCCTCCATTGGCGATAAGATTGTCGTTACCGTTAAAAATGCTATTCCTTCAGGAAACATTAAAAAGGGTACCGTAGCCAAAGCAGTGGTGGTGAGAACCAAAAAAGAAATTCGTCGTAACGATGGATCATATATCCGGTTTGACGATAACGCTGTGGTATTGCTAAACAATGCTGGTGAAATGTCAGGTACCCGTATATTCGGTCCGGTGGCACGTGAACTTCGCGAAAAGCAGTACATGAAAATTGTTTCATTAGCACCCGAGGTGCTGTAAATGACTAACAAACTATGAGCACGAAATTAAATATTAAAAAAGGCGACAACGTGAAGGTTATAGCCGGTGACTCAAAAGGCAAGCAGGGGAAAGTCCTTGAAGTGGATACAGAAAAATTGTACGCCATTGTTGAAGGAGTGAACCTAATGTCAAAGAGTACCAAGCCGAATGCTAAAAACACTCAGGGTGGTATTGTGAAAAAAGAGGCCGGTATTCATATATCAAACCTTATGGTTCTCGATAACAGCGGTAAACCGTCAAAGTTAGGCCGTAAGATTGACGCCAAGACCAGTAAATCAGTACGTTATTCCAAAAAGTCGGGGGAGGTAATTAAGTAATGAACTATTCACCACGCTTAAAAGATAAATATACTAAGGAGATTGTTCCGGCTATGACCGAACAGTTCCAGTATAAAACAGTAATGCAGGTTCCAAAGTTACTCAAGATTTGTGTAAACCAGGGATTAGGTACTGCTATTGCTGATAAGAAACTCATTGACGCAGGCGTTAATGAACTTACAAATATCACAGGACAGAAAGCTGTTTCTACCAAATCAAAGAAGGACATCTCAAACTTCAAACTCCGTAAAGGCATGCCTATTGGAGTACGTGTTACCCTTCGTGGTAATAAGATGTATGAATTCCTCGATCGTTTGGTTTCAGTAGCTATACCTCGTATCAGGGACTTCCGCGGGATAAATGAAAAAGGTTTTGATGGACGTGGAAATTACACCCTCGGAGTATCAGAACAGATCATATTTCCTGAAATTCAATTGGATAAGGTAGCAAAGATCAATGGAATGGACATTACTTTTGTAACTACAGCCCGCAATGATCAGGAATGCCTGGCTTTGATGAAAGAATTTGGTTTACCTTTTAAAAATCAGAACAAACAATAATATGGCAAAAGAATCTATTAAAGCAAGGGAACGTAAAAGAGAACGTCTTGTTGCCAAATACGCTGCCAAACGCGCAGAATTGAAAGAAGCCGGTGATTATGTCGGTTTACAGAAACTGCCTAAGAATTCATCACCTGTACGCTTGCATAATCGTTGCAAGATGACGGGCCGCCCAAAAGGGTATATGCGTCAGTTCGGAATTTCACGTATTAACTTCAGGTTTATGGCACTCAATGGTCAGATTCCTGGAATTAAGAAAGCCAGCTGGTAAATAAATATTTATAACAACAATAATATTAAAGGATAAAATGGTAACAGATCCTATTGCAGATTACCTGACCCGGTTGAGGAACGCCGTGATGGCTAACCACCGTATCGTGGAAATACCTTCATCCAACATAAAGAAGGAGATCACCAAGATACTCTTTGATAAGGGTTATATTTTGAACTATAAGTTTGAAGATGAAGGCCTTCCAGGGATTATTAAGATAGCTCTTAAGTATCATCCTGTTTCAAAAGTGTCGGCTATCACCAAACTTGATAGAATCAGCAAACCTGGTTTACGCCGTTACGTGGGGTCGGAAGATCTGCCACGTGTACTCAACGGACTGGGAATTGCAATCTTATCAACAAGCCGTGGTTTAATGACCGACAAGGAAGCCAGGACGCTTCAGATTGGTGGCGAAGTATTATGTTACATTAGCTAAACAAGGAGAAATTACGATGTCGAGAATAGGAAAAATGCCAATCGTTATTCCTGCCGGTGTTCAGATAACAGTAGCAGATGATAACACAGTAACTGTAAAAGGTAAATTAGGAACTTTGACTCAACAACTCAATCCTAATATCACCATACAGGTTGAAGGTAGTGAACTTACCGTTAACAGGGCAAATGAAGAGCAGGGTACAAGATCAAAACATGGTTTATACCGCTCATTACTTGCCAATATGATTAAGGGTGTATCTGATGGTTTCACTGTAGTTCAGGAACTGGTAGGTGTTGGTTACAAAGCAACAGCAACAAACAACGTACTGGAACTTGCACTTGGTTACTCACACAGTATCTTTTTTGAGATGCCTGCTGAAGTAACTGTAGTAACAGCCGCAGAAAGAGGAAAGAATCCAACAATTACACTAACCTCGTTTGACAAGCAGCTTATCGGTCAGGTAGCAGCTAAGATCAGGTCAATGCGTAAACCGGAGCCTTATAAAGGTAAGGGTATTCGCTTCAAGGGTGAAGTTGTTAAGAAAAAGGCAGGAAAATCAGCATCTGACAAATAATATTTAAAATAACCCGCATCCGGAGTAATCCGGGGCAAAATTCCTTAAAGCAGGATGGCTATTAAGAACAGAAAAGAATACAGAAGGCACAGGATCAAACTCAGAATCCGGAAAGTAATTAACGGTAGCCCTGAGATGCCAAGGTTGACAGTATTCAGAAGCAACAAACAGATTTATGCCCAGATCATTAATGACCTGGATGGTAAGACAATTGTTTCTGCATCGTCACTCGTTCCTGAGATTTCAGGAAACCCAATTGCCAAAATTGAACAAGCGAAGTTGGTAGGCCAACTCATTGCTAAGAAAGCAATTGAAGCAGGAATCGAAAAAATAGTGTTCGACCGCAACGGATATTTGTATCACGGAAGAATCAAATCATTAGCTGAAGCGGCCAGAGAAGGAGGCCTTAAATTTTAACGCAAATGGCAAACACAAATATTAAGAGAGTAAAATCCAGCGAGATAGAATTTAAAGACCGCCTGGTAAGCATTCAAAGGGTAACCAAAGTAACCAAGGGAGGTAGAACCTTCAGTTTCTCAGCTATTGTAGTTGTTGGCAACGAAAATGGTGTTGTAGGATACGGTTTGGGTAAGGCTAAGGAAGTTACTGCTGCTATCGCTAAAGGTGTTGATGACGCTAAAAAGAATCTTGTAAAAGTTCCTGTACTAAAAGGCACTATCCCTCACGAACAGCTTGGCAAATATGGCGGAGCCCTCATATTCCTTAAACCGGCTTCTCCGGGAACAGGTGTAATTGCAGGTGGTGCTATGCGTGCTGTACTTGAAAGTGTTGGTGTAAAGGACGTTCTTGCTAAATCAAAAGGTTCATCAAATCCTCACAGTGTAGTTAAAGCAACTATTGATGCCCTTGTTAATATGCGCGATGCATACACTGTAGCCCAGCTTCGTGGTGTTGACCTTAACAAAGTATTCAACGGTTAATTCAACCGATAAAAATAGTTACAACATGAGAAATTTGAGAGTTACACAGATAAAAAGTGGCATAAAGCAGCCCGAACGCCAAAAGAGAACTTTAAAAGCTCTAGGTATTGCAAAAATGGGCCGCCCTGTTGAAGTAACAGGAACACCGCAGATAGAAGGCATGATTGCTAAAATCAAGCACTTGCTTAAAGTGGAAGAAATTTAATTTACAACAAAGTAAACGGACAAGACATTATGGATTTAAGTAATCTTACACCGGCTGAAGGTTCAACCAAGAATAGCAAAAGGATCGGACGAGGACAGGGAACAGGACGCGGCGGAACATCTACACGTGGTCACAAAGGACAGAAATCACGTTCCGGTTATAGCAGGAGATTTGGTTTTGAAGGCGGACAGATGCCAATATACAGGCGTTTACCAAAATTCGGCTTCAAAAACATTAACCGTGTTGAGTACAGGAGTATTAACCTTGATGTAATTCAGGCTCTGGCAGCTACCCGCAATATAGAGGTTATTGATATGGATGTTTTCATTGAACATGGTATCGCCTCTAAAAATGACAAAATCAAGATTTTAGGCAGAGGTGAATTGACTGCCAAAGTTGACATTAAAGCTCATGCTTTCTCAGCAAGCGCTGTTAAAGCTATTGAATCAACCGGTGGTGTGGCCACTAAAATCTAAGCCTTAAATGAAAAGACTAATTCAAACATTAAGAAACATATATAAGATCGAAGATCTCCGTAAGCGTATTGCTTATACTTTAGGGATAATTCTTATATACAGGTTCGGTTCGTTTGTTACACTGCCCGGTATTGATCCTAACATGCTTGCAGGTTTACAGGATCAAACCAGCGGAGGGCTGCTCGGTTTGCTTAACATGTTCTCAGGTGGTGCATTCTCTAATGCCTCCATTTTTGCGCTTGGTATCATGCCGTATATTTCAGCATCTATCGTTGTGCAGTTGCTCGGAATGGCTATCCCTTACTTCCAGAAATTACAGAAGGAAGGTGAAAGCGGTCGTAAGAAAATCAACCAGATCACTCGTTATCTTACAGTTATTATTACAGGTTTCCAGGCTCCGGCTTATATTGCTAACCTTATATCACAATTACCGGCACAGGCTATTTCTCCTTTTGACCCCACTATCTCAAACCCCGGTACATTCTTCTGGGTTTCGTCAGTGGTGATTTTGGTTTCAGGTACTTTGTTTGTGATGTGGCTCGGTGAGCGTATTACTGATAAAGGTATTGGAAATGGTATATCACTTATCATTATGATAGGTATCATTGCCCGACTACCCTTCGCACTCTTCGGTGAACTGGTTTCACGTATGGAACAACAAGGTGGTGGACTTGTAATATTTATTGTAGAGCTGGCTGTTCTCATGGCAGTAATCCTTATCAGTATTTTACTGGTACAGGGGACCCGAAAGATCCCGGTGCAATATGCAAAAAGGATTGTAGGCAACAAACAGTACGGTGGCGTTCGCCAGTATATACCACTTAAGGTAAATGCTGCAGGTGTTATGCCAATTATCTTTGCCCAGGCTATTATGTTTCTGCCACTTACACTGGCAGGGTTCGCTCAGTCAGAGTCATTATCAGGAGTAGCAGCTACTTTTACAAATGTTAATGGTTTTTGGTATAATTTTGTATTCGCAATTTTAATCATTGTCTTTACATATTTTTACACAGCAATCACGATTAATCCTAATCAGATGGCTGAGGATATGAAGAAGAATAACGGATTCGTACCGGGTGTAAAACCAGGTAAGAAGACAGCTGAATTTATTGACCAGATTATGTCGAGAATTACTTTACCGGGTTCAATGTTCCTTGCATTTGTGGCAATAATGCCTGCAATTGTAGCGCAGATGGGTGTGACTTCACAGTTCGCCAACTTCTTCGGGGGTACATCATTGCTTATCCTGGTTGGGGTTGTGCTTGACACACTGCAACAGATTGAGAGTCACCTCTTAATGCGTCATTATGATGGTTTAACCAAATCAGGACGTATAAAGGGCCGCTCTTCAATTAACATGTAAGAAGCATTAGATGATCTCTTATAAGTCAATAGAAGAAATAGAATTAATACGACAGAGTTCTTTACTTGTTGGAAAAACCCTGGCTGAAGTAGCCAGACTCATCCGCCCCGGCGTTAAAACTATGGAGCTTGATAAGGTTGCTGAAACTTTTATCAGGGATCATAAGGCTAAACCGGCGTTCAAGGGATATAACGGATTCCCTGCAACACTTTGCATTTCAGTTAATGATGTGGTGGTGCATGGTATTCCGGGCGACCTGGAATTAAAGGAAGGTGATCTGGTTTCAGTTGATTGTGGTACACTGATGAATGGTTTTTATGGTGACTCAGCTTACACTTTTGCAGTAGGCGAAGTAAGCGAAGAAATAAGATTGCTTATGGAACGCACCAAAGAATCACTCTACCTTGGCATAAAAGTTGCAAGGGCAGGTAACCGAGTTGGAAATATAGGTTATGAAATTCAAACTTATGTGGAAAGTTTCGGTTATTCAGTAGTTCGTGATCTTGTTGGCCATGGTATCGGTACCGCTTTACATGAAAAGCCCGAAGTTCCTAATTATGGGAAAAGGGGTGAAGGTACAATGCTAAAACCTGGATTGGTTATATGCATTGAACCAATGATAAACTTGGGAAAGCGTAGTATAACGCAGGACAAAGATGGCTGGACCATCAGGACTGCTGATAATATGCCTTCAGCACACTATGAGCACCAGATAGCAATTACCGATGGAGATCCAATAATTCTGTCATCATTTGATGAAATAGAGAAAGTTATAAAAGAAAAAGCAAATTAAACAACATAAATGGCGAAACAAATTTCAATAGAGCAAGATGGAACGGTTACTGAATCATTAGGTAACGCAATGTTTCGTGTTGAACTAGAGAACGGGCATATAATTACCGCCCATATTTCAGGTAAAATGAGGATGCACTACATCAAGATTTTACCGGGTGATAAAGTAAAACTCGAAATGTCGCCTTATGACCTTAGTAAAGGAAGAATAATTTTCAGATACAAATAAACAAACCATCTTGTACAATGAAAGTAAGAGCATCTATTAAAAAGAGAACACCTGAGTGTAAGATCGTCAGACGAAAGGGGAGGTTGTATATAATCAACAAAAAGAACCCTAAATACAAACAAAGACAAGGATAATTTTTTAACGTCATAACAATAAACAATATATGGCACGTATTGCTGGTATTGATATACCCAAGAACAAAAGAGGCGAAATAGGTCTTACTTATATTTATGGTATTGGTCGCAGCACCGCGCAGAAGATTCTGCTAAGTGCCGGTATTGATGTCAATAAAAAAGTACAGGACTGGAACGACGATGAACAGAACGCCATTCGTACAATCATTGGTGATCAGATCAAAGTTGAAGGAGCGCTCCGCACTGAAGTGCAAACAAACATCAAGCGATTGATGGACATAGGCTGCTATCGTGGTATCCGTCATCGTCTTGGTTTACCTCTGCGTGGTCAGAGTACCAAGAACAATGCTCGTACCCGTAAAGGCAGAAAAAAGACTGTTGCTAACAAGAAGAAGGCAACTAAAGGTTAAGAGTTGATCCTTAATCAGTAATTAAACTTAAGAAAGTAGAAAAAAAACTGTTATGGCAAAAACTGCTAAAACATCAAAGAAAAGAGTTGTTAAGGTTGATCCTATAGGTCATGCTTACGTTACGGCCTCATTCAACAATATTATCATTTCCCTGACTAATAATACCGGACAGGTAATCAGCTGGGCATCAGCAGGAAAGATGGGCTTCAGAGGTTCAAAGAAGAACACTCCGTATGCTGCTCAGATGGCTGCTACCGACTGCTCAAAGGTTGCTTACGATCTTGGATTACGCAAGGTGAAGGTATTTGTTAAGGGACCAGGTTCAGGACGCGAATCAGCTATCCGTACTATTCACTCAGCCGGTATTGAAGTTACTGAAATAATGGATGTAACTCCTATGCCACATAATGGTTGCCGCCCTCCAAAAAGAAGAAGGGTATAATATCAGTTGCCTACGGCTGTATTGCTCTTACAAAGATGGTTTGGCAGCCGGCAACAGTGACTTTTTGAAAAAACAATTGAAAATAAAATAACAAAGTAATTATGGCTAGGTACATAGGCCCAAAAACCAAAATTGCACGCAAGTTTAAAGATCCAATCTACGGACCCGATAAGTATTTCGAGAAGAAGAACTACGCTCCGGGAATGCATGGAAATTCAAAAAGGCGTAAAAAACTTTCTGAATACGGAACACAGCTCCAGGAAAAGCAGAAAGCTAAATATACTTATGGAATTCTGGAGAAACAATTCAGAAATACTTTTCACAAAGCATCCCGTAAAAAAGGTATCACCGGTGAGATTCTGCTGCAGTTAGTTGAATCACGTCTTGATAATATTGTATTCCGTCTTGGAATAGCTCCTTCAAGAAGTGCTGGCCGTCAGTTGGTTTCACATCGCCACATCACCGTTAACGGTAGTGTTGTTAACGTTCCTTCTTATGAAGTTAAGGTTGGTGATATAGTTGCAGTTAGGGAGAAGTCAAAATCTCTTGAAGTAATTTTGAATTCTCTGTCAGGAAAACGTAACAGTTATCCATGGCTCGAATGGGATAATAATCTCATGAGCGGTAAAATGACTATTGTACCGTCACGTGAAGATATTCCTGAGAATATCAAAGAGCAGCTCATCGTGGAGTTGTATTCAAAATAAAGTATTTAGGTTAATAAATTTATTACTCAAGAGGAAGATAATATGGCAATATTAGCATTTCAAAAACCTGAGAAGGTTATAATGATCGAAGCCGATGACTCTAAGGGTGTGTTTGAATTCAGGCCACTTGAACCGGGTTTCGGAATCACCATCGGCAATGCCCTGCGGAGAATACTCCTCTCATCGCTCGAAGGATTCGCAATCACTTCTATCAAGATTGATGGAGTTGACATGGAGTTTTCTTCTATCAAAGGAGTAGTAGAGGATGTTACTGATATCATTCTTAACCTCAAAAAAGTTCGCTTTAAGCGCCTGAATGAAGGCGAAACCTCTGAAAACATCAGAGTGGTTGTTTCAGGGCAGGATAGTTTCAAAGCCGGTGATATTAACAAGCACCTCTCTGTATTTCAGGTTTTAAACCCTGATATTGATATCTGTCATATGGAACCTTCAGTAAGGTTAACTATGGACCTCACCATTGACAAAGGCCGTGGTTATGTTCCTGCAGAGGAGAATAAAATTCAAAACGCTCCAATTGGTACTATTGCAATTGATTCAATTCATACTCCAATAAAGAACGTTAAGTATACCATTGAGAATTTCCGCGTTGAACAGAAAACTGACTACGAGAAGCTCGTAATGGAAGTTGTTTCTGATGGTTCAATTAAACCAAAAGACGCATTAAAGGAAGCCGCTCGTATTTTGATTCATCATTTTATGCTCTTTTCAGATGAAAAGATCACCATTGATGCAGAAGAAAAAACTGTTAACGATGAATTTGATGAAACATCACTGCATATCCGTCAGTTGCTTAAAACCAAACTGGTTGATATGGACCTGTCAGTGAGAGCACTAAACTGCCTCAAAGCTGCAGATGTTGAAACATTAGGCGAACTGGTATCATATAATAAGAATGATTTGTTGAAATTCAGGAACTTTGGTAAGAAATCACTTACTGAGTTGGAAGACCTTGTTAAATCAAAGAACCTGGAATTCGGAATGAATGTCGCAAAGTATAAACTTGATAAGGATTAATTGAAAAATGAGACACGGAAAGAAAGTCAATCACCTTGGAAGGACCAGCGCCCATCGTAAGGCTATGTTGTCAAATATGGCAACCTCGCTTATTCTCCATAAACGAATAAATACAACTCTGGCAAAAGCCAAAGCCCTCAGATCATACGTTGAACCTTTGATAACACGCTCAAAGGATGATTCAACACATTCACGCAGAATGGTTTTCTCATACCTACAGTCAAAAGAGGCTGTTTCTATGCTCTTCAGAGATGTAGCTGTGAAGGTGGCAGCACGCCCGGGTGGATATACCCGCATTCTTAAGACCGGAAACCGTTTGGGTGATAATGCTGAAATGTGTATGATGGAGCTTGTTGATTTTAACGAAGCCATGCTCGCTACTAAAGAAGCACCAAAGGTTAAAACAACACGTCGTAGCAGAGTTCCAAAAGCTAAAGTTGAAACTCCAAAGGCTGATACAAAGGCTAAAGCAGAAGAAGCAAAGGCTGAAACTAAAGCTAAAGCTGAAGAAGCAAAAGCTGAAACTCCAAAAGCTGAAACTAAGCCACAAGTTGAAGAACCAAAAGCTGAGACTAAGCCACAAGTTGAAGAACCAAACGATGATGCAAACGCTGAAAATAACGGTTAACATAATCTAATTAAGATAAATGAGGATAAAGTACCCGTACTTTGTCCTCTTTTTTGTTTAAGGACTATAAAAATCCTATTGTTTTATAGACTATTAGTTTACTTCAAATAGTTTACTTCAAATAGTTTACTTCAAATTTTTGTTTAAGGACTTATAATTTATTTCATAAAATTTCAAACTATGGGTACAATTGCAACAATCTTCGCCCGCCAGATTCTTGATTCGCGCGGCAACCCCACTATTGAAGTGGATGTTTACACTACAAATGGAGTACTTGGCAGGGCAGCCGTGCCTTCAGGCGCTTCTACAGGTGTTCATGAAGCAGTGGAGCTTCGTGATGGTGATAACTCACTATACCTGGGAAAAGGTGTGCTAAAGGCAGTTCATAATGTCAATAAGATATTGTCAGAAGAACTAAAAGGATATTCAGTATCTGAACAGAATGAAATCGATGCCCGCATGATTGAACTCGACGGAACTCCAAATAAAGCTAACCTCGGGGCAAATGCCATATTGGGCGTTTCTCTTGCTGTTGCCAATGCTGCGGCCCAGGAATCAGGTCAGTTCCTTTACAGGTATGTTGGAGGCGTTAATGCTAACACTCTCCCTATTCCAATGATGAATATCATCAATGGTGGTTCACATGCTGATAATGCCATTGACTTCCAGGAGTTCATGATTATGCCGGTGGGTGCTGCCAATTTTTCTGAAGCGCTTCGCATGGGGGCTGAAGTATTCCATAACCTGAAGTCCGTTCTAAAAAAAGGCGGCTATTCAACCAATGTAGGTGATGAAGGGGGTTTTGCGCCTAACCTCAGGTCGAATGAAGAAGCTGTAACTGTTATCCTTCAGGCTATTGAGAAGGCCGGCTACAAACCAGGCAAGGACATCTTCCTGGCACTTGACCCTGCTTCTTCAGAGTATTACCTTGCTGACGAGAAAGTGTACCACCTGCACAAATCAACCGGCGATAAGCTGACTTCAGCTCAAATGGTTGATTACTGGAAGAACTGGACTGACAAATATCCTATCATCTCTATTGAAGATGGTATGGCTGAAGACGATTGGGATGGATGGAAACTGATGACCGACGTGATGGGCAGTAAGATTCAGCTCGTAGGCGACGATTTGTTTGTTACCAACTCAAAGCGCTTACAGATGGGTATTGACAAAGGTGTTGCCAATTCAATCCTCGTAAAAGTAAACCAAATAGGAACACTCACTGAAACCATTGACGCTGTGAACATGGCTTACCGTAATGGTTACACAGCAGTAATGAGTCACCGCTCAGGCGAAACAGAAGATACTACCATTGCCGACCTCGCCGTAGCACTAAACACCGGATTAATCAAAACCGGTTCAGCAAGTCGTACCGATAGAATAGCTAAATACAACCAGTTGCTTCGCATTGAGGAAATGTTGGGTAATTCAGCGCGGTATTTAGGTAAAGAATTTAAGTACGCGAAATAAGCTGTCAGTTGTCAGCTATCAGTTGTCAGTTTTCAGTTGTCAGCTTTCAGCTATCAGCTATCAGTTGTCAGTTGTCAGTTGTCAGTTGTCAGCTGCAGCATAGAGCATAGAGCATAGAGCATAGCCGCCGGGGAAAACCGGCGGTTTTTGCGTTTTTAATCTATTCAATACTTCCAGCATCAGTGATGGACAGGTCACGACCTGTCCCTACACTCACTATTCCCACCTCCCAACTCAATACTTCCAGAATCAGTGATGGACAGGTCACGACCTGTCCCTACACTCACCACTAACCACTCCCAACTCAATACTTCCAGAATCAGTGATGGACAGGTCACGACCTGTCCCTACACTCACCACTAACCCCTAACCCCTGCACTCCTAACTCCTAACTCCTAACCCCTAACCCCTAACCCCTGCACCCCTAACCCCTAACTCACATGCAGTTTATTGAATATACTTGTTCCCCATAATGTTATATTATGTATTTTTGTGCTTCAATCCTGATAAATACCATCAGGGCATTCACTCACACATTCTATGACAGAAATTAATTACGTAGGCGAGAACCTGATAGCAGGTAACCTGGGAAGATTCTTTATATACCTGTCGATTATAGCAGGTTTATTATCGTTGTTTTATTACATCAAGGTTGTTAAGGCTGCTGAAAGCGATAAATTGAAACCACGGTTACGGGCCAGGGTTTTCTATTATATTCAGGCTATCTCCGTTGTAATGGCAAGTTCACTTCTTTTTTCACTTATCCTTGGTCACAATTTTGAATACGCTTATATATTCAAGCACTCTTCAAAGCTTATGCCGGGCAAGTACATTATCTCAAGCTTCTGGGCAGGGCAGGAGGGGAGTTTCCTGCTATGGGCGCTGCTAATTGCCACATTCGGAATAGGTGCCTTGCATACTGCTAAGAAACTTGAAGGAGGGGTTATGGCAGTTGTGAGCGTTTCGGTAATTTTCCTTATGACAATGATATTGGGCGTTAATTTCCTTGGTTTAAAGCTTGGAACCAGTCCTTTTGAACTCTTACGATTGGTTGAAGCCAATGCCAGCAATGAATTCTTCAAATACCCCGATTACCTGAAATATATAGCTGATGGTAACGGATTGAACCCACTTCTTGAAAATCCATGGATGGTCATTCATCCGCCGGTACTCTTTATGGGATATGCGGCAGCCTTATTCCCGTTTGCATTTGCACTTGCATCTTTGATTCAAAATGATCGCAAATACTGGATCAAACTTACACTTCCGTGGGTTTTATTGTCGCTCGTACTCTTGGGTCTGGGATTACTCCTAGGTGGTGCCTGGGCATACCAATCACTTACATTTGGTGGTTTCTGGGCATGGGATCCTGTTGAAAATGCATCACTGGTCCCATGGCTTGTGCTGGTTGCTGCATTGCATTATCTGCTACTAACCTATAAGCGCGATAACTTTTATTGGGGGTCGTACATCTTCACATTCCTGGGTTTCCTTACTGTTGTCTATGCAAGTTATCTTACCCGCTCAGGTGTATTAGGTGAAACCTCTGTTCACGCTTTTGGTGACGACGGCCTTTCGGTTCAACTGCTCTCGTTTATGTTCCTGTTCACTGCAGTACCTGCCTGGTGGTTATACAAACGAAGAAAGAGCCTTAATGTAACCGACCTTCCGGCAAGTATTGACCGCGAATCAATTATGCTTTACGGCTCAATTGTTATATTGCTATCAGCTTTCCAAATAATCAGCACTACTTCTATACCTGTGTTCAATAAAATATTCGGAACACATGCTGCACTTACGTCAGATGTGGTTGGGTACTACAACAATTGGCAGATGCCGTTTGCAATGTTGGTGGCCTTATTATTAGGCGCCGTGCATTATCTTACTTACGATAAGAATGATGTGAAAGCCTTCTGGCGTAATCTCCTGATACCGGCAGCTGTAGCTCTCGTTGTGGCCGTTGTTACGTTCTTCCTCGATACTGACATGCAGGTAGTCCACTCTGTGTTCCTGTTCTGCATCATGTTCGCGGTTATATCATCAGCAGCGTATTTATTCAAGTTCATCTCAAAAGGCAGAAACCTCAGTGCCGGTTTAACGCATCTTGGCTTTAGCCTGTTCCTGTTAGGAGTGCTTATCACTTTCTCCAACACAGTCACGCTAACAAGTGGACCGGGAGGCGCAACACAAGGAAATAATGTAATGCTTTTCAAAGGACAGGTAAAGCAAGTTGGTGATCAACTACTTAGCTATCAAAGCAGCAGGGAAGAAAGAGACGAATTGTTTTACCAGATTGATTTCCTGGAAAAGGATGAAGCAGGTAATACTTCCTTGAAGTACTCAATATTCCCATCAGTGAAATACAATGACCGAATGGGTAATGTGCATAATCCTGATACCAGGAACCTGCTGAAGGGCGATGTATACATGTACCTTACCTTTGCAGAGGACAGGTCGAAACGCAGTGCAGGTGGATATACCGCTTCGGAGAATAGAAATATTTCCCTGAATGAAACCATAAAAGTAGGAGGCAAGGAGGTTGTTTTTGATTCCCTCGATGTTAAGATGCTCAATACTGCAGGCGATAGTTTTATAATCACTGCCCTGATGACAACTACCGATAGTTTAAACAATAATGTCTCACTTCCACTAACCTATAAACTTGAAGGCAACACAGTAGAAAGTGGTATAATTTCAATACCCGGAACTGATGTAAGAATGCGTTTCGATAAAGTAGCTGAAATGCCACAGGCCATTTATATCTCATTATTGGAAAAGCAACCAGAGTTTATAGTGCTGAAAATAATGTTCTTCCCATGGATCATTGTGCTGTGGATAGGTTCCATAATAATGTTTATTGGTATTACAGTGGCTTTGTTTAAGAGGTCTAAGAAGGCGAAAGAGGTGGGAAAGTGAAGGCTAAAGGCTAAAGGCTAAAGGCTAAGGTAAAAAGTGAAGGGAAAAAAGTGGTTAGGGGTTAGTGGTGGTGTTGTGGTTAGTGGTTAGTGTTGTTAATGGTGAAGTGGTTAGATAGGGGTTATTGATTAAAGACAATTGGGACTGGTGGGACAGGTGGGACGAGTGGGATGCTTTATCGGGGGGTAAGGGGTTTCGTTTGATCCCGTCTGTTTACTCAGTTTTTATAACTATTTTTGTGCTTTAGTAAACTGATATGAAAGCACACGAAAAAATTACTGTATCACTTGCCGGCTCAGGTAATGTTGGTAGTTTTTTAGCAGGTGAACTCTTTAAGGCCGGTGTTCAGATTAAGCAGATTTATAGTAGAACGCTTGCAAATGCGCAGGCTCTTGCCACTAAGGTAAATGCTGAAGCTATTGACAGTATTGAAAGTATTGATACTGATGTCGATTTGCTGATAATTGCTCTCCCTGATCATGTGATTCCTGAATTCAGCAAAATACTGTCTTCTATTTATTTCGCAAAGGCTGAACCTGATATTGAATCGCAGGTTGATAAGGCCAAATCAGAAAACCATAATTCAGATGCTAAAGCAGATAATGCTGTAGCTGACTCTTCGGGTTCAGATAAGCCTTTACGTGGTACTTCAGGGTCAGAAATGCCTGTAGCTGGTACTTCAGGGACAGAAATGCCTGTAGCTGGTACTTCGGGGTCAAATTTACTCGTAGCAAGTACTTCAGGATCGGTGCATATCAATGAAATCAGCAAGTACTTCACAAAATGCGGGGTGCTTTATCCGTTGCAGTCGTTTACCCTAAAAACCAATCCTGATCCTCATACAGTGCCCTTTTGCATTGAAGCTACTGATTGGGAAACGGCTGAATTACTCAGGCATCTTGCTTCATTGATCAGCAAGGATGTAAGGGATGTTGATTCTGATCAACGCATCTTAATTCACATGGCTGCAGTGTTTGCCAGCAACTTCACCAACCACATGATTGCCATTGCTGAGGATGTAATAAACAAAGCAGAGCAGAATTTCGATATCTTAAGGCCGCTTATCACTGAAACAATTGACAGGTTAAGTAAATTCAGTCCTTCAGAAGTGCAAACCGGTCCGGCAGTCAGGGACGACAAGGAAACTTTAGATAAACATATTGAGTTGCTGGGGTCGCTTGCGAAAAAAGAGCTTAGTGATATTTACTCGCTTATCAGCGAAAGCATCCTGAAAAAGAAAAATAAACCGTAGAGTCAGGGCATGCCCTGTCTCTACAATACACCGGACAGGTGAACGTAGAAACAAGATATATGTCAAATTACAAAGAAGATCTCAGGAAAATTAAGACCCTCATTTTTGACTACGACGGGGTGCTGACTGATGGTGTGGTGCTGATAACCAACTCAGGCGAGCAACTGCGCACCGGACATGTGAAGGATGGTTATGCGCTGCAGCTTGCTGTGAAGCTTGGACTCAGGGTAGTTGTGATATCGGGTGGTTTCTCTGAATCAGTGAAGCACAGGTGTAAAGCGCTGAACCTTACTGATGTATTCCTTGGAATTGAAAATAAACTTGTCGCTTTTAATGAGTACATTGAAACTCATCAACTCGATCCTTCTGAGATCTTGTACATGGGCGATGATATTCCTGATTATGAGGTGATGAAGATCATCGGTATGCCGGTTTGTCCCGCCGATGCAGCTTACGAAATCAAGCAGATATCACGCTACATTTCCCATTTTGATGGAGGAAAAGGCTGTGTAAGGGATATTATTGAGCAGGTACTGAAGGTTCAAGGGAAATGGATGAATGGGAAGGCTTATCATTGGTAGATACATGTCCGTTCACGGCTGTGAAACAACTGTCCCCATGATTTACAAGTTGAGTTGAATACATAAAGTTGAGTTGAATACATAAAGATGAGTGGATTATAAAATTATGACATTGATTAATAAGACCCTTGCATTCTTTAAACTGGTAAGATGGCCGAACCTAATGATTGTAGCCGTAATTCAGCTTGGGCTGTATTATGCGGTGATTGCAAGGATATATAAAATTGCCGGAGTTACGGCTGCATTGAGCCTAACAGAACTGCTTCTGCTGATGCTGGCAACAATGCTGGTTGCTGCGGCGGGGTATATCATTAACGACTACTTTGATCTGCGGATCGATAGAATAAACAAACCTTCCTCAATGATTCTGGGCAAGGAGCTTAGCAGAAGTAACGGTATGGTGCTTTACGCAATCCTAAACATTGTAGCTGCAATCATTGGTTTCTGGCTTGCCTTTAAGGTTGGTTCATGGCGACTGGGTTTGTTGTTCCCGATGATCATCATCTTGCTTTGGTTGTATTCAGTTAAATACAAGGGCATGGTGGTTTGGGGAAATGTTGCTGTTGCCTTTATGGTCGCAATGGTGGTTGTTATCGTTTGGCTGTTTGAATTCTTTATGCTTCGCGGTCAACCTGATACCTTTGTGGCTGTTACACAATATCTCGGTCTGATAACTGCCTATTTCTCCATGTTTGCCCTGTTTGCCTTCCTGCTCACCTTCGCGCGTGAGGTGGTTAAAGATGCTGAAGATATTGAAGGCGACGCAACTGCAGGAATTGAAACACTGGCAGTAAAGCATGGAATTAAAGCCTCGAAGCGCATGGCACTTGGTCTTACAATTCTAACCGCCGGGCTGCTTGTTTGGGTAGTTTATAGTTTTGCCTCAAATGGTATGTTGGTTGCCGCTGCATACTATGCGGTAGCGGTGTTTATCCCCGTGGTCTACCTGTTTTTCAAGACAATGAAAGCTTCCGATAAAAAGGACTTTCACATGCTAAGCACTGTGATCAAAGTAATTATGATTGCAGGGATTGTTGGTTTGCAACCGATTGGGATGTGTATTATTTGATAAGGCTAAAGGCTAAAGGCTAAAGGCTAAGGGCTAAAGGCTAAAGGCTAAAGGCTAAAGTTTTGGGACGGCACAAAAGGATAAAGTAAAAAGTGAAGGAAGAAAGTGGTTGGGGGTTAGAGTGATAGTGTACAGCGTTGGATAGCATTCAGCACTCAGCATTCAGCATTCAGTGAAGAGGTTATCAGTTTTCAGTTGTCAGTTTTTTGGTTCTGGGTTCTGGGTTCTGGGTTCTGGGTTCTGGGGAAAAACATGGATTTAAAACAAACCTTACTTTAAACTTTAGCCCTTAGCCTTTAGCCTTTAGCCTTAAGCAAGGAGAGGGCCGGAGTGAGGTGCTAACGAACAAAACAAAATAAAAATGCTCAATTTAAACAACTTAGGTTTTAGGTTTATCCTTGCATCGCAATCACCGAGGCGGCAATTCCTGTTGAGAGAAACGGGACTTGAGTTTGAGATTATTGTGAAACCTACTGATGAGGAGTTTCCGCCGCATCTGGTGGGGGAGGAAATTGCGCTGCATGTTAGCCGGCATAAGGCTATGGCTTTTGATTTTAGTGAATTACCCGGGAATGCGCTGGTGATCACTGCTGATACTATTGTGTGGCTTGATAATGAGAGTATCGGGAAACCGGCATCATTGGCTGAAGCGAAGGAGATGCTTATGAAGTTATCGGGCAGAAAGCACCTTGTATCAACCGGCGTATGCTTCCGTACCGCCACGAAGTTTCATGAGTTCTATGTGAATACTGATGTTTATTTTCGTAAACTTGAAGAGCATGAGGTTGATTATTACGTGAATGAGTTCAGGCCTCTGGATAAGGCAGGTGCTTACGGGGTGCAGGAGTGGATTGGCTATGTGGGTGTTGAAAGAATCGATGGATCGTATTACAATGTTATGGGATTGCCGGTTCAAAGGTTGTATGTAGAGCTGAAGCATTTCCTGGAATCGCATTAATCAATAAACTCATGTTTGGTATGAAGCTCATGAATTCAGGAAATCTCATGAAGTTCATGCATTGAAAAGAATCGGTATCTATCGATTATATAGCTTAATTTTGCAGCTTGAATAACTTAATTTGAATTTGATGGAAAAACAAAAACCTTCACAAAGAATATTAGCCTGGTTTCTGCAGGGATTGCTTTATATTGCTCCTGTGTCACTGACTGTTTATGTGATTTATGTGTCGTTTCAGTTTGTTGACGGCATTCTCACTCATCAAATTGAAAACATAGTTGGCTTCAAAATACCCGGGCTTGGCATACTTATAATACTTGGAGCAATTACGCTTATCGGGTTTCTGGGCTCGTCACTGTTCTTTGGCCGGTATCTCAAGTTCTTTGATAAGATCATCAGCAATGCCCCGCTGGTTAAGGTTATTTACACGTCAATAAAGGATTTTATATCAGCCTTCGTGGGTAAGGACCGTCGCTTCAGTGAGCCGGTACTGGTGAAGGTAAACCGACAGTCGGACATCGAGAAGCTTGGCTTCATCACCCAAAAAGATCTTACCAATCTTGGTATCCCTCTTGGTAGAGTTGCAGTGTATCTGCCGCACTCATATAATTTCTCGGGCAACCTGTTCGTTGTTCCGGTTGAGAACGTTACCCCTATTAATGCACCTCCGTCAGAGGTAATGAAGTTTATTGTTACAGCAGGCGTCACATCTGTTGATAATAAGATTGTGATAGCCGATGCTGATTTAATTGTTGATACGGATAAAAATGAATAAAACGAAACCTGTTATACTTGTTACAAACGACGATGGAATAAATGCCCCCGGCCTCAGGGCGCTCATCAGTGCTATGCGCCAGCTTGGCGATGTGCTGGTGGTGGCACCCGATAAACCTATGTCGGCCATGGGGCATGCGGTTACTATTACCGCACCACTGCGCATGCTCCTTATAAAAGACGAACCCGGCTACCGCGAGTATTCATGCAATGGAACGCCTGCCGACTGTGTGAAACTCGGGCAAAAAGTAGTGCTCGGCAAAGCGCCTGATATGATCGTATCGGGCATCAACCATGGCTCAAACTCCGCCATTAACATCGTGTACTCCGGCACCATGGCTGCCGTGCTTGAGGGCGCTATTGAAAACATCCCTTCCATTGGCTTTTCGCTAACTGATTATGCCTATACGGCCAACTTCCTACATTGTGAGCCTTTTATACTGAAAATTGGTCGCAATGTTTTGGACAAAGGACTTCCTGCGTACACATGCCTCAACGTTAACATACCTGCATTGAATGGATCGCCGGTGAAAGGAATAAAAATAGTGCGACAGGCACATGCCTATTGGGATGAGAAATACGAACACCGCAAAGATCCCCAGAACAGGGATTACTTCTGGTTAACCGGCATATTTAAGAGTCTGGACGATGGTGAGGATACTGATGAGTGGGCCTTGCTGAACAATTACGTTTCAGTAGTACCCGTGCACTTCGATCTCACATCGCATAAAACCATACCTTTACTCAGGGATTGGGAGAAGGAGGATTAATTTTACATCAGAAGCTTTATGTGGAAAAACGATAATTTCTTTATTGGCGTCACAGTAGCCATTGCGCTCACTGCCGTAACCCTGTTACTTCTTGTGCTGTTGGTGCCGATAATTTATAGTAATTTCAGTCTCGGTTCGCCCGATGTGCGGCTCTTACTCCTGGCCATAGTGCCCCCGGTAATTATGATGCGTTACTACATGCGGGTGCTGCGGTACGGAAAATCAGGCAATGGGGCGTTGCTGGTGGTGTTTGGGCTGATTATTCTCTGGTTCCTTCTCATCGCTGGCAAGGTTAATCAGTTTCCGACGTTTATATAACAAGGCTAAAGGCTAAAGTTTTTTAAGGCTAAAGGCTAAGGGCTAAAGGCTAAAGGCTAAAGTTTTTGATGCTCTTA
>JAGXGB010000010.1 GCA_024636955.1 Bacteroidales bacterium
CATATATACTGCCTTATTATCGTAAGCTGATTGCGATTCGTAATGATGTGCACCAATCCAATGTAAGTTGTTACTTGAATCTACTGAGCAATCCATGAAAGCGTAATAATCATTATTGTTATAAGGTATAAAGTATTCGCTCCAAAAACCGTTCAGCTTATACCTAAAGAATGTCGTACCGTTATTTATGCTTCTAAACCAGAAGCAGTACACTCTATCATTGTTATCAATCACCAATTTATTTGCATGTGATTCTGGCATTCCTTCCGATACATTAATAGGTTCACTCCAGTTTATTCCGTCAAATTCCTTATAATATATTGTACTTCCCGTAGGATTGCCAACATCATAATCATAGGTGACATGAAGGTGGTTCTCTGAATCGCATACAATATGTGGTCCAGCTACCCATTTTTCATTATTCATTGAAATATCTAATGGAGCTGACCATGTAATCCCCTCATCTGTTGATTTAGAATAGTATATTTTCCAATAGTTATTTGCAATTTTATGAGCCCAAACGCAATGAAAATTGCCATTATAGTCTATTGCAATGTCAGGTTGGTTATCCATCCCTTCAAGGTTAGAAATGTTAATGGGATCTGACCAGTCCTGAGCTGAACAAAGATGAGTGATAAAAATTAACAGTATAATAAATACTAATTTCTGCATCTGACTGTAATTATTGGAATTCATAGCCGGCATCTTGCCCGGTTAAAAAATTATTGAGTTAGTATTACTGAATGCGTAACCACATGCCTACCTACCTGCAAGCGAACGAGATAAAGACCTGGTGAAACCTCCTTTCCATATAGGTCATTGCCTTCCCAAAGAATGCTGTACTTGCCCTGTGTTTTATTTTCATTTACAAGTATGTTTACAATCTGACCATTCAGGTTAATAATTTTAAGCTGCACATTTTCGAATGATGTTGTTTCGAAATTGATCCAAGCTATGTTGTTGAATGGGTTAGGCGAAATACTTATATGCAGGTTGGTATTATAAAAATCGGTAATTCCAGTAGTTACATTGTAAGTACTTATCTGGATACTGTTGAATATTAAGTACCCATTTTGCTGCCATATTATTGTATCTACTTTTGAATACTGAAGATATAATTTGTTGTCTCTTTCAATAATCTTGTGACTGTAATACCCATAATTATCTTCTTGAATAATTTCTCTTGACCAGTTATTCATTGCATTTGCATAACTTACTTGCTGATAGCCTGTTGGAGTTTTTTCAGTATCGATAACATATCTATGATTGTATTGATCTATAGCGATTGCTTGTTGTTCAGGGCTATCTTCAATAAGTAACTGTGGAACACACCAGCTACTTCCATCAAAAGAGGTAACAAATGTCCCTTGATTAGGTGGAGCAGAATTTGAAGTATACTGCCCCCATGCTATAGATGGGAAATTATTCGAATCTATGGCTATATCAGGGCCTCTCCAGGTAGTATTATTACTTAATATGGTAATATCGCTCCACACGCCATCAATACAATTAAAATACATTGCCCTATCGTCGTAGCCACTTTGCCCTGCATAATTATGTGTTCCGGTGCAGTGTAGGTTATTCTGATCATCAACAACGACACTATTAAGTGCGTAATGATCATTATTACCGGAATACGGCTGAACTACTGAACTCCAAATTCCGTTTTCCAAGGTGCGAAAAAATATTTTACCTCTCGTAATGCCGTTATACCAGAAACAATATATCTTATTATTATTATCAACAGCCAGCCTGCTATGAGTTGAACCAGGCATGCCGGTAGATATAGTATCAGGGTTATGCCACTGTATTCCATCAAACTTCTTCAATAAAACTAACATACTGCCAGGATCACCTGTGTTATAATCATAACTTATATAAAGATTATTGTTTGAGTCAGCAACTACCTGTGGATTATACATCCACAGATTACTGTTTAAAGAGATGTCTTGGGCAGACGACCATGTAAACCCATCAATAGACTTTGAGTAAAATATTTTCCAGTAATTTGTTTGAAGTTTATGAGCCCAAACACAATGGAACATGCCGTTTTTGTCTATTGTAAAATCGGGTTTTTCATTGTTCCCTTCAGAGAAAATTGTTACCGGTGCGTTCCATGTTTGTGATATGGATATCATTGGCACCATACAAAGCCAGAGAAAGATATATTTTGTTTTCATTATTTATTCCTCAAGCAGGTCACGAAACCTAATCTTTTTATGCAACCTCTGCAACCAAAATTACAAAAATCATAACGCATTACAAAAAAAACTAAAATATATTTTAACTATTTAATTCGCTCCCTACGTGGCGAGATCATTTATGTCACCTAATTGCAGCTTTCTCCTCATATTTAGTACTACAGGAGAAATTCCTGAAAGAGGTTACACTTAGTTTTATTTAAGTGCTTATCTTTGTAAGAAAAACAATTATGGATATCACATTCGAAGGAAACAAGAAAGTAATAGCCGACTTCAAAGGCTTTCGTATAGTAACTGATCAACCCGTAAGAGCCGGAGGTGATGGCACAGCACCCGCACCATTCGACCTTTTCCTGGCATCCATGGGTACCTGCGCCGGCATTTACGTTAAATCATTCTGCGACCAACGCGACATTCCAACCGAAGGTATCCGCCTAACACAGGAAACCGTCCATAACCGTGAAACCCAGCTTATCAGTGACCTCACCATCACCATCTACCTACCCGAAAGCTTCCCTGCAAAATACAAAGATGCAGTAGTCAATGCCGCCAACCTATGCGCTGTAAAAAGACACCTGCACAACCCTCCGAATATGGTAGTTAAGGCAGTGATTGAGCAGGTGGTTTAACCCTCCACCCGGCATTAAAGTTTCACAACTTTCTGCGTGCTAATTATTTTATCATTTACCCTATATGCAATAAAATACACACCGGCGGGAATTCCATTTCCTGCATTTTCCCATGATACATCATTATTACCCGGTGCAGCGTGGACTTTTAAACTCTTCAATTGTTTTCCACTACTGTTATGCAATACAAATTCAGTTTTACCGGTGGTAGATTGATAGCTGATATTAAGGGTTTTATCAAAAGGATTTGGAAAACAAAGGAATGAAGTCGGAGATTTCAAATTATGGGTTGAAACTACAGGTGTTGGTTGGAAATTTCCGGCTCCATCATTGTACATTAACTCCAAAGTATTTGAAGAACTGTAAGTATAATACCGAACAACTGCCAGATCCATAAACCCATTGCCATCAAGATCAGCACTCGTAAAATGACGCCACCATTCGCCACCATAATACATAATTATAGAATCATTCTGGTTAAACTGGTAATTACCATCATTGTAGTTTATTTGTATTCCCAATTTCATACCATATGGTTCCCCACGATTATTAAATAAGAAAGCCAGATCGGGCAAACTATCATTATTAAAATCACTGACTAATACCTCCTCGGCCATTGGCTGAAACTGAAGCAACTGTATTTTGGTGAAGATTCCTTCATCATTCCTGAAAATGCAAACATCAGTGAAAAATGCTATTGGAACGAACCCAAAAGCAACAATATCATAATCGCCATCATTATCAATATCACAAATCTTTGTTCGGGTAAAAGGTGCATCATCCAGGATAGTTTGGGTAAAACCGTTGATACTGTCGTACCAGTATATCTCAACAGGCCAACCCGAAATGATAATTTCGTCCTTGCCGTCATTGTTTAAATCTTTACACTCAATATGCTGAGGAGGATAACTTAAATCATAATATAATGGGCTTTCAAAATTACCATTTCCATCATTATACAAAATGCCCCATATTTGATAGGGATTAGCATATAGTACTATATCAATGAAGCCATCGCCGTTAAAATCACAATGCGATATTCCGGTAAAAGGAACAGTTGTGTTTAAATCAACATCAAAGTATTCATTGAAATCTCCATTGTCATTATGCCATATTCTGAGAAAGCGATGAACAATACCGCTTGATAACACACCATAAAAAGTCACCAGTTCTTTCCATTGATCATTGTTGATATCAACAGCAAAAATATCATCTTGATATCCCAGATAACTTTTAGATGTATCACTGATTGCAAAGTAGCCTGCACCATCATTTTTTAAGACTGCAAAAGATTTCCCTTCTAAAACTATATCACCACTGCTAACTTCGTGCCCGGTTATGATATCAATATCATTGTCATTATCAATGTCACCCGCAAAAACAGCGATAGCCTTTTTGGGAAGTTTAGTAATTGAACGGTCTGATGTTACAGCAAAGGAGTAACACAGTATGACTATTAGCCATGTACAGCGGGAAAAATTTCTTACTTTTTGCATTAAATAAATGCTAAAGATTCTATGAAGTATTTCGCTAATATACAAAATATTCTAAGCGCAATATCTTCACTTCCCGGAAAACTCCTGATCACTTATTTTAATCCAAACTGAAAATATGAAGTAGTCATTGTCACCAACAAATTAATTTCATATTATTTACTGACAAAACCCAAATTTTCTCTGCCAAATAACATTTCTGGTACAATCTTTGTTCTATTATATTACTATTTAGCCTACGTATATAGTACGGTTACAGTACCGTTACTCTACGGTTACTCTACCCTGAGGGTAGTGTAACCGTAGAGTAACGGTAGAGAAAAGGTATTTTATTCGTAGTGTAAATGGGAACTAATCATGAAAATAACAACCTAAATTTTAACTATTATGGCAATTGATAAAGGAAACGGTCCTGAGGGATCAATGGGCAATATTGTACATTACATGTTGAAGGGTAAAAAAGTGATGCGCCTGAAACCGGCACATATGACTAACCCACAATCAACAGGTCAAACGAACCACCGGACGAAACTCATTCTTTCGAGCAGGTTTGTGAAGGCAATGAATAATTTTATAAAAATTGGTTACCAGGCTACTTCGCTTGATTATCCATCAAACGAGGCACGTCAGCATCTTATAAAGAATTGTTTTGCAATCACTGAAGCTGGTCCGATTTTGGAATACCATACTGTGGTATTGTCGCGCGGCGAAATCAGGAAACCTGAAGATTCGGGCATGTCAATCAATGATACTTCTGCCAATGTGTCATGGAAGAAGCCGGTGCCGGGCGATTATAATGATGGCAGCGACAGAGTGATGATAGCTATGTTTAGCGATGAGGGTGAACATGGCACATCATGGTTGCTGAGCAATGTTGCCCTACGTTTGGATGGGAATGCCACGCTGCAAATTCCGGTTCACGCCAAACCAATACATGTATGGATGTTCTTCCACAATGCCGATAAAGCTGTTGGGGAAAGCAGAAAGAAAGTGTCGGATTCGGTTTACCTGGGTGAAATTGAATAATTTGGCCGATGAGATTTAGCTTTGCAATCTGCATAATTGGATGCATTATTCAAAGATATTAAGAAGTAAAAAAAAGCCGGTAGTTACACCGGCTTTTATATTTTTAATCAGTTCTAATTCAGCTTTGCAACATCATTTCTGCAGCTTTCTTTTGGGCCGCTTTCACAGGAACAGCCGAGGCGCTGACCAGTATATGGGTCAACACTGCTACATTGTTTTTTAAACTCGCCACCCTTTTTCACAAACATCTTAATTGCGATTCCTGCCAAAGCAATGGCAACCAATATTACAGTTAACAACAACAATTTAAGTATCATTTTCTTTGTTTTTAATATACAAAATTACACCTTTTAGTCTTTCCTACCGGCTTAATGATATTAATTCTATTCACTTTACCCGCAGTAATTCAATCGTTTAGACTTTATTCCGGCACTCACCTGATCTCTTAAACGGGGAACTGTCTTCTGAATTCATAACACACTATTGCGGTTGCAACGGAGGCATTGAGCGATTCAGATTGTGATGTTGCAGCCGCCGCGATTGTTAGTTTTGTAGTGACAAATGACTGAACATCTTGTGCTATTCCCCTTGACTCATTACCTACAATAATAATGCCGTATGGCGATAGCTTGATATTTGCCGGATCGTCACCGTTGAATAAAGTACCATAAACAGGAACTCCGCTGTTTTGTTGAAGATATTCGACGATTGGAACGGAGTGTAATGGCATACGGAACACCGAACCCATGCTTGCCTGAACAACTTTGGGATTATAGAAGTCGACAGAGTCATCGGATGCAATCACCCTGTTTATGCCAAACCACTCGGCAGTGCGTATGATAGTGCCCATATTTCCGGGATCACTTATATGATCGAGCAGCAGCACCAGTTCTTTGTCCGGTTTAACCGGTGAGGTAGGTGCAGGTATTTTAGCTATTGCAACTACTTTATTTGGTGTGGTGAGGTTGCTGATCTTCTGAAGTTCATGTTCGCTTATCACCTCCACATTCTTAACATCTGAGTCAGGCTTCCAGTCTGCCAAAGCACATATCTGCACAGTCTCATGATTCGAATTGAGCAGCTCATCAACCATCTTCACCCCTTCCACCACATACAAACCGGCTTCCTCCCGTCCGCGAGGGTAACGAAGCGATTGTATCAGCTTTATCTGGCTTTTAGTGATCATGCAGTGAGGTAATTATGGCTGTATGTAAACAGGGTGCAAATTACGATAAATTATATTTTGTAGGCTGACTATCGGGTGAAATTAAAAAATGCTAATGCAGAATATCGGGTAAAATTAAAAAATCCCGACCAGAGCCGGGATCTTTTAGATATCACTTAAACCAAATTATTCTGCAATAACTTCAAAGCTTACCAGAACGGTAACGCCTTTAGTAAGCATAACTTTTGCTTTATATTCGCCAACCTCTTTGATCTTATCGCCATCGAGATGAATCTTCTTGCGATCAACATCAATGTTAAACTGATCCTTTAGAGCTTCAGCAACCTGAAGAGCGTTAACTGCACCAAATATCTTACCGTTAGCGGCAGCTTTAGCACCAATTTTAACGTTCACAGCTTCAAGCTGTTTAGCAATTGATTCGGCTTCTTTACGAATTTTATCTTCCTTGAAAGCTTTCTGCTTTAGAGTTTCAGCGTTCATTTTCCTGTTAGGCTCAGTAGCCATAATTGCCAGACCCTGTGGGATAAGATAATTACGGGCATAACCAGGCTTCACTTTCACCAGGTCAGTGGCAAACCCAAGGTTGGGTATATCTTTTTTAAGAATTACTTCCATGTTCTTTCCTCCTTATTTTAAAAGATCAGCCACATAAGGCATAAGGGCAATATGACGGGCCCTTTTTACCGCCTGTGCAACTTTGCGCTGAAATTTGGTAGAAGTACCTGTGATGCGGCGGGGAAGTATTTTACCCTGCTCATTCACGAATTTCATGAGAAAGTCGGCGTCCTTGTAGTCAATATACTTAATACCGCTTTTCTTGAAACGGCAGTATTTTTTCTTCTTAACATCTACCGCGATAGGGGTCAAGTATTTTATCTCTGAATTTGCTTGATTTGCCATTTAGCTTAAGATTAAGGGTTTACAGCATTAGGTTCACTTGTAGTAACTTCGTCAGCAGTACTTGCTGCCTTGTTTACGCGCTTCTTCTCGTTGTAAGTAACTGCGTGCTTGTCGAGTGAAACGGTTAGAAAACGAAGAATGCGCTCGTCGCGTTTAAATGCCACCTCATAGTCGTTGATCAGGCTGCCTTCTGCTTTAAATTCAATCAGATGGTAGAAACCCGAAGTCTTCTTTTGGATGGGATAGGCCAACTTGCGTAAGCCCCAATGATCTTCGTGTATGATTTCAGCCCCCTTGTCTTTCAGAATTTTCTGAAATTTTCCAACCGCTTCCTTCATCTGTTCATCAGACAAAACGGGAGTCATAATGAAAACGGTTTCATAATTTTTCAACATGTGTTCTTAAGTTTAATTGCTATTATTCAATAGGTTTTTGAAACGGACTGCAAAAGTATGAAATATTTTGAAACAAACACCATTAAGTGGTTAAAAGTTACCTTAAAAATGCGGGTAATTTAGTAGTGGTTAGGATTTATGTATAAAATCACAAATATTCGTGGGAATAAGTGTGGAATTTTACATAAAACCGAAGGAGTTTGCTTTTTTTTGGTTTGGCGTTTAGCGTTTAGGGGTGGTCCCCGAGTTTTTATCGAGGGGGTGTTGGGGGTAATTGGTTCTGAGTTCTGGGATCTGGGTTAAAGTGGTGGGATAAGTGGGACTGGTGGGACGAGTGGGACCTGTGGGACAGGGGGGAATTGGTGCTTTAACTTTATACTTTAGCCCTTAGCCTTTAGCCTTTAGCCTTAATTCTTCACCTTACCTCGGTCACCGAGTGAAGCGCAGCGCAATCGAGGTGTTAGCCTTTAGCCTTAAAATTTTAGGCGGAAGCAGGATGACAGAGAAGAAAATGTTGTATTTTCCTGCACAGATAATCGGGTTTTAGTCGATTATGTGTGCAGAAAAATACTATTTCCATAAACTCAACCCAGAAACATTGGTGCTGATACAGCGGTAATGTTGCCGGGAAAGTGTTTGGTTTCGGGATCGTTTGAGAGAACGAACGACTGCCTGATGGGTTTGTCAAGTAGAGCATCAAGTCCAGTCAAATTCTTAATATCAGCTTTGCTTACTTTGGCTGTCATTTTAATCTCAAAAACAATGTAGTGATCAGGAAATTCAATGATCAGGTCAACTTCCTTACCATCATGTGTTCTCAGATGATGTAATCTCACCTGAACTCCCGAATTGGCTATTTGCTTGTAAATTTCTGCTATCACCAAACTTTCAAATTCATTGCCGGTTATTCCCCCGGTTTTTTGAAGTACGGTTTGAACGATACCATTATCCATATAATGCAACTTGGGCATCCGGGTTAAGCGTTTATGTGCATTTTGAGCCCAGGCAGGTAAAATAACTGCCTGATAACTTAACTCAAAGTACCGGATGTATCGCTGAACAGTCTTTGAGGTTACACCTATTTCATTAGCGATAGCTGATGCATTAATAAGGCAGCCTGTATTTATTGCCAGATACCTTTGCAATTTGATTACAGGTTCAAGGTCACGCAATGAAGCCAGATCGCGGATGTCTCTTTCAAGGTAAGTGCGAACATAGTTCTGCAGCCAGATAGTCTTTTCTTCCTGGGTAAGGGCAGTACCCGATACAGCGGGATAAGAGCCATAATTAAGGTTATGCTCCCAGGCTAATTGCTTTTCAGTCATGCGTTTATCCAGTAAAAATGAAGGAAGAAAATCGACTGTCTGATTATCAAGTAGCATCTTTTGAAAAAGGGAATCCTCCACAGGTTCATCCCATGAATTAGTCCTCAGTTCGGGAAGTGTCAATGGATACACTTCCATAATGATACTTCTTCCGGCAAGGGTTTCTTTTACTTTTTCCATCAGCAGTATCTGACTGGAACCTAAAAGCAGATACCGTGGTTCAGGCCATTGGTCGTAAACTGACTTGATGCTTTCAATTAGCACAGGCTCCTTTTGAACCTCATCAAGGATTGCTTCGGGATAAGTTGTTTTCCACTGGGCAGCAGTTAATGCAGTATAACTGCTTCTCATAACAGGGTCTTCTATTGAGATATACTCAAAATTAGGAAATAATTTTCTGACCAATGTTGTTTTTCCGGTTTGACGGGCACCTGTTAAGACTATAATCCTGCCGGCTTTAGAAGTACTGTATTTTAATAAGCGATCCGCTATCTTCCTGTTCTTCATATTGCAACTGTTATTTGCACAAAGATAATGCATAATTCCAAAATATACGCCGAATTATGGAATTACATTCCAATATTTACGCCGAAATTTGGAATTGCATTCCAAATTTTACGTTTTGAGGCACAGAAAGACTTCCGTTTTGGTTTGAAGGTTCTCAAACAGTCTTAACTTCATTTGAAATAACATCATTATTCAGTTGCGCAACAAAACAAAGCTTTTCTAATAACATAGTAGTTTGTGGAAGTGACACGGGAACAATTTTTATATTTTTTTTAGGGTAAAAGTGATTTTTATTGTCATATATTATGAATCTTGTTTGTATTAATAATATTACAGTCTAATCAACATGCTTAATATGGAAAGCAATATCGTCATACACCTGTTTAATTAATAAGTCCCTTCAAAAGCAAATATATCATGAAAAAGATTCTATTTACTTTAACACTACTATCCTTCATACTCCAGGCACATAGCCAGATCACGTTTGAAAAAATATATAACTACTGGACTATGGGAGAAGTACAAGTTGTATTTCAGGAAGAAGATGGTTATGTCCTTGCCGGAGATGCAGTAAATGTTGTGAATGATGTCTATCATAGTTACTTGATTATCATTAAAACAAATTTGTATGGTGATACCCTCTGGGTAAAAGAAATTGACTACGGTGTAGGATCCGTTCATCTTGAGATAAAGGCTACCACTGAAGATGAGTTTGGAAACAAATATTTTGCTCTTTCATTGTATAATGATTCTGCCAATTTTATCAAATTTGACAGTCAGTATAATATAGTTTGGAAAAAAATTCTTGACAATTATTACATGATTAAAAATTTGTTTATGTCGAGCGATGGTAATATTGTTACAGTCGGTCACAATGATTATAACTCTAATTATCAAATGGATATATACTATCTCACCAAGTTTGATATAAACGGTAAAATTCTATGGACTTCTCCCCCTATCACTTACCAAAAATATGGCAGGTTAGAATTCCCAACTTTTATAGAACTGCCTGATTCAAAAATCGTTGTTGTTGCTAATTGGTGGGATGGGACATATTACATAACTAAACCGAGCGTAATACGCACTTACAGTGCCACAGGCGACCCTCTGTCTTCTGTAGTTTTTAATCCTCAGAGCCAATGTTCTTCTATTATACAATCTGTGCTTTTAGGAGATGAATTAATTAGTCTTTGTAAAAACTATATAGTACCAACTTTTCCATACTTTATTCGGCATCATACTGATGGTTCTATAGTAGAGGAAAATATGTTTGAAACCCCATCTAATATTTACAAGTTTGTTATGAAAGACAATAATACGATCATAACATGTGGTTACGGATATATCTCTAACTCTTTTAGACTATATTTAAACGGATTTTCAATTAATGGTGATTCCTTATGGTCATCATTTGTTGGGAACAGTAAATGGAAGCACATAAAATCAATGAAATTAAATCTGGATGGAGGGATATTGATTGCAGGTCGTACTTCGAGAATTGACACAAGTATATATTCATATGGTTTGCCATATATGGCACTTACAGATAGCTTTGGAAGAATTATACCTCTTAACCTAACTGAGAATATAATTAGTACAGTGAAAGTTTTTCCAAATCCAGCAAGAGGTACAGTAGTTTTTGAAACAACAGGTAATCAATCCTGCACTATGATATTGTATGATGCAACTGGCAGGGTATGCGAAGAAATGTCACTATCAGCAGGTAGGACAGTTTTCAACACCGGAAACTTGCAACACGGAGTTTACATTTATAGCATTATCTCAAATGATCATAAGATTTCAGGGAAGTTGATTATTACAGGGGAATAGCAGCTCCCATAATTCGTTCATACACGTCCAATATATCGGAATCTAAATATCGTGCGCCCATTCCAACATCTTTGCACAAATAAACTCCGCTGCATCTCCATTTCCAAAAACCGGCACATAATCAATTGTGGGGTTCGTTAGGAAATGCTCCACTGCTTTGATGATTTTTTGTGTGTCAGCATCGGCAACCAACCCTGCACCGGCTTCAACTATTTCAACCCATTCGGTTTCAGTGCGGGCAATGACACATGGTTTTTTGAAGAAGTAAGCTTCTTTTTGCACACCACCTGAATCGGTGAGTATCATGCGGGAGTGTTTCTCCAGACAGGTCATGTCGAGGAATGAAACAGGTGGGAGTATCTTAAGCAGGTCATTAGATTTGACCGACTCATACAATGTACTATCCAGGTTCTTCTGTAATAATCCCGATGTCCTTGGATGCAGCGGCATGACAATTTGAAGATTGTGCTTCCTGCTGATGTCATTAAGCGCCCTGAAGATGGCATTTAAGCGTTCAGGATCATCTGTGTTGTTGTCACGGTGTATGGTAGTAAGGATGTAGCCGTTATCGCTCAGGTTGTGGTCAGAAAGGATTGTTGATCGTTCATCAGCAATTTCAGAGAAGTGAAGGGTGTTATCGTACATCACATCTCCGCAATGATAGATCACCGGATGGTCAATATCGGCTTTGGCAGGAACCTCCGCACTAAATCCTTCCTTCATCAGGTTGTTGTAGCCTGTCTGGGTAGGTGTAAACAACAGTGTGGACACATGGTCGCACATGATGCGGTTGATCTCTTCGGGCATGCTCTTGTTAAACGATCTTAGTCCTGCTTCAATATGCGCCACCGGAATATGAATCTTCGATGCAGCTATCCCTGCTGCAAGTGTTGAATTTGTGTCACCATAAACAACGAGGTAATCAGGCTTATGCTCAAGCAGTATTATTTCAA
>JAGXGB010000048.1 GCA_024636955.1 Bacteroidales bacterium
CTTTAAGATATGGTGCAAAGCGATTAATTTCACTTACCCAGTTATGTATCAATGATGCAGGCATTACAATAATGGAACAGGGCTTTTCTTTTTTTTGAACTCTCTCGGCTTTCTGCTCCGATTTTATGTCTACCGCTTCAGGCTGATTAAAGAGATCGAATTGGTCAATGTTTGTTTTATAGTTTTGAAGGATGTATTTAGGTGATGACGTGGAGTGGTTAATGCTTTGATCTGGCGATGAATTATGGTCTTTATTATTGATTTCAGGGGATTGATTAACAACGAACTCTTTATTAGCACTCTTAATATTTAATGAATGATCAGGTGCATACTCAGGCCGATAAAAGGAAGCAAGCATGGCAATTGTTTGAACTGTTTTCCCCAGTCCCATATCATCGGCCAGTATACCACCAAAGCCTAACGCTTTAAGCCTGTGCATCCAATTAAAGCCTGTAATCTGGTATGGGCGGAGAGTTATGTTTTGCAGTTCAGGGATTGAGGTGGATGGTGCTGCGTCAAGATATTCATAACCTCTTATTTCCTCAAAGTCGTAGTTGGTTAATAGTTTGTAATGGTGTTTATTGAGCTTTAGATATTTATCAGCTACAATAGCATGAATCAATATGTCCCTATACTGCTCAAACCAAGGTTCAGGGATTAGAAAGATACTGCTATCGGGTAAGATGTATTCTTTTTTATAATTTAAAATATGGTTTTTAAGTTGGGAAAAGGGAATTTCAAAACTATTTACCCGTATAACTATGTGAAGATCAAACCAGTCGTTACCTGATATTAGCTTGTGTTGGATCTCAGGTACACAAAGGCAGTATTTTTCAGAGGTTTCCTGACTAATTCGAAAGCCTTGTTCTTTAAGAGAATCCAGGTTATTGGTCAGCCATTCGATCAATGGATAGGGATCTTTTTCTGTAAGCGGCGCTTTTAATCTGAAACAGTTTTCAAATTCAACCAGACCTAACGAATTAAGAGTCTCTTTTTTAGTGGCTTCAAATTCATGGTCCCTCCGCGAGCGGATGAAAGTAAATCCTGATTCATCTGATGATAAATCAGTAAAGTATTTTTGAGTGTTCTTCGGCAAGATTGCTTTTTCACCATAAATAAATTTCATCACCACACAGTGTTTTCCCTGCCAGTCAATATCAAGAAATAGTCGGGCCTCCGGTTTAAGCTGAACATCATTTACTTTAAATCCGGTAGTTTTTATTTCCGAATTAGTGACTATTTTCTTAATGAAGGTGTTGAAATAATTATTCTCTAACCTCCTAGGAATACTAATGTAATCTTTCAGCAGAAATGGAGAGAGCAGCTTCCCATTGATAGATTTATCAAAACTAATCAGGCGCTTTCTGAATAATAAATGGCAAGGCTGATTTGTTAAGATGAATGCCGATTCATCCTGAAGATTGATTTTATGTTTCCCGACTGAAGTTTCAAGCACATAAACAGTTCCTTCTTCTGTACGATCAAACTTAAGCAGCGTAACTGCTTTTTCATTAACAATACTGATCCTGTCAGTTTCATACAAATTGGGCATGCCATTAACATCATATAGAGAGATATTATATCGTCTTAAAGTATCGACAATTCCAGCCAATTTTTGGTCTATAAATGGTTTTACTACTTCCTCCACAAGATTACCCTTTTGGGTAAAGAAGTCTTTTAAACTAAGCTTTTTTTTCGAAAACTTGTCAACGAGGTAAGCAGGCTCCATTTGGTATGATAGGGTATATAGTTCTTCCGTTCCAGCAGGCAAATCAGCTTCTGATGAATAATTAAGATGCGTTATTCTCTCTTCGGGTGCGATATATAAAGAATCATTTTGAGTATACAAATAGGGTTGAATGGTATACCCAACAAATTCATCAGGCTTTAAAATTGCTACTAATTTGGTGGTGGTCGGCATCATACATTCATAGATAATCGGTAAAATTAAATAGAGTATTACATTAGGAAGTATTGGATGTTAATTAGTTTAATTTTAAATTAACATAAACATAACAACAAGCTAATTATAGTGTTTTCCAGTTTTCCATTTAATAAGGTTATTCGCAAATTACATTGTAGTGCAAGATATGATTCATTAAAGAAGCCATAGAATAACTTGGCCTGCTGAAATCTTAAAAATATGGTTTACAATTAAATGGGTTTGTCTATCTACCACTTATAGATTACATTAATTAGATTGTGGGCTTGGCTCTTCATTACTTATTAAGCAAAGAGACAAGCAAAATTGCCTGTCTCATTGATTCAAGTCAATTCAAGAAGAAGCTCATTTGTTGGTTGTAACAAATGACAAAATCGGTTAAGGATTAGAAATGCCAGGGTGATTTACCTTCGTCTACTTCCTTACGGGTAACCCAGTATTGATCAATAACGGTTGTTTCTGTTTGTTCCCAGTAAGCAGGTGAAACCCGTGAACCGGTTGGTGTTTTCAGGCTCATTTCGTAAACAGCAATAACTGGATTAAACACAATGTCAGTGACTCCAACTGTGCATTTCTCAATGCCTTCAGTATCAGGCTGGCAGTCAGTTACTACTTCAAACCCGTTGAACTCTAATAATTCTTTTAAAAAGGTGCACCGTTGAGGTGTTGTGAGCTTTTCAACAACAGTACAGCGGATTCCATTAATTTCTTCTACTACGTGTTTTGCTTGCAGTGGCATACTTAAATATTTTTTAGAAAATACCAACACTCAGGTTGTTAATCCATTCATATACCTGGCTCCAAAAGCCAAGTATGAAAATACCGGCAGCACTAAGCAGTAAACCTGCACGTGTTACCATATCACTTTTAAACGGTTCTATTGGCGTTTCATTCTTGTTAATAAACATTGCTTTAACCACTAACAAATAGTAGTAAAGTGAAATAGTTGCATTAAGTACAGCAATAAAAACTAGCCAGTAGAGGCCTGCTGAAGCTGCTGCAGTAAAGAGGAAGAACTTACCGAAAAATCCGGCAACAGGTGGTATACCTGCAAGTGAGAATACTGCTAACATCATCAATAAAGTCAACTTCGGATTAGTGTGGTAAAGTCCATTGTAATCATCCATTGATAATTTGCCTGTCCTGTTCTCTATAACTGACACAACACCGAACGCTCCCAAATTAGAGAATATGTATACCAGTATGAAATATATTACTGAAGTCATTCCGAGTTGGCTTCCTACCATTATACCTAATAGAATGAAACCTGCCTGTGCAATTGATGAGAATGCCAGGAATCGTTTCATATTCTTTTGCCTTAGGGCAAATAAATTACCTACAACCATTGTGGCAACTGATAATGCGTAAAGAATATCTTGCCAAACGTGTATTACAGGAGAAAAAACTTTAAATAGGATAAGCATGAGCATAAATGATGCAGCTCCCTTTGATATTACTGAGAAGTAAGATGTGATGTTAGTTGGTGCTCCTTCATAAACGTCAGCAGTCCACAAATGGAATGGAACGAGTGAGATTTTAAAGGCCATACCTGAAATAAAGAATATGATGGCAAGTACCTGTAGTGGTGCATCACTAATATTGAAAACTACATCGCTAAACATTATTGATCCGGTGGTACCATAGATAAATGAAAGCCCGAATAACAGAATGCCGGATGAAAACGCAGATGAAAGTATAAACTTAATACCGGCTTCTGCTGATTTAGTCCTGTGGTGCTGATAGGCAGCAAGCGCTGCTAAAGGAATTGAAGCTGTTTCAAGTCCCAGGTAGAACATCAGAAAATCACCTGCTGAAAGCATGAAGTACATCCCTATAAGGGTTGTGAACATCAGGATGAAGAATTCGGCAATCTTTTCCTTGTTTTCCTCCTTTGTCAGCCAGCCATATGATTGGAGCAGAATGATCAACACTCCGGTATTCAACACGTTCTTCATCATTATCACCAACGGTGTCGACTGGTACATACCCCCAAAGAGTATACCGGCTGGTGTTGGCAAATATCCGATTATAGCATTGAGCGCGAATAAAACTACTGCAATAGGAATAATGTGCCTTTTGCTTTCAGGTTTCAGTGCGAGATCAATAATTAGCAGTGAGAGAGCTGATATTACCAGCACTAACTCATGCCTCATGATTAAAAAGTCGTAGATGTTCATACTATTATTCTGTATTTCTTATATACCTTCAAGGGTTACTTCAATGTTATGCTATGTTCAATGAATGCAATTTAAAACAGACTGACAAAAGTTGATGTAGCCGTTGATAATTTTGTGACAATGGGCTGTAAACTAACGTTGATCATATTGCTTAACCAGAGTGGTGCCATACCTATAGCTGCTATGGCAACTACTAAAGTTACAGTTGATATTCTCTCAAACCAGCGTGCATCTTTTAAATGATTAAAATGGTCATTCTTAATCGGGCCAAGCAACAAAGCTCCAACAACACGCAAAATGTATACTGCTGTTACAACTATACTCGCAGTGGCTGCAATAGTAAGTGTCCGGTGAAATGCATCAGTATGTTGAAACGCACCAACAAATATGGTCATTTCAGCAACGAAACCACTTAAGCCTGGTAAACCAAGAGAAGCAAGACCGGCAATAACGTATACTACTGAAAGGAAAGGCATAACCTTCATTAAACCACCCATTTCATTGATCATACGTGTATGAGTCCGTCCATAAATCATGCCTATAAGAGCAAAGAAAAGGGCTGTCATTAAACCATGAGAAATCATTTGAATGATTGCTCCGTTAAGTGCTGTTTGGTTCATCATTAGTATTGCAAAAAGAACCAGTCCGCAATGACTTACTGAAGAGTATGCATTAATGTACTTGAGATCCTTCTGGAAGATTGCACCAAATGCTCCGTAAAGCACTGAAGTTGCTGTTAGCAGAAGGAAGATCCAGGCTTGTTCCTGAGCAGCATCGGGCATTAGGAAGATAGCCACCCTGAATGCTCCGTAACCTCCCAGTTTCATTAGTACACCTGCATGTAGCATTGACACTGCAGTAGGAGCAGAGGCATGACCGTCAGGCGACCAGGTGTGGAATGGGAATAACGCACCTAGTATACCAAACCCTATGAAAGTGAATGGGAAAAGGAAACGCTGCATTTCTACAGGTATAGTATTCTTAGAAATTTCAAGTAAGTTCCAGGTTAATGGTGCTCCATCAGGTGCTGAGTAGAAGTAAATACCAAGCAATCCAACCATCAGCAGTGCTGATCCGCCCATAAGCATGAGGGTAAGTTTCATTGCTGAATATTCTTTCGGTCCTGAGCCCCAAATACCTATCAAAAGGTACATTGGAATAACAGCTACTTCGTAGAACAGGAACATTGTAAACAAATCAAGGGAAATAAAGAACCCATATACCCCGGTTGCCAGTAGTATAAGAGAAATAAAGAATTCCCTCGACAGGTATTCCACTTCCCATGAAGCAAAGATGCCGGCAAACACAACAATGGATGTTAATCCGATCATTGCCACCGAAATACCATCAACTCCAACTAAATAATGGATGTTTAAACTCTCAAACCAAAGAGCATCATACATAAAGAGCATTTCAGCAACATTTCCTGCTGCTCTTTCTGTAAGATAAGCATACACCAAATATGCCGAAAGAAGTAACTGAAGTCCCATACCAACAGCGGCAACTACCCTGGTTTGCTTCATGTTTTTGGAGAAACCGATGGCAAAAGCTGTTACTACGGGAATTATAACAAAGAGTGTAAGTATATTCATGTTAGATTTCTTTTCTTTTTGCGATTAAATAACCACGATTATTGTTACCATAAATAGACGAAAATAATAACCAGCAATATTGTTCCGCTAATAAAAACGTAACCATACTGCTGCACTTTTCCACTCTGGAATCCCTTGATCAGGTATGATGACTTTTCTATAGTATTCCCAATCAAATTCATAGTTCCATCAACGATGTGGCGGTCGAACCATGCAACAGGTTGCGAAATGTAGCGGAATATTATTTTATGAGTCACAAAAAGGTAAACCTCATCAATGTAAAATTTATGGTATGCACCACGGTAGAAACCACCGAGAGCAGAAGCTACCTTATCAGGAGCTGCAGATGTACGACGATACATTAGAAATGCTACTGTAATCCCAACCAACGCTATCAATACTGAAGGAACAGCAACAGCATAATTGATATGAGCTTCAAATGGTAACCCGTCAGAGGTAACCAATTCTGAAAATGGAAGGAATCCGGCGAATATTGCACCAAAAGCCAGTACCATCAAAGGTATTGTCATAACCAGAGGTGATTCATGCGGAGTATGGTGGTAGTGTCTTTCTTTACCCCAGAATACATTAAAATACAGGCGGAACATGTAGAATGCAGTAAGTCCGGCAACCAGGAATTCAATTGCAAAGAGGTATATATTGTGGTGCAGTGCAGCAACCAGGATTTCATCTTTACTAAAGAAGCCTGACAAAGGAGGAATACCTGCAATAGTAATACATCCAATAAGGAATGTGATATGCGTAATTGGCAAATACTTACGAAGGTTACCCATTTCACGCATGTCATTGGAGTGTACTGAATGAATAATAGCTCCGGCTCCAAGGAATAGGAGGGCTTTAAACATTGCATGTGTAAACAAGTGGAAGTTACCAGCCATAAAACCTAAGCCATCATGACCACCATACCCTGAAACTCCAAGTGCAAGCATCATATAGCCGATCTGCGACATGGTTGAGTAGGCAAGCACGCGTTTTATATCATTCTGGGTACATGCAATTATAGCGGCAAAAAGAGAACTTAAACCTCCAACCCACGCAACAATTGTAAGCGCATCAGGTGCAACAATTGAATATATGGGAAACAATCGGGCAACCAGGTAAACACCGGCAACAACCATGGTTGCAGCGTGAATAAGTGCTGAAACCGGGGTTGGACCTTCCATAGCATCTGGCAACCAAATATGCAACGGGAACATAGCTGATTTACCGGCACCACCTATAAATATGAAGGTTAATGCCCATGTCATTGCACTCAGTCCCATAAATACTGCCCCACCTGTGTGGGTGAGGGCAGGACCATCAGAACTTACCAATGTTTGAAAGTCAAATGTTTGTGTGGTAAACGATAACATCAGGATACCAATCAGGAAGCCCAGGTCAGCGAACCGGGTAACAATGAATGCTTTCTTTGAAGCTGATACAGCACTTGGTTTATCATAATAGAAACCAATAAGCAGGAATGATGAAACACCCACAAGTTCCCAAAAAATGTACATCTGGAAAATGTTGGTTGCCAGCACCAATCCTAACATTGAGAAACTGAACAGTGAGAGGAACGCAAAGAATCTTGCGAATCCTTTTTCACCTTTCATATATCCCAAACTATAAATATGGACCATCAATGAAACGGTGCTTACTACAACCAACATCATTACTGAAATCGGGTCTAGTAGTACACCAAGGTTAATAGTCAAATTATCAGTTAGATGTAACCATGTGGTTTCAAATGCTTTAAATGAAGTGTATGCTGTGCCTTCTACATGATCTGTCCAAAAATATTTTATGGCGGTCATGTATGACAAAACAGCAACAATTAAAAGACCAGCTGTACCTATAAGCCCTGAAATAATGGGTTTATACTTATGACCTGTTAATCCTATCAGCAGGAATGAAAACAGGGGTATCAGAAGAATCAGCAGTGTATAGGAATATGCGTTCATAGGCATTGATATGGCTTTTTTTGTTTCCTAATTTTTCATTTGGTTAACCTTGTCAACTTCAATTGACTTGAAGCTTCTATAGATATTTATAATGATAGCAATAGCAACGGCTGCTTCAGCTGCTGCAACAGCAATAATTATAAGAGTAAAGAAGTGTCCCTGGAGTTGATTAGGATACAAGTAATGGTTGAAAGCAACGAAATTGATGTTAACTGCATTCAATATCAATTCAATTGACATCAGCATGGTAATAAGGTTTCGTCTTGTGAGGAATCCGAAGATACCTGTGAAGAACATTAAAGTACTTAATACCAGGAAGTATTCTAAGGGTATATTTCCGGTCATGGCTTTATAAAATTATTCCTGATTATCAGTTGATTTAACATTGGAGGCAAGGCTCTCTTTACGGGCAACTATAATAGATCCTATCATTGCTGCAAGTAAAAGAACTGAGATAACCTCAAAAGGCAGTGCATATCCATTTTCACCATAAGATATCAGTTGGCGGCCAACGTTCTGCACATCGGTTGAGATTGCAGGCTCGGTAGTAGCTACGAACTTATGATTAATAATAAGGACTATGGTTAGAAGAGCTCCTGCCACAACAGTGAGGGCTGAAAATACGCCTTCCTTAAGAGTTGCCATACGAGCTTTCTCACTTATGTGACTGGTAAGGAGTATTGAAAAGATCATCAAAACTACAATACCCCCGGCATAAACAGTTAACTGAACTGCTGCAAGGAAATTGTAATTAAGCATGAAATACAAACCTGCTGTGCTAACCAATACAAACAGGAGATAAACGGCAGCACGCAAAACCTTTCGGGTTGTAACTGTTAGTATTGCAAATAACAGGATTGCGCCGGCAAACAAAGAAAACAATATATTACTGTCCATTATATTAGGTTGTAGTTGATCTGATAAATTATTCTTTAACTCCTTCCATCAGCTGTGAACCGGGCTTATTAAGCACCTTTGTCAACTCTGAGCGGTCCCAAACTGTATGTTCAAAATTTTGACCCATTACAATTGCAGTGGTAGGGCATGCCCTGATACATAAGTTGCAGAAAGTGCACATTCCCAAGTGATAGATGTGCTTATCAATTGCACGCTTCTTCTTGCCTTCCTCATTAAAAACTGACTTTGAAATGATTTCAATTGAACCATTTGGGCAAGCCAGTTCACAAAGTCCGCATGCAGTGCACCTGTGCTCATTATTCTCATTGTGTGGCATGATCACTTCACCTCTGAAGCGTTCAGCAATTTTAAGTGTAGCTCTGTTTTCAGGATATTGCTGAGTTACATTGTTCCATGGAGTGAAGAAATAACGGGCCGTAACCTTCATTCCTGTAAGCAGGGTAATGAATCCGCCGATAATTTCTCCGAAATATTTTATTATAGACTTCATACAGATCTAAAGTTTAAAAATGAAGACCAAATAATACCACCAACGTCATAAGGATGATATTCATAAGGTTAATTGGTAATAGATATTTCCACTCAAGGTTCAGTATCTGGTCAACCCTCAAGCGCGGGAATGTCCATTTGAACCACATCATCAGGAAGATCACAAAGAATACTTTCATGAAGAACCAGAAGAGTCCGGGGATTAAATCCATTACGTTGTTAAAGGCTTCAAATTCTCCAAAGTGCAAAGGCATCCAGCCGCCGAGGAAAACAATAGTTGCCATGGCTGCAACAATAAACAGGTTAATGTACTCAGCCAGGAAGAAGAAGGCGAATTTGATACCTGAATATTCAGTATGGAAACCTGCAGTTAGTTCTGATTCAGCCTCAGCAAGGTCAAAAGGCCCGCGGTTTGTTTCAGCGGTTCCTGCAATAACAAATACAATGAAAGCAATAACTGCCGGTATGTGGCCTTTAAATATAAACCACATGTCGCGTTGACCTTCAATAATACCTGATATCTGCATAGTGCCTGCAAATACAATCATAGTTATAAGTGCAAGTCCAACTGATAATTCATAGCTTACAATCTGTGCACCTGAGCGCATAGCACCAATAAGCGAATACTTATTGTTTGAACTCCAGCCTGCAAGCAATACTCCAATAACACCAATTGATGATACCGAAGTTACAAAGAACACGCCGATATCAAAATCAAATGACACCAGTCCCGGTGCAAAAGGAATTACTGATATACTAACGAAAGCAACAATTATCACAATAAATGGTGCCAGGTTATAAAGCAACTTATCAGCTCTTTTTGGAGTAATAAGTTCCTTCATCAGAAGTTTTATGAAGTCAGCAATAGTCTGTAAGAGCCCCCAGGGACCCACACGCATTGGGCCTAAACGCTGCTGAAATGCTGCACATACTTTACGCTCTGCGTAAACAAGAAACAGTCCGAATACTGCTACAAACAGTAAGTACAAAACTCCTACTATAGTCCATTCAATGGCTAATGTAGCAGTCGGACTCAGACTTGCAGAAAGCGAGTCATGAATTGACTTAGTTAACGGGGTAAAATCGTAAATATTAAAGGCCATCGTATTTTTGTTCAGTAGTTTGAATCATTATACTATTATCGGTCAATATCAGGTATAACCAGGTCGAAGGTGCCCATAATGGCCACAAGGTCAGCTATTTTCCATCCTTTTGCAATGTTGTTTATAGCAAAGAGGTTTGAGAAACCGGGTGAGCGGAATTTCATCCTGTATGGATTCTTTTTGCCATCAGAGATAACATATACTCCAAATTCCCCACGTCCGGTTTCCACTCTCTGGTAGTATTCGCCTTCAGGTAATTTGGTAACCCCTTTCATTTTGACTGCATAGTCGCCTTCAGGAATATTATCAATCAACTGCTCAATAATATCCATTGATTCGAACATCTCCAATATGCGAAGGTGATAACGAGTGAATGTATCACCGTCAGTACCCATAATCTCGTTGAATTTCACATAAGGATAAGCACTGTAAGGTTGTTTCTTACGAATATCGCAAGAGAAACCTGATGCACGTCCGCTTGGGCCTGTAACACCATAGGCGATAGCCTCTTCTTTTGAAAGGATACCAACACCTTTGGTTCTTTCCCTGAAAATAACATTACCGGTAAGTAGCCGTTCGTATTCAGGAAGTTTAGCCCTGAATTTTTTGATGAATGCTTTTACGTCACGTTGGAAATTTGGGTGAATATCAAACATAACACCGCCCGGTATACTGTAATTCAGTGTCAACCGGGCGCCACAGGTTTCTTCAAAGATGTCAAGGATGTCTTCTCGGTCTCGAAGGCCATAGAAGAATGTTGTAAGAGCTCCCATATCCATACCGAAGGCACACCACCACAATTGGTGTGATGCAATTCGTTGAAGTTCATCAAATATTGTACGAATGTACTTTGCCCTTTCAGGCACTTCTACCTGAAGTGCTTTCTCAACGCAAAGACTAACGGCCTCATTATTCATATGAGCAGCCAAATAGTCCATTCGGTCAGTAAGATGGGGAATCTGAATATAAGTCAGGCTCTCGGTCATCTTTTCAATACCGCTATGTATATAGCCAATATGAGGCTGCACATTCAGAACCTTTTCACCCTCAAGCTTTACCAAAAGGCGAAGAACACCATGCGTACTGGGGTGCTGTGGTCCCATGTTGACGAGATAATCATCGGTCTTTATCTCATCACTTGTTAAATATACTTCTTTATATTCTGCCATGGTTATCGGGATACAATGTGAACATCATCCTGGTAGTCCTTACGAAGTGGGTAGCCCCATGTATCATCAAGGAACAGCCTGCGCGGTTCGGGATGGTTGTTAAACTTAATGCCTAGCAAATCAAAAGCTTCGTTTTCATGAGGATCGGCAGTTGGCCATATATCACTCACTGAGTCAACTGAAGGATTTTCCCTGCCGATAGTCTTTACTTTTATTACTATTACGTGATTATGAGATGTTGATTCAAGATGGTAAATAACCTGAAGGTGGTCGGGGAAATCTGCACCTGTTAAGCAGATCAGATAATCAAATGCCATTTCAGGATTATTCTTCATCTGCAACATGAAATCATGCAGTTTATCAACCGGTATGAAAGCTTCAACATACTCAAAGCCCATCTTAATCTGGGCTTCAGGTAGCAGGCTACTGATTGATTGAATAAGCGAATCGTTTGTCATATGGTTCTATTTTGGCTTATTCTGATTATTTTTTTACTTTTTTCGCTGAAAAGTAGCGTTCATGGCGAATCTTCTTCTGGAGCTGCATTAGTCCGAAAAGGAACGCTTCAGGACGCGGTGGGCATCCCGGAATGTACACATCTACCGGTATAACGTGGTCAGCTCCTTTAACAATGGAATAGCTGTTGTAATAAAAAGGACCACCTGATATAGCACAGGCACCCATAGCCATCACATATTTTGGATCAGCCATCTGATCATAGAGGCGCTTCAATACCGGAGCCATTTTGTAGTTTATGGAACCGCTTATAACGATCATGTCAGCCTGACGTGGAGTAGCACGGGCAACCTCCATTCCAAACCTTGAGAAATCATGTCGTGAAGCTCCAACTGCCATAAATTCAATTGCACAGCAACGTGTACCAAAAGTTAATGGCCATAATGAGTTTGATCGTGCCCAGTTTAATAGGTCATCAAGTTTGGTAGTAATGATGCTACCTCCTTCGTGTGACTCAATTATTGGATAATCTTTGCCTATTTTCTCTTTCATGCTTTTATTTTCGAGCTGTTACTCTTTTCTGTTAAGATGTTATTCCCATTTCAAGGCATGCTTCTTCCATCCGTAGAATAGTCCTAATCCAAGCACGGTAAAGAAGATGAGGATCTCAATAAACGCTGTCATACCTGCTTCCCTAACTACAGTTGCCCATGGAAAGATGAAAACCGTTTCAACGTCAAAGATCAAAAAGATAATGGCAAACAGGTAATACCCCACTGTATACTGTAGCCATGAACCTCCAATGGTCTCAATACCACATTCATAAGGCTCAAATTTTAGTGGATTGTATGAACTGGGCGGCACAAAGGTGGAAAACAAAATAGCCCCACCAACCAGCACCACTCCTAAAATGAAGAATAATACAAGTGATTGACTTTCCATATATATTCAAGTATCTATATTTATAGGGTGACAAAAGTAGAAAATGTAATAAACTTATTGTACAACTTTTTTGAGGAATGGCTAATTTAGAATCATTATAATTTACCAAATTGCAACTAGCTCAATCTCAATATCGTTGATCAATTGTTAAAGATTTCTTAAATTGTATAAGGTGTGTGTTTGATTGTGTACATTTGCTGAATAATTGCTACTTATAATGAGTGTAACTGCAAAACGCTTAGTTGCTTTACTTCTTCTGGTTGTGTTTCTCATGCCATCAACCGGTCTAATGCTGTATGTTCATAAATGTAACATGAGCAATAGCACTGTATACAATACAGGAGAAATGGAATTTTGCTGTTCACAAAATGTATCTGACGATAAAAATCACCATCATTCGTTTGATTTCTTGTATCATGGTGCAATTGAACAGGCTAGTAGTCTTTCAGCGCTCCCATGTTGTGAAGACACTGGCATGTTTGTTAAGATAGGGGATGTATTTGTTACTCAAACCATCAGCACTCTGATTTCACTGCTTCCGGTTTTTACTTTATCCAATACCATCTATCTCCCATTCGATAACTTACTTACAGGTAATCTTATCCTGTATGATCAAAGTGAATATCCTCCTGAATTACCGCCATACCTCAAATATTCATCATTGAGAATTTGATTTTTTTCTGTTTGATAGAATTAAGGCACTGTTAACACAGGCTGAATTAACTATTATTTAATTTTTAAAAAACAGAAAATACAATGAAGAAGCTAGCAGCTTTTATACTAATAATAATAATGGGCACAGGTTTTGCCTATGCTCAACAGGCTATCAAAGGATCAGTTTATGAAATTGATGCCGCAGGCAAAAAAGTTCCACTTCCTTTTGCCAATGTATATTGGGAAGGAACAACAAGCGGAACAGTATCTGATGAAAAGGGTAGCTTTAGTTTGCCAGATAATGCAGCCTCTGCCAGGCTTATTGCCAGTTTTGTTGGTTTTACCAATGACACTATTACAATAAACTCACATTCCAGGCAAGAGATCATTCTTCGTAAAGGATCTGATCTGGCAGCTGTCAATATCACAGAGAAACTTGAAGGAAGTTTTATTTCAAAGATCAAGCCTATCAAAACCGAAGTAATTACCGTTGCGGGGCTACAAAAACTCGCTTGCTGCAATCTATCGGAGAGCTTTGAAAACAATGCTACAGTTGATGTAGGATTTGCTGATGCTGTTACCGGTGCACGGCAAATTCAAATGTTGGGACTGGCCGGTGTTTATAGCCAGCTCATGGTTGAAAACATACCTTTTACAAGGGGATTAGGCTCTGCCTTTGGATTAACATACATACCGGGTACCTGGATGGAATCTATCCAAATTTCAAAAGGAACATCTTCTGTTATCAATGGATATGAATCAACTACCGGACAGATAAATGCTGAAATGCGTAAGCCATGGAACACTGATAAGTTCTTCCTGAATGCATACTTAAACAATGAGGGGCGTTATGAACTTAATGCCCATGCATCAGCAAGGTTAAACGAACGATTCAGTACTCTGGTACTTGCCCACACATCACAGCAAGTGTTGAAAAATGACATGAATCATGATGGATTTCTTGATACACCCTTATCATCACAAATTAATCTTTCAAACCGCTGGAGTTATGAAAAAGCAGGGGTGACCGAAAGTAAGTTTGGGATTAACTTCCTGCAAGACCGCAGAACCGGTGGACAATTAATTGATCATAATACCAGCGATGCTATTACCAATGGTAATTATGTGATGGAAGTGACCACCCGCAGGTTACAAGCGTATGATAAAACGGGTTTTATGTTTAAAAACAGACCCAATACAAGCATCGGACTTATTTTTAGTGGACTTTATCATGAGCAGGAAAGCATGTTTGGCAGAACAAACTATGATGCCCGTCAGCTTGGTTTTTATGGTAATGCCATTCTTCAAACCGGTAGCCCGGTGCATGGAGTTAGTACAGGCTTTAGTTTGATGTACGACGATTATGATGAAGTATATGCCGACAGTAGTTTTTCAAGGGTAGAATCAGTGCCTGGTGCTTTTGCCCAATATACATTTACACCTAATGAAAAAATGAATTTCATTGCCGGTATGCGTGTTGATCATCATAATCTTCATGGTATAATGTACACGCCAAGGGTTCACTTTAAAGTTAACTTGTTTGAGAATACGGTATTGAGGAGTTCAGCAGGTAAGGGCTACCGCAGCCCGTCAATACTTGCCGAGAACACCGGTATGCTGGTTAGCTCCAGGCAACTTGTTTTCCGTGAGGACTTTAAGCTAGAAGAAGCATGGAACTATGGTGTTAATATCACTCAAGAGTTTAACTTAACAGACGAAAGAAAAGCAACCTTAACTGTCGACTTTTATCGCACTGATTTCATTAACCAGGTAGTTGTTGACCTTGATGAGGCTTATAATAAGGTAATATTCTATAATCTTGATGGCGAGTCATATTCTAACAGTTTTCAAGTTGATCTTTCAGTAAATCTCTTTGAAAGATTTGATTTCACCGCAGCTTACCGTTTAAATGACACAAAAGTAACCACTGCCGGAGCTCTGCGTGAAAGGCCGCTTGTTAGTCGTCATAAGGGCTTATTTACCATGTCATACGCTACGCGTTTTGATAAATGGAAGTTTGACTTTACCAGTCAATACAATGGAAGCACTCGCTTACCTGAGGGCATAGTTTTACCCGAGCCACATGCCGGACAAACCTATTCACCCGATTATATAACAATTCATAGTCAAATAACCCGTAAATTTAAGAAATGGGATGCATACATTGGCGCTGAAAACCTTACTAATTTTAAACAAGAACATCCTGTTTTAGGATATGATGCTCCATTTGCTGACCGCTTTGATGCCGGAATGGTTTGGGGACCTATTTTCGGACGTATGTTCTATGGGGGAATAAGGTACAGTATTCCACATGAATAATTGCATTGATAATTCTTTGTCAATGATTGCTGTGGCAAGGTAATTGTTAATACTGGAAAGATTATAAGATGAAATATTTGCATCAATAAAAAAATGCAAAATGGATTAGCAGTTCGATAACTGTGAAACTTAACATTAAACCACTATTATAAAATTGAAAGAAAGCAATATGAGAAAACTAAAGAACATTTCAGCATTATTAATCATGCTGTTGGTAACAGGCAGTATTTCTGCACAGAATGCGAAAACAGAAGAGGTTGATATCAAGGTTTCATCACAATGTACTATGTGCAAGGAGCGTATTGAACGTACACTTGCTTTTGAAAAAGGTGTAATCAAATCAAATCTTGATCTTGAAACTCACACTGTTAAAGTAACTTATAAGAATGGCAAAACAACCCCTGAAGCACTCAGGAAAGCAATTTCAGATGTAGGTTATGATGCTGATGATGTTGCTGGTGATGCAAAGGCATATGCTAAATTACCTGATTGTTGCAAGAAGGAAGCTGACCGCGTTGATCCGCATGCAGGCCATAATCACTAATGCTTAACTACAATACGGCCACGAATTTTACCCTGAAGTATCAATTCAATTTTACCGGGTAAATCAGATAAATTAACAGTAGTGGAGATCTGATGCAATGCATCAGGTCTCCATTCTTTTTCCAACAAATGCCAAAGTGATTTCCTTAAGGTCATGGGAGTGGTGGCTGAATCAACCCCCAGCAAATTAATGCCATTTAATATAAAAGGGAACACAGTTGTATTGAGTTCAGGTGAGTTGGCATTGCCACAACAGGCTACATTGCCATGTCTCTGGCAACCTTTTAAAACCGTAGCAAGTATATTTCCACCTACAGTATCAATTGCCCCTGCCCAACGAGGGCGTATCAATAACTTGCCGCTTTTGTCATCTACATCTTCACGTGAAAATATTACTGAAGCACCCAGTGAATTCAGGTATGAAGTTTCATCAGTTTTTCCGGTCGCGGCAATTACATCATAGCCAAGTTTTGCAAGAATATTAATTGCCAGGCTCCCTAATCCCCCTGTAGCACCTGTAACGAGAACCGGTCCCTGTGTTGGGTGCTGGCCATTCTGTAACATTTTATGTATTGCAAGTGCTGCTGTGAAACCTGCTGTACCAAGCATCATGCTTTCTTCGGGTGATAATTTATCAGGTAAATGCATTGCCCACTCAACCGGAACACTGATGTACTGACCAAAACCTCCTGCAGTATTCATGCCCAGGTCGTTACCGCAAACCAAAGCATAGTCACCTTCTTTGAAATCTGATGACTTTGACCTGACTACAATTCCACAAGAGTCAATACCCGGTGTGTGTGGATATTGCCTTGTTATTCCTTTATTGCCATGAGAAGAAAGGGCATCCTTATAATTGAGTGAAGAATACAATACCTTGATGAGTAGATCATTATCAGGTAAATCAGAGACCCTAAGTTCTTTAATTAAAGGTCTGATGCCAGTACCGGTTTCTTCTGCTACAAGTGCTGTATACTTTTCTTCTATCATTTTTGATATTACTAGTTTCCCGTTGACATCTGGTTTACAATGACTTCAACTCATTAAATTCACTCCACGACATCACCTTATATTGGTCGCCGCCATAGTACTTTAATAATGGTAGGAGGTCTTCAGGCGTTTTATAACCTTTTAGCTTATACAACCATTCGCTGTCACCGTCGAGGATAACATACGACGGATATCTCATCTCTTGTTTTAGCAAGGCGAGAGCTAATTGATGCGGTGATTTTGGTTTTGATGGGTCAGTACTAACAAATTCCTGTTTCTTAAATGTAACAGGCTCTTTTTGTTCAGCATTGAATTTTACCGCATAGTAATTGTTATTGATATAATCAACTACAGCCGGATCCATAAATGTCTCCTTATCCATCTTCTTACACCGGCCACACCAGTCAGTGTATACGTCCACAAATATCTTCCTCGGTTTTTTCTTATTCTTTTTAACAGCTTCTTCAAACGTATACCATTTGATGGTAGGCTTTGCTTCATTTGCAGCGTCAGTTTTTTCTTGTGAGAAAGCCGAAGGGATTGCCAATGTACTAATCAATATTATTGCCAGAAAGAGAGTACTTATACGTTTCATTATTTGACTTTTTTAGTGTGTTTGCTAATGGTTAAAGTTTGTGCAATATAACTATTAAATGTTCTTAGCGGAAATTACAGTGTCTTTTTATTGAAATCAAGCTTTATTCAGTAATAGAATACTAAAAGCATACAGTTACTCTACGGTTACTCTACCTTAAGGGGTAGACTAACCGTAGAGTAACCGTACTCTAACCGTAGAGTAACCGTAGAGTAAAAGGTAACCCAGCTAATCCCGATGTCGGTCAATTTCACGCTGTGTATCTTTAGTTTTAAGTGTTTCTCTCTTATCGTAGTTCTTTTTTCCTTTTGCTATCGCTATTTTAAGTTTAGCTAGTCCTTTCTCGTTTATAAAAAGGAGGGTAGGTATAATAGTAAGGCCTTTTTCATCAGTTTTAGTTTGTAGTTTGCGAAGTTCTCTCTTACTTAGTAATAACTTACGATCACGCTTTGGTTCATGGTTTGCATAAGTGCCATACTTGTATTCGCTGATGTGAAGGTTTTTCACAAACAACTCACTGCCAATAAACTGACAGTAGGCATCAGTTAAATTAGCCTTGCCTTCGCGAACTGATTTAATTTCAGTTCCGGTAAGAATGATGCCAGCAATGAAATCTTCTGTTAGAAAATATTCAAATGAAGCCTTTTTATTCCTGATGCTAATTGTTGTATTCATTATTATGGGAGTGAATTGCAAAGATAATGAAACCAACTGTTCGCAAAAAGGTTTAAAAGCAAATCACCCCGTGCAATGAAGCAGACGAGGTGATTTAAAAGTCGAGTACTGGTTAGTAACTGTTTTAGCAGTTGGAGTTATATGGTCTTATAGCTTGATTGTTAGTCCCGCATTCAGGTTGATACCCGCTTGTGGGAAATAGCCGTCATACTTATTGAATTCACCTTCAGTGTAGTAGCGATAAACCCATGCATTGGTCTCGTACTCATGGTTAAGCAGGTTGTTTACAGCTACATTGATCACAATTTCTTTGACAAATTTAGGGGTGATGGAATATCCTAATTTCAAATTGTTTACAATATAAGGATCGAGGCTTCTGTCTGCTGATGAAGTGTTATCAATATATTGTCTTGAAACAAATTTACCATCTAATGAAGCTATAAAGCCCGGCAAAGGGCTCCATAAAAGCTCCAAACCTGCAACGGCAGCAGGTGAAAAAGCTAAATTTGTGGTACCAATATTATTAGTGATCAGCATCTTATTATCCCAATTATCAATTTTCTCAATAAAATCAATAATCTTGTTGGAGGAGAATGCTGCATTCATTGCAAGTGTGAAACTTTTGTGAATCCTGTAGGTACCTGAGATCTCTATTCCCATTCTATAAGATTTGTCAACATTAGTCATTACAGCAGAACCAACGTCATTGATCTCACCGGTGAGGATCAACTGATCATTGTAATGCATATAATAAACATTCGTGTTTAAGCTAACCCCATTCTTCTTGTATTGGTATCCTGCCTCATAATCATAAAGCGTTTCAGCTAAAGGTTCTGATTTAAAAGGATCAGCATTTGTATAGTTATCGCGGTTAGGCTCACGATGACCTACTGCAAAGCTCATATAGAGACTTCCATTGGAGTGAAGATCAAAAAAGGCACCCGCCTTTGGATTGAAGAAGAGGAAATCATGCTCCTGGGTGATGTTACGCAAATCGTCATCAATCCCTGTGATTTTATAATTGATTGCCCGCAATTGTAAATCACCATACAAACTTAATCTGCTGGTAGTTTGATGAATCGCCTTGGCATAAACATTAAGGTCTTTTTTGTCGCCGGTTCCAAAGTACCACTGATAGTCATGACCAATATTTTGGGCAAATTCAGCCCAAATAATCCTGCCAAAATGATCTCCTTCATAAATGTTTCCCGAACTTCCAAAAGTGAGTTGCAGTCTGTTCACAGGATGGTAATTAATTGACATTGTGTAACCATAAAAATGGTTATCAAGATGCTTACGCCTGATCAGGTCAGTTTCAAGATTAGGTAAGACTATAATTGTGTCTGGATTTGGATTAATGACTGCACTTTCAACACCATAATCACTTAGATCCTGCTCTTCCTTGTATTGTTCATAGTATCCTCTTCCACGGGTATAGTGTAGTGCAAAATTGGCAGTAGTTTTTTTGCTGAAGCGTTGGGCTAAAATAAGTTGGTAATGGTCTTGCTGATAGTTGTCGGTTTCATTGTCATAGTACCTGAGGTTGCCATCTCTGTCAGTATATTGGCCCATCACGTTCAAAGTTCTTTGGGAATCAAGCAGGTAGGAGGGAACCCCTTCCCATGCCTGGTAAGTCTTTTCAAATCCTGAGAACACGTTCATTTTCAAGATTGTATTCGTACCATAATATCCTGAAGAAACATAGAAGGACTTCAAATCAGCACTGGCCCTGTCAACATAACCATCAGAAGACAATTTAGATAAGCGCGCGTCAACAGCCCATTTCCCATTCATTAAGCCGGTTCCGGCCGATACCGAATGTTGAAATGTATTAAATGACCCAAAACCATTAGTAATTTCACCATAAGCTACAGGCGATGGGGGAGAAGTCTGTAAATTTACACTTGCACCAAATGCAGCTGATCCATTGGTAGAGGAACCAACACCACGCTGTACCTGTAAACTTGACACCGATGAAGCAAAATCTGGCATATTTACCCAGAACACGCCGTGTGATTCTGCATCATTCAATGGAATACCGTTTACTGTAATATTGATCCTGTTCATATCAGTTCCCCTGATGCGGAATGATGTGTAACCTACACCGGTACCGGCATCGGATGTTGTAACTGTTGCAGGCAGGTGATCGAGCAGAAATGGCATATCGCGACCCTGGTCCAGCCTGTCAATTGTTTCTTTTTGAACTGTTGAAGCTGTAACCGGAGTTTTTTCACCGGCACGTGTTGATTCAATTATTGCCTCTTCAGTGATAGTTAAAGGAGCTTCTTCCATGTTGATCATCATAGTACGGCTTTCCACGAGGTTGATGTCACTTAACCAGTCAGTATATCCCATGTAAGTGATCTTCATTTTGTAATCGCCTTCTTTCAGACCGAAAATTTCAAAAATTCCATCTGGCCTTGTGATGGCAACTTTCATGTTGTTATTGATACTCACGTGCGCCCCGGCAAGTGGTGCTGCAGTGTTGGAATCAATAATCCTCCCTTTGATGTTAATTTGAGCTGATAGTAGTAATGGAAGCAAAACTGGTAAAACCAGCAGAAGTTTTTTAATCATTTTGATTCTATTTTTAGATTAAACTCTGGATGATTTAAAGGGGTCTTTAAATATCCGTAAATAAGTTTTCTCTGTAATCCCTTCGCCGGCATTACCCGGAGCAGGTTCAATGAGTATGATCTCAGCCCGTTATTTTTAGGCACCCCAATAGGAAATCGCTGCAAAGGTAAGAAACAATATTATAATTTTGCAATCGTTTAAGATGAAAACGAATGATCTAAATGAAAAAGTACCTTTCCGTTATAGTAATATTACTACTGGTTTTTGTTGCATGTAAGAAGGAAAAGTTTCCTGATGAGTTCAGTGTTTATGGTCCGTGGAAGGAACTGACCACTGATTCAATCCGGACTGAACTTGAGTTCAAAAGCCGGAACTATCTGGTAATACAATTGCGGGGTGATACTATAAGAGAATTCAGGTACTTACTGAATAAACCCAACGAACTTGAAATTTTTGAGGAAAGTGAATATCCTTCGGGCAGAAGAAACATTCATAAGATCACATACAATACCAGAGAAGAGCAGATGACAATTTACAATTTATATCCTGTTATTGCCGGCAATCAATCATCAACAATTTTTGTTAGGCGATAAACAATTACGGGTAGAAAATTATAATTTGACTGTAGTAATTCACGAATAGCAAAAGAAGGGTAGTGCAATGGAAAAGAAGAAAGTAACCATCATTAACGGTCCTAATATGAATTTAACCGGCATAAGGGAGAAACATATTTATGGTGATCAGTCTTTCGATACTATACTTAAAGAACTGGCGCTCGAGTTTCCGGATGTTGATTTGGAGTATTACCAGAGTAACATTGAGGGTGAAATAATAAGCAAGATTCAGGAAACAGGCTTTTTATCCGATGGGATCATACTTAACGCTGGTGGTTATTCGCACACTTCAGTGGCTATTGCCGATGCAGTAAAGGCCATCAACAGCCCGGTTGTAGAAGTGCATATGAGTAACATCTGGGCCCGCGAAAGTTATAGGCATTCATCGTATATTTCGCCGTTTGCAAAAGGAGTTATTGCGGGTTTTGGACTTGACTCATATCGACTAGCTATACTGAGTTTGTTAAAGAAATAATCTTTGGTAGTTAATTTATTAACTTTCTGGGATAAAAGATTCAGCTTTCTGTAGTAAAATGAATAGCCTCTAATCATTCAAGATTAAACGATCTTGTGTTATTATGCCCTCGAGGTTATTTTTAAACCTACTATTCCACCAACTATCATTATCACAAAAAGTATTCTGAGGAGATCCTTTGATTCACCGAATACCATAATGCCATATATCACGGTACCAATAGCACCTATGCCTGTCCATACAGTGTATGCGGTTCCTAATGGTAATGTTTTCAGTGAAATTGCCAATAGGTAAATACTGATTGCCATAGCCACAACGGTAACCACAGAGGGCCATAGGCGGGTGAATCCTTCTGAATACTTGAGTGCTACTGCCCAGGCTGTTTCAAACAGTCCTGCTATGATTAGGTAAAACCATGCCATCAGATGTGAATTTTTCTTTCCTTATTTCTGAAAATTTCTTTACTCCCTTCAAGAAATGGTCAATTACAACATTTCCTATGTATACCTGTGACACATTGCGGTGTTGGATTAATCCTCGTTTGTGCTTATGCTTTGGAAACCTACGGTAAAAGCTCATATGAGCTCTTATCACTGCCCAAAAGTCATCAAAACCACCATCAAAGAGGAATTTAAATGCTGCAATTCCGTCAAGCACCAGCCTCGAGGCAAAAACAAATACAAGCCTTTCAGAGGGCAGATTCTTGTAAAGCATGGTAATGTTATTGCGCATGTTGAGGTATGTCTTGAATGAAGATTTCTTGGGAAGTGTTCCACCTCCAACATGATACACTACTGAATCAGGGCAAACCATTATTTTAAATCCCAAATGCTTCATACGCCAGCAGAAATCAATCTCTTCCATATGAGCAAAAAAGTCTTCATCAAAACCTCCATGCTTTCTGAATAAGTCGGCTCTTACAAACAAACAAGCGCCGGTAGCCCAGAATACTTCACGGGTATCATTATATTGGCCCATATCCTTTTCAATATGCTGAAATAAGCGCCCGCGACAGAAGGGATATCCAAACTCATCGATGAACCCACCAGCAGCTCCTGCATATTCAAAGTGTTCAGGCGAATGATACGAACGTATTAAAGGCTGACATGCAGCAATTGAAGCATCATTATCCATCAGGTCAATGATAGGCTTAATCCAACCTGCAGTTACTTCTATGTCAGAATTGAGAAGTATATAATAGTCAGCTTCAACTTGTGACAATGCATCGTTGTAACCTTTTGCAAACCCCCCATTAGTTTCATTTTGAATTATTTCAACCGTTGGAAACTCTTGCCTGAGCATTGATACAGAATCATCATGTGAGTTATTGTCAGCAACAATGATGCGAGTGTCAGGCTCATTATGTTCCAATACTGATGGAAGGAACTTCTTTAAGAAGCTTCTTCCGTTCCAGTTTAAAATAACGATTGCAATACGCACTTATCAGATGTATGGGGTTATTACCTTTACTATAGCTTGCAAACATACGACATATATGGTTAATACAGCCCGTTTGTTCTACTGATTTTAATGTAAAATATAGTATTAATCAACTGATATGACCAGCTAATGGTACTTAGGTTTTATTCCAATTTAGTCACAGTTAGTAACCGGTAAGCTATTAATATGGGTTGTTGTAAATAGTTCCTGACCTGCTTCGATCATGCTGCAGAGTTTCACGATCAGCATCCTTAGTCCAAATCTCCCTAAAAATCAATCCTTGCCAGTTGTAATTTTGAATCTCACCAACAGCATCTGAATGGACGAGAGTGTAATCTCTGACACTCACCTCAGAACTCACAAATACAAATCGTTTATTGCGTTCTCTACCATTATTCAGACTATAAAAATGCCATATCTGGTAAGGTACAGTTCCACGTCCTTCTATAACCCCTGTTTCAAATGGCACATCCTGAATGGTACTCGGTGCACCATATTTTAAATAAACATAACCCATATCAGTATTGTATCCTTTCTTTACCTGAGTGCCAAAAGCTTCATTTACTTTTTTCACTTGCGCTTTGTATGTTTCCCAGGCTTCCTTAGGCTTCAGTGGGTCTCTGCTCTCCCAGAATTTCTGGAAGTACTGTTGCAATGCAGGTAAAGCTGCTGTTTGTGATTGATAGTTAATAAATAATTTCTCCATTTCAGTTGCCACAGGAGTGAGCGATTGAATGAATTCCCTGAGGGTATCAGCACTCATTATAGATGCACTAAATGAATTTGAGAGGTCCACTGTTGAATAATCCTGCGCAACAGCATCCATTTCAGGGTTAGATCGCTGGAAGAATGATATGCCTGATGCAATCTCAGCATTTTGTTTATCGCGTAAGCTGATAACAACATTGTAATTACCGGTTGGTAATCGGCTGATATCGAATTCGTTTATTAAAACTATAACAGGCTTTGAGGCTTCTCTTTTAGTTTTAGCAAAGTCATTAAGTATTCGGCCATTTTCAAAAGACTCTAAGTAGTATGAAATAATAAATTTTTCATCGCTTCCTTCTTTATGGTTAGGATTGTATACCTCCGCATAAAATATGAGTTTATCTTTATCGGCAGGATAATAGTTATCCACTAATGGCACAAGATCATAACCGCTCTTACTCAGAATGTTAGACTCACTTGTCTTGGTATATGAATTGACAAACTGTATGGTCGATACTGTTGCTTTATCCTCAGGAAACTCTATAGTGAATGGATAATTAAGTGACTGAGCTTTTTTGTCGATATTATTATCAATTATTGAGAGTTCTAACACATAACTTCCGTTAGGCAAACTAAAGCGCTGTTGGTCAATAAAATTAACACCAACGCTTACAGTATCGTTAATTTGCTTACTCAGCAATTCATATTTTTTGAAGTCCTTTATAACTGAATCCTGCTTTATGATCATGGTAATCTGAACACTTCCCTGAAAAAGCCCTGAAGGAAGCTTATTATAAACCAGGGTATTGCCCATTAATTCAAGGTAAACTTCTACATAAGGAGTTTGACCGGGAACATTGAAAGTTGCATGAGAAATGTAGGCTCCGATCCCTGGGGAAGGAAAAACTTTCAGTGTAAAAATGAGAATCAATGTGAGGATGAAGATAGATTTTTTCATGGGGATATGATTGCTATGTTCTATTGCAAAAGTTATTTAGGCTGCAATTATCTTGCCAGTGTTACAGCCATATGTCAAAGGTAGTAAGATAGAATGAAAAAAGCAAGTACTGCGATGTGTTTGTGAAGTAGGTGCTTGAAGGTATCACTGATTAGTTAAGTGGCCGAAAAAAAAATGCCCTGAAAACAGGGCACTGATGTGATTTTGCGGAAAGAGAGGGATTCGAACCCCCGGACCCTTGCAGGTCAACGGTTTTCAAGACCGCCGCAATCGACCACTCTGCCATCTTTCCGAGGGCAAAATTACACTTTTTTTTCGTTGTGCAAAAAAATCTTTTACTGTAGGTTCATTTTTGTTTAACCCACAAAACTTCAGCTTCATATAGTTGTTTATAACTAACTCATATTGCACCTTTCAGCAGGCAATACTTAAAAATTACCATTATGCAATCACCCATTATCGCAGTCAACAGGTTAGGTTTTCAATGGACAACCAAAGATCCGTTTCTATTTTGTGCCCACCATAATGATGCATACCCTAAGGGGAATGAATTGTTAGGGCCAACCGAAAGTCTCAAAGGCCGTACATTAGGTAACGACTTTAGTGAAAAACTTGATTGGCGTATGTATCACGGGCATATAGTGCCTGGCTTTCCGGTACATCCACATCGTGGGTTTGAGACCATAACAATTGTTCTTTCAGGCTTTATTGATCACTCTGATTCAGCGGGAGGTGCAGGGAGGTATGGCAATGGTGATGTTCAATGGATGACAGCAGGTACTGGTTTACAGCATTCTGAAATGTTTCCCTTATTGAACAAAAATGAACCGAACCCCTTGGAATTGTTTCAGATTTGGTTGAATCTGCCCGCTGCAAAAAAGATGGTGAAACCCTACTTTAAGATGCTGTGGAAGGAGAATTTGCCCAAATCATCAATTTCTGATAATAATGGAAAATACACTGAAGTGATTATTGTTACAGGTGAATCAGATGGTATCATTTCTCAAACTCCTTCTGCCGACTCCTGGGCTGCCGATCCTGCGAATGAGGTTGCCATAGTTAGATATAAACTTGAACCGCATGCGGAATACACAATACAGGCATCAAAGAAAGAGGTTAACCGGATGTTATATTATTTCAAAGGGAAGGAGATTTCAGTTCTCGGTCAAGCTATTGAGTCGTATAATTCAATTGAAGTTATGCCCGATGTGGATCTGGAGATAATAAATGGTGATACCGAGAGCGAGATATTGTTATTGCAGGGAAAACCAATCAGTGAGCCTGTAGTACAGTATGGTCCGTTTGTGATGAATACACAAAAGGAAATACAACAGACAGTTGCAGACTACCGTATAACTGAATTTGGCGGATGGCCCTGGGCTGCAGATGAGTATGTGCACCCAATTACTGAACCTCGTTTTGCTAAATATTCTGATGGTACAATTGAATACCCCGAAGGGCATCAGGGAGTGAAAGTAAAAGAAGAATAATATTAGTTACCAGCTCCCTCCGGCACCGCCGCCGCCAAAGCCGCCACCACCAAAGCCACCAAAGCCTCCTCCGCCGCCTCCAAAACCGCCGCTGCCACCGGAGAAACCGCCCCAGCTTCCTGATCCACTTCCACGTCCACTCCCCATCATTGAAAGTAATAACCAGAAAGGTAGGTTTCCTTTACCACCGATTGTATGGTTGTTGTTACCACCCTTTTTTCCGAAAATTGCTATTATGATGAAAACAAGGAAAATGATCACTGGAAGGAATCCGGCTCCTTTTTTGTCAGACGTTTTTGTATACTGTTCAGCTGAGTATTTTCCTAATAATAGGTCTTTTACAACACTTACTCCTGCTGCAATTCCTTCGTAGTATTTATTTTCAGCGAAATATGGTATCATTTCGTTATCGACAATACGCCTTGTAACCGCATCGGTGATAACTTCTTCAAGTCCATAACCGGTTGCAATAAATGCTTGTCCCTTTTCATTACCTTTTTTAGGTTTTATAAGGATTACCAAGCCATTACTTGTGTTCTTTTGTCCAACTCCCCATTTTTGACCTATTCGTTGAGCCATATCACCAACATCATAGCCTTCTAAGTCGGGCATGATCACTACAGTTATTTGGGTTGATGTGCTGTCACTATAAGCAACCAGAAATTGTTCAAGCTGGTTTTTCTGAGTTTCACTCAGTATTGACGCAAAATCATTAACAAGGCGGGGAGGAACAGATGGATCAGGAACTTGAGAATATACTGAGTGGAAACAGCCAAAAATCAGGAATGTCAGAATCAGGAAATATTTGTGACCCATTTTAAACGTCATGGAATTGTGCGACATACTTTTATTTTTTTAGCGTACCCTTTATTTTAATTTCCATCGAAAGAGATTTCATCTGAAAGCTCATTAACATCATCCTTATGGTAAGGAAAGTGTTTTTTGAGTTGTTCACCAGCTTTAACAATGCCTGCAACTAAACCCTCAGAAAACCGGCCTTCCCTGAAATGATTGATCATTAGTTTCTTAGTGCTTTCCCAGAAATCAACCGGTACTACAGCATTTATGCCACTATCGCCAATTATTGCAAAGCTGTGATTTTCTACTGCAAGGTATATTAATACACCATTACGGGCAATAGTTTTTTCCATTCCAAGATTTTTAAACATCTCAGCAGCACAATCAAGAATATCACCTGCGCATTTCTTTTGTATATGCACCCTGATTTCACCAGATGTATCGAGTTCTGCATCAAGAATTGCCTGCTTAATATCGTCTTGTTGTTGTTGAGTGAAGAAGCTTTTAGCTGAATTGGGCATTTGTGATGATTTTTAATTAAGAATCGAAAGCTGTTAATGTAGAAATCGAAAGAAGTTGAATTGAAAACCGAAGTAGGTTTAATTGATAACTAAAGTATGTTTAATTATGCGCCGAAGCAGGTTTAATTGAGAACCTCATCCTGTTGAATAAAGATTTGAATGAAGTTTAATCAACGGGAGCATCTGATTATAGCTACTGAAGAGATCAGAGTATTGATCAAATGCTCCTTACTGATCTTTAAAACTGAACATCAGGAGCTTGTTCTGCACCCTGGTCAGCTTCGAAATAAGCTTTTCTTTCAAAACCAAATAATCCGGCAAAAATGTTATTGGGGAATCGCTTGATCTGGGTGTTGTAGTTCTGGGCTGCCTGATTGAAGTTTCTGCGTTCAACAGCTATTCGGTTTTCCGTACCTTCCAGCTGTGATTGCAGATCCATAAAATTCTGGTTTGCTTTCAAATCAGGGTAACGTTCAACTACCACCATTAATCGTGACAAAGCTGAGCTTAATCCTTGTTGTGCCTGTTGGAATTGCTGAATGGAGTTTTCATCAAGTTCATTTGCATTAACATTAACACCTGTAGCTTTTGACCTTGCTTCAATTACTTGAGTAAGAGTAGTTTGCTCAAACTCGGCATAGCCTTTAACTGTATTAACCAGGTTTGGTATCAGGTCAGCACGGCGTTGATAAACATTTTCAACCTGTGACCATGCACCTGTAACACCTTCCTCAAGGGTAACAAGGCTGTTGTATCGGCCGCTGCCCATCATTACCAAAACGATAACAATGCCAACAACTACCAAAATAGTAACTAATGATTTTTTCATGATTTTCGACTATTTGTGATTGTGTAAATTTACGGTTATTTTAAGAAATGTGAACTAAACAAGTACTGCTTAATTATATTATTACCAAATAATAGTTATCCGCAGAAGTTTAAATGCCTGTAAGGCAAAAAAATTATAAAACTATTCTGATTAAACACAAAAACTATTGACCCGGCTTTTGCCGGGTCAATAGTTTCTATTATTGCAAGATATCAATGCTTCGCTTGATAAAGCCTGTGAGCTCTTCGCCCTTTAGCAAGTTTTGTGAAAGTTTAGCTATATCAATAAGTTGCTTGGCCATTGATTTTCTGGCTTCTGCATCAACTTCACTATGTATTTTTGTTATTAGTGGATGGTTTGAGTTGACCACCAAATTGTATGAATCAGGTAGTGAACCCATATAGCTCATTCCACCGCCACCAAGCATGGACATATCCTTCATACGCCTCATAAATTCAGGACGTGTGATTTGAACTGGCATGCTTGTTTCACTCATGCTCTCAAATACAACATTGTAATGTTCTTTACCGGCAACTTCTTCAAATACGGGCTTAATGTTTTTCTGATCATCTTCAGTAAGTTTTGAAGGCATAGGCTCATCCTTTTTGATAAGCTTATCAGGCACATCTGAATCAACCCTTACAAAGGAAGTGTTCTCAAATTTTTGTTCCAAAGTATTAATGAAGTGATTGTCAAGTACACCGTCCAAAACAAGTACATTGTATCCCATTTCACGTGCTGATTCAACAAAACCGTGTTGTTCAGTCACATCGGAAGTATATAGGTAGACCAGTTTTTTGTCATTGTCAGTTTGACCGGCAGTGATCAGGCTCTTATACTCTTCGAGGGTGTAAAACTTACCATCGGTGTCCTTAAGTAATGTGAATTTTTCAGCTCTTTCCCAGAATTTTGGTTCACTTATTATTCCGTATTCTATAAAAATCCTGATATCGTCCCATTTACTTTCAAATTCCGGCCTGTTGTTCTTGAAGATATCCTCAAGTTTATCAGCAACCTTCTTCATAATGTGGTTAGAAATCTTCTTCACATTTGAGTCGCTTTGCAAGTATGAACGCGATACGTTAAGGGGAATATCGGGGGAGTCAAGTACTCCATGCATCAATGTCAGGAAGTCGGGTACAATACCTTCAACCGAGTCAGTAACAAATACCTGGTTTGAATATAGTTGAATTTTTTCTTTCTGGACCTCTATGTTTTTCTTTACTTTAGGGAAATACAGGATACCTGTAAGATTAAATGGATAGTCTACATTAAGGTGGATATTGAATAGTGGCTCATCAAAAGTAAATGGATAGAGCTCACGATAGAAGTTATTATAATCTTCAGTACTTAATTCTGATGGTTTGCGCTTCCAGGCAGGATTGGTGTTATTGATGATGCGGGGATATTCCCTCTCATCGTACTTGTCCTCTCCCTTCTCGTCCTTAACACCCTCAATTTTCTCCCATTTCTTTTCATTGCCAAATCTGATTGGAACAGGAAGGAACTTACAATACTTTTTAAGAAGTTCGAGAATCTTTGCTTCTTCAAGAAATTCAGTAGAATCATCAGCAATGTGCAGAACAATATCAGTTCCCCTGGTTTGCTTTTCGGTTTCAGTTAAAGTGTATTCCGGACTTCCATCGCATTCCCATTTTACAGCTTTTGAGCCAGGGCCTTTACGATATGTTTTTGTGAATATCTCAACCTTTTTGGAAACCATAAACGAAGAGTAAAACCCAAGTCCAAAGTGACCGATGAGTTGTGCTGCATCAGCTTCACTCTTGCCCTTGTATTTCTTAACGAATTCTTCTGCACCGGAAAACGCAATCTGGTTAATGTATTTATCTACTTCTTCAGCGGTCATTCCTATGCCATTGTCACGTACTGTTAAAGTTTTGTTTTCTTTATCGAGCAGCACTTCAATAGTAAGGTCACCAAGGTCATCTTTAAACTGACCCATTGATGATAAGGCTTTTAGCTTTTGGGTAGCGTCAACTGCATTGGAGATTAATTCCCTGAGAAAAATTTCATGATCTGAATAAAGGAATTTCTTGATAATTGGAAATATATTTTCCGTTTGAACATTGATTTTTCCGGTTTGCATAGTATTAAATTTTTAATAGTTTACTGAGCCTTCTCAAATGGTATGCCATCCTGAAAAACTGACAAAATGACTGCTTTATACCGATATTATATTACAAGTATTTTCATTTTTGCATTGTTAAGTAAAGTAATCTTTATAATTTAGCCAAGTATAACGGTGCAATAAAAAACCTCAAAATATAAAGCATATGTTAGAATTAGATTGGAGTCACCTACCCTTTGGTTATGTAAAGACCGACTACAATGTCCGTTGTTATTACAGGAATGGTAAATGGGGCGAAATTGAAACCTCATCTTCAGAATTCATTAGTATTCACATGGCAGCATCCTCACTGCACTATGGACAGGAAGCATTTGAAGGCATGAAGGCCTTTAGAGGCAAAGATGGAAAGAACAGGATTTTCCGTTGGGAAGAGAATGCCATGCGCATGGAGAGTTCAGCCAATGGAGTTATGATGGCAGTTGTGCCTCGGGAGATTTTTCTTGAATCTATTGTTAAGGCGGTAAAAATGAATGAACGTTTTATTCCGCCATTTGGAACCGGAGCTTCACTTTACATTCGCCCGTTATTGATTGGTACTGGTGCCAGAGTTGGTGTAAAACCTGCTGATGAATATCTTTTTATGGTGTTTGTTACACCTGTTGGCCCATATTTTAAGGAAGGGTTTAAACCTGTTTCCTTGCTCATTGCTCGTGATCATGATCGCGCTGCTCCTAAAGGTACCGGAAGGTTTAAAGTGGGTGGTAATTATGCTGCAAGTCTTGCCGCAGGAGAAGAAGCACATGCCAAAGGTTATGCCTCAGCTTTGTTCCTCGATGCCCGTGAAAAGAAATACATTGATGAAGCAGGTCCGGCTAACTTCTTTGCTATTAAAGGAAATAAGTATATTACTCCAAAATCAGAGTCAATTCTTGCTTCTATTACAAATAAGAGCTTGATGGACATAGCAAAGGATATGGGCATGGAAGTTGAAGTACGACCGGTTGAAGTTAATGAACTTGACTCATTTGACGAAGTTGGTGCTTGTGGAACTGCTGCAGTTATTTCTCCTGTATGTAAAATTGATGACCCACTTACAGGGCATACCTATTCATATTGTAAGGATGGTCAAGCCGGTCCGGTTTCAACTAAGCTATATAAAAGACTTCAAGGTATTCAATACGGTGAGGAAGATGATGTCTTTAACTGGAATTATATTATAGAATAACAGATGTTATAGTAGTAAAATAAAAAGAGGCTTTTTGGAGCCTCTTTTTGTTTTATGGTATCATTCCATGTATAACAGGATGAAGCGATAAGAAATGTAACATTTCTTTTGAAACTAAATGATTCCCTTTTCCCTTAAGGTTGCTTCCATTTGTTTCTGCATAGTAGCCGCTTCGTCAGTCGCTTTTTGAGTGAAATCAGGTTGGTTAGACGCAAAGATTATACTTCGTGAAGCATTTACCAAAATTCCACAATCATCATTCAATCCAAAGCGCGCAACTTCCTCCAGACTACCACCTTGTGCACCAACCCCCGGAACAAGCAGGAAATGATCAGGGACAATACTGCGCACCTCAGATAGCATTTCAGCGCGGGTAGCGCCAACCACATACATGGTGTTTTCAGGTGAACCCCATTGTGAAGAGGTTTTCAGTACATCTTCAAAAAGACGTTGATTATTTACATCAGTGTTTAACTGAAAATCAGAAGCGCCTTTATTTGAGGTAAGGGCAAGGATAATAACCCATTTTTCTTCAAACTTAAGGAATGGACTCACTGAATCTTCGCCCATGTATGGTGCAACAGTTACAGCATCAAAATTGAAGCCTGAGGCTTTCTTGTCAAAGAAGGCAGTTGCATATTGAGTTGAGGTATTTCCTATATCCCCTCTTTTAGCATCGGCAATTGTGAAACATTCATTACTGAATTGATCAAGAAATTGCATGGTTTTATGCAAACTGAGTATGCCTTGCATTCCTCTTGCTTCGTAAAACGCAAGATTGGGTTTGTATGCAACGGTAAAATCAATGGTCGCTTTAATAATCTGCTTGTTAAATTCAAAAACCGGATCATCATTATCAAGAAGGTGATTTGGGATCTTGGTAATATCGCTGTCAAGACCTACACATAGGTATGAGCGCTTACGTTTGATAAGCTCGATCAGTTGTTTTCGGTTCATGATTTTGGTTGTTTTAAATATGGTTTAACCGACTGCTTCTTTAAGTCGCTCGGCATTTTCAGCCAATTGCAGCGCGTCAATCATATCCTGTATATCACCGTCCATATATGTAGTAAGGTTATATACAGTTAGGTTGATACGATGATCAGTAATACGGCTTTGTGGATAGTTATAGGTTCTTACTTTTGCTGAACGATCGCCTGTTGAAACCATAGTTTTACGCTTCTTTGATATTTCATCAAGGTATTTCTGGTATTCCTGTTCATACAAACGAGTACGGAGCACCGTAAGAGCTTTATCGAAATTCTTAAGCTGTGATTTTTGATCCTGACAAGTAACCACAATACCTGTAGGAACGTGTGTTAAACGCACAGCAGAGTATGTAGTGTTAACTGACTGGCCGCCTGGTCCTGATGAACAGTATGTGTCCTTGCGGATATCAGAAGGTTTCAGGTCAACATCAAATTCATCAGCTTCGGGTAAAACGGCTACAGTAGCTGCAGAAGTATGCACACGCCCCTGGGTTTCAGTTTGTGGCACCCGCTGTACGCGATGAACACCTGATTCGTACTTTAATTGGCCATATACGTTATCACCACTTACATTGAATATGATTTCCTTAAAACCACCAACCGTGCCTTCAGTAAAATCAACGAGATCTATCTTCCAGTTTTTGGTTTCGCAATACTTAGTGTACATGCGGTACAAGTCACCAGCGAATATACTTGCTTCATCACCACCTGATCCTGCCCTTAACTCAACAACTGCATTTTTGCCATCCTGAGGGTCAGAGGGTATCAACATGATCCTGATTTCTTCTTCCATTTCATCTCTGCGTTCAGTGAGTTGGCTAAGTTCATCTTTGGCCATAGCCCTGAACTCTTCATCCTTCTCCTGGTAGAGGATTTCTTTGGCAGAGGATATATTGTCCATTACAAGTTTATACTCTCTGTATGCAACTATAACAGGCTGTAATTCCTTGTAGTCCTTACTTAATTTTATATAAGCTTTCATATCAGCCATTATATCCGGATCATTCATTGTCTTTTCTATCTCCAGATAACGATGATATATTGCTTCAAGCTTGTCAAGCATAGTTCTTAAATTTGAGGGTGCAAAGATACGAAAAAAAGTGACTCAACAGTCACTGTAACACTGCATAGCGTTGGCGTCAATCCTAAAGAAAACGTAGCTAATACTCTAATAATCCTTCAGGGGAGTGGATGGTAAGTTTTTTGGAAGTTGCATATTCACACCTTCCAATAATTTTAGCTTCAACATTAAATGAATGCGAAATCTCAATTACCCTATGAGCGTATTCTTCAGGCAGATAAAGTTCCATTCTATGGCCCATATTGAATACTTTATACATCTCGCGCAGGGGCGTATCTGATTGCTCACGAATAACCTGAAATAAAGGAGGGATATCAAAGAGGTTATCCTTTATAACATGCAGTTGATCAATGAAATGAAGTACTTTAGTTTGAGCGCCTCCTGAACAATGCACCATCCCATGGATATGCTGACGAAGTTCATCAAGCACTTGTTTTATAATGGGTGCATAAGTTCGGGTAGGGGAGAGCAGGAGTTTTCCAAAATCAAGTCCTTCAACAGGCGATTGGTCAGTTAAACTGATACTACCGCTATAGACTAATTCTTCTGGTACTGAAGGGTCGAACGATTCAGGATATTTTACTGCATATTGCTTTGATAACAGGTCGTGTCGGGCTGAAGTCAGACCGTTGCTTCCTGTACCACCGTTATATGTGTCCTCATAACTTGATTGTCCAAATGATGAAAGCCCAACAATTACATCACCCGGAATAATATTATTATTGGAAATTATGTGTTCCCGTTTAACCCTGGCTGTAACCGTAGAATCTACAATAATAGTCCTAACCAAATCACCCACATCGGCCGTTTCACCGCCGGTGGAATAAATGCCTATACCATAGCTCCTCAATTGTTCGAGAAAGTGTTCAGTACCGTTAATAATTTCAGCGATTACATTGCCCGGTATGAGGTTCTTATTACGGCCTATGGTACTTGAAATTAGAATATTATCAGTAACGCCCACACATAGTAAATCATCAGTATTCATCACAATTGCATCTTGTGCAATTCCTCTCCATACTGACATGTCGCCGGTTTCTTTCCAATAAAGATAAGCGAGCGATGATTTTGTTCCGGCACCATCAGCATGCATAATATTGCACCAGAGTGGATCGCCTCCAATAATATCAGGTATGATTTTACAGAATGCACCCGGGAAAATACCCTTATCCAGATCTTTTATTGCATTATGAACATCTTCCTTGTCGGATGAAACACCCCTGCGATTATACCGTGATTCCTGATTCATTATTAAATTATGGATTAAAGATAGTTAACTTATACCGTCAAGACGACTTAGGTTAACAAAGCTCATTACTATATGCAAAATTAAATGAGGGTACGATCAACCATTTGAAGTCCAATCGTTCCCTCATCTTATCCAGTTATCATGTCAATTAAATGTCAGGGTTTTCTTCTCCTGATCGATTTTAAAGCGCCCCAGTGTACTTAATGTGCTTTCACCAATGATTACACCTTCAGTAAGCTTGTGCGACACAGATGCTTCAATATTAGACGCAGTGCGGGGTCCTAATCTTATTTCCTTTATCTTGAACACTGCTCTGTCAGCAATGCCTCCATCAGCAAGAATCTTAGTTGCATCACCAACAAAGTCATCCTTTGTAATGGTACCATTTTGAAGTAGCTTCTGAGCTTCAGGTAATGAGAATATAAAACCACGATCGTTAGGATCAAGCATCATTTCAGTAGTCTTACCATTAACTACTACCGGTAGCAAGAGTGAACTGCCTTTACCTGTTTGCAATTGGACTATGTTGTCCTCAGGATTAACCTTTATTTCTACTTTTTGCTGGCTGAATTCCTGATTTTTTGCTTTCGGCACAAAGTCTTTACTAAGTACCCTGAATTCAGTGCGACGATTCAAAGCATGTGCAGCTTCTTTTTCAGGAACAGTTTTTAATGAATCTATGTAACTTTCGGTTAAAATGGTTCCCTCATTTAATAAGATACCATCTTTACGAATATCGCGGGCCAGAGTTCTAGGTACTCTTTCGCCGTAGCCTTTTGCGACAAGGCGCGCAGGGTCAATGCCGCGCTCTATGAGATAATTAACTACGGATTCAGCTCTACGTTGTGACAGTATGTCATTTCTTTCGTCACTATCACGTGCATCAGTGTGGGCTGCAAGCTCTATGACAATAGTTTCATTGTCGAGCAGGGTTTTGATTAGTCCCTGTAGTGAATCCTGGTATTGAGGCTTAAGATCCCACTTAGCCAGATCATATAAAATATCAGGTAGTACAACAGGTTTTTCCGGAATAGGCTCAAGCATGAAATCAATTACGAAATCTTTATTCTTGTCAAGTCCAACTGTTGTTTCACGTGCTTTTTTGTTAAAATAGTTTTCTTTAACAACTGTGAGTTCATAAGTTGTATTTGGCTTGATTTGCGATTTGCTAAAAGAATAGTAACCTTTAGGGTCGGTCTTTGATTCAACAGAAGAACCGTCAGATCCCACTAACTTAACCGAAGCCATTGGTACAAACTGCAATGTCCGGTCATCTTTAACTGTGCCCGCTAAAGTGAATACAAGAGGAGGATTGCTGAATGTGTAAATGTCGTCACCACCTCTTCCACCTTTACGATTGGAAGTAAAAACACCGGCATCTTCGCCCGGCTTAAACACCATAGCGAAATCATCCCCATTTGAATTCATGGGCACTTCAATATTTACGGGCTTTGTCCAATTATCGTCTCTTTTAACTGATTTGAAAATGTCTAAACCTCCAAGCCCCGGATGACCATTGGATGAGAAATAAAGAGTTGTGTCGTTTCTTATAAAAGGGAAGACCTCGTCACCTGGTGTATTAATGAGTTCACCAAGGTTTAAAGGTTTCTTAAATTTGTCAGATACAGAAGATCTTGTCGAGATCCAAAGATCTTTACCACCCTGACCTCCACTTCTGTCACTGGAGAAAATGATTGTAAACTCATTGCTACTTATAGCAGGGTGTCCGTTAGTAACGGTGCTATCACTTGAGAGGTCAAGTTCCTGGGGTTCGCCCCATCCTCTTCCTGTGCGCTTTACTACTAAAATCTTGCAATTCGAGCCTTCATTTTCTTCATTGCCGCACCGGGTATAATACATTGTACTAAAGCTGGTGTTAAACACTGGCGCTCCTTCGTTTGCATTTGTATTAAGTTTCCCTTCAGCCTCGGCAAGTGTTGGCTCACTCCACTCTTCTTTACGGTCCTGGCGGCTTTGGAATATGTCACTGAAATTCTGACCGGTCCAGCCATCAAGTCCTTTGCCAGTACTACCTTCACGTGTAGAAGTGAAAACTATTGCATTGTAGAATTTGTCAGAATAGGTAGCTGCAAAATCGTCAGCCTTGGAGTTTACTTTTTTAATATTAGTAACGGTATATTTTGTTGGATTTTCAATCCATTCCTGTACCATATTGCAAGCCTGAACACCATTGGGCCCTCTTGGATCTTCTGGGACTGCTTCGGCATATCTGGCATAGTATTCTTTAGCCATATCATACTTTTCACTGGCCATTAGCATGTCAGCATAGTTAAGATAGGCAATAGGATTCTTGCTGGCGAAATCACTGTTGATCATGCGGCGATAATTTACCTCAGCACGTTTTGTATTGTTCATCATTCTGTATGATTCAGCCATTTTGAATGATATCCTGTCCTTTTCAGCACGACTTTTGGTGCGCGAATATGCTTTCTTATAACGTGTTGCCGCAACGTTATACTGAAATGAGTTAAAAGCGTCATCAGCAGCAGCCATGCGTCTGCTTTGTGCAGAGACTTCGGGAACTGAAAACAAAAATATTAACAGGAAGGAAAGAATGATTTTAAGATTCATGAATTTTATTGATTGAGTGATGATTCTCACTTGGTTATCTCATTTTGTCCATTAACGTTCTTAATATGTTCATTATTGTTGCTGTCATTAGTAACATCAACATCAGCTGGAGGTTTTTGAGTGGAAATCATTTTTTTTCTTACCGGACTTACCTTCTTGTCAGTAGCTGGGTCTATGATTTTATTGAGCTCCAGATTTTCAGCATTAATGCGTGCTGATTCCCTGGCATTTCTGAGTTCTGAAGTAATGTTACGTGTTTCATCCTTAAACTCACGGGTTAATTCACCTGAAACGCTTTTAATCTCGTTCATGGTTCTGCCAAGTTTACGGGCAATTTCAGGTAATTTCCTGGGACCAAACACAAAGAAAGCAACGAGTAAAATTATTAAAAACTCACCACCACTTATATCAAGAAATAGTAATAGACTAGATGACATGAAGCTTTTATTTGGATTGTAAAGATACGCATTTATAAAATGAATCAATCAATTGGGCTCAAAAGAAAAGAGCCACCTTATAAGGTAGCTCTTTTCTATAGAATTGACAATTTCAATTAATTATCTTTTTGCAGCCTTAACTTCAAGGGTTTTCTTTGCTTTACTGCGCTCCGCCCTTGTGATAAAATCAAAAGCTAAAGCTGAAGCATTGAAAATAGATGAGTATGTACCAACAACAATTCCAATCATAAGAGCAAAGATAAAACCTCTGATAACTTCTCCACCGAAGATAAATATAGCTATAAGTACAACTAAAGTAGTACCGGCAGTATTAAATGTTCGGCCAAGTGTGCTATTGATGGCATTATTCATATTATCTTTTAAAGTATGCTTTGGATGTAGTCCAAGGTATTCTCTGATACGGTCAAAGACGATAACTGTATCATTAATTGAATAACCAATGATTGTAAGAATTGCAGCAATAAAAGCCTGGTCAACTTCAAGGTTAAATGGTAATATACCATAGAAAATTGAGAATAAACCTATAGTGATTAATGTATCATGAGCCAGAGAAATCAAACCTGCCAAACCATATTGCCATTTTTTAAATCGAATAGCTATATAAATGAAGATAACCAACAGTGCAAATGTAATCGCCATTATAGCACCTTGCTTAATATCATCAGCAATTGTAGGTCCTACTTTTTGAGAACTTAACCGCCCGAGAACTTTGGTATCACTGTCAGCAGTAAAATCATTATAAGTCATGTTATTGGTGTAAAATTGTTTTACGCCAGCAAATAGTTTAGACTCAACAACGCTATCAGCAGTTTCAGTTTCATCTTCAATGATGTACTTGGTAGTAATCTTAACCTGATTGTTTCCACCAAAAGTTTTCACTTCAGGGGCTTCACCAAATTGAGTGCCCAAAGATTGTCTGACATCATTTGTTGAAACGTTCTGGTCGAACCTTACAATGTAGGTCCTACCACCTGTGAAATCCACACCAAAGTTCAAACCTTTGGTTGCGAGAGAAATAACACCTATAAAAATCACAATTCCTGATACCATGTAAAGGATTTTCCTGATTTTAATGAAATCAATATTAATATCAGTGAAGGCATATTTGGTATATGAATTATCAAATGTGATCGTTTTGTTATTCTTCAGTAGATTCTCAAAAATGATCCTTGAAATAAAGATTGCAGTAAATAAGGATGTTATTATACCAATGATAAGAGTGGTTGCGAATCCTTGAATTGGTCCTGAACCAAAGATGTAAAGCACAATAGCAGTAAGAAGTGTTGTTACGTTACCGTCAATAATAGCAGAGTATGCATTATTGTAACCGTCAGTTATTGCAAGTCGCATTCCTTTACCGGCTCGGAGTTCTTCTCTGATACGTTCATAAATAATAACGTTCGCATCAACTGCCATACCCAAAGTAAGTACAATACCAGCGATACCGGGCAAAGTAAGTACAGCTCCCAGAGATGTAAGAACCCCAAAGATGAAGAATATGTTAGTTACCAATGCAAGGTCGGCAATCCAACCGGCTCTGTTGTAGTATCCAATCATGTATATAAGTACAAGCACGAATGCTATTACAAAAGATGCCAGACCTGAATTAATTGATTCACGACCCAATGATGGACCAACAACTTCTTCCTGAACAATACGCGCAGGGGCTGGTAATTTACCTGCCTTAAGAATGTTACTTAAATCTTGTGCTTCTTCAATGGTGAAGTTTCCTGAAATTGATGAACGTCCGTTTGGAATTTCTCCGTTAACCCTTGGTGCACTGTATACGTAATCATCGAGTACAATGGCAATTTGATTGCCAATATTATCGGCTGTTAATCGCTTCCAGATCTTGGCACCTTCGTTGTTCATTAACATAGTAATTTCAACGCGTCCGTTTTGATCATAGTCCTGACGGGCTTCAACAACTGCATCGCCACCGAGAGGGGCTTTACCTTCACGGTTAGTTACCTTAAGGGCAACAAGCTCCAGAACCTCAGGTCTATCAGCTTCAGGTTTTACTGTCCACGCTAATTTAAGGTCGCGTGGGAATATTTTTGCAACTCTTGAAAGAGATTTGTTTACACGTGCCGTGTCTTTAATAGCTGCATAACCTACAGTTGCACCTTGTCCGGGAAAGAAACTTCCGTTTTCATCGGCAAAAATAGCAGGTCGGAGGTAAGCATATAAAGGATTCTCTTTTGCATATTTTTCAAATGATTCTTTTTGTTGTGCCACAGCAGAAGTATCACCGCTAATTTTATCAAGCAGTGATGAAGTATCAGATGCCAAAAGTGCTGAGTCAGCAGCAACAATGGTAGTATCAGCTGGTGATACGGTGGTCTCCTCTAATTGACTTGTGATATCATCTAAATTTGTGCTGTCAGTAACAACTTCACCAGCATCAGCCAACCTTTTGTTTGCTTCCTCGAAATATTGCAATACATCAGCAAACTGGTAGGTTTCCCAGAATTCAAGCTGAGCAGTACCCTGCAGAAGCTTACGAACCCGATCAGGTTCTTTAATACCCGGAAGCTCAACTAATATACGGCCAGCAGTTTGAAGCTTCTGGATATTAGGTTGGGCAACACCAAAACGGTCAATTCTGGTACGAAGGATGTTGAATGTACGATCAATAGCCCCGTTTGTTTCTTCCCGAATCACTCTGATAACTTCTTCATTTGTAGAGTTGAAAGTTACCCTATCCTTTAAATCAACAGTATTGAATATAGCTGCTAATTTGGCATTGGGATCAACTTCGTTAAATGATTCACCAAACAGAGTGACGAAATCTTCCTGACTGTTTTTTTGTTTTTCAACAGCTCTTTCTATGGCTTGGGTAAAAACGGGATTATCACTGTTATCAGCTAATGCTTTAACAATTTCAACAACGGAAACTTCCATTGTAACGTTCATACCGCCTTTTAAGTCAAGACCTAAATTTAACTCCCGTTCTTTTACCTCCTGGTAGGTATATTTCCTAACTAGAATATTATATACCGTTTGGTTAGCCATTGAATCAAGGTAATAAGCTTCCCTGGCCTTAACAATAGAGTCATGAAGGGTAGATTCAATAACTGAATTACCGCTTGACATTTCTTTTGCTAATTGGGTAGCAACCTCATTATTGGCATAATTCCTGGCTTTACTCTCAACCCTTTTTGTAAAGAATGTGAATGAAAGCTGAAAAAGGCACACAATTGCTAAAGCAATCGCGAAAAATTTAATAGCACCTTTATTCTGCATGTGGTGGATAGATTAATAAATAAATAGACTTTTTTTTGAGTTTGCAAATATAGAATAAGTATCAGAATTAACCAATGCACTATCCTAAGTTTTTTTCAGCTATCTTTTGAAGCTAAAATCATTATAATGAGATTGTTTATAAAACCATTCCATCATTATTATCTTTGTAGTCAGTGAAGTGTGAAGGTTATTCACATGTGATTTAAAATAACAACAGATTTCAGGTCATGCTTATAATCAGGGATATGCCATTAAGAACCTTAGTTCACTCTCGATTTGTGTTTGCGTTTTTATTTTGTCCTTTGCTCATTGCGGCTCAATCAGCTAATAATGACTATGGCTTTAGCAGATGGAGCGATGTTCAAGTCAATGTTGATGGCGCAAAGATAAGCAATCCATGGACTGGTGGCTTAAACAATATTCAGTTTGGTGAAATTGACCTTAACAAAGATGGATATAATGACCTGGTAGCTTTTGAAAAGCATGGTAATCGGCTTCTTCCATTTATATTTAGTAATACCGCAGAACCAGGATACAAGTATGACCCATCATTTCAGAAATATTTTCCTCCTATTGCACACTTATTCCAGTTGAAGGATTACAATAATGATGGCAAACCTGATATATTTACTTATACTCCGGGTGGGATTATGGTGTATAAAAACACTTCGCAGCAGGAGATAAGATTTGAAAAGGCCGTTCCACAATTCATCAAGTCGCTTCAGGGTAATATATTTACCAACCTCTTAGTTACAAATGTTGATTATCCTGCAATTTATGATATAGATAATGATGGGGACCTGGATATATTGACATTTTGGGGACTTGGCTCTTTTATGGAGTTACATAAGAATATGTCAGTTGAAACATTCGGAAATGCTGATTCTTTGCTATTTCACAAGGTTGATTTTTGCTGGGGAAGATTTTCTGAATCTGCTGAGTCAAATAGCATTTTGCTAGATACCTGCATCGACAGGTCATTTCGAGCATTCCCGGATTATGAAAGACATACAGGTTCTACTTTAAATCTGATGGACATTAATAACGATAATGTTCTTGATCTGATGATAGGTGATGTTGATTTTATGAATATCAAGGCTTTGATAAACGGGAGTACTAATGTTGAAGCGGTTATGACAGCTCTAATTGATTCATTTCCATCAACATACCCTATTGATTTGCCCTCTTTCCCATCTATGCAATTGCTCGACATATATAACGATGGAGTAATGAACATGACGGTTTCGCCATTCGATCCGGGATTAGTCAGATCTGCCGGATATAACAGCATCTGGTTATATAATATTTCGGATTCGGGTGAGATGGAGCTGGTTACCAAATCATTTTTGCAAGGAGAAACTATTGATGTGGGATTAGGTGCGTATCCGGTATTTGCCGATTTAACAAATGACGGACTAACTGATCTTATCATCAGCAATTATGGTGTTTTAGATAGTTGTGTTTATAATTCCAACGGACAACTTAATTGCCAACACACATCAACGTTAAGTTATTTTAAAAATACAGGCACTGCAAAAGAACCGGAATTCACGAGAATAAATATAGATTTTGCAGCTCTGAAAGAGTTGAATTTATTAAGTATTCATCCTGCTTTCGGAGATCTTAACAATGATCAGTTGATTGATATGTTGATTGGTACTGCTGATGGCCAATTACTTTTGTTTTACTGCACCGGATTTGATAATGGTGCGCCAGTATATGCAACTCCTTTAAACATTCAAGCCGGCAATGCAGGTACATACCTTACACCTGCCCTTGTTGATATTAACCATGACCTTTTACTTGATATTGTTACAGGATGCAAAAACGGCACTTTGAGCTTGTTTCTAAATGCAGGGACTCATGAATCACCCTTGTTTAATCTCATAACTAATGAGTATGGTCTGATAAATGTTACTGATCCCTTACAATCTTACACCGGACATAGTGTACCGTCATTCTTCCGCGATAAGCAAAACAATCTCCAGATGATTATCGGGTCAGAATCAGGTAAACTTTTTTATTTTCCCGAGTTAAAGGATAATCCTAATTCAGAATTTGAGGTCAAAAGTGATGTTTTTGAATTAATGAAGGATGGAATCAGGAGTTCAGTTGCAGTAATTGATTTGAATGAAGATGGATTTCCTGACATGGCTCAGGGAAACTATGCTGGTGGCCTGATTTTACATAAGGGTAATATTCCAGGCCCTTCAGCTATTGGTGAAGAGGTTGCTGCCCAACATTCCATGTCAATATATCCAAACCCCGCAAAATTGAAGGTTACGGTCATAATGCCATTTGAAGGTGATTGGTTACTGGAAGTTTATGATTCATTTGGAAGGAGTGTCCAGTTAAAGCATTCAACCGGAACGACGATAGAATTGGATATAAATAACCTGAGAAGTGGACTATACCTGATAGTTGCTTCTCAGAAAGATAATTTCTTTATTAAAGGATCAAAATTGATGATTAATCGATAATCTCATTTTTAGCTGCATCTGAAGGTTCTTCCATTGTATGTAGTTCCATTACCCTATCTTCAAAACGAATAACAGCTTTACAATGGCGTAACAAGTCGCAACCTAATAAACCGTCAATCTGTGGATTTCCCATGCTTCGAAATGTTCGATTTATCTGACTTAGATCAACTGCGGATATTTTATAGTTGTTGATAACAACAGACCCTATTTCAAGTTTATCAATTGTAGCGATGTAACTGTAAACGCTAGTTGTACCAGAAGTCATACTTTTACGTGGATTGCGCTTAAGTTCAGTTTGGTTTACGAATTTTTGCAAATGGTCGGTATCAAGAACGGTTTTAGCAGAACTAGTATCAACCAATAGGAGTGCTGGTTTGCCATTTATAATTACTCTGGCAAGCAAATTGTATCCACCAGTCTCAAAATTTAATTGAATCAGTTTTAGTGATGTCATTTTTTCTAGTTTGTTTATGTATAAAAACAAAGTCAGGAGTTCAGGCCAGTATATTTAAAAATTCGGTTTTAACGCATACTTATTGTAATATTTTTCAATTATATCAACTGCTTCAGCCGCAGTATCTGCCATTGAAAATATCTCCATATCAAGATTATTAATGTTTAATTCAGCAAGCATTTTTTCTTGTATCCAGTCAATAAGCCCTTTCCAATAATCCTTTGAAACAAGCACTATTGGAAATCTAACAGATTTATGAGTTTGAATAAGTGTAATAGCTTCAAACAATTCATCCATTGTACCAAATCCACCTGGCAATACAATATAGCCCTGTGAATATCTCATGAACATGACTTTTCTCACAAAGAAGTAATCAAAGGTAATCAACTTGTCAGGATCAATGAAAGGATTTGATCCCTGTTCAAAAGGAAGCTCAATATTTAAGCCAACAGATTTCCCTCCACCAAAGTGAGCACCTTTATTAGCTGCTTCCATAATACCGGGTCCACCTCCTGATATTACTCCGAAACCTTTCTTTGTTAAAAGATAAGCAATTTCCTCTGCTAATTTATAATATTTGTTTGAGGAATGGGTTCTTGCTGAGCCAAAAATTGAAACACAAGGACCGATTCGCCCAAGTTTTTCAAACCCTTCAACGAACTCAGCCATGATCTTAAAAACTTCCCACGAATCACTGGTCATTATTTCATTCCAACTCTTGGGAGTTATAGCTTCTCTGATTCGATCTTCTTCGTTAAGTCCTAATGGATGCATTAAATTGTATTTAAGATAATAATTGTTAATAACTGCCAAATATAATACATTTGGAATAAATATTCAAAAGAAAATTATTTAGAAGGCTAGAGAAACAACAGTTATAGGTGTAATTCCTTCTTTAGATATTCTGATGTGAGACTCTTTTTATTGCCAGCTAAGCTCTCCGGTGTCCCTTGTGCTACAATAATCCCGCCACGTTTTCCACCCTCTGGCCCAAGGTCGATAATGTGATCTGCCACTTTTATCACTTCCATGCTGTGTTCAATGACTATCACAGTATTTCCCCTGTCAACTAATTTGTGCAATACCTTCATGAGTACATTCACATCTTCAAAATGAAGACCTGTTGTTGGCTCATCAAGGATGTACATTGTTTTTCCGGTATCTTTACGTGATAGCTCTGTGGCAAGCTTTACTCTCTGGGCTTCACCTCCTGAGAGGGTAGTTGATTGTTGACCAAGTGTAATATAACCAAGGCCTACATCTTTTAATGTCCTAATCTTCTGTAATATTGAAGGAATATTCTCAAAGAATTCAACAGCCTGGTTAATAGTCAGGTTAAGTACATCATTTATTGACTTTCCCTTAAAGCGAACTTCCAGTGTTTCAGGGTTGTAACGCTTGCCGTAGCATGTTTCACATTGTACCTGAACATCAGGAAGGAAATTCATTTCAATAACTTTTACACCGGCACCCCGGCAAGTTTCGCATCGTCCACCCTTTACATTGAAGGAAAATCGGCCCGGTAAGTAACCCCTTATCTTAGCTTCGGGAAGTGCTGAAAACAATTTCCTAATGTCATCAAATACTCCTGTGTAAGTAGCTGGATTAGAACGTGGCGTTCTTCCAATTGGTGATTGGTCAATTTCAATTACTTTATCAATGTTTTCGAGTCCTTTCACGCTCTTATACGCTAATGGCTTTTTGTCAGACCGATAAAAATGCTGACTAAGCACCGGATATAACGTTTCGTTTATTAGTGATGATTTTCCACTACCAGAAACACCAGTGATGCAAATTAATAATCCTAATGGCAAATCAAGTGTTACGTTTTTCAGGTTATTCCCTGATGCTCCTTCAATGGTAAGCACTTTGCCGTTTGACTTCCTTCTCTTTTCAGGAATTTGAATTTGCAATTCACCCGTTAGATACTTGCAAGTTAGGGTATCGCATTCAAGCATCTGTTGGGGAGTCCCTGATGCAACTATTTTACCACCATGTTTTCCTGCTCCTGGTCCAACATCTATAATATAGTCTGCTGCCAGTATCATTTCCTTGTCATGCTCAACTACTATAACGGAGTTGCCAATGTCACGCAAGTTCTGTAACGCGTGTATCAATTGTTGATTATCACGTTGATGCAGGCCAATACTTGGTTCATCAAGTATATACATTACTCCAACCAACTGCGAGCCTATTTGAGTAGCCAGTCTAATTCTTTGCGATTCACCTCCCGATAAACTTCCAGCTGATCGGTTAAGAGATAAGTAATCAAGTCCTACGTCAAGAAGAAAACGTATGCGATTTCTGATTTCCCTGATTATTTCATTTGCAATAAGTTGTCGCCGACTATCATCATCATAATGCTGCTGATCAAACCATTGATCAAGCACTGAAAGTTCATAGGCTGATAAGTCGGCAATATTCTTACCGTCAATCCTGAAATTCAGTGAATCATTTTTAAGCCTTGCGCCATGGCAGGTAGGGCAATCGACCACATTAGTAAAGCTCCCGGCCCATTTTCTTACACCTGTTGAATTCTCGCTTAGTTGGTTATTGATGAAATTTATTATTCCTTCAAAATTTAAAGTGTAAGAGGATGTAACACCAAGATATTCATTTTTAACCTTAAGTATTTCTTCACTTCCGTATAGAATTGCATTGACAGCATGTTCAGGTAGGTCTTCAACAGGTGTGTCGAGGGTGAATTTATACTTTTCACCCAATGCTTCAATCTGCCTGAATATCCATGTAGCTTTTGCTTCACCAAGAGGAGCAATTCCGCCCTTACGTAGACTTTTCTTAGGATCAGGAATGATTTTTTTTAGATCAATCTCAGTAATAGTGCCCAAACCGTTACACTGAGGGCAGGCCCCATAAGGCGAATTGAATGAGAATGAATTAGGTTCAGGTTCATCAAAAGCAGCTCCGGTAGCAGGATCCATGAGGTTTTTGCTTAAATACCTTGTAATACCTGATACAGGTTCAAGTATCATTAAAGTTCCTTTACCTTGTTTTAACGCTGTTTGAACGGAGGATTTAACACGTTGACTGGACTTTTCATTTAATGTAAACTTGTCGATAACAAGTTCGATATCATGAACTTTATAACGGTCAAGTTGCATTCCAAAAGAAAATTCTTTTAATTCACCATCAATTCTCACCTTCAGAAACCCCTGCTTTCTGTATTGTTCAAATAGCTCTCTGTAGTGACCTTTTCTTCCTTTAATAAGCGGTGATAGTATCATCACCTCCTGGTCCCTGAAGTCATCATTTATAAGCCTGATTATTTGCTCTTCAGTATACTTTATAAGTTTTTGGCCAGTAACAGGTGAAAAAGCTTCTGCGGTACGTGCAAAAAGCAACCGCATGAAATCATAAATCTCCGTGATGGTACCAACTGTTGATCGAGGGTTTCGGGAAGTTGATTTTTGTTCGATTGAAATAACCGGACTCAAGCCTGTAACTTCGTCTACATCAGGGCGCTCAAGATTACCAATAAACTGACGGGCGTATGCGGAGAATGTTTCCATATACCTTCGTTGCCCTTCAGCATATATTGTATCAAATGCCAGTGAAGATTTCCCACTTCCGCTTAGGCCTGTAATTACAACAAGTTGATCACGTGGAATAACAACATCTATATTTTGCAGATTATGCACTCTGGCTCCAAATACCTGCAGGCTGTTTGTACCTAATTGACTTGTAATTTCAGAATCGTTAACTGTTTGATCACTTTCCATTAATAGCAGTATTCGCTTATCTATTGTTCAGCAGGAATATCCAGCGTACCTTTTCCCACTATATTATCGGCATCTTTGATATCTTTCCACATTCTACTATACTTGGTATAACCTGGGGCAGGTAGTTGAATCTGATACTTTTTGCCGGATGTAACAGTAAGTTTATCTGATCTGAGCCAAGGATTAAACTCCTTTAAAATGCGGTAGTTTGTTTTGTTGCCGGTTGCAAAGTTAATAAGATCAGGGATGCTGGCGCTTACTTCAATTGAATTTGTTGGAATTGTGGGGTATAAGTCTCTGTTCCTTAAATAAAAACCATAGTTTGTTGGATCTTCATATATGAGCTTCATAGCCAGTATCCTGAACACATATCGTGATGTTTCCTGGTTTAAGTACAGATCATAATAATCAGAAATATTTTGTCTTGATAATTCACGACTAATTCTGCCTGCCCCTGCATTGTATGACGCTGCTGCTAATGTCCAATTGTTATACTTATCATAAGAACTTTGAAAATACATGGCAGCAGCAACTGTAGACTTCTCAAGGTGGTAACGCTCATCAACTTCTTCGGTGACTTCTAACCCATATTGCTTTGCTGTCATGTCGAGAAACTGCCAGAAACCGGCAGCATTAGAGGGTGATACTACGTTCATTAAGCCACTTTCAATCAATGCAACATACTTGAAATCATCAGGGATATTTTTCTTTTTGAGTATTGGTTCAATTATTGGAAAATATCTGGCAGCTCTTTTAATTAAGAGAATAGTGTTTGAGTGCCAGTATGAGTTTACCATTAACTCACGGTCAAGTCCTTCACGAACATAATAAGTGTCAATGGGTACTTGTTCTCCCGCAAAATATAGAGTATCAGGAATAATTATTGAGTGTGCTTTATTATGGCGCGCAAACGACTCGTAATATAATTTATCATTTTCCTGGCCTGGGCCTATAAAGAAGGCAAAGGCGCCTATGATACAGGTGCCGATAATAAAAACTATGAGTGAGGTTTTATAAGTTTGGAATTTCATAAGGCTGTTTTAATTCACAGACACTATAACGTTGTAAAGTGCCTTTTCGTTTGTCGGTCAAACAATTTAATGAGCTAACATTGTAATCTATAAGCAGATAGACTTTCATAAACTGCCGGAGTTTAAACTATAGACGGATAGATCTTCATAATCAATAGACCGTGGATAGAGCATCCCTTCTAAGAGTGAATAGAGCCGAGGTTAGTAATGAAAGATCTCCGACTTGTATTCTGTAAATAATGGAGCTGTTTTATCTTTCTCTGAGAGTATAGGGTTAGAAATTCCCCATTTGATTGCTAATTCAGGGTCATTCCATCTAATACCTGCTTCAGCGGGTTTATTGTAAACACCTGAGCACTTGTAAGTAAATATGGTGTTATCCTCAAGCGTAAGAAAGCCATGGGCGAATCCGGCAGGTATCCAATACATTAGTTTGTTATCACCAGTTAATTCAATAGATGACCACTTGCCAAAGGATGGTGAATTTTTCCTGATATCAACTGCCACGTCAAGAACTGCACCCTGAATAACTCTAACAAGCTTCCCTTGTGCATATGGTTCTTTCTGAAAGTGCAAGCCCCTAAGCACTCCTTTCGTTGATTTGCTTTCGTTGTCTTGAACAAAGTCTACTGTGATACCGGCATTAACGAACTTAGCCATATTATATGATTCAAAAAAGTATCCTCTTTCATCATTAAATACGTCTGGTTTAATAATCAGCAATCCCGGTATCTCAGTAGTTAAAATTTCCATTATCAAGCAATTGAATTATATATGGATAACCTCATCGTATGCTGCAGCAACAGCTTCCATTACCGCTTCTGACATAGTTGGATGGGGGTGGACTGCTTTTATAATCTCCTCGCCGGTAGTTTCCAACTTTCTGGCAACCACTACTTCAGCAATTAGTTCAGTTACATTATCTCCGATAAGATGAGCGCCAAGCCATTCACCATATTTGGCATCAAATATAACTTTTACAAATCCCTCCTTGCTTCCTGCGGCACTTGCTTTTCCTGATGCGGAGTAGGGGAATTTCCCTATTTTAACATCGTATCCTGCTTCGCGGGCTGCTTTTTCGGTCATTCCAACAGATGCAATCTCAGGATGCGTATATGTACAACCCGGTAGGTTGCCATAATCAAGTGCTTCAACATGTTTGCCTGCTATTTTTTCAACACAAATAATGCCTTCATGTGATGCAACATGCGCCAGAGCAGGACCATGAACTATATCGCCTATAGCATATACTCCTTCCACATTTGTGCGATAGAAGTCATCAACAACTACTTTACCTTTTTCTGTTATAATGCCGGTTTCCTCAATACCAAGGTTTTCGAGGTTGGTTGTAATGCCAACTGCCGATAAAACAATGTCACATTCTACTGTTTCCTGGCCTTTTTTAGTCTGAATTGTTACTTTGCACTTGTTATTGTTGATCTCTACCGATTCAACAGTGGATGACGTCATAACTTTCATGCCTGCTTTCTTGAAGCTTCTTTCAAGTTGCTTAGAAATCTCTTCATCTTCTATAGGTACGACATTTGGCATAAACTCCACAAGTGTAACTTTTGTACCCATCGTATTATAGAAGTAGGCAAATTCTGAACCTATGGCTCCTGAACCAACAACAACCATACTTTCAGGTAACGAGGGGAGTACCATTGCTTCCCGGTATCCGATGACCTTTTTGCCATCCTGTTTAAGATTTGGCAGCTCACGTGAGCGCGCACCAGTGGCAAGAATTATGTGCTGTGCATTATATTCAGCAGTTTTTCCATCTTTATCAGTCACTTCAACTATTTTGCCAGGTTTCACTTTACCGTAACCGGCTATATGATCAATTTTATTCTTTTTAAAGAGGAACTGTATTCCTTTACTCATTCCCTCAGCTACTGACCTGCTTCTCTTAACAACTGCTTCAAAATCAGGAGTAACATCGCCTGTTACTTTAATACCGTAATCAGTTGCATGTTTCATGTATTCAAATACCTGTGCACTCTTCATTAATGCTTTGGTAGGGATACATCCCCAATTCAAACAAATGCCTCCAAGCTCAGCTTTTTCAACTACAGCTACTTTCATCCCAAGTTGTGAAGCCCTGATAGCGGCTACGTAACCGCCCGGACCTGAACCTATTACTATCAAATCATAATTCATAACATGTCAGTATTTATGTTTTGCAAACTTAATTATTTTTCACCGCTTCAACAAGGTTCATCTGGTTTTGTTTTTTAATTATATCACTTTGAAAGCTTACCGTTATGTGCTTGATCTCTGAAAAAAAGCACTTATGGGTGTAAATATGTGAAGGTCTAAATTACTTGTTCTTCTTCAAAAGTATATTTCTATTAGTTCAACAGAAAAAAAAGACTAAACAATCAATAGAGTATCCATTAAGTACATAAGCGTCACATAAGCGTCTTATAAGCGTCTTTTAAGCGTTATTTAACGCTTATGCAACGCTTAAATAACGCTTATGTATTGTTTAAGAATTGAATGGATATTGAACAGTTCAAGGCTCTAATTGCCTTTCAAATCCTGTTTCAAGTGAGATAAACGTCTCTGTAAAACTAATCTCTGGGATGGATTGAATTTGCTCTACAATTATTTGCTTAAGATGCTCATTGTTGCGGGTGAAAAGCTTAACAAGCAAAGAATATTTACCTGAAATATGATGACATTCAACTATTTCAGGAATTTTCCTGATCTTTTGAAATACCTCATCATGAGTTGATGTTGATGTTAGGTTTACCTGAATTCCGATAAAGGCACAGGTAAGATATCCCATGACTTTATGGTTCATATCCAGTGACGACCCTTTAATCAGTCCTGCTTCCTGCATTTTTTGTACCCTTTGGTGTATTGCAGCGCCTGACACTTTACATTGACGCGCCACTTCAACAAATGGCATTCTTGAATCAGCATTCAGCAGTTTTAGTATTTTCTTGTCCAGATTATCAATATGAAAGTTTCTTTCCATTTTTTGAGGTTAAGAGTTATATAATTACACATAAACTGCGCTTATAGTTACAGATTTAAAATATTATGGCGGTTCTGCAGCAAATATATGAGTAAATAGCAAAATACCATTCAGAAATGATATTTTTGTATTGAAGAATAGAGACGTTATTTCTATCATGCTACCAGACAATATATTAGCTGCATATAGCATTATAACAGAGCAATATAAACCGATTACATTGAAATGAACAAAGAGCCATACAATTAATAAAGAATCTTGAATAGTATACCCAATTAAAGAACCAACAAAAAACCATAACACTTATGAAATTCGATCCGGCAAGTCAAATACAAGATCTCCACCAGTTTGGAGAATTCGGTGATGTTAATCCTTCCATAACCGATTCAGCAACATACACATTTCTTCAGGCTAAAACTATGACTGACACCTTTCAGGGAGAGGCCGAAGGCTGTTTTTTGTACTCACGACACTGGAACCCTAGCAATAAATACCTTGCTGACGCCATGGCTGCAATGGAAGGTACTGAAGCTGCCTGGGTAACTGCAAGTGGAATGGCTGCAATAACCAATACTATTTTACAAATTGTAAATGCCGGCGACCATATTGTTAGTAGCATTACAACGTATGGTGGAACTTTTGCTTTCCTTGAAAATTATCTTAAGAAATTTAATGTTGATGTAACCTTTGTTGACATTACTAACCTGGAAGCTGTTAAAGCTGCTATGCGTCAGAACACCAGGATTATATATACTGAAAGCATGACTAACCCCATGCTTCAGATATCAGATATACCGGCTCTTTCAACCATTGCAAACGAGTACAATGCCCAACTGGTGGTAGATAATACTTTTACGCCGATGATTGTTAATCCGGCTCGTCTGGGAGCGCACATTGTGGTGTACAGCATGACCAAGTTCATCAATGGAAAGAATGATTGCGTTGCCGGTGCAATATGTGCCAGTGCTGATTTTATAAATTCACTGATTGATGTAAATAGTGGAACAGCCATGTTATTAGGTCCGGTTCTTGACCCACTTCGTTCATCTTCTATATTAAAGAACATACATACATTGCATATCAGGATGAAGCAACACAGCTACAATGCAATGTATCTGGCTAATAAATTTACAGAAGCCGGCTTGTCAACATCTTATCCCGGCTTGCCTAATCATCCAGGACATGAGGTGCTAACCAAGATGATGAATAAAGAATACGGGTACGGAGGAATGATTGCAATTGACCTTGGAACTGCTGAAAAAGCAGCTGAATTCATGGAAGAAATGGAAGCCAATGATGTAGGATACCTTGCAGTAAGTCTGGGCTACTTCAAAACATTATTCAGCAACTCCGGAAAAAGTACTTCAAGCGAGGTGCCCGAAGAAGTTCAGCATGATATGGGAATGAGTGAAGGACTTGTGCGTTTTAGTGTTGGACTAGACAACGACATTGAGAGAACCTGGCAACGCATTAAACTTTCAATCAAGAATAAAGAAGGTATTTTGAAATAGAGGTCTGTTTCAAACTCAGTACTGTCTATTTAAGTTGACAAAAGAAAAAGCCGTCTATGTGAGACGGCTTTTTCTTTTATAATTTAAACAGGCTGCTCCTCATAAGCAGACATTGGAGCGCAAGTGCACATAAGATTCCTGTCACCGTATGCGTCATCAACACGTGTTACTGTAGGCCAATACTTCTCTGTTTTATTACTTTGAACAGGGAATGCAGCTTTTTGCCTTGAATATGGAAGAGTCCATTCATCAGCTGTAATCATTGCAAGCGTGTGAGGTGCTTTTTTAATAACATTATTCTGGCGATCAGCCTTTCCATGTGCAATCTCATCAATTTCACCCCGAATAGCTTCCATGGCTTCTACAAACCTGTCGAGCTCTTCCAGTGGCTCACTTTCAGTAGGCTCAACCATTAATGTACCATGAACAGGGAAAGCTACAGTAGGAGCGTGGAAACCATAATCCATTAATCGTTTTGCAATGTCACCTACCTGAACGTCGGCAGTTCTGCTGAATTCATTGCAATCAAGAATCATTTCATGCGCTACCCTGTCGTTCTTACCTGTGTATAATATTTTGTAATGTTTAGCTAATTTGACTTTTAAGTAATTGGCATTAAGGATTGCAACTTTAGTTGCCTCGGTAAGCCCATCGCCACCCAACAGTTTAATGTATCCATAAGAAATAGGTAGCACTGAAGCACTACCATAAGGTGCAGAAGCAACAGCGTTAATAGCTTTGTCACCGCCTACTTTTTTTAGAGTGTGTCCCGGAAGGAATGCAATCAAATGACTGGCAACACCAATAGGACCAACGCCAGGACCACCACCACCATGTGGTATGGCAAAAGTTTTATGAAGATTCAAGTGACAAACATCAGCTCCAATGAACCCCGGACTGGTTAGTCCTACCTGAGCATTCATATTGGCACCATCCATGTAAACCTGACCACCATTTTCATGAATTATTGAAACTGCCTCGCAAATACCTTCTTCAAAAACACCATGTGTTGAAGGATAAGTGATCATACATGCTGAAAGCGTATCTTTATATTTAACAGCTTTCTCCCTTAGATCGGTAAGATCAATATTGCCATTTGCATCCGATTTTACAACAACAACAGTCATTCCTGCCATAGCAGCGCTTGCAGGATTGGTACCATGAGCTGAAGCCGGAATTATACAAACATTGCGATGACCCTGATTATTATATAAATGATATGATCTGATAACCATCAATCCGGCATATTCACCTGCAGCACCTGAGTTTGGCTGAAATGACATAGCGGCAAAGCCTGTTATTTCGCATAATGATTTTTCAAGTTCGGCAATTAGTAATGCGTAACCCTCAGCCTGATCTGCAGGGGCGAAAGGATGTAAGCTATTGAATTCTGCCCAGCTAAGTGAAAATAGTTCTGCAGCTGCATTGAGTTTCATTGTGCATGATCCCAGTGGAATCATTGCCTTATTTAGAGAAAGATCCTTTATTTCAAGATTTTTAATAAAGCGCATCATTGCAGTTTCAGAGTGATAGCTGCTGAAAACTTTGTCCTTAAGGAAATGACTGGTTCTCTTGAGTTGCACAGGAAGGGAATGCTGTCCCTGGCATCTTTCAGTTATAACTATTTCTGGATTGAATTCTTTGTGCGCGGCAGAGGCAAATATGTGCACAAGTGTTTTGAGATCTTCCAGGTTAGTTGTCTCATCAAGACTTATTCCAACAACTCTATCAGAGAAATATCTGAAATTAATCTGATTTTCCAATGCAAGTTTCTTAAACTCAGCCATGCGAACTCCCTCGGGAACTTCAACACGTACTGTGTCGAAAAAAGTTTTGTTTAACTGCTTATACCCATATTTAGCTACTTCTGAAGAAAGCAGTGTGGTTAAGGTGTTAATCCTACAAGCTATCTGTTTTATACCGATAGGTCCGTGATACACTCCATACATTGCTGACATGATTGCCAATAAAGCCTGAGCGGTACAAATATTAGAAGTAGCTCTCTCTCTCTTTATATGCTGTTCACGTGTCTGTAAGGCCATTCTTAATGCCCGGTTACCTTGGGCATCAACTGAAACACCTATAATACGGCCAGGAATAGTCCGTTTAAAATCTTCACGGGTTGCAAAGTACCCAGCATGCGGTCCTCCATAGCCTAAAGGTAATCCAAATCGCTGATTAGATCCAACTACAACGTCAGCACCCCATTCACCCGGAGGTGTTAGGACAGCAAGACTCATAAGGTCAGCAGCAACAGCCACCATTACACCGGCATTGTGCGCCTTCTCTGTGAAAGCCCTGAAGTCATATATCTCACCTGTTTCATCAGGATATTGGATAATAGCACCAAAAAAGCCCTTATCAAATTCAATTGACTCATGATCACCCATAACAAGTTCGATACCAAGTGGCGCTGATCTGGTTAATAATACATCAATTGTTTGAGGAAATAGTTTTTCTGATACAAAGAACTTAACGGAATTTGATTTCATGGCTTCCCTTGATCTTGCATTGTAGAGCATTATCATTGCTTCTGCAGCTGAGGTAGCTTCATCCAGTAATGATGCATTGGCAATGGGTAAGCCTGTAAGATCAGATATCATTGTCTGGTAAATAAGTAGGGCTTCAAGCCTGCCTTGCGATATCTCAGCCTGATATGGAGTATAAGATGTATACCATCCTGGATTTTCCAAAATATTACGCTGTATTACGCCAGGCAAAATGCTAGGATAATAACCCAGGCCAATGTATGATTTGAATATCTTATTCTTAGCTCCAAGCTCCTTTAAATGAGATATATACTCCCATTCGTTCATTCCCGTCGGCAGATTTAAAGGTTTTGGCAGACGAATAGTTGATGGTACTGTTTCATTGATCAGTGAGTCAAGGTCTGACACTCCAATTACTTCAAGCATTTTAGCAATTTCACTATCCCTTGGGCCATTATGACGGTTAATGAAATCATTAGTTAGTTTTGACATGTTTGATCTGATTAAGCAAAGTTGTGGAAAACTTAAATTTGTGGCAAAGATAAATATTCTAGTGTGGGCATAATGGTGAAATTAAATTTTCTATTTGCATTTTTTCTTTAAATCATGTAGGTTTGTCCTAACCAAATATTTTATAAACATGAGCCATAAATATTATCTTTATCTTTCTATGACACCTGAAGCTCTAATCGCTTCTATGTTACCTCCCGAAGAGTTTGGAATATACTATGCTGTCGGTACCAATAAAAGAACTCAAGGTCAGGCCTTTTTCTTTGAAATCGAACCCGGCTTTAAAAGCGATTATTTTAATATGGAGAGTATTGAAACCCGCTGTGTGCCTCATGTTGATGGTAAGCCTAAACGGTCAGTATATCTTTCAACTTATCGGGTACTTGAGAACATTCCCTTAAGTGCTTTTAAGAATCTGTATCTAACAACCGCTGATGGTAAGGTGCTGGAACTGACTAAATCAGAGTTTGTGCCTGAGCCCACGGCTACACTACACTTCTACCAGCAGCTTTGTCCTGTTACACCTCGTGTTGTAAGCAAACTTGACCCTGTAAAGTATACTGAATGGGTCACCAACAGTAAAAATCCTATCTACTTCCCTAAAGTAGTTTTTGTTGAGTTAATTCTGAACCGTTTGGCGGAAGATCCAATAGCAGCACCTGTTGGTAATTTGCCATATTCAAATAAGGATCATTTGCGCGATTGCCTGATTGGACTGCACATGGGGTATGAAAAGCCAACAAAAACTGTGAATCGCTTTTATCAGGGCGACGTTTTATACCGTACAGTTAAGAATGGATTCTTTGTAGGATCAAATGAAGGTTACATCTTTTATAAGTTCCCAGAAACTGATGAGCTTCAAAAGCATTATTATCCATGGTGGCGCTCAGCTCTCAATCTTGAATTTCCAGAAAAGTAGTCTTCTTAATAATTCAAGAATCTAATTTTATAATACTGGAGTCTAATTTAATCTCCTGAAGTCTACTGGGTGGGTTAAAACTGAGGTGAAAGTGGACATAAATAAAAAAGGGTTGAATCTTTTTCAACCCTTTTTTTTATTTGGCTGTAAGCCGTACTATAAATGCGATAATCCTAAACCCTAGCGCAATAATCCAACAAGTTCTACATGCTATTTGACCACTGATATAGTGATCAAATAATGAAATTTAGGCCATTTTCTTAATCCTCATACCATAGAACGATCTGTATACAAAGAACAATCCTATTGCAAAGAATATCGCCCCTAACATAGAAGAGTAATCAGTTGTACCAGCCTGGTTGGCTGACTGGCTCATTTTAACTGCTATTTCTACAGCAAGCAAACCAAACAGTGTTGAGAATTTAATAATTGGGTTCAAGGCTACTGATGATGTGTCTTTATATGGATCACCAACAGTGTCACCTATTACTGTAGCATCATGCAGAGGGGTGTTCTTCTCTTTAAGGTCAACTTCCACTACCTTTTTAGCATTATCCCATGCACCACCTGCATTGGCCATATACATAGCCTGGAAGAGTCCAAAGACAGCTATAGAAATCAGGTATGAAACAAAGAAGTTCGGATCAAAGAAAGCAAAAGCAAGAGTTAAGGAAAATATAACTCCAAAAATATTCCACATACCTGCCTGGGCATATTGAGTACAAATCTTTACTACTGCTTTTGAATCTTCTATACTTGCTTCAGCTTTATCAAGTTGTATATTTCTCTTGATAAATTCAACTGCCCTATAAGCACCTGTTGTAACAGCCTGAATAGAAGCGCCAGAGAACCAGTATATTACAGCGCCACCAGTGATGAAACCTAACAAAACAGGAGCATCAGTGAGACTTAGGTGGAGCAATCCTAACTGTTCAAGTAAAAGTATGATGGCAAATATCATTGTAGTAGCACCAATAACTGCAGTTCCAATCAATACTGGTTTTGCAGTTGCCTTAAAGGTATTACCTGCTGAATCATTTGCTTCAAGGAAATGTTTTCCCTGTACGAAGTCAGGTTTGAAACCAAAATCTCTATCAATCTCAGCTTCAATACCGGGGATACGCTCAATTTGTGAAAGTTCAAAAACTGATTGAGCATTATCGGTAACCGGACCGTAACTATCAACAGCAATTGTAACAGGTCCCATTCCAAGAAATCCAAAGGCCACAAGACCAAAGGAGAAATTAGCAGGGTAGGTCATAATATCACCTAATCCAAGAGTTGAAACCCCAAATGCGGCTGCCATCAGACCAACCATAACCATTCCTTTCCAGAAAGCACTGAAATTACCGGCAACTATTCCTGAAAGGATTGTAAGTGATGCACCACCTTCTCTTGAAGCTGTTACAATTTCATTAACGTGACGTGATTTAGAACTTGTGAAAGCCTTTGTGAACTCAGGAATTACCGCAGCAGCAAGTGTTCCTAAACTGATAATGCTGGCAAGTTTCCACCATAGTCCGGCAGTCATATCACCAATCATTATATAACTTACAATGTAGGTAACGATAATTGAAACTATTGATGTAATCCATATGAGGGACGTTAGCGGTGCTTCGAAATCAAAATCAAGCTTGTTGCTGTACCGGGCTTTCGAAATAACCTGGTTAATGGCATAAGAAAAGATTGAGGTAAACACCATAAGTATGCGCATCGCAAAAATCCACACAATCAATGTGGCTTGCAGTTCAAGACCTATAGCCAGCACTATAAAAGAGATAAGAGCTACACCGGTAACACCATAAGTTTCAAACCCATCGGCTGTAGGGCCTACACTGTCACCTGCATTATCACCGACACAGTCAGCAATAACACCTGGATTACGAGGATCGTCTTCACCTATTGCGAAAACAATTTTCATTAAATCAGCTCCAATGTCAGCAATTTTAGTAAAGATACCTCCTGCAATACGAAGGGCTGAAGCACCAAGTGATTCACCTATAGCGAATCCAATAAAACAGGCACCTGCGCTTTCACCCGGTACAAAAAGCAGAATAAATATCATCATTATGAGCTCAACTGTAATCAGAAGAACACCAACGCTCATACCTGCCTGAAGAGGAATGGAAACTACGCTCCATGGCTTTGAACGCAAGGAAGCAAAACTGGTTCTGCTATTAGCCAATGTATTAATCCTGATTCCAAACCAGGCAACACCATATGAGCCAAGGATACCGAGTACTGACCATAATAGTACTAACATTACTCTGTCGAATTCCATATGATTAAGCCCATAGAAATAATAGAAAATGGCTGAACCAATAATCAGGAATAAGATTACAAGAAACTTACCTTGCTGATACATGTATGTTTTACATGTTTCATAGATGATATGTGACACCGATAGCATTGAATGGTGTGCCGGTAATTTCTTAATACGGATAAATTGCCATAAGCCAAACAACATACCCAGCACAATAATGAAAATGCCCCATGCAAGCAGGGAATGTCCATCCATACCCAGGTTTTTGAAATAACTGGTACTCAAGTCTGGAATTGGGAGGTCGGCTTCACTCGCAAATGCAATAAAGGGTAAAACGCTCAAGGTTAAAATAGAAATCAATTTCTTCATAAAGAGGAATTTGGGTTTTTGGATATGATATTTACAAACATTCCACAAAAATATAGAAGTAATGGTAAATTCCAATAGTATAATTCAACCATTTATCAACAAAATAGGCACAATGATAACTGATTAGCGTACGAAATGTTTGCTGAATTGCTTGATATTAAAGAATATTTTGCCATTATTGCAAACGTTTGCACTGGCAAATGTTTATTAGTAAAAGGTCACTTTTTTTTCACTATAGCTAAAATTAAAGAAAATTGAACCTTTAGGAGTTATTTTATTGTTAATTTTATCACCTTAAATAAAAACATGACCGGGATGGAGAAAATTCCGTTAAAATTGCTTGGAATGATTAACAGCCAGTCGCAGAGTGGTGCTTATACTTTAATACTTGGTGAAACTGATGGCAAACGCAGACTTCCAATTTTAATAAATACTTTTGAAGCACAAGCTATACTGTTCCATATTGAACAGATTAAAATCCCTCGTCCGCTTACACATGATCTTTTTAAGAACTTCTCTGATACTTTTGGTATAGAATTCCGCGAAGTGATCATAAGCAAATTCGCTCAAGGAATTTTTTATGCTACACTTGTTTGTTCTGATGGCATTGATGTCAAAGAAATAGATTCCCGAACATCTGATGCTATTGCTCTTGCCGTTAGGTTTAATTGTCCAATTTTTACGTACGAGGCAGTATTGACCGGCGCAGGTGTTTCTGTTGACGAAGAACCTGATATTGATCAACTTGCAACTGGTGGAGTGGATGTTGATGATGAGTTTGATTACAATAAATTTTCAATTAGTGAGCTCGAGCAGATGATGCACGAAGCTATTGAACATGAAGAATATGAAAAAGCTTCACAATTGCGTGATGTGATTCGTAAGCGAAAATCTTCCTAACAACCTTTCAAACCATTTATGACTAAAAAAAGTATTTTGGCGACAATCATTATGTTGTGTTTGTCGCCGCTTTTGTTTGCACAGGCCGACAGTCTGTTTATACAGTCTGACAGCGCTATTACCGATACAATTTCGCAAATTGCAATTAACCCGGGTAGTGTTCACAATGTTAGTGATATAGGAACCGGAATTACATTGACGGGTGTTTTAAGAGGATTATTGGGCATGTTCAGCCTGATAGCTATTGCCTGGATCTTTAGTTCTAACAGAAGAGCTATTGCATGGAAGGTGGTTATAATTGGATTGCTGATACAAGTTTCTCTGGCAGCAGGAATATTATATCTGGGGCCTGTGCGTTATGCATTTGAGTTTGTAGGGAAAATATTTGTTTCTATACTCGATTTTACCAAGGCAGGGAGTGTTTTCTTGCTTGGAGGATTGATGGATTCTGAAACTTATGGGTTTATATTCGCATTTCAGGTGTTGCCCACAATCATTTTTTTCTCAGCACTTACCAGTCTATTGTTCTATCTGGGTATAATTCAAAAAATAGTATATGGACTGGCATGGCTTATGACAAAGGCTTTGAAGATATCAGGTGCTGAAAGTTTATCGGTTGCCGGTAATATATTCCTGGGTCAAACTGAATCACCATTAATGATTAAAGCTTACCTGGAGAAGATGAACCGGTCAGAAATACTTTTAGTAATGATTGGTGGTATGGCCACTCTTGCAGGTGGTGTACTGGCAGCATACATAAGTTTTTTGGGAGGTAATGATCCTGTTCAAAGGTTGCTTTTTGCTAAGCACCTACTAGCTGCATCAGTAATGGCAGCTCCGGGTGCTGTTATAATTTCAAAAATTCTTGTTCCCCAAACTGAAGCAATCAGCAGTAATATTGAAATAACAAAGGAAAAGGTTGGAAGCAATGTGCTTGATGCAATTTCCAATGGCACAACTGAAGGTTTAAAATTAGCTGTAAATGTTGCCGCTATGCTATTGGTGTTCATAGCATTTATAGCTTTTGTTAATTTCTTATTACTCAAAACAGGAAGCCTTTTTAATCTTAATGAAACAGTAACCTCTATGACTAACGGACAATATACAGTGCTTTCGTTGCAAGTAATATTGGGTTACTTTTTTGCACCCCTTATGTGGCTTATAGGGGTTGCCGGTAATGATATTTTAATGGTAGGTCAGTTACTTGGTGAAAAAATAATAATGACTGAATTTATTGGCTACGTGAGTTTGGCTGATTTGAAGGATAGTGCGCGATTAACAAACCCCAAGAGCATAATAATGGCCACATATATGCTGTGTGGATTTGCCAACTTTGCCTCAATAGGAATTCAAATTGGTGGAATTGGATCACTGGCACCAGGAAAAAGAGTATTATTATCTCAATTTGGAATGAAAGCCTTATTAGGTGGTACACTTGCATCATTATTGTCGGCAACTATAATTGGAGTTATTCTTGGATAAATTGTTATTCTTGATAAGGATTATTCTTGGATAGAGGCTTTGTTATTGATTAATGTGTTATTCTTGGAAAAAGCTAAGCTTTTTTATCAAAAGAAAAGAGCTCCTAAAAAGGAGCTCTTGTGAGCGATTTGAGATTTTCAAGTTCACCAAAAACTTTAATTATTTATCGCAATTTGTTTCAATTCGTTCGGAAGTCATTATATTTCCATGCGCACGGTATTCTTCAACAATACTTGCAGTATTAAAGGGAATATCATCTACATAGGCTTCTTCCTCTGGGTTGATGTTAATAAAACTGTATGTAAAGACTGCTGATACTTCTGCAGTATTAAAAGGAATATCATTTATATAAGCTTCTTCTTCAGGTTTTGCAAGGTTGAAGAATAATGATTTCAGCGCTACTTCTTCTGTGCTGAAAGGGATGTCGTTGATATAGCTCTCTTCTTCTGGCATTGGTAGTATCATTACTGTGCGAACTGCCAGTGTGTCTTTGCCTGAGAATGAGGCGTCGGTATTTCTGCCAACAAGTAGTATTGTGTTTAAGAGCAGAAATATAATGGCGAAGGTGAGTTTTGTTTTCATGGCTTCTTGTTTTACCGTGTACATATACCCCTTTACCAAAAGTATGCCAAACTCCTGAAACCCTTTATTGATAGGGCTTTCAGCGACTAAGTGTATTTTATTAGACTATAAAGTGTTCATTTTCGGATACCAAATTTTCGGTAGCGGACGGAGGTGTTACAATTTCATAAATTTACCGGTGGTCATTCTGTTGATATCCTGAACAGTGATAAAATATAGTCCGGGTTTTAGGTTGCTGATATCAAGCATCAGACGCCTTCCACTTATGGCTACGTTGTTCAATATTACTTGTGGTCCGTTTAAAGTAGAAATGCTGACAACCGGCTTAATCAGGTTCCAACTGGCTTTAACTGCAATGCCTTCGGTTGCCGGATTTGGAGCTATGGTTAACTGTCCTCTTTCGATCTCCTGAAAACCTCCGCATAATTGAAATGTCACAGTTAATTCATCTGACTTTGTACATCCGTCTTTTTGGTATATTACTTTAACGATGGCACTGTTTAGTCCAATACCAGCTGAATCAATACTAAAACTTAATCCTGTTCCCATCTCTTCATTATCCACATACCACGTTATCTGGTCGTAGCTGTTATCAATAAGTAAGTTTAAGATGATTTCGGCACATAGTGTGGTGTCGTTGCCTAATTCAATCGGTTCTAATGCAATCACATTAACATCCACATACGCTGATGCACATACCCCAAAATTGTCACACACCATAACTGTATAGGTAGTGGTTTCTTCAGGTGATACTGTAATGGATTGTGTTGTACTTAAGTTACTCCATATATATGTATATGGGGGATTCCCTCCTTCAACCTGGGCAGTCAGGGTTACTTCTTCACCTTCACATATTGTTAGGTCATTTCCAAGACTCACTATAAGTGGTATAATATTTCTAACTGAATCAATATATTGTACTGAATAAGATAGCCCTTCTTGAGTGATTGTTAGCAAAGGAACCGGAAAATCAGGATTTAACCATCTGTACTCAGTAATATTTCGTATAATGGGTAAACCTGTTTGCAGTGAATCAAGGTACAAACTGTCTCTTTCATAAATAACCGATTTAACCCTTAGCGTATTGAATGATCCATATGGAGTTACAAGGGTTCCAGATCCATCAACACTATTTACTCTCTTTTTATACTGATAAAAATATGCAACAGGAGGATATTCAATCTCAAAAGTTGATATGCTTGAATCGGAAGTTGAGTTTACTGAAAGAGGGAATTTGTATAATCTTTCAGGTACATTATATTTCAGAGGTAATGGTAAACCCATTATTGTGGCTGCATATCCTGCACGTACATATTCTCCGGTAGTATTCCTGTAAAATTCATACGCATCAGTAACCTGTAAGTCAACAAAATCCAACCCCTCAATAGGCAAAGCCAGATTAGCTACTGTTGGTCCAAAAGTTAAATAGTAAAGAAAGTTAGTCTGTATCGGATTAACAAAACCAAGAACCGATTGTGCAGTAGGTTGCAATTCCGAATAGTCCCATAAATAATCAAAACCTGTTAATGCCGGGTCCACTAATTGTGTTTCCATATATGCAGATGTGCTCACTCTCGCTGTATCACCCTGCGAAGGCATGTTATCAGAAGTAATTACTATTTGAGCAAAAGATGAAGTGCTGATAAGTATCAGCATGGTAACCAGGCTTCTATAGAGGTATTGCTTTTTCATGAGTTCATCAGGTTTGGTTGCAATAAAATTAGTAAAAACTTATTTATAATTAGTAGCCAACATAGAGTTTTCAAGGAAAGGGTACATGGTGCCAGGTTTTATCGAAATAGCCGGGTTAAATCTTTATTGGTGAGGCATTCATGATACTCTGCAAATCAGGGCATCATGAAATACATTTACAGATTCTGCACGTAAGTCCATGCATGAAACCATTTTTTTTAGAGTATTTTCATGGACTTCCCACGGGACAATATCCATTATTTCGGTTGTTAGCTGATGCCTTAGCTTGTACAATTCACTTAAAGTATCCCTGCTGAACATTCCCCTATTGAAGAAATGGCTTTCACCCGGATAGTGATAGGGAATGTTTCTAACATCCCGGAACAGCTTACAACATGCCCGATGTGCTTCCATAGAATTCATTGATAGATGCGACCACTTGTCCATAAAGCCTTTGATCCTCCATTTTTCCCTGTTCTCCGGTTCTGCCATGTCAGAAAGGTTATGAATTAATAATGGATAAGCCTGATAACCCGACAGTAAGTTTGATAGGTTAAGCCCGTTGATGAAATTTGTTGTATTATAAAGTGTTTCAAGACTTTCACCCGGAAATCCTATAACAAATGTCATAAGTGTGTTAATGCCAATATCATCTAATTGCTCAATTCCAGTTTTTACTTTTTCAACCTGCTGCCGCTTATTCATCCTGTCAAGTTGTCCCTGATCGCCCGATTCAACCCCTATCATACCCATTCTGAGCCCAGAATTTTGAATAGCCTTTAACTCTTCTCTTGTGTACTCTCCACCACGCATAAAGCCCAACCAGTTGGCAAGTCCTGATGTTGAAAATATATTACAGACTTCAAACAGGCGCTTAGAAGTGATAAATACATTATCATCAGTTACGTGAATTATGGCAGCATTGCCTTTCAACCTGTTCTTAATCATTTTCAGTTCAGCTTTGAGGCTATCAACTGATCGAAGAAATATGCGCGGAAACACCATGCAGAAATCACAAAAGCCACACCGGTAAGGACAGCCAATGGATGTCCTTACCGGTATCTTAACCGGCATTTCGTCTATGAGATCCCAACGTGTAAAGTCGTCATTGTAGTTAATGTTCTCGGCCTCACGGGTTGTAAAACGAAATTCGCCTGAATCCTGAAGGCAAAGGTTTGGTATATTATCGAAGCTACATATACTTCCACGATCAAGTTGATCAAGAACTTTCAGTAAGGAAGCAACCCCATGTTCGGCAACTACCATGATATTAATACCCTTTCTCGCATTTGAAGGGTGAAAGAAGATTTCCTCGTTCAAGGGATAAATCTCATTTTTAATTAAATGTCGCGAGTATTGCTGAAAGTGTTTCCAGAGGAACATTCCACCTGAAATAACAGGCACGCCTGGAATCTCTTTTGCAATGGATTCATTCAATCCAATGAATGAGTCACTTGTAAGTATCATTGTGGTAGAAACACATACTGCAAAAAGGTCTTTTTCTGATAGCTTCTTCAGCGTTTCGAGGTCATACTTATTTGTAAGAATCGTGTTATATCCGTTTGCATGGAGAATACCCTGCAGGTAATATCCTGCCGATGGGATATCATTATCTTGACTTGTATTGTCTTTAACGGTTGGGTCGTAATTACCCGATGCAATATTATAGAAGAGGGCAAGAGAAAGATCCATGTCGTTATCTTTTAACCTCACAGTAAAATCGAGGTTAAATTGGCTGTTATCGATCAACGGAGCTATAATTGCAATTGTCCTGGTCATATTCTGATTTAAAAGAACCTATTTAACTTTCTTTCTTTTCCTCTGGAATATGTCAGAGAACTTATCAAATTCGTACCTGTAATACACACCAATTCCCTGGGTGTAATCTTCCTGTTCGTTTCTTATGTCAAACTGATTTGACCGGTTGAAAGCCTTAACCCTGAAACGACCATCAGGCGTAATCTTTACATCAATCATCACATCCCCTACAATTTCATTTGCATTTTGTGCAGAGCCGGAGGTGTACATACCCACGTTGCCGTCAACTGTCACAAGATCGTTGAAGAAGCTGGTTGACAAAGCTACTTCCACTTCCTCATCTGTTGGCAGGTCGCCTGTTCGGTATTTAACTCCTATATCCACATCTTTGATAATTTGTGAAAGCATGTTGCTTAATTGGTCAGTAAGCACTTCGATAGATGATGAACTTACACTGGTAGCCAAAGTAGGAGAGGAGCTGAATGCAAAGGTTTTCAATACAAGTAATGAAACTATCTGTTGAGTCATGATTACCTGGTTTGAAGTATCAATAGCAGCGAAAATAACCTGGCTTAGATCATTCGTAACCTCAGGCAAGCGGATGGCGAACGAAATATCAGGGTTATAAAGATTATTCTTTAATCGTATTATGCAATCAACCGGAACTGATACGCCCGTATACTCGGGTAAGCCTCGCAGAGATGCTTTTGTCCGGTAAACGGCACTAAGATTAATATCAGCTTCGTATGGGCTTCCATTGAATGATATTGTACTTCCATTTTCAATAGAGAATACCCTGTTTATTATATTCCCTAATGTGAATAGAAAAGAGCCTTGATTCATTCTGTAATCACCATAAATTGACAATTCACTTTGTCTATTGACACCCACCTGAATATTCCCTGCTCCCGATCCTTTAATGTTACCTATATTTTCCGGCAAAAAGAGTTGCACTTCGGCATCGCGTGTTACATTGAGATTAATATTAACCTCAGTTCCTGACTCAGTTGTAAAATATATAGGAGGACGACCTGCTGATTCTTCATCAGCTGTTTTAAATTTGATGAAACTGTTTTCCGTAGCATTAACTGCCAGGTTGATTGGGATGTAAACACTTGTGTTAGGGTCACTTTTTGCATCTATATCAATGGAAACCTCTTTTAGTGTTCCCTGAATTTTCACATCACCACTACCGAAGGCATTGCCATAAAACAGGTTGTTATTTTTATAAGTTGTGTATAAGCTACTAATCTTGTTGGCTGCAACATCAATATCAAACCTGATGTCCCTGAAATTTTGATGGCTAAGTTTAAAATCAAGCCTTGCAGTGTTACCAAGGGAGTCGTATACTAGTATATTTTCAGCACTAATGAGAGTTGGAAGCGCTATAACCTTATCGGCAAAAGAATAGGTTACATTCAGATAGTCAATCTTCAGTTGAGTTCTCAGCAAATCCAGTTCACCTGTAATAACCGGCTTATTAAAAGTTCCTTCCATTCTCAGGTTCCCGCTGGCAAATCCTTTAATGTTTGAGGCAATGCCTTTAAGATATGGGTTTAACGATGCAAGTTTGTAATTGAAGACCTTCACATCAAGGTCAAAATTTCCTTCTTCTCGCTTTGCTGTATATATGAGCCCCTTTGCTGAAATTGGCAGATGCGTACCCGCATTTCCTTTATAAACAATGTCAGCATTTACATCAAGAGCTGAAATTGCATGATTCCATACACTCTTAACAACAACATCCCCCATTCGTTCCTTATTGAAAGCAAAGTCCTTTACTTCAATCTGAGCTTCCACTTTCTGGGTCTTATATAGATCGCGTAATAAAATTGCTCCGGTGAGTATCCCATCAAAATCAACATTATTTGCTTTGATAAGTATATCAGCATTTGAAATATCAAGTTTTTCAAAGTTCAACGTTAACAGATCTTCAGGATCAGCTGATATTTTACCTGTTAACCAAAGCTTCTGCTTGCGACTCATGAATTCTAATTCATCTATGATAATTGAGGTTGAATCAATAATGATATCCTTCCCCTGCACAGCATTCCATGGCATTTCATTGATCACCAGATTAAAATTCTCAAATCGGCTGTGAATCCTTGTAGAGTCACTAAATGAAAGGTACCCGTCAATTTGACCCGTGTTTTTGTTTTCCTGAATCTTATCATCCCAAGCCAGGTCGTATTTGATCGTATCACCTTGCATCAAAGCGTTAAAGATGAAATTCTCAATCCCCAAATTGAGCTTGTCATCAATTGATTCTTTATTGAATACTATAGAGGAAACTCCTGTAGAAAATTGTAAAGAAGCACCTGAATTTTTACCTCTTGCATACCAATTGTTGAAACTTACACCTTTATAATTGAACCCCTCTGACCTTCCATTCAGTGTAATGGTATTGCTATTCGAATTGTAACTTCCAAATATTGAAGCCTCTGAGGTCAGCACAAGATCAGGAACAAAGAGTTCAGTTAAGAGGGTTAGATCTTTCAATTGCAAGGTGTATTCAAAGAGTTGATCCTGAGTTAGATTATACTCCTTTTGCTTGCTCAGATTCAAGGATGGTAAATACTGACTTACAACATTTGACAAGGAATTATAGAAGTCGCCAAATGAAAACACCCCATAAAAGGAGGCATCAGCAAGATCAGACTTCAACGATAGCTTTTTAGTTTTTAAGCCAATTTGGGTTGTTGCCAGTTCAACTCTTTGGATATAGTATGATTTGTCACCTTCTGTATAAGTAGTACTATCAAAGCGAAGGTAACCTAGCATATTATCAATGTTTGACCCCTTAAAATTCAAGTCCATTTTAGTTGAAACTCTCGTTGTTGAGTCCCGCTTCCAGAGGTTAAGCTCTGACAGGTAAGCATCCTTCAAAGTAGCAGTAAAATTCATTACCGGTATTTTCTCCGTTAAATCAACCATTCCTTTAAAATCAAGGCTTCCCAATTCATCTTTCACTGTCAGGTTACCGTTGAATAAACGGTTAATCAAATGGCCGTCAACAGTAATACCATTGAATTCATTATTCAAAAGCATTACTTTCTCAATCACGGCATCAAACCTGATGTTATTATGCTCTCTATTCAATATTTCACCGTTAACTGATGATTGCAGGCTAACCATACCTGCTTTGCCGTTAAGGTTAAAAGTTTGCCCAAGATCCCATTCTTTTAAGTTAAATACCCCATTGTATTTCAGCAATTTCCCTCTACCGGTCTTCAAGCTGAGGTCGGTTTCCAATTTACCTATACTTGTATAGAAATCTGCCGATGATACAAAATCGTATATAAAACCTGTGAAAAAGCCTTTAATGTCAATCGTACCAACGTTAATAATCTCTTTGGGAAGTTTAAGTCTCTGATTACCTGGCAACCGGATATTAGCTAGGTCATAGTAGTCAGTTGACAGCTTGTTTACCTTCAAGTGAATGAATGTCTCCTGAATATCAGGAAGTCCATCCATGGAAATCTCACCTTCAAAAGAAGAACTATTCCCAAAATGAAATTGAAACTCTCTTGCTTTAAGTGATGACACACTGCCCTTTATCCTACCGTTAAAGTGCAGTAGATTCTCCATTCCACCCATTTCACTGACAAAGTACTTTATTTCATTTAATTCAAGCACTGATGGTTTGAACATTGCCTCTATTGAAACGCTGTCAATAAAATTGTTCAAATCATCAATGTCATTGTACGTTAACCGCACATCAGCTTGCAGATCACTTCCCTGCGTCATTATCTTCAGGTTCTTTGCATCCATTAGTCCAGGCTTGATAGCAAATGAACCAGCGAGTCTGTGTAGCCTGAATCCCGACTTTTCAATGGCAGATAGATTAGAAATATCAGCAAATATACTGTCGCCCTTAAAGGATATGTTACCGGCCTTAAGGTAAATATTTGATATTAACAGATGATTGTAATCGATAATGCTATCAACAACAGCCTTGTGTTCATTGCTGTATACGAGAGAACTGCCTTCTATTATAATACCTTTCAGAGTGACATTCCATGGCCTGGTAGCAGTAGTTTGAGGCTCACCGCTAAAATAGTCTACCAGGAAAGCATAATTGAAAGTACTGTCAGCTTTGTATTTTATAAGTTTTAAACCGGCACCATTTATTGCTATTTCGTCAATGCTAAGCGATCGTTTTTTGATATTTATCTTATCGACGTCCAGCTTGATTTTAGGACTTTTTATCATCACTGCCTTATTCCGGTCACTCACTTGCACATCTTCAAGTACAACATCTATGAACCATGAAATATCAACGCCTCCAACACTTACTCTGGTGTTGAGTTCGCGCGATAGGTAGGCAGCCGTTCTCTGAGCCAGACGAGTTTGCACTGCCGGACTCCGGAAGACGAGGTAAAGACATAAAAGGTTACCGGTCAATGCTATAAGCAGAAGAACCGTTAGATATACGTACTTTTTAATAACTTTGCCCTTTTAAATGAAGGATAATCACAAAGATGATGCAATAACCTGCAAAAATCTGAAAATAACTTGTAAAATCTTAATAATAACTCAAATTAGTGAATTATATTCTTGGTATTGAATCATCCTGTGATGATACATCTGCTGCAGTGTTAAAAGGAACCGCAATTTATTCCAATGTTATTGCCAATCAATCAGTGCATAACGCTTTTGGAGGTGTGGTTCCCGAGCTTGCCTCCAGGGCGCATCAGCAAAACATAATACCTGTGGTTGAGACTGCATTGCATAAAGCCGGTATAACTAAAGAACAGTTGTCAGCAGTAGCCTTTACCCGTGGACCCGGATTGTTGGGTTCATTGCTTGTAGGCACCTCTTTTGCCAAGTCATTTGCCTACGCCCTCGGAATTCCACTAATTGAAGTCAATCACATGGAAGCCCACGTGTTGGCTCATTTTATCACTGATGAATCAAAACCAACCAATGTTCCGAAGTTTCCATTTCTCTGCCTTACAGTATCAGGTGGCCATACTCAAATAGTGAGGATGACCAGTCACTTTAATATGGAAATCATTGGTCGTACTATTGATGATGCAGCAGGGGAGGCTTTTGATAAAGCGGCCAAAATACTGGGACTTCCATATCCCGGCGGACCTTTGGTAGATAAAAATGCCAAAGAAGGGAACCCAAACGCTTTCGCCTTTTCAAAGCCTAATATCCGCGGACTGGATTATAGTTTCAGTGGATTGAAGACCTCCTTTTTATACACAGTTCGTGACAGACTTAAGGAAGATCCTGCATTTATTGATAAAAACCTCAATGACCTCTGCGCTTCAATTCAAAAGTCTATCATTGATACGCTGATGAAGAAGCTTGTACTTGCTATTAAGCAAACCGGCATAACCAATGTGGCTATTGCAGGAGGTGTATCGGCCAACTCAGGTCTTCGCGCTGCCATATCTGAATTAAGCAAAACCGGACTTAACGTTTTTATTCCTGAATTTCAATTTACCACTGACAATGCTGCTATGATTGCTGTTGCCGGATATTTCAAATTCTTAAAGAAAGATTTTGCAGCACTTAATGTCACACCTTATTCAAGGGGAATATAAATTCTGATAAAATCTGTTCTTTTAGGGGAGCTTTTTAAGGGAGCTCTTGTATCGGAGCTCTGTATGGAGGTTATTTCTTGTAAAGGAGCATATTAACCTATGGAAAATTAATCAAGGAGTACTATTAATTAAGGAAGCATTCTTAGGGAGACTAAGAATGCTAATTCATGCTTCAAGGCTTCTGTTCTATTCTTTAACTTTCTCAAAAGGCTGATACCTTAGTCTTTTCAGCGCTTTATTCTGAAAGTCATAGCTAAAAAACTTTTCCCGTTTAATTCCTTCAGGCATGTTTCTTCCAACATAGTCATTCAGAATGTAGTCAAATAACCACTGCGCATACCTGAAGCCTAATCTATCAGCGGCCTGATAAATATGGCTTACCTCAAGGCTGTCGATTGTATAATAATAATCTAATTCACCTGACATTGGGAAGTATCTGAAGTTTCCATTGAAGTCATCATATATAGTCTGTGAATTAAAAAGTAGTTCAGGCTTTTCGTCTGTTTGGTTTAACCTGGTCAACTCAACCCAATTGTTTAAATTAACAGCTGTAATATAAACAGCAATCATATCAGCCGAATCGGGCTCAAAGTAGGCTTCATCCTTTACCACTTCAAGAAATTCCTCAAGCTGCACCTGCACAAGGTTTATAATTAGCGATGGCTCATTTTGAGTATTAAAAAACTCCTCATCAAGTTCATCCTGAAACACATCATATCCGAAATAATCTAAGCCACGCTCCAATGATTTCATAAACACTTCTGAGTATGCTGAATCATCAACAAACTGAACAAGATCACTGTTGAAAAATGTGATTGAATCCTTAACTTCCTGAGGCAGAGTTTCAAAGTCCTTTATCTCACTCGGAACCTTATAGCTGTTTTTATACACCAAATCCGGTGCCAGCAAAAGAACATTGCCGGGCTTGTTGTTCTTGAGATATTTATTTGCAATTCTGCGCTCTGTTGAACAAGAGGTTAATATCAAAAGTGATATCAGAAATACTAAATACTTCATGCTTCTTATTATAGGTTGTTTCTATTCCCCGACTTCAACTTGAGCGCTGCTTTCAATCAATGCCTTGCCAAATTGTAATCCATAATCATAACCTTTCTGTAATTCGTCCTCATGTGGAGTGAATTTAAAGAACAAAGGCTCGTTTACAATTTTAAGCTTAAGGTTTACTAAATTTGATTCAATTAGCTTTGCACCTTCACCACTCCATCCGAATGATCCAAAACAACCTGCCAGTTTACCCCTGTCGCGTATTGGATTGATCAATGCAAACAACTGATATATCTGCAGCAGGATATTCTGATTTATCGTAGGCGAACCAACAATAATTCCTGATGCTTTCGCCAGATGCTCATCAATAACATCAAGAGGCATTGTTTCTATATCACAAACATGTACATCTATATTCCCTGCATTTCTCACTCCTTCAGCAATGCTATTCGCTATAACACGAGTGTTTTGATATGCTGATACATATGGAATAAATACCCTTGATCTTACTGGGTCGGCAATAGCCTCTCTGGCAAGTTTTTCTGACAGAGCTACCTTCTCTTTCCAGGTGGACCTTAGTATTGGACCATGACCGGTGCAGATTGCGGTAATTTCCAGCGGACGAATTTTATCAATAGCCTTAAGCATGAACTTGCTGAAAGGCTTAAGGATCACATCAAAGTAATATTTAAACGCATCACTATAAGGTCCGGTTAGGTCATCGAACATTGCTTCATGGCAGTAGTGTGCGCCAAATGAATCACAGGTAAACAGAACCTTATCCTCAATGAGGTATGTGTAAATAGAATCGGGCCAATGGAGGTTTGGGGCGCTGATAAACTTTAGCGTTTTATTACCAAGTGAAAGCGTGTCGCCATCTTTTACCTGCAACGATTTGAATTCATGGCCAAGCATATCTCTCATATATCTCAAGGCATTGCCACTGCCAACAACTGTAGCTTCAGGAGCCAGTTTCAGCAAGTTCTCTACGTTACCTGAGTGATCAGGTTCAGTGTGGTCGAGTATGATATACTGAATTTCAGCCGGATTAACCAGCGAACTTAACTTATTAAGGTAGGTATCCCAAAACCTGTATTTTACTGTTTCAATTACAGCAGGTTTTTCAGCATTGATAAAGTATGAATTGTATGTAGTACCATATTTTGTTTCCATTACCACATCAAAGGTCACTATATCATAATCCAGCACACCTATCCATTTCACATCATTCGTAATGTCAAGAACTTTATTGTCAGTCATTTTTATGCGATTATTATTAAAACTTAAACTCAAACCTTATCCGGATGGCCTCATCCTCTATAAATCAATCCTCATTTGAATGGCGCCATCCCTCTAAAACTCAATAGTCATTTGGATTGCATCATCGTCATCAATTTCTTTCCTTTCACGTGGTGGAAGATCAACATCAACCTCAGCTTGTTCTTCAGCTTCTGCGATGAAAGTAACGGGTTCGCGTTCAGCAATCTCATACGGTTTCGGCTCAAGCATTACAATTCTTTTAACTGCATGTGTTGTGAGCCTTTTACCTTTTGCTTTGTATCCCTTTAACTCAATGAAAGCGGAAGCATCAATTTCTTCATCTTCAATCACCCTGTTGTTTGCCTTTTCGTCAAACATGATCTTTAAAACAGGCAACCAGTCAGTTGAAACCTGTATTAGTTTGGAGCCGGCATCGTCATTAAGGAAATCAGTCTTTTTGTCAGTTAGTTCGGGCAGAAAGCGCTTAAGGTAATAATGTTGCTTCTCGCCATTAAAGTATATCGCTGTAACCGGCTTTTGGGGATTAAACTTTTCTATTATCAACAAGTCCTCATCAAAGTGGTTACTCAGGTCATAATTGTATAGCCTGTAATCACCTGATTGCATAAGTGCCAGTATCTTTTCATCACCCGAAAAAGCGCCTAATCTGCGTCCGCGATTTTCAGTATTAAGTCTTTTGATAGAATCATCAAACCAAATGTCTCTTGCTCCAAGGGTTGACAGCCCGGCTTCTGACAAAGCTATCTTCTTTACAGGGTGTTTAGTGATAGTGTTACCTTGAGAGTTCCTGCCTTTAATTGCCAACTCTGTGAAGCTGAAATCAAAAGTAGTCTTCTTAATACGGGGAAGCGGCTTTAAGTGCACCTTCACTATCTCAGCTTCACCATTAGGATTTGCTGTAAAGTACAATATTTTTGAACCTGCTTTTCCCTTTGTCAGGTTGTATTCCTTATCTCTGTTCACACCAATTACTGCAAAACGCTTGGCATAAGCACTGCCTGTCTTGCCATCCTGGTAAATTAAATTATAGATGGTTCTTTCATCATTCTTACGGAATACATCTATGTGAACTATATTCTCACCCACAAATGATTTTTCAGCAACCTTAGTAACTATAAAGGTGCCGTCTTCCCTGAAAACTATGATATCATCAATATCAGAACAGTCGCAAACAAACTCGTCCTTTTTCAAAGAAGTGCCTGCAAACCCCTCTCGTTTGTTAACATAAAGTTTCTGATTGGCAGCAGCTACCATAACAGCTTCTATATTGTCAAAGCTCCTGAGTTCAGTTTTGCGTTCTCTCCCTTTGCCGTATTTTCTCTTGATGTTTCTGAAATACTCAATAGTAAATTCGGTAAGATTATCGAGATAATGTTCAACCTGTGCCTTCTCATCCGATAAGTTGCGCATGTGCTCTTCGGCTTTGAAGGAGTTATACACTGAAATACGCTTGATCTTGATTTCTGTCAATCTCAAAATATCTTCAGTGGTAATTGCTCTGTAGAACTGGGGTTTGTATGGTTCCAGACTCTTGTCAATTGTTATAAGCGCATCTTCCCAGCTTGGGCTGTCCTCAATCTGATGGTATATCCTTTTTTCAATGAAAATCTGCTCAAGCGAACTATAAAGGAGGTTCTCCATGAGCTCCATCCTTCGTATCTTTAGCTCCATCCTCAGAAGTTCAACAGTAGCTTTTGTTGAAGTCCTCAGTATGTCCTTAACGCCTGTGAATCGTGGCTTGCCATCCTGGATTACACAGTTATTGGGCGATAAAGATATCTCACAATCCGTAAAAGCATATAGTGCATCAATGGTGGTATCAGGTGACACTCCCGGGGCCAGATGAACCAGTATTTCAACTGTACGGGCAGTGTTGTCATCAATCTTCCTGATCTTTATCTTGCCTTTCTCATTGGCATTTACAATAGTATCAATAAGGCTGCCTGTTGTTGAACCGAAAGGGATTTCGGTGATTACAAGGGTCTTCTTATCCTGTTGATTGATCCTGGCCCTCAGTCTTACTTTCCCACCCCTTAATCCTTCGTTGTACTTTGAGCAATCAGCCAATCCACCTGTGGGGAAATCAGGATATAACTCAAAGTCTTTCTCCTGCAATATCTTTATGGAGGCATCAATGAGTTCAAGGAAATTGTGGGGCAGAATTTTTGATGCCAAACCAACCGCAATACCTTCTACGCCTTGTGCAAGTAATAATGGAAACTTTACCGGCAAAGTAACAGGTTCCTTATTCCGACCATCGTATGAAAGCTTCCATTTAGTAGTCTTTGGATTAAAGACAACTTCTTTTGCAAATTTACTTAGCCGTGCCTCTATATACCTGGGAGCAGCCGCACTGTCGCCGGTTAGAATATTTCCCCAGTTTCCCTGAGCATCAATAAGCAGGTCTTTCTGCCCAAGCTGCACAAGCGCATCGCCTATTGAAGCATCTCCGTGAGGATGGTACTTCATGGTATGGCCTATGATATTTGCCACCTTATTATACCTGCCGTCGTCAAGTTCATCCATCGCGTGAAGTATGCGACGGTGCACAGGCTTAAGGCCGTCAATTATTTCAGGAACTGCTCTTTCGAGTATTACATAAGATGCGTAGTCGAGAAACCAGTTCTGGTACATCCCTGATAGCTGAATGGTTTTATGCAGCTCACTGGTATCGGTTGCCTGAACTTCAGGTACTTCTTCGGGTAGACTAGTATCCGGATTATTTAATTCTTGATCGTCTGACATTTTTCCTTCCTCTGATGCAATTTACAACGCTTTGATGTCTTATTTCTTTTATGATTCTATCTGTTTCTAAAGGTGATTGAACCTGTTTCCTGATATGATTGAATCTGTTTTTATTGGTTTACAATATCATTGAACCGGTTTTACACTATTACACTTTTTCTTCTGTAAAAGGCCAGAAGCAATGTTTCTATAACCAGTGAAACCAATGCCGCCACAATAAACCATTTCCAGAACTTACCGCCGTTTTGCTTTTGCAGTAACTCGTTCAATGGCTGTGGGCTTGTTTCAATTATGTTGTATCCGGTTTGTGCTTGTATTTTTTCGAGTTCTTCCATTGTAGCAATTCGCAGGTTCGATTCATTCCGGTTATAATTAAAAGCCAGCAAATCTACTTCTTTGTTTTCGGATTGCACACTATAAATTCCGGCTTCTTTTATCTGTCCATTAATGAAAATGAAATTCTGCGCATTTACCTGTCGAAATTCAGGTATGAACTCTGCTTGTCCTTTTTCCCCAGCAATCTTAAGAACATTATCACTCTTGTTGTGCGTACCTGCTATAGCTATTGGATTCTGATCATCAGCGTAATACATCAACGGACTGATCTTCTCACTTCTAAAAGCTATATTAAGCATTGTAGGAACAAACAATGCATGCCTGATGAAATTACCTGCCCCATCGTTTAATGCTGTGGTAAACACATATATGGTTCCCATACCTGAAGGGGTGGCAGTTAACAAAGGCTGACCATTCTCAAGTTCAAGCAGTGTTTCGCTCTTGCTTGCCGATGAAAGCTGAATACTGTAATGCCTGTTAATTACCGGCATGTTAATATTCTCAGCCTTGAGTGATCCTTGTTCAAATACTTCCCGGTAAATAGGATGGTTTACATTGATTTTTGCAAGCTTCACTGACTTTTCATCCAACTCATTAAAATTATCAGTCCCAAAGCTGGTAAGCACCATATTGTGCGTTTCAATAGATGATTCTGGAGAAGGAATATAGATCACACTTCCCCCGTTTTCAGTAAATTTCTTAACCTCCTGTATCAGGCCGGTACTTAGTGAAGTAAGTCCGTTTAACAAAATAAGCCTGTAGGATGAAAGCGATGAAAAATCAATCTGTCGGGCTGTGGTATTAGTAAGTTGTACTATGGAATCAACACTGAAAACTGAATTTATATACTGATCAGCAGCTTCATCATTGATGCTTAAAACCGGTAAAGCAGGCGATATCCTGAAGGTGAAATAATAGATGTCGTCGTAAGTAACCGGAAAATCATTGATCTCTGCATATCCTGCCAGATTACCGGCCTTATTGTTGCTAAAAGTGAAGCTAACATCCTTTGATTTTCCAGCTTCAATATCTATACTGGCCACTGATCGTTGAATGTCCTCAATCATTAGCCTAACGGGTATCTTCTCAAGCATAATGTCCGATACATTGGTAATCCTTACATTCAGGGTTACCGGCTCATTTATCTGTAATACCGGATTGGTGAACCAGCACGAATCTATGAACAGATTGTTGCCTGAAGCAGGTTTCAACGGAATTAAATAGCCTGTGCTTATACCACTGTCGGGCAGCGCCTTCATGATAGTGCTGCTCTGAAAATCGCTGATATAATGTACAATTGAGTTTTCCTTCTTATTCGAAGACAATAAGTCATGCTGGCGTGCAGATATTTCCCTGAGTGATCTTACCGGAGAAGAAACCTGCACCTCATTAAGCATTGTCAGAAACTCATCACGACTTACCAGGCGCTGATGCTGACCCTCAAAGTCGTTGGTAAGCAGTTGGAACAGATCGTCCTGTTGATAAGCTGCCAGGGCTTCAGTGGCTTTATCTTTTGCCTCATCCAGCAGCGTACCCCTTGTTCCCTGCGCTTCCATACTGAATGAATTGTCAACATATATGCTCACTATACTCGACTTCCGCACAGCACTGATATCTTCTTTTGCAAAAAAAGGCTGGGCAAAAGCGAGCACTATAAACAAAAAGGCCAGTATCCTGAACAAGAGTACCAGCCTGTGAAGCAGGTTCGATTGTTTTCGGGTTTGTTGTTTTAACTCCTTCAGGAATTGCACATTACTGAAGTACAGTTTCCGGTATCTCCTGAAATTGAACAAGTGAACAGCAATGGGAATCATTACCGCTACCAGTCCTAATAACATCAAAGGATTCAGAAACTGCATGTTTATATAATTTGGAAGGGCAAATTTAGTGAAAAAAAGCCCCGGTCAATAATCCGGGGCTTTTAGGTGATCCAACTTTACATTGGTTCTTATACCACTCCGCAATCAAGCATAGCACCGGCAACTTTCAGGAAGCCTGCTACGTTTGCACCCTTAACATAATTGATATAACCATCTTCCTGTGTTCCGTATTGTACACACTGTGAATGGATATCTTTCATGATCTGGTGTAAGCGCTGGTCAACTTCTTCAGCAGTCCAGCTTAGTTTCATTGTATTCTGGGTCATTTCTAAACCTGAAGTAGCAACACCACCGGCATTAACAGCCTTACCCGGACCAAACATAACCTTAGCATCCTGGAATACAGTCACTGCTTCAGGTGTTGTAGGCATGTTAGCTCCTTCAGCAACGTATGATACACCATTCCTTACAAGGTTTTCAGCATCCTGCTTGCCAAGTTCATTTTGTGTAGCGCAAGGAATTGCAACATCGCACTTCACTTCCCATGGGCGTTTGCCTGCATGGAATTCTGAACCCGGAAATTTATAAGAGTATGGTAACACTATATCCTGGTTTGAAGCCCTAAGGTCGAGCATAAAATCAATCTTCTCAGCAGTCAATCCATTTGGATCATAGATATATCCATCAGGACCTGAAATAGTAACCACTTTTCCTCCTAATTCAGTAGCTTTCCTGGCAGCACCCCAGGCAACATTACCAAAACCTGAAAGAGCAACAATTTTTCCATTAAAAGTTTCACCTTTCAACTTGAGCATTTCTGCTGCAAAATAAACAGCACCGTAACCTGTAGCTTCAGGGCGTAAGATACTTCCACCCCAATTGCGGCCCTTACCGGTAAGAACACCTGTATGCTCACGGGCTAATTTCTTGTACATTCCATAGAGGAATCCAATCTCACGACCACCAACTCCAATGTCACCTGCTGGTACATCAGTTTCAGGACCAATGATATGCCACAATTCAAGCATAAACGATTGGCAGAAACGCATTACTTCAGCATTAGATTTACCTTTTGGGTCGAAATCACTACCACCTTTTCCACCGCCCATAGGAAGTGTAGTAAGGCTATTTTTGAAAATCTGTTCAAAGCCGAGGAACTTTAAGATACTCAAATTCACACTCGGGTGAAAACGCAGTCCGCCTTTATAAGGGCCGATAGCATTGTTAAATTGCACCCTGTAACCGAGGTTAACATGCACTTTACCGCTATCATCAACCCAGGGAACTTTAAAGGTTAAGACGCGATCAGGCTCAACAATTCTTTCAATGATACCTGCAGCTTCAAACTGAGGATTATCATTATAAATTTCTTCAATTGATTCAAGCACTTCGTGAACCGCTTGTAAGTACTCTACTTCGCCTGGATGCTTCTTTTCCAGGTCGGCCATGATTTTTTCCAGCTTCATCTCGTGGATGTTTTAGGATTATTAATATGTGATAACTGAAACACTGTTAACTAAATAACAGTACAAAGTTATCTGATAAAAAACGAGATTTCCAAATGAATCAGTGACAATATTTTACAAGTGTAAAATAATTGTTTGTTGTTTTTTCAACCTGTTATTAGTAGTTCATTCCAAAAGCCCATAGTGGTATTACATTTAAATACCCAAATTCAATATCATCTTTTACTATAAAAGATTTGCCGTCTTTCGAAATTTGAGTCTGCTGCTTATTTTTCCCACCAACTTCAAACATATATTTATTAATAACAAAATCGGCTTTTTCAGAGGATATTACCTCATTCGCCTGGCTCATTTGATTGAAGAAGAATGTTTCCCTGATATTTCCAGTGTTTGATTTATCTCCAACTAAATTAAAAATAATATTGGTATTATCCAGATAAACTTTATCTATCTTCCCTAACCCACGAATACCACTTGTTTCATTGCGTAACTGACCAATAAGTCCAGCTTTTTCCATATATAAAAAGTAGTCATCTAAGGAATTTCGGCTTACACCAATTATTTCAGAAATCTTAGAAAAATTTGGCTTGAAAGGCACACTTTCAGCAATAATCGATAGTAAACGCTTCAATTTACGGCTTGTTCCTACATTGAGGTTGGCATATTGGGGAATATCTGTTTCCAATGTTTGTACAATAATTTGTCCTAAACGCAAATCTAATTCTTCTTCAATTCCAAAAGGATAGTAACCACGTTTCAAATAGTCATTAAAAATTGGTAAAGGATGTGGAATATTTTTTAGATTCACTTCATTGTTGACTATTTGTTCCAGCGAGTAAACTTCGGTTTCTAAATTATGAAACAATTGTAAATACTCCCGGAATGACAGTCCTTGTAATTTATATATTAAGGCACGTCTACTCAAATCTGCTGAACCTTTAAGTATATCAAGTACAGAAGAACCGGTGAAAATAACTTTTAAGGTAGGAAATGAATCGTAAATATTTTTTAATTCACGTGACCAGTCGGTGTATTTGTGTATTTCATCAATAAATAAATACTCCCCTGCATTTTTGTAAAAAACATCAGCTAGATCAACAAGTCTGTTTTCACCAAAATACATGTCGTCAGCTGAAACGTATAAGGCTTTCTTGCTGTCTAAATTTTCCTTGATGTACTGCAAGATCATAGTGGTTTTTCCTACACCACGTGCACCAATAATGCCAATCATTCGGCTGTTCCATGCAACTTTATCGTATAAATATCGCTTAAAGCCGATTGGTGTACTTTGTAAAAGCGTTTCAAATTTCTGGTAAAGAGTTTCCATTGCTTTTGACTTACTATTTATACAAAGGTACTAAATGCACAACACGATTAGCAATAATCGTTAAAAATGTTCAGTGCAATGTGCAAGGTTATAGGAAAAAGTAAAGATATTAGATATGCAGTGCTGATTACAATTTTATAACCCGTTCACTCATTACCAAATGCCCTTTCTGGTCTTTGATCTTAACAAGGTATACTCCTCCGGTAAGTGCTGAAAGATCTGCATTAGCAGTTGAATTGAAAAGGTATTCCCTTATAAGCCGACTAATCAATTCGAGTTGAGTGAAGCATTTCTAATTTCCATCCATTCTCTGTGAGTATTGCCGTTGCGCTTTCTAGCCAATGAGCTTTTCTTATGATTTTATTATCAGTCGAGAATGTAGCATAGTTTTGGTATGCAACCCATGCCGTACTGTCTGCAACTTTAATTTTAATAATTTCAATTGTATTCATTCGTTTAGAATACGGTTTCTGAAGTATGGCCTTATCCAAATAATTTACAATAGAATCATTATTCCAGACTTCTCCGTTTTCCAAAAGCAGGAAGTCTTTGGTGTAGTATTTATCAATGTTTTTAGAATTTAATTTAGACCATATTTCGTCAAAAGATTCAATTACTAAATTTTTAATACGTGTTTTGTCGGTTTCATTTGATACTTGTCCGAATGATATCGTTGTAAAAAACATCATTAAAATTATGGAGTTAAGTCTTTTCATTTTTGTTGTTTTAAAATTACTGCTAACGGCTTACGCTATGGCAAGTGCGGGAATATATTGTTGCTCTACTGTCTGCCAGAACAAATGTATGTAAAGATACCAAATGTTTGCAGTCAACAATTGTTATGACACAAGTGAAAATCAGTATCATCTGCGCTGCTATTTAATTAATTGTTTCTTTTCCATCTTTTTTGTGAAAACAGATAATCCGGGTACATCTTTAATAATTGATTGGTAATACTCACTTTTCCCAGGTTCAATATGCATAAAGACAAGATCATTTGTACCTGGGCCTCCTCTTTGAGAATTCAAGTACAGATTACCACTTTGCGTTACAATCGGGAAATAATCCTCAAATTTAGACATGGCTTCTTGAGCAAACAGGATCGGTTCAGCCCATTTTTCTCCATCTCTTTTGGAAATCCAGAAGTCGTGATCTATATAAGGCCGACCATCCTTTTGCTGAACCTTACCAGAGCAGTATATCATAGAATTACCATCAGGAGTAATAAACAGGTCAATATCATCATTAGTGCCTGATAAGTTTACTGGTTCCGGGTTTGTCCACTCATCATTTGTCATCCTTGTAACCATAACCACTGAGAGTTTTCCTGGCATACCTCGTCTTGAAAAGTAGAATTCTTTTCCGTCTTTGGTAAACACTGAGTTTAACTCACCAAACTCACTTGAAATAAAGCCTTGTGCGAAAATTTTACTTTGATTTTCAGGAGGAGTTTGACCTAAGTATGGTCCCCTCAAAACATCTGATTCTTTTATGTTGGTCTGACAATTGCAAATTGAAACCTGCAATAGGACTGTACCTAATATCAATAGTGACTTCTTCATAGTTTTTTCTTCTCTCAAAAAGCTACCCCCCTGGATGTCGCGAAGAGCAGTATCCTGTGAGCACTGTGTGAGGTAAGCATCTCTCTAAATTTAATCAGAGAAATAAAGGTTATCAATTAAAACAGTTCCTGCCACAAAATTTTGATAAGGATCTTTTGGATTCCACAGTGAAAAAGGTATTGATAATTTTGTGAGATCTAATCCCGTAAAATCAGCAAGCGGAATACTATATTCAACAAATCCCTGACCAACGTCAGTCCCTGTATAATTTTCAAGAAAAACGACAGCATTAGTTGAAGGACTTTCTAATTTTATCTCTCCATGGGTTAAGGAAGCAGGTTTGTTTATTGAAAATTTGATAAAAGTATAACTGCTTAAATTTTTTGGAGTTGAGAGTTCAATATAGCCTCCGCCCCAACTTCCGCCCGGGAAATTAAAAACTAAACTGGAATCACCATTGATTGCCAATTCTGATACACCTACAATTGGTTCTCCACCGCCACCATAAACTACAACTGATGCATTTCCTAAATCATTGAAACCATCCTTTATTGCATGTTGTGCAAGACTTGGTTCGATATTTTGACCTATTGTTTCTTCGTCTATATCAAGCGTGGGAGCTACAGGACCAGTAAAATCGTTTTTTTCAAATACACGAACATAATCCACATACATTGTCTGAGGGAAAGTTGTTGTATTATCCGGTGAGCCGGGCCAATTGCCTCCTACAGCAACATTGAGTACCAAATAAAAACTTCTAAGAAATTCTTTCATATCATCTGCAACCGGCACTTTAGAATTTTCAACGCCATCAACACTAAATGTCAAATTCTCTGGTGTCCAGTCAAGGCTGAAAATATGATAAGCATCATTGAAAGTCTCATTTGATAACACATAGCTTTCCTGAATTTCTCCATGCATATGTTCGCTATCTGTATAATGCAAAGTGGAATACATTTTATCAGGTTCGTTTCCTATTACTTCAGCTATATCAATTTCACCACAACCAGGCCAGTCAATTTGGTCAATATTACTGCCAAGCATCCAAATCGCAGCCCAAATTCCCTGCCCTTTTGGCATTTTAGCCTTAATGTCAATACGCCCAAAACGCATACTAAATAAATTTTTTGTAGTCATTTTAGCAGAAGTGAACTGTCCTTGTCCAGTACTTGAAGCCCTGATATAAAGTGCAGATAATTCTTCATCGCTTATAATACCCGAATTATCCACCCTATTCGTATATAATTGCAATTCATTATTTCCCCAACCTGCAGGCAAACCATAATCTGTTCCGTCACCTGTTTCATATTGCCAATTAGCCATATTTATGGAAGGACTATCGAATTCATCAGACCAGACCAACGAATAACCATCAGGTATAATTATTTGATTATTTGGATCATCATTTGAATCGTCTTTACTGCATGATAAAAACATGCTGATTATGAATGCTACGAATACGAAGTAATTTTTGTTTCTTTTCATGATGATATTGTTGTTGTTTTATTTAGTCGTAAAAATCGGTCAAACCTGCAACTGATTCTATTATTAAGAGTCTTAATTTTTCAATTTCTGATCTTAAAGGATGATTTAATTCGTCCAAAAACTCAGTTACTGTCATATTTAAATTAATCATCCTTATTGCTTTTGTAAATTATAACGGATGGCAATAAGAAACGTAGGGCATTTCGAAGCACCTACCTATCAAGTTACCAAGCCGTTTATTAAATGTTATGTCGTTCAAATTTTAGCGCTGTCTGCCCTATGTTTTTTATTGCGTGTTGTGTTGCGTTGATACTGCAACAATATATCCAAGTAATTCAATTTTATTATCTATAATCTGATAATTAAGTTGTTCAAGCATTCCTTTATCGTTTTCAAATCCATAATTCACAACATAAAAATCACCATTTCCAACTTGGTCGAGGAAAGTGTAATGGTGTTTACTTTTAAAACTTCTCTTACCACCAATATTTTCAAGGTTGCCAATCTGTTTAATATAATCTGCAAATTGTGATTTAGTTACAAAGCTTCTCATAGTTTCTCCAGTCAATTCCCAAATAGAATCGATATCACCATTCACAATGTTTTCTATTAGTTTGTCGCTGAGTTTTACAATCTCTTGAAATAAGGAATCATTGTCGACATGAAAATCACCAAGCTCGGCTACTCTATTTGTAAAATAGTCAAAGAGTATTTTTTTTTCCTTTCTTGCTTCATTGCTTATAATGAACCTAAAATGAACATCATCTTCGTGCGTAGCTTGTTCAGAAACTACAAATCTTTGCCACCTGATATTTTCAAGTATTTCATTCTCCAAGTTTGGTAAATCATGTCTTATCATATCAACGAAAAGGTAATTTTCAAGGTCATTGCATAATTCAATATTTTTTTCTTTGGTATCAAAGGCATCTATTAGTATGATGCCAAATTCATTCTTGTTCGTATTACATGAACAAATCATAATAATCGTAGTAAATATTAAAATTCTTTTTCTCATTTAATATCAAGTTAGCAATTGGTTCTGGTGTCTATCTCAAGGCAACAACGGACAGCGGTATGTTTTTGTTGCCGATTTCGGAGCACAACACTGTCAAGCCACGATGAAGTTTGAAGCGAGCCACAACCTTTCATTTCAGCACTAACTCGGCAATAAAATATACCGCATGTTAGCAATCGATTTTCAATTGTCTTCATATACAATTTTTCTTATAGCATTTGCTATTTTGAAATGGTTAGGGTTCTGATTATTATCCAATATTATTACAGAGCTGTTGTCTTCTTTGATAATGTTTATTAAAGAACGGAATCCCGGAATTTCTCCTTCGTGTCCATATAAAGTATACTTGCTTCCATCTTTATGTGTTCGATTTAAAATCGCAAACCCATATCCATATCTAGAAAAATTTGGTGTTACCATTATATCAAAACTTTCTTTGTTGATTAATGTATTTGATTGAAGCGCAAGTTGCCATTTAAACAAATCTTCTACTGTTGAGTAAATATTTCCTGCTGAAAATGCACCCGACGTATTCCAGCAAGGGGCAACTGTAAGAGTGTCATCTAGTTTGATATATCCGTATGCCTTATTTTTAAGGATTTCAGTAATTTGAATTACGCCAGAGTTTGTCATGCCCAAAGGATTGAAAATATTTTCTTGCAAGACTTGTGCATAAGGGTTACCAGTTATTTTTTCGATTATAGCACCAAGTATAAAGTAGTTAGAATTGGAATATCGAAGTTCAGAACCTGGTTCAAAATTTAAATCTAAGTCCCAGAAGACTTTCATAAATTCAGTTGGCTTATTTTCTCTAAAAAGCAGACATTCCATTTCTGGTAACGCAATATATTCTGGAATACCTGAAGTATGACTTAATAAATGGTGTATTGTGATTCTGTCACCGTTTTCAGCGGGGTATTCAGATAGATAATCTGTGATTTTGTCATCTAAACTAATTTTCCCTTTCTCCTTTAGCATCATTATTAATATGGCTGTGAATTGTTTGGTACAAGAACCAATTTCAAATTTAGTATCAGGTTTATTCAGAATTTCATACTCAAAGTTTGCAAATCCAAAAGCACTTTTATAAACAATCTTGCCATTCATTGATACAAGTGCACTCCCATTAAACATTCCTTTATTATTGAAATCGTTTAATAAAGAGTCAATCTTACTATTAGTAGTCTGTGCATTTAATGTACCAACTGATAGTAATGTAATTATTAAAAAATTAAAAAATGTTCTCATTGTTTTGTTTTTTTAATTGATTGCTAACTAGTTTATAACCTTACCAAAAGTAATGTTACAACCCCTAAAACGTTTGACAATATGAAACGGTTGGGTTTTCGGGCTGCGTACTTGTCCACCGACAAAAATGCTGAAGCGGGAACCAAGCCCTCGCAAACCACTGAACCCCAACTGTTTTATATTGTGTGTTGTGGCCAGTTGTTATTTGTCCTTAAAAAATATTTCAATCGCACCAGCCTCACTTTTAGAATCGTTCATATAATTAATCAGGGATATCTCATAATCAAAACTTGCCGGGTCTCCAAAATAACCTAACGGTGTAACACTTCTGGCATCTTTTGCCCATGCTTGACCTACATCTCCTGGAGATTTAAATTCTGGTCTCCCTCTAAAATCTGTGGGTTCGAGTTTTCTTGCCATAACTGTATCTACTAAACTAGGAAAGAAACCGGCCATTGTTCCTGTCTCTATACAGTCTGCATGACAATTATCAAATCTACAATCAATTGAGATTTGGGGTTTATAATCTACTGGAATAATACAATCTCTAAAATCTGAGTTTTGGTACCTATTAATATTATTCTTATCAACAGGTAAGTAAATGTTTATACCAAGTGCTTTATGTGATTCTATCATAGATTGATGCAAAACATCCTGATGCTTCGGCTCTCCATGACCATTGAAAACAATCACATTTTTAACTCCCCATTTATTAAGTGAAACAAATATATCAGAAAGTAAGGATTTCATGGTTGATTCACTCACTGTAAATGTACCAGGGAAACAATTCGCTATATCTGCAATACCCCAATAAAACGGCGGAGTTATTAATGATGGAATCCCTTTTTTGTCTAATTCACTTTTAACAATTTTGGCAGAGATATAAGCTTGATAAATGTCTGGTCCGGAACACATATGTGGGCCATGTTCTTCAATTACGCCGACGGGAAGTAAAACAATAGCTCCATTTTTAATTGACTTTTCAATTTCTATCCAAGGCAAATCAACCATTGTTTTATCAAATATTGAATAACCTCCTTTAGTTATATCCCGAGCTTCTTGTATTAAATCAGTCGTTTGAGAATAACAATCATAAGAGACTATTAAAATCTGTATTAAAAGAACAATGAAATGCTTTTTCATAATGTAGATATTTTTAGTTAGGTTATTTTCATTGTAGTACGCTCTTCAATTGGCCACAACGGGAAGCATATGCTTTGTGGCGGACTTCAAAAGAAGAATCTTTCTGTCCACACAGATTTATATTTGAAACTAAAATACTCATTTTCATAACGTAACCCGCCATAAAGTATATGCATTGTTGGCAACAGTTTTTATATTTATTCACAGTCTGGAAACGCCATTTCTAGTGTATTCCATTTATCAGAATCTTTATTTTTATAACTGATTTCAAATGTCCCAACTTTCTTAAGAATTGAATCATTTTTAGAAAGTCTTTCCCATGTAATACTGTTTCCGGTTTTCTTCAGTTTCAAAATTTCATTCGACAGATTTAATGTCTTAATCTTGTCAGAATCCTTTATTTGAATTAACTGTTGGTATTTATTCTCTTCGTCTAAAATCTTTTTGGTCACTACTCCTTTAATTGACATTTCCTTTATTGATTTTGACTCTTCGCATTGATCCCATCCACCAAATCGCATTAGTAAATAGAATGCAACGAAAACGAAAATTAATAGAAAAACTCCGATAATCAGATTTATTCTTCTGTTTCCCATTTCTTTTCTGTTTTTAATCCACATTAGAACTTCATTTCTATTGTTTCCCAATCATTATTGAAAGTACTTTTATACTTTATCGTCAAATCGTTAGAGTCCTTGATTACTCGATAGTTTACGTTTAGTGTTTCCCACGTAATACTTCGATATGTCCGTCTTGAATAACTTTTTTCATTTGTCAATTCTAGTGTGTATTTTTCTCCGCTCTTGTCAGTTACAATTAAAAAATGACGACCATGATTCCAACTTTCATACCCTTTCTTTGTCACAACTCCATCGAACTTCACCTTTTTATTAAATTCTATAGAATCTTTGTAATCTGTACAAGATTGGAGAATCAAAGTGATGATTATTAAAAAACCAATTTGAATTAACTTAGTCATATTGTTTTCTTAAAATTGTTGCCAACGCTCTAGGCTATGTGCAGTAGCGGCTTCGAAGGTGATTCGTTTTCGGTCGGCACGACCGATAAGGAATCGTCGAGAAGCCAAGCTACCGACTGCACCCGCTATTGCATATGAGCCTTTGTTACAGGTAGTTATTCTTCACAAATTTCAGTATTAATAAATTTAAAGTCATCTGATATTATATATTCCCCTGCAGTCCATGTCTCTAAATCAATTTTGAAGTAACACACCCCTTTATTCTCCCAGGTTTTCAGTAATGTCACTTTTTCTTCTTTGAAATTTTGATTTTCATCAAACTGATACACATTAGTATCATCAAATATCCCTTTGAAATAAATCATTTTAAATTGGGGGATGAAACCTAAGTCTTTTTTTTCATTCTCTTCAGTTTGCTTTTTATATTCAGCTTCTGATATTTTTCCTTTGTAAAACGCACTCATTATTTTGATGAACTCTGCACTTTTTATTTCATCAAACTCATCAAAAAGGTATAAGGTGTCATTCCTTGATAAAAATGTCCACTTCCTCATTTCCTGAACGACAATGGTACCGTTACTTTGTTTATTTAAAGGATACCTAAAAATATTGAATCGTTGATCTTTTATGCTCTCATTCAAGGTTTCAATATCTTCTGCAATTGATCCACCTCGTGAATAAATTATAATAGTATCTCCACTAATTTTTCTGTAGGCGTTAATCTCTTTACAGTTTTGAAAGTGTTCGAACCCTTCTGGACATATTGGAGAGTTAAAAGTTATGTTTTCTTTCTTAATCCATTTTTCAAGGTTTATTTCTTCAGGACTTTGAGAAAAACAAGAAGTATTAAATAGAATTAATAATATATGTGTAAAGTACCTTTTCATATGGTTTTATTTAATTACCTGTAACTAGTTTATAACCTTACCAAAAGTAATGTTACAACCCCTAAAACTGTTGTATAACCTTACCTTTTGGTGTTTATATTTTTCTTGCAATTTAATCATAATGTGTCAAATGGGCTAATAATTTTTTGCAAGCTTTTTTCTGATACATGTGTGTAGATTTCAGTAGTTTTGCTGCTTTTGTGCCCAAGTAGTTCTTGAATATACCTGAGATCTGTTCCGTTTTCCAATAAATGTGTGGCATAACTATGCCTTAACCAGTGCAATGTTACCGGTTTTCTGACACCGGCTTTATCACAAGCATTTTTTAAAACCTTAGCCAGACTTGCTTCGCTATATGGCCCACCAGGAGTTTGTCCCTCAAATAACCATATCCCGGGCCTATAAAGTTTATAGTACTCCCTTAGCATCTCAATAATCTTATCTGATATCGGCACCATCCTGTCTTTCTTACCTTTTGAATTAAGTATAATCAGCATGTGTCGCTTAGAGTCAATGTCAGTCGGTTTAAGGTTAAGCATTTCACTCCGGCGCAACCCGCATGCATAAATCAAACTTAACATACACTTGTGCTTCAGGTTAACCGGAGCCTGAAGTATAGCTTTTACTTCTTCTTTGCTCAATACATTGGGTAATTTATGCTCGCTGCGAGGCCTTTTAAAGCTTTCAACATTCAGTTTGCCTTTGATGATCTCTCTGAAAAACAGTTTAGCACTGTTCACAGCCTGATTCTGAAATGCATAACTGTATTTATTTGGGATGATGTAATGATTTACGAAATCTATCATATCCTGTCCCTGCATTTCCTCGGGGCTTTTGGGTAATATAAAGCGCAATAATACTGACAGGGTTTCTGAATAGGTTTTTATTGTTGACTCGCCGTATCTTTTATGACTCATCCAATTTCGAAACTGCCCGATCTTTTGTACAGTTGTTTCAGGCAGTACCCGGCCGGTAATTTCGGTTTTGTAGTTTTGTTTAGATGCGTGTGCCGAAGGTTTCCCATTTTGCGGAATGGCACTAATCATAGGAATACCGAAATACTTCCTCAGCAAATCAACACTTTCCTGATTATCAGGCAAATGCCAGGCACTCAGGTTTTTGCTCCAAAGTGCACCCGGTATTTGCTTTATTTTGCTTACTAACCCTGGGTCATAAGGGAAATCAACCCTAATTCGGCGTTGTCCCTTATAGTTTACTCTTGATTCTTTCATCTGAAAACTTCACTTTATTTCTGTGAAGAACAATTGTTATTATCAAGTAAAAGTATTAACTATTTTCTGCATCTCAAAACTATATTTATATCTTATAGGAATATTTGCTTAAAAGATGCTAGTGTCATGTGCACGTGCATTGTGTTAAACCTGTCTGCCCTTTCAGGGCTAAAAGAGCCACCATCTTAGGAAAACATTACACTTTTTACTCTTGCCTTTAGCCTTTAGCCTTGAACCCCTTGAATCCCGCACGTGCGGGAAACTATCTTGAACAACCTTGAACGCGAAGCATTGAACGCGCACAGCGCTTTGAACCACCCTTGAACTACTTCCTAAAAAATCCCCACATAAACCGAATCCGAAACATTGTCTTCACTGGGTTTTATGCTTTTTTCACCATTCCAGTAAAACGCCCAAACATGCACCTGTCCGGTAAAAGCAGGCGGTAACTTTATGTGACCGGAGCCTCCTGAACGTGATCCGGTATGTAATTGTACAATGGCTCTTTCTCCGGGAACCCAGGCGGCTGTTGCTACAATATCGGTTTGACGGTTAGGAACTTGTCCCAGCTTTTCATTCCAGGTCATGGATATTGTGTCAACAGCGCGAATGCAGGTTAATATATCAGGTGGGGATATATGGCCGCATGACAGTTTTAATTTTTCGGGTATTAAATCAAACGAGAAATCTTGTGTGCCTGCGGGAGTGGTTTCTCTCAAAGCATTTGCCAGATGATATTTTGTTGCCTGGCCGAAAGCTATACCAGGCCCTTCATTTTGATACCCAATAAGGATTGCCTTTTTGAAATTGCCAAGGAAATTACCGCATGCTTTGATTTTTGAACGATGACGCTGTTGTGCTTTTGTGTTTGGGTTTTTAGGCTTCGTATATGCGCGGACGTATTGAATGCCGTTGATAACGTAGTAAACCAGGTTGCCGACTCTGCCTGAAAACATGCCATTTTTTGAAACTTTTGCCATTGGTTGTTAGTTTTTTTGTTAGAAAATTCAAGATTCATTTGAGATTCATTTTTACCCACTCTGTCCCCTCCTACACCTTACTAATAGGGTTCTCTATTAAAATGATAAAGAGGAGGCTTAGTTCTCTCAAAGTACTCAGTTAGTGAGGATAGAGTGGCTGAAAATGAATCACGAATATTTCATGAACTTTGGTTGCTTTTTTAGGGGTGATTTTAAGGTTGTTTTTTCAGTTTTGATTTAGTTACATTTGCATTTAATATATAAAGCTTTGAAAGTATTGCTAACATTCACTCTCTGCTAAATAGTAATCAAAGTTAAGGATATTTATTTTAAGTACAAAATAATTATTCACATTGATATTCAATTCATTAAATAAAAAGACCACCAGATTTCAGTGGCGGTTTTAGTTAATCTCACATAGTTTATGTTGCCAGGATATAGCATGGGCTTAAGATAAATTAGCCACAGGTTATATTTGAAATACTTTCATGGAACTTTATAGAGTAGAATCAAAACAAAAAAGATTCTGCTTATGTTAAATCATTCCATGGTATTGTACTATTTATTTCATTCATAAATGTGATAAGCACTAAACAAGTATGAAAAAAGTAATTTTGTATCCATTGCTTTGTTTTGTGTTTATTTCATTTCAGTTGAAAGCTCAGGAAAACGATACTGCACAAATTCAAACAGATGTAATTAGCTTAGGGCTTGGATTTGGTCAGGATTATGGTGGATCAGGATTTCATATGATAGTTTACCCTAATCGGTATTTAGGAGTTTTTGGTGGATTAGGATATAGATTGGATGGTTTAGGATATAATGTTGGCATAAAAGTCAGATACATACCCACGAGGCTCACAGCAAAGGTAACCCCTTACGCGATTGCTATGTATGGCTACAATGCAGCACTTGTGGTGGGCGACATTCTTTCAGCTCACCTTCATGAATATGATAAGATGTTTTATGGACCAACAATTGGAGTGGGTATAGATTTGAAATTTAAACCCTTGAGTAAATTCTATTATTCTTTTGGCCTGAACATCCCCATTCGTGGGCCACAGGTTAATGATTATATAGATGATTTAAGAGCAAATTGGGGTATAGATGACAGTATAATGGATTTATCTCCGGTAACACTCTCCATTGGATTTAAATATATTATTTTAAGAAATAGTATCCGCCGGGCTACATAAATGTCACCCCTTCGGGGTTTCTAACATCGTTATACATTATCCACCAATAAAAAAACCGCTGGTTTTCACCGGCGGCTTTCAATTAATGTGATCTTTCCCCCTAACAGGGGCTTACGCTAATACTTCACAGCCTTTAAAGTGCTGACTTCTGTGCCGGAGTTGATTCTTATTATGTAAGTACCGGGTGGGGATTCATTTAAATCAAGTGTTTCTCTGGATGTTTGATTAGATGTTGTTGACAGTATCTCATTGCCCGAAAGGTCAAATGCATCTAAAGTTACATTGGAGAGCTCTTCACCAAATTCAATGGTAAAGCGTCCATCGTGAGAAGGGTTTGGGTAAATTCGCAAAGATTCATTTGCTTCACCTTCATGCCCTGCAATAGAATCGCCAAAGGCAATAATTTCACCGGCTCTCGTTGTTGCTATGTTTATTCTCACTGTTGCCTGTGAATACTTCACCGGACTGCCGTTATCAGTTACTCTCACTGTGAGATAAAACGATTGTGAGGGTATTGGTGTTTTTGCAACTGTAAGATGCCCGTTTGATGGATGAAGGTTAAACTGACCGTTTGTATTGCCTGATACAATGCTGTAGGCAAGTGTTTGTCCGGCATCAGGATCGGATGCTATTACTTTAGCTACAAACGAACCAGCTGAAACATACTTGTATACACTATAAACCTGGTAACTAATAAGGGGTGTTTGGTTAGTGCCTCCTGAACCAGTAGTACCTGAAAACTCATGCAAACCGGCATCAGGATAACCCGATTGTGGAACTGAACCTCCGAAAAAATCAGTAGTGAGGTTAACATTCGCACCTTTGTTTATTGCATTTGAATTCGACTGTAAGTGGAAGTCTTCAGATGAAATGCTAACAAAGTTAGGATTGCCAACAACTGAGTTCTGGTCGTTGCCTGTAACTGATCGCCAATTACTCAAACTTGAATAACCATTGATAAATCCGGAATACTGCTGACTGTAAACATTGTTGTTTGCCGATACATTACCGGTAGCATAAAATGCTTTGGCAGGACTTGAATTCAGGTAGAATATGTTATTTTTGAAAGTAACACTTGACCCATAGGATGCCTGAACGCCATAGCGGGTGTTGCCGTTGAACACATTGTTTCTTGAATTCATTGAATAACCCGGATTTACAAGTATCCCCACTTTATTATTTGAGAACCTGTTGTAATATGCATCGAGATTATTAGCGTAAGTTATGATTCCGAAGCTACCATTCCTGAACACATTATAGCGAACCGTTACAGGTTGATTGGTAGTATGGAAGTACAGCCCATTTGACCCCTTGGCAACATTTCCAACCATTGTATTGTGTTCTATAACACCTGTATAATTATTACCCCATATTATTAGGCAAAACTTGTTACCCATGGATGAATGATCAATGGTGTTGTGATGAATGTTGAAGTTCAGGTTATTAGATGATGTAATCTGAATACCGTCACCTGCTGAATAGCTCTGGTTTGTATTAGTAAGATACTTTTTATTTATATCGTATATAGTACAATAGCCTATCTCAATATTTGAAACATCCTGTATAAAGATACCATCATCGAGGATATCATGAATCTTGGAATGCAGTATCTTGTTGCCTGCTGAGTTCGTAATTATCCTTATTCCCCATCCGGTTTTATGTATATAGCAATTGTTGATAACGTTATTTGAAGCATTGTTCCCCATAATTGTAATTCCTGAGGTCCAGGTGCCGCTTGATGTTATCTCCAGATCTTTTACTATTACATTATTTGAATGCGCTACGTAGATTATATGATCCCCCGATCCTGAAGCTACTATTTTAGGCTTAGCCCCACTGCCATATGCACCCATGGTGATATTAGCTTTTCCTGAAAAGGTTATGCGCTGGTTTGATGTAAATGATGTTCCGCTTTTTTGCAGATAGGTATTCCCGCTTACAAAACTGACTTTATACCAGGAATTGTAGGGATTGGATGATGATCCGTTTTGATTTGATCCGGTATAGGTTGGATCGATGTAGATAGTTGCACTGAATAGTGCTGAAGAACTAACGATTAATGATACTAAGGTGATAAGAACTAACCTGGTGAATGCTTTTGCAATATCAGCAATTCCACCATAATGATTTTGTTTCATCAAGATTATTTTGGTGAATAATTCTGTTGTAACGCAAAAAGTTCAATAAAGTTGTGTGAAAGAAAAATAAAGATGCTGATAATGAAGATGTTATGATTCGCTCCATCATCCCGGCCTGCTCCTCAAGTCCTTTCACCTCATCCCGGCCTTCTCCTCAAGGATGAGTTTCATTCACCTCATCCCGGCCTTCTCCTCAAGGAGAAGGTGAAGGATCTTTTTTAGTCCTTCCTTTTTTTTACGTCCTTTTTTTTACGTCCTTCATCCTCTCCTTGAGGAGAGGAACGAGGTGAGGTGTATACGAGGAACGAGGTGAGGTGGCCTACAGGTAACGGGTGAAGGGTAGGGGTAAGGAGTTTTTTAGTCAGCTATAGCTACATCATCCTTATACAACACCTTGTCAATCTCATTTCCATCACGGTCGTATGATATCTCGTAACCGTTCTTTTTATTGTTTTCATATTGTGTTAACAGCTTAACACGGCCATTTGAAAAGTATGAACGCTGAAAGCCTGTACCCTTGTTGTAATGTCCATCGCCAACTTTCATACCTGAAATTTCATAATAGGTCCATATACTATCTTGCATCCCCATGTAATAGTGACCATCAACTCTAATTTCCGTGCTCTCATGATAGAGCGTGTAAGGCCCATGGAGCGTATCATTTTTGTAAGATATCTCTTCAATAAGCTTGCCTTGTAAATCCCATTTACGGGTTAGGCCATTGCGTTTTCCGCCGATGTAATTCTCCTGCAATTCTTTGGCTCCACTGAAGTACCAGCGTGTACTGGGACCATTTGGTACATCATCTTTGTAATTTACTTCAAGTTGTTTACGTCCGGTTTTATAAAACCAGGTGCTTACTCCATTGAGTTTCTTTCTTTTATATTCCTGCTTCGACTTCAAAGTGCCTTCAGGATAATGGGTTTCTTTAGTGCGGTTGCAGGAGAATAAAATGAGGGATATAATGAGTAATGCTATGAGATTTATTCTGTTCATCATTAATGGTTAATTATCAGTGATTTATCCTATTCGTCAGCTAATGGTTAAAGTGCAGAGTCAATGAGCTTATTCTGACGTACCACATCAAATAAGATTATACCTGCTGCTACTGAAACATTAAGTGATGCAATTTCGCCCTGCATAGGGATCATGATCACTTCATCGCTTCTGTTTATGTATTCACCTGACACACCGTCTTCCTCTGATCCCATAATAAGGGCAATGGGTCCGGTAAGATTACTTTCGTAATAGTTCTTCTTACCTTTTTCAGATACTGAAACTATCTTTAATCCGCTTTCCTTTAGATACTCAATAGTGGTTTTGAGATTATGGCTCTTGTGGACAGGAATTATATTAAGTGCACCTGCCGAAGTTTTCACAGCATCAGCATTAACAGGAGCACCACCCCGGTCAGGTATAATAAGTCCATGGGCTCCGGCACAGGCTGCACTCCGGGCAATTGCACCCATGTTTCTTACATCTGTTATACGGTCTAAAATAATAAAGAGTGGCGTTTCACCCTTTTCATAAACTGACATGAGTAAAGCTTCAATCGGCTGATAGGCAACTTCAGAAATGTAGCAGGCTACACCCTGGTGATTAGCCCTTATCATGCGGTTTAACTTTTCGGGGGGAACATATTGATAAGGAATCTTAAACTCGTTTATCAGTTGTCGTAGTTCAGGTATCAGCTCGCCCTTTAAACCGGTTTGCAAAAACAGTTTATCAACTTCCTTTCCTGCCTTTATTGCTTCAATTACAGGCCGTATGCCGTATATCAGGTTATTATCCTTCATGATTTTGAATTGGAATGCAAAGATACGAAACATACTAAAGATACAGAATGATCGTGTTGTTGGTGCACGCACGCCATGATAGAGCTCAGGAAGTCATGCAAAAAGAACTGCCTTTCATAATAAGGAACTTGGGATAATACCGGGCATGGGCTTGAGGAAAACAAGAGAAATGTGATCTATATAACAGAGGACTTTTTCAATACCATCAAGCGAAAATGATTACATTTGCTGTTAGGGTACGCTCAAGTTCCTGAGAGTAAAAAGGTATAATAATCAGTGTGTTATGGATAATTTCGTTGTGTATAAATCATCGGCAGGCTCAGGCAAAACATATACCCTAATGGTTGAGTATTTGAGTCTGGCGCTGAAATATACCAATGCATATTCCGGCATTTTAGCCATTACTTTCACTAACAAGGCTGCCAATGAAATAAAGCAGCGAATTGTTGAAACCCTTAAGAAACTTGCGCTGTTAACACCCGGTAATGTTCCAGAAAATCATCGCCAATTAGTCGACCGGCTTGTGGCTTCTACTAACTTATCTGAAGAAAAACTGATTGAGAATGCCAATAAAGTACTTACAACGATTCTTCATAATTACAGTGATTTCGCGGTTTCAACCATCGATAGTTTCATGCATAAGGTTATACGGTCGTTTGCTTTTGATTTGAAACTATCAATGAATTTTGAGATTGAGCTTGATACTAAAGGCCTGCTGAATGCTGCGGTTGACGAGCTTATAAGTAAAGTTGGAAAGGACGAAGAACTAACTGAGGTGCTTAAAGCATATGTTGTGCGACAAGCTGAAAGTGATGAGGGTTGGGATATTACTGACGACCTGAAAAGTAGTGCTTCTGCTTTATTGAAAGAGAAAATGGCAGGACTCATTCCCGCACTTGAAAAACGTTCATTCTCAAGCAGCGACTTTGATAAATTATGCCATCGTATAAAATCATTGGATACTGCGTGCCGGGAGGCAGGAGTTCATGCATTGAGGCTCATTGATAATGCCGGTTTAATACCTGAGGATTTCGCTCGGGGCAGTAGTGGAATAGGCTGCTACTTTGTAAAAGTGGCCGAGGGTAAAAAAGCAGAATATAATTCTTATGTAAGGAGTGCGGTTGAGGAGGATAAGTGGTTAAAGAAGGAAACCCCGCAACATAAAATTACAGGTATTACTGATGAGTTGAAGCAGTTGGTATATACAGTTTTAGCCATAAAGCGCGAGCTTAAGTTTCTGGGTGTGATCCGTGATAATTTCCACTCAACACTGTTGTTGAAAAAGATCAATGACGAATTAAATAACATAAGGCAGAACAGGAATGTAATATCTATCAGCGACTTTAATAACCTTATTGGGGAAGTTGTTCTCGATCAGCCGGTACCATTTATATACCTTAGGGTGGGGGAGAAGTTCAGGCATTTTATGATTGATGAATTTCAGGATACTTCGCGCATGCAGTGGGAAAACCTGCTTCCTTTGATTGAAAATTCACTCGCAAATTCCAGACTGAGCATGATAGTAGGGGATGGGAAACAAGCGATTTACAGGTTCAAAAACGGCGATGCGGAGCAGTTTGTTGATCTGCCTGAATTAAAAAATACTTCTGATTCGCCTTTTATTTATGATCGCGAGCAACTGATCAAACAGCAGTATGATGAAAGGTTTCTTGATACCAATTACCGGTCGAGACAGGAAATAGTGGAATTCAACAACGACTTCTTCACTTTTGCAGCACCTCAATTTATACCTTCAGGGTTGGCTTTTTACAAGGAGGTAAATCAGCAGTTTAAGCCAAATAATACCGGAGGTATGGTTCAGTTGGACATTGTTCCTTATGATGACATAGTACAACATGTAATTGAGCTTGTAAATATTGCAAGAAATGATGGGTATCAGTTTGGTGATATAGCCATATTAACGAGAGTAAATAAAGATGCTGTTAAAATTGCGGAAGCACTGCGGTTTGAAGGTATAAAGGTTGTTTCCTCTGAATCGTTGCTATTATCAACATCCCATGAAGTCAATTTCCTTGTTAACTGGGTAGGTTATCTGGCTGACTCTGAAGATAAAGTTGCTTTACAGGGGATCATAGAACATATCCTATTGATGAAGCCTGAGTTGTTCACAGGAGAATTCTATGCCAGGCGTCCTGACAAAGCCTTTCTTATTGAGCTGCTGGGATTATTAAAAATTGATCTCCGGTTAAATGCATTTGAGGGTTTGTCGTTTTATGATTCCATTGAATTGATCATTCGTAGATTTTCATTGGTGAGCAGCAACCCGGTTTATATCAGATTCTTTCTTGATGAAGTGCTTAAGTTCACTCAAAAGAACAGCTCAGGAGCATCAGGCTTTCTGGAGTTCTGGAATGACAACTGTTCAAAGCTTTCAGTGAGCATTGCCGAGCAAATAGATGCCGTACAGATACTCACCGTTCACAAATCAAAAGGATTGGATTTCCCTTTGGTCATATTTGCATTCCCTGATATGAAGCGTGATAAGGGAGATTTAACATGGGATAACATATCAGTAGCCCTCACTAACGATGCAGAAAATGCGGAATTGCTTGAAATGCCGCTCGTATATCAATATTGTAAAGATCTTGAGGAAACTCCTTTAGGGGACGATTATTTGGTTGAGCAGGACAGGGTATGCCTTGATAAGTTTAACCTTTATTATGTTGCGTTTACGAGAGCTTCTGAGCGGTTATATGTGATAGTTGAAGAGACAAAAAATGTAAATGATCCGCCTAAAAAATTATCTGACCTTGTTTCAAGTTATATCGCTAAAAGGAATAATGAACAGACATTTGGATCGGGAGAGGTTGTTAACGGAAAATATAAACATGAAGCTGCCCGGGATGCTTATCGGGTGCTGAATTCAATTGACCTTTTATATAATTCAGGAGATTGGGTTGACAGGATCACACTTGCCAAGCGATCACCTGAGCAATGGACTAAGCTCATTGATCAAAGCAACCAATTATTCAAGGGCGAATATTCGGAAAAGACAAGTTATGGTAAGCTGGTTCATGAGGTGCTTTCAGAGATAAACACATTTGAAGATCAAGAGAGAGCTGTTGATCATATCTTTGGCATCATGAATGAGAAATCAACTGAGCTTCGGTCGCGCGTACTTGCAAGTCTGAAGAGCCTGATTTCATTGCCGGGTGTAATGCCTTTCTTCAGCGGGGGCAAAGTGATTAAAGAACAGGAGATCATGACCCCTGATGGGGAATGTTATCGTCCGGATAGAATTGTAATAAATGATGATCATACTTATGTGATTGATTTTAAAACCGGACTTCCAAACGCTAAACATAGTGCGCAGGTATTGCTCTACATGAGCTTAATCAGGAAAATGGATTACCCTGAGCCTGCGGGGTATATTATTTATCTGGGAGAACAACCTCAACTTGTTAAGGTTGATGCACCCGCGCAAACATCACTGGAACTATGATAGTTAAAGTACTCACGCACAAACATCACTGGAACTATGATAGTTAAAGTACTCACGCACAAACATCACTTGATCTGTGTTAATTAAAGTTGGCACTCCTACACAAACTCCCCTTGAACTATGATATTAACAATTGAACCACGGGAACTCTCTCATTATCCTGATACAGCGATCATTGATGTGCGTTCACCTGCCGAGTTCGCCATAGGTCATATTCCGGGTGCAAAGAATATTCCCATTTTTAATGATGAGGAACGGGCATTGGTTGGTACGCGCTTCAACCATGCGGGTAAAGAGGCAGGTTTTATGCTGGGACTTGAAATTGTGGGGCCAAAGTTGAGTAGTTATGTTAAAAAGCTGAATCAACAAATCCCTGTTAAGAGTCCCCTGATTATATATTGCTGGCGCGGAGGAATGCGAAGTAATTCAATGGCCTGGCTGTTTCATCAGGCCGGCCATGATGTGATGCTGATAAAGGGCGGATACAAAGCATTCAGAGCCTTTATACGCGGGCAGATCATTTCACTGTGGCACTATAATGTAGTTGGTGGTATGACAGGCTCAGGGAAGACAGATATTTTGCACGCTATAAAAGAACTTGGTCAGCAGGTTGTTGATCTGGAAGCAATCGCTTGCCATAAAGGTTCAGTTTTTGGTCATATGGGGCAGAATCATCAGCCTTCTAATGAGCAGTTTGAAATCGATATTTGGGACAGTCTCAGGAAACTGGATCCGGCAAAACCTATATTTATTGAGGATGAAAGCCGTTCAATCGGTAAAGTAAGTATGCCTGAAGAATTCTATCAGAAATTGCAGCACAGCACCATGTTCCTTGTTGAAATGGAAGTACATGAGCGTGTTAAGAGATTAGTGAGTGAGTATGGGTGTTTTAGCAGTGATGAGCTTATAGAAAATACCAACAAGCTGCGCAAATACCTTGGTGGAGCAGCGCATCAGAAAGTAATAGCTGAAATAGAAAATGGTAACCTTGAAGTTGCTGCCGAAGTTTTATTGGGGCACTATGACCAAAAATACAAGGAATCAATCATTAATAAAACAGGGAGAGTTATTGTGCCTGTGGGGGGTTATAGTACTATTGAAGACCGTAAAGATGTTGAAGGTTACAAAAGTGCAGAAGACTATGAAAATGTTGGAGGCTACAATACTCATGATATACGTATGGCTGAACTAATAATTCAGAAAGCAGCTCAGATAGAAGCTTAAATAGAAGATATTTATGGAATTAATATATTTGGATTACAATGCCACAACACCAGTTGATCGTCAGGTAGCTGATGAAATGATACCATATATCACTGAGTTTTTCGGTAACCCATCGAGCACGCATAAGTATGGTGTCAAAGCTAAGATGGCAGTTGAAAAAGCACGTGAGCAGGTTGCCATGATGATCAATTGCCATCCGGATGAAATTGTATTCACCGGTGGTGGGACTGAGTCAAACAACCTTGCTATTAAGGGAGCGGCTTATGCCAACAAGCACAAGGGTAATCATATAATTATATCGGCAGTTGAGCACCCGGCAGTAACAGAAGTAGTGCAATACCTTGGCCTTCATGGCTATGACATTTCAGTAGCTAAAGTTGACAGTACCGGAATGGTTGACCCAAAAGAAATTGAATCGTTGATAAGGCCTGCTACTGTGTTGATCTCACTCATGCATGCCAATAATGAAGTAGGCACCATTCAGCCGGTGAAAGAAGTGGCTGCAATTGCCCACAGGCACGGCATTATAATACATACTGATGCTGCCCAATCGGCCGGTAAGATAAAGGTTGATGTGGCTGATCTTGATGTTGATCTGTTAAGCCTTGCCGGACATAAACTATACGCGCCAAAAGGAATTGGGGCACTTTATATCAGGCGTGGTACAAAGATTGAGAAGTTCATGCATGGGGCAAATCATGAAAACGACCTGCGCGCTGGCACTGAAAATGTTCCATACATCGTAGCGCTTGGCAAAGCATGTGAACTTATCACCCTTAACCTTGATGAATATGCCGGCAGGATGCTTTCTGCAAAAAAGCAGTTAGCTGACGGTCTTAAAGCCTTATTCCCCGACATACGTATAAATGGGCATTCAGAAATGTCACTCCCCAATACCCTTAATGTCAGCTTCAAAAACCTTGGTGCAGGGGAAATAATGGCTAAACTTGATGGACTTGCTGTTTCGGCAGGTGCTGCCTGTCATTCGTCATCCGGTAAGTCAGGTACGCTTGAAGCGATGAATCTTCCGGCGGAATATGCCCTTGGGGCTATGCGAATCTCCACGGGAAGACATACAACTACTGATGAAATAAATAAAGCGGTTCAACTTATAGCAGATGCTGCCGGTGGAGTGAAAGATAATGTAAATCCTGCCTTCCATAGAATTACTAATTATGCCCATGGTTTGGGCTGTGGTTGTAAGATGAAAGCGGTAGACCTGGAATATATACTTAAGGATTTGCCACAAGTGAAAGTTCCGGATGTTATTGTAAGCGCCAGTGATCGTGACGATGCTGCTGTATACAGGATCACGCAGGATGAGGCTATAGTTCAAACAGTTGACTTTTTTACGCCTTTGGTTGATGATCCTTATGCCTTTGGTGCTATAGCTGCCGCAAACGCGCTTGGCGATATCTACGCAATGGGTGCGGAGCCTTTGTTTGCGCTTAATCTGGTAGCTTTCCCTGTTGATAAATTGCCACTTGATGTGCTTAGGGAGATCATGAGAGGTGCAACTGAAAAGGCAACTGAAGCTGGAATTCCAATACTTGGAGGACATTCAATTGAAGACGACGGCATAAAGTTCGGAATGGTGGTTACGGGAAGAGTTAAGACTAAAAACCTAATCACTAACGCCGGTGCAAAACCAGGAGATCAGCTTATACTGACAAAACCTATTGGATCAGGGGTTATGACTAAGGCTTCTTCTATGGGACTTATTGAAGTGACAGGACTTGATGAAACAATTAAAGTTATGGCAGCACTAAATAAGGATGCTGCAAAGGTAATGTCGCGCTTTGAAGTAAATGCATGTACTGATATTACGGGGTTTGGCCTTGTAGGACATCTGCATGAAATAACACTGGCATCGTCAGTAGAGGCCGTTTTGTATTATGATAAAATTCCGGTCATCACAAATGCTGAGAAGATGGCTGTGTTAGGCGCCATTAGCGGAAGCAGCAGGTCGAATGAAGCCTTTGCAGCAAACCATGCTGATTTTACAACGCTAAATGCGGTGCAAAGAGCGATAGTATGTGATGCACAAACATCAGGAGGATTGCTTATCAGCATTCCCGGAAACCTGGCTAAGGAATTACTTGCTGAAATGTCGGCTCAGGGAATAAATGCAGCTATAATTGGAGAAATCACTAACGAGGGTAAAGGAAAAATTACTGTCGGATTCAGCAGATAATCAAAAAAGGAGTTTGATTTTGGGCTAAGGTTAAAGCGATGTCACTATTGGAGGCAAAGAAGAAAACATTTGGTTCAGCTTATAATTATAAATGGAGATGTCACCGATGAGGGCAAAGAAGAAATCGATGTCACTAATAAAGGCAAGGGAGAAAGCATCGGCTTCAGCAAATAATCGTCCTCGGTTGAAATTAAAAAGATGGGCGTTTGTAATATTAGCAGTGCTGGTTTTACTGTCGGCTGTTCTTTTGATTCTTGATGCATTATATCCGGTAATCCCGGATTCAAAAGGTTATTCGACTATTCTGTATTCAAATGACGGCGAGATCATACATGGCTTCTTAAGCAAAGATGATAAATGGCGCATCAGGGCTGAAATTGATGAAATCTCTGAAGACCTTCGGAAGGCGATTATCTTTAAAGAGGACCGACACTTCTATTACCATCCCGGTATAAATTTGATCTCAATCGGCCGGGCTTTATACAACAATTCCACAAGTGGGAAGCGGACAATAGGAGCATCGACCATAACCATGCAATTAGCAAGGCTAATTAGTCCGGCTGAACGAACCTTGACATCCAAGATCAGGGAAGCTTTCAGGGCTTTGCAACTGGAATTTCATTATTCAAAAGATGAGATTCTTACGATGTACATGAATTTATTGCCTTACGGGGGAAATATTGAAGGGGTAAAAGCTGCTTCAATGATATATTTCGGTCAGTTACCTCAGGAGCTTAGTCCGGCGCAGATAGCAATGTTAACCGTAATACCGAATAACCCAAATGTTCTGATGCCGGCGAATAGGAGCAGCCTGACCAAAAAGCGGAATTACTGGATCAAACAGTTGGGTGCCAGGAATATATTTACCGCTGAAGAAACAGAAGATGCACTTAATGAGGACTTTGAAAGTGTAAGATACGGTATTCCGCGTATTGCACCACACATGGCCATTCGTTTGAAAAAATCAACTGATCGGATATACACTTCAACAGATCGGGTATACAATTCAACTGACCGGATATACACTTCACTCGACCTGCAATTACAAAGCAAGGTTGAAACATCGATGCGCAATTATGTTAAAACTTTAAGGAGCCTTCAAATTACTAATGCTGCCGTGTTGGTAGTAAATAACCGGACAATGGAAGTTGAGGCCTATGCAGGGTCAGCAGGTTATGAAGAGGAAAAGTACAGCGGTCAGGTTGATGGCATCAGGGCAGTTAGATCACCGGGTTCAACACTTAAGCCAGCGCTTTATATGCTTGCATTCGACAAGGGATATATTTCGACTAAAACCATAGTGTCAGATGTGCCTGTGAATTTCAGTGGTTATCGTCCCGAGAATTATGATCAAAGCTACCGGGGGAAAGTGAGTATTGAACAAGCTTTGGCACTTTCACTCAACGTTCCTGCTGTTGATTTGCTAGATATAACAGGCCTTCACGAGTTGAATTCAATGTTGGGAAAGGCCGACTTTGATTGGATATCAAAAAATAAGGATAAAACAGGTTTGTCGCTTATTCTTGGCGGATGTGGTGCAACACTCGAAGAGCTTACAGGACTGTATGCTGCTTTTGCAAATGGTGGTGTTTACAATGACTTAAAGTTTGTAAAGCCAGATGAATCTAATAAGCAGGAAAACCAATCAAACAATACTGTCACCAAAACTGATAATTCTAAAAGAAAAGTTAATAGAGTAATGAACCCAAGTGAAAGCGAAGGTATCAGAATAAGTTCTCCGGGTAGCGCATACATGATCACTGAAATCCTGACCGGCCTTCAACGCCCTGACCTTCCAAATGATTATCGGGAAACAGCCAATCTGCCAAAGATAGCCTGGAAAACCGGCACATCGTATGGCAGGAGGGATGCCTGGGCTATAGGGTATAATGCTGATTACACAGTGGGTGTTTGGACAGGTAATTTTGACGGGACGGGTGTTCCGGAGCTTAATGGTACTGACTGTGCTGTGCCACTTTTGTTTATGATCTTCAACCAGCTAAAGATCACAAATACTGACTGGTTTGCTTCAACCCCTGATGCTGATTTCAGATTAGTATGCTCTGAAACAGGCATGGTGCCTGATACTTTCTGCCATAATAGGGTAATGGAAACATTTCTTCCCGGAATATCACCATCGGTTAGATGTTCCCATTTGAAAAGAGTTTTCACCAATACAAGTGAAACAGTGACTTATTGCAGTGAGTGTTTGCCTTCATCAGGTTATAAATCAGTGTTATATCCGGCTTATTCACCTGAATTAGTGAGCTATTATGAAGAAATGATGATACCCTATAAGCGCATTCCGGATCATTATGAAGAATGTACAGCATTGTTTGAAGAGAAAGGTCCGCTAATCACATCCCTTACCGATGGGGCTGAATATCTTGTATTTGCTGGCAGGAAGCAGAACCTGATGTTAAAAAGCAGCTGTATGAATGGTACACGCACTGTGTATTGGTATATTGACAAGAAGTTCTTAAAGAAATCAGGACCAAATGAAACAGTGTATCTTGAAGCAGTAAAAGGCAATCATACTGTAACATGTTCAGATGACCGGGGAAGGTCATCGTCTATATCATTCAAGGTTAGTTTACTTTAATTTATCATTCAACTATTATTTTCCTGTTAGCTATACGGTTGCCTGCCACATAAACCAGATTATATACTCCGCTTTTAAGTTCGCCAAGATCAATGGTGCCGGTGACCTGGGTTACTTTAAATTGAAGGTGTTTTTGGCCTTGCATATCATAAATCATGATGATACCCTGGGCTGGATCTTTGATGGTGTATTTGAGAAGGCGTTGAGTAGGATTAGGATAGATTTCAAAATGTAAGATTCTTTCTTCAAGTCCATCGGGTTGAGTCTGAAAACTAACAAATTCACCTTTAACAGCTCCCGCTACTAATCTGTAGTGATATAGCGAGTTATACTGAAGTCCGGTAATATTGGCAGATATATTGATCAGGGTATCAACGGTTACTAATTGCTCAGGGGTGTTGATAAGTTGGGTTGTATCAGTTCCATACTCAAACCACACATTGAGTGATTGTTTGTGTGTATTAACTCTTCCATTAAGATCAATAGCAGTAAGATCAAAGCCTGAAGGCTGATCTGTATAGACAGTAGGTGATAGAACGACTGGGGCATCAACAGCAAATGGTGATCCTAAAAATGAATTATCAATTGCCTGCACTCCCCATGTATAGCTGGTTACTGTTTCAGGAAGGGTAATTTTCCATGAATTATTATACCCTGCATTTCCAAAATCTACTATTTCTCTGTAACCACTGCTAATATTGGCGTTAGGTTGAAGTAAAGAAGTGTTGTCAGTTTCTGTCCCTATAAAGAGATTATAAGTGAGGTTAGCAGAGGCGGTATGGTCGTCAGTTGAGCTGTCCCACGAAAAAGTAACAACATTTCCTTCACGTGATGCACTCAGGTTTACAGGTGCAGAAGGTGGCAGGTTCTTAATAGTAGAATTGTTTCTAAAGATCTTTGTATGTTCATTATAGTCAGCCCATCCTGTAAGAAAAACATCAAGATCACCATCATTATCGTAATCAACCAGGTTCAATGAACCAGCCTGTACACTGCATAACAGGCTATGGATGGTTATATTACCGTTATCGTTTAGTAAGAGGTAGGTATACTCATTTTCATAACTTTCATCACGGCCTGTTACAATTATATCCAGGTCTCCATCATTATCGATATCCCCCCATGTAGAGCCGTTATAATATATGTCAGGTACATCAGGAGTGTTCAAAGCTGTGAATGAATCATTGCCATTGTTGATATAAATTTTAAAAACACTCATTTCTGCATCATAAGATCCATAAATACCTGTTACAAGTATGTCAGCATCACCATCGCCATCAAAATCGCCCCATGTGGCCGATCCAAAATTCGTTCCCTTGAGATTAGCATCTAATTTTGTTAAACCATCAGGATCATTTCTATAAACCGAAGTTTCCCATACATCACCCCTGCTCCAATCATATCTCCAGCCGGTCATTACAAGGTCCAGATCCATATCATTATCATAATCAGCCCAATCTAAAGTACCGGACATAAGGCTATCGATTTTGTACTTCGTTGATTCAATTAAAGTGCCCTGGTTGTTTTCATATATCCTGGCATGATAATGTGGATTCATACTGGTGTATCCGGCAATAGCCATATCAACGAAACCATCGTTGTTAATATCGCCCCAGTCCATAGAAGAACTTTCATGCAAAATAACGGGGTTGTCATTAATTAACTGAAAGGTGCCGTTAGGTTTTGCCATATATATGTAACAGGCAGGTGATTCATAACCGTAGCTATCAATAGTTTCGCCACTGGTGTATATATCGAGCAATCCATCATTATTAAGATCAAGCCACTTGCCGACACCATTTCTGACTCCATAAAAGGATAAGCTTGCCAGGTGCTCGAATAATCCATCAACCCGCTGCCTGTAAACATAAGTCATTGCATTATCCGCTGGTTGTGAAGTGCCTGTAACCAGCACATCCAGATCACCATCATTATCATAATCTGCCCAATCAGACGATCCATCGATATTTACAAAAGAATAATTAATTTCTGTGAAAGTTTGTGCAGGCAACGTAACAGTTAAACCGATAAATAACAAAAGGAAGACAAGAGATAGATGCTTTTTCATGGAATGTGATTAAGTGGTTTTGAGGCAAATGTAATGAAATATTATAATTATCAAAATATTGATACACGATGTTTGATGCGCTGTATAAAATATGCGGGAAGCGCGAAGCCTGTTTTACCTATCTTTGCACTTTAAAATATTTAAACAATGGCATTAAAATGCGGCATAGTAGGGCTCACCAATATAGGTAAGACTACATTATTTAATTGTATTTCGAACACAAAGGGACAAACATCCAATTTTGCATACAGTACTAATAAATCAAATATAGGGCAGATCATTGTGCCTGATAAACGGTTGTATGAAATTGACAAGCTGATCAAATCAGTAAAAATAATTCCTGTTACTGTTGAGATTGTTGATATTCCGGGTCTGGCAAAAGGCGCCAGTCAGGGCGAAGGAGTTGGAAACAAGTTCCTGGCTGATATTCAGCAAACAGATGCTATAATACATGTGCTAAGATGCTTTGATGACAACAACCTTCCACATGTTGAAGGTTCAGTTAATCCGGTAAGAGACAGAGAAATCGTTGACCTTGAATTACAGATACGCGACCTTGATCTGGTAGAGCGTAAGATTACCAGAATGGAAAAAGTTGCTAAAAGTGGAGATAAGGAAGCCAGAAAAAACATCGAAATACTGGAACGGGTGAAAGCCCATCTTGAAGACTTTCAATCGGTTAGAACACTTGGTCTTGATCCACAAGAATTTCAGGTGATAGAAGATATGTTCCTGCTTACTGCCAAACCGGTTATATACGTTTGCAATGTAGATGCCGACTCAGCTAAATCAGGTAATAAGTACGTTGATCAGTTGAAGGATGCTCTCAAAGATGAGAAGGCCGAAGTTCTGGTTATCGCTGGAGCATTAGAAGCGGAGATTACTGAACTTGAGAGTGAAGAAGACAGACTTGCTTTTCTGGAAGATGCGGGACTTTCTGAACCCGGTGTTGACAAGTTGGTGCGTTCAGCTTATGATATCCTTAATTTGATGTCATTCTTCACCGCGGGTCCTAAAGAAGTAAGAGCCTGGACCATAAGAAAGGGAATGACAGCGCCGCAGGCAGCAGGTGTGATACATAGCGATCTTGAGCGGGGCTTCATAAGGGCTGAGGTGATGAAGTACAATGATTTCATGCAGTACAAAACTGAGCATGCTTGCCGCGAAGCAGGTAAACTATTTGTTGAAGGCAAAAACTACATTGTTCAGGATGGTGATATTATGCACATTAGGTTTAATGTTTAGAACGATCTGTAAAATCTTGAATTAAGTTTAATGTGTAAGTTTCAGTTCTCTCAAGTGAGCTTAAGGCCAGCTTAATTTTCAATTTCTGGATTTAAACATTCTAACCAGATCGGATATCTTAGAAATAAAGAGGATAAAACTTAACACCATCTTTATCAAATCTTACTGTAGGCATAGGTATCTTAACAAAGCTTAGTGCTTTTAAGATAAAATCAACAGGTTTACTATTAACTTTTATTTTTGACAAGTCAATATCAGGTGATAAATAGTAATGCCTTTGCCGCTCGTAAATTGGCAAAGCCGTTTCCTCATAAGATGGTGGATTGCTAAAAGCTCCGATCATACCTGAACCACCATATCCGGCAGCAATATTTAACCAGGCAGGGAACCAGGATTCTTTGGGTAGGAATGATTTGATATTTCCCGAAAGCCAGTAAGTATGTCCGTTATAATCTTTTAAAGCTCTTTGAATGCCATTTCTGCCAAGAAGGTCAGGGCGGTATTGTGCGTATTCAGTAGGGTGGTACGACCATTTAAAACTAATGCGCTGTTCTTTCCATATAAGCTGTTGGGAAATAAAAGCGGCTGTGCCGGTAACATTGGCAATCACATCTCCGGGTGAAGCACCCCATCCGGCTGAAAAGCCGTCAAATATTTCAACTGTAGTGAGATAGACCAACCCCAATGACCCTCCAATCAGTGCTGATTTGTTGTTGCTGACACCTGTTAAGGACATAGTTTCATAACCAACCATGCTGATGTAATATGCTGATGTAGCGTGACCTGCTTTATCTACCTGCAACCATTCGGCATTGTCATTAAAAAAGTGGAAGGAACTTTGAGGATAGTCCTTGTACCAAAGATGATACAGTCCAAAAATGCTTCCGGCATATAGTGTTCCAACGCCTATTGATAAGTTGCGCAAAAGCGGTTTATTGATCTCTGATTTAGATGCAGAACTACCGGGGATTGAGTCATTGTTCTGGAAAGTGAAATCGGGGATTATACTCTCTAAGCAGGATGCAGTGAAGTTGGGGAGTATAATCCGAAAGCAGGATGTAGAGTCAGGATTGGTAAAAGCGCTCTGGATGTCCGGATTTTTAATGGTTAAGGGCAAAAATTTATCTTGAAGCGGAGGTTCAGCGCTAAGGTTGCAACCCAGAGTTAGACCAACGAAAAATAATAATACCCTAATGCCCATAGGTATATGGGGTTTTAAAAGGCTCAAGTATCTGGAGGGCCATTTCAAGTTTCTCATTAAGCAGTTCAGGGGTTTTTGCTTCGAGCAATAGCCTTAGGTAAGGCTCAGTATTAGATGGACGGATATTAAACCACCAATTTTTAAACTCTACTCTGTAACCGTCAAAGTCCATTACTTTTAATGGTTTCTCGCACACCTGCATTCTATCAACAAAAGTGCGAATTGCTGCTTCTTTATCTTCTATATGGAAATTAACCTCCCCAGAGCCATGGTATACAGATATGCTTTCGATAAGGGCTGACAAAGAAATGCCACTGTCTTTTGATTTTTTGATTCTTCCAAGTATTATCAGAGCAGCAAGATAAGCTGAGTCAGAATAATAGAAATCGCGGAAATAGTAATGCCCGGCAAGCTCTCCACCAAATAGTCCGTTTATTTCACGCAGTTTCAAGGCTGCATATGCCCGGCCAACACGCCAGGTATGCATTTCAAAGCCTTTAGATTCAACATATTCAGTTACCGATTTGGAAGTACGAATATCCTGAAGGCATTTTCCTGAGTGCCCGAGATCAGCATAATAGTCTGCAATGAGTGCAATCATTATATCAGGCTGAATAAACTTACCCTTCTCATCAACAAACATAACTCTGTCAGCATCGCCATCAAATATTAAACCCACATCACAACCTTGCTCAATAACTTTTTTGGATAGGTCAGCCACATTCTCCTGTTCCAAGGGATTAGGTTCATGATTTGGAAATGTGCCGTCAAGCGTATCATACATGTAGTGTGGAGATTCGCCCATCAGATTATGTATCAGCAACGACCCCATGCCATTGGAGCAATCAATTGCAATGTTTAGTCCGGTAAGATCAGGGATATATGGTTTAAGGAAATCTACATACTCGTTTCGGAAGTCGATTGACCTTATCATGCCTTTGTTTTCCACAGGGATAATTTCACTGCTTTCTGCCAATGATAACAATTCACATAGTCCGGTATCATAGCCAACCGGAAGAGCTTCCTTACGGGAGATCTTTAATCCATTGTGCGATGCGGGATTATGAGAAGCGGTAATCATAACAGATGCATCATAATCATATCTGGCTGTCGCCCAGTAGATCATAGGGGTGGTTGATAGTCCGCAAAAATCAACATCAGCACCTGCATCAGTAATACCATCACTCAGACTTTTAAAGATTGTTATGGAGGAAACCCTGACATCCATACCCACAAGCACTCTTGTAGTATTAAGAAGTTGTGGAAGGAAGTATCCTATTTTGTATACATCCGCAGCAGTGAAGTCGGTATCAAAAATTCCCCTGATATCGTAAGCCTTAAAAGCTTTCCTCATAAACTAAATTGGTTTAAAGTTGTCTTTTCTATTCTGAAAATAATCAAGGCCAGTTATAGCATTATTATTGCAAAAGAACATAGGGCAATTATTTCATTATTCTTCGCTTGTTTAATGCCTGCTGATATTTCCATGCATTAACATTATGCTGATCAAGGGTTGCAGCAAAACTATGATAACCTGAAAAGTCCTCTTTAGCACAGAAAAACATATAGGTATGTTGTTCAGGGCTTAAGGCAGCGTCAATGGAAGAAACTGATGGCAAACAAATAGGACCGGGAGGTAGTCCGGGGTTTTTGTATGTGTTATAAGGCGAATCTATTTCTTTGTAGATGTTAAGGACTCTCTTAATTGCAAAATTGCCATGTGCAAATACCAATGTTGGATCAGCCTCAAGCAACCAGCCATTTTTCAAACGGTTAACGTAAACACCTGCTATCCTTGCTTTTTCATCGTTTTTATTGGTTTCCTTCTCAACGATTGAAGCAAGGGTCATTACCTCAAGCTTGTTAAGGTTAAGGTTTTTTAACTTCTCCTCACGGCCATCACTCCAGAACTTATCTGATTCAGACTTCATTCTGCTAATAAATTGACGTGCAGTTGTATTCCAATAGAACTCATAAGTATTAGGTATCATGATCGTAAAGAGGCTGGATGGATCAACACCCATAGAATCAAGGAATGCAGTGTCCTTCATCAGCAAAATTAATGATAATGAATCAGCTTCAATTTGGGTTGCAATACGTCCGGCCAGTTGGTCGGCAAATCGCACACTGTTGAATGTAACTTTAACCGGGTCCTGATTACCTGACCTCAGTTTATCTATTAATTCCATGTTACCCATCTCAGGGCTCAGAATATATCGGCCCGGTTTAATTGCCAGGTCGTATTTTTTAAGTTTGGCAACAAGCTCAAAATCTTTACGGTGTATGATGTAGCCCTTGGAATACAAAGATTTTTTAACGTCTTCAAAGTCACTTCCGGTAGGAATATCAATGTATTTCTCCTGATCTTTAACTATGTATACATTTGTTGAATACAGGAGTTGATAAGCATACCATATTGAACCTGAGAGGATTAAGATAAGTATGAATAACCACCAGAACTTTCTACTTTTCTTTTTGGTTTTACGGCCTCCATACCCCGGATGATAGGATTGTTTCATTTCAAGCTTAACTATTATGTATTAGTTGCAGAATATGCTCATCACTCCATTGATCTTTATTCCAACGCCATTCGCGCCTGGTACCACAGAGCTCAAAGCCACATTTCCTGAACAAATGTAAATTTATTTCTTTATCAGTAGGCACATGACAGTAGAGTTGATGCAAATTAAGTGTATTAAATGCGTAATCCTTAATTAACTCAATTGCATCACCCGCATAGCCTTTTCCCCTGAATTGACAATCAATTAGAATGCCAAGCTCGGCCCTGCGGTTAAGCGGATCGAAATCAAAGAGGTCGATTGCACCAACAATTACACTCGGATCATCAGTAAGGATAATCATTAGACGCAGTTGCTTTGAGGCGAAAATGTCATTTGAATTTAAAATATACTGCTCAATGTCGAATCGTGAGTATGGCGCAATAGTGCTGCTTACACGCCACAATTCGGGGTCGTTTTCCCAAATGTAAAGCAAATTTGAATCATCAGGTTCAAGGGCACGTAAACTGATTTTTTCTCCTATCATACTTGCATTTATTGCGACTTAAGCCCGTGTGTTATACATATGCCAGGCTTAATTATTTAAACTAATACTTTTTCTCAGCCGTGACTTGAAATTTACAAAGCAATAGGCTACAGTAAAACCGTTTCGCCTGTAAATACTAACTTAGCGGGTCCTTTAAGCATTATATCAGAAAAGTATTCATCATTTATTTTAAACGATACTTCCAGTTTCCCGCCTTTGGTTTCCACTTTCCAGATATGGTCGTAAGTTAAAGAACCAGCCACCAAAGCGGAAGCTGTAACACCTGTTCCACATGAAAGTGTTTCATTCTCAACACCCTTCTCAAAAGTCCGCACCACCATTAGCCCTGGTTTCATTGAAACCCAATTTACATTAACCCCATAGGGCTGAAACCTCAGGTCATTTCTAAGGACCGGACCTTCAGTACGAGCATCAATAATTACAGTGTTGTCAACTATTTTTACAAAATGATCAGTACCTGTATTGATATAATATCCATCTTCGTATCTCTTAGGAAAAGAAACGTCGGGGATACTCACTTCCACATACCATTCAGCTTCGCTGGTTTTACTAACAACAGCCGTATGAACCCCATCGCCTGCCATGAAGGTGATATTGCCTGATGCAATACCAAGCATTTGAGCAAAAGCAACTGCACACCGCGCTCCATTACCACACATAGCTGCTTTTGTTCCATCAGGATTAAAGAAAATCATCTCAAAATCGTGGATATCAGAAGGTGACACTAAGATCAATCCGTCGGCCCCGATGCCAAAGTTCCTATTGCAAGCGTCACGAATTTTGGAAGTTAGCAGCACCGGCATCGTGGTAAACCCATCTAGCAGGATAAAATCATTTCCTGTTCCCTGAAATTTATAAAATGGCATCATAATCTATCAGAGTTTGACAAAATGGCACAATTGAATGTTATATCTTTAATAGTCAAAATTACAATTTCTTTAGGAATTGGTTGCAAGATAATGCTTAAAATCAAGAAAATGAAGGTGAAATGAGAAGCGCAGCCCAAACTTATTAAAGGCTTAACAATTTTTAACAGGCAGATTGAAAGATTGGTATTCAAATTGCGTTGTGTATTAAAAAATAATTCAAGTGTAAATAATAGAGAGGCATCAACTATGAAGACTTTCGTTAAACAAATTAGTAAAGGAATAGCTATCGCCGCAGCCGGGGGACTTATAGCATTGGGAGCAGACAGATTTATGGAAGAGAAAGAGCCGGTGAATAGCCAGGCTTTTGACAATGCTGTACCTGCATATCTCACCAGCAATCGCGCAATGTCACCAATGGCTTTACCTGATTTTACAGAGGCAGCTAATAATACAATACATGCTGTTGTGCATATTAAAACCGAATACACCAATAGAAGAAGCAGTGTATACGATCACTTCTTCAATTTTGAAGATTTCTTTGGTAAACAACAAGGATCTCCTCAGCCAGTTATAGCATCAGGATCGGGGGTTATTATTAGTCCTGATGGTTACATTGTTACAAATAATCATGTTGTTACTGAATCGAACAAAATAGAAGTAACCCTCAATAACAAAAGGACTTATGAAGCTACCATTGTTGGAACAGACCCTTCAACTGATCTTGCAGTTATAAAGATCAAGGCTGAGGATTTACCTTTTATGACTTTTGGGAATTCCGATGAACTTAAAATAGGGGAGTGGGTACTTGCTGTTGGCAATCCTTTTAATCTTACTTCAACTGTTACTGCAGGTATTGTGAGTGCAAAAGCCAGAAATATAAATATACTGGGGTCACCTGATGGTACATCAATTGAATCATTCATTCAAACGGATGCTGCAGTTAATAGAGGTAACAGCGGAGGTGCACTTGTGAACACAATAGGCGAATTGGTAGGTATCAATGCTGCTATTGCATCAGGTACCGGCTATTATGCAGGCTACTCTTTTGCCATCCCCTCAAATATAGTTCGTAAAGTGGCATCTGACCTTAGAGAGTATGGAACAGTGCAACGTGCGTATATTGGTGTGAACATCAGGGAGCTTGATTATAAACTTGCAACCGATGCAGGTATTGATGAGTTAACAGGTGTTTATGTTGCTGATGTTACTGAAAACGGAGCAGCTAAAGAAGCAGGGATAAAATCAGGTGATGTTATTTTGAAAGTTGAAAATATTGCCGTAAATTCACCTTCTGAACTGTTAGAGGTAATAGGACAGCATAACCCGGGCGACAAAGTGGATCTTAGTGTTAGAAGAAACAATAAAGACATGGCATTCAACGTTGTACTCAAAAACAGGGAAGGAAATACAAGCCTTGCATCGAGAGAAGATTTTAATGCTCAGTCATTATTAGGTGCAACATTTAAACCTGTACCAAATGAACTTATGGATAAGCTTGGGATTGCGAATGGAATCCAGATTGCCGGAATGAGCAGCGGGAAGTTGCGAAATGCCGGAATAAAAGATGGGTTCATAATCACTCAGGTGGATGGAAAACCAATCAGCTCAGAAGCCGATTTAATAGATGCGCTTGCCAATAAAAAAGGTGGTGTGCTTGTTGAAGGGATTTACCCTAATAAGACGCGTGCATACTATGGCTTCGGTCTGTAATATTTGATACGAAATTAGGGGAGGACGCTGTTAGTCCTCCCATATTCGTCATTATTAGCTTTAATGAACTTTAAATGGCATTAAACTGTTATTAAACCACGAATAGAGTATTTGGGAAATGCTCTAAAAACCCCACATTTATGAGACAATTAAAAATTATAAAGTCAATAACCAACCGTGAAACTGCCTCACTCGATAAATACCTTCAAGACATAGGTAAAGAAGAGTTAATCAATGCTGAGGAAGAAGTGCTCTTAGCACAACGTATCAGGCAGGGGGATCAAAAAGCACTCGACAAATTATGTAAAGCAAATTTGCGTTTTGTAGTATCGGTTGCCAAGCAATATCAAAATCAGGGATTAAGCCTTCCTGACTTAATAAATGAAGGCAACCTGGGATTGATAAAAGCAGCTCAGCGATTTGATGAAACCAGAGGATTTAAATTTATTTCTTATGCCGTTTGGTGGATTCGTCAGAGTATTCTGCAGGCACTTGCTGAACAATCACGTATTGTGCGGCTTCCATTGAACCAGGTAGGTTCATTAAACAAAATAAAGAAAGAGTCATCAAGACTGGAACAAAAATACGAAAGAACTCCATCAGCGAATGAGATAGCTGATTCACTCGAAATTCCTGAATATAAAATAGATGCAGCACTTAAGATTTCAACACGTTATATATCTATGGATGCCCCTCTGTCAGAAGACGAGGACATGAAGTTTATTGATGTATTTATTGATGAAGACACTCCTGTAACTGATGCAGGGCTTATGCGCGAATCTCTTGCACGTGAAATTCAAAGATCACTGTCAACCCTAACTGAAAAGGAAAGGGATGTTGTGAATCTTTATTACGGAATTGGAATGAACCATGGGCTGACACTAGAAGAAATTGGCGCCAAATTTGATCTTACACGTGAACGTGTCAGGCAGATTAAAGAAAAAGCTATTAGAAGACTAAAGCATACTTCACGAAGTAAGCTTCTTAAGTCATACTTGGGGCAATAAAAATTTAGTGTCTGATAGTCCTTATTATTTTTATTTTTTAGAAAAATAAGTACCTTTACAACAAATCAGACATTTGACTTTCAATCTTTTAAATATCAATAAACAGGAAAGCCGTCGGATTTTAGCTTTCCTGTTTGTTATTTTAAGTATTACCTTTTTCTGTTTTCCTGATTAATTCAATACCTCATGAAATGCTAACTTACAAACATGTCACATAATGAATTTGCCATTGAAAGTGCTTATAGCTGAAGATAATCTCCTTAATCAAAAGATTATTTCCATACTCATTCAACGATTGGGGTGGAGCTATTCAATAGTAGATAATGGCAGAAAAGCAGTTGATGAATGTAAATCAAACGCTTACGATGTGGTTTTGATGGACATTGATATGCCTGAAATGAATGGTTGGGATGCAACTATAGAAATAAAAAAGAGTAACCCTGATATTCCCATAATTGCTCTTACAGCATATTCAGAAGAGATGTTCAAGGAGCGTAGTTTTGCTGTAGGTATGGATTATTTTCTTGCGAAACCATACAACCAGAATGAAATTAAAAACACTATTTTGAAAAGTCTGGAAAAAACCGCCTAGGTTGTTAGCTTTATTTGCTTAATTTTGTCCTTTCAAACTACTCCCAAGTATTAACAGAATTGTATTTTTGCAGATTATAACCGGCAAAATATCTACCGGTAAACATCTGTTTTTCATATAGGACAATAATGGAAAAGAAATCATCGCAGCTAATATCTACCAAGTACATCTTTGTTACTGGTGGTGTTGCATCTTCATTAGGAAAAGGTATTATATCAGCTTCATTGGCCAAGTTACTGCAGGCAAGAGGTTATTCGGTAACAATTCAGAAGCTTGATCCATACATTAATATTGATCCCGGTACTTTGAACCCCTATGAACATGGCGAGTGTTTTGTTACAAACGATGGTGCTGAAACTGATCTTGATCTTGGTCATTATGAGCGCTTTTTAAATATTCCTACCTCTCAGGCAAATAATGTAACTACCGGTAGAATTTACCAAACGGTAATTGACAGGGAACGTCGTGGTGATTTTCTCGGTGCAACTGTTCAGGTTATCCCGCACATTACTGATGAAATAAAGAGAAGAATCAAACTATTGGGTCAAACTAATAAGTATGAGTTTGTTATAACTGAAATTGGAGGCACTGTAGGCGACATTGAATCACTACCTTATATTGAGGCCGTACGTCAGATGAGATGGGAGATGGGAACTGATTGTTTGGTTGTTCACCTTACGCTGGTTCCATACCTTGCTGCTGCCGGAGAACTTAAAACTAAACCAACTCAGCATTCTGTTAAAACGCTTCTTGAACAGGGAGTACAGCCTGATATAATTGTTTGTCGCACAGAAAAACACCTTAGTGAGGGTATGCGAAATAAGATCGCGTTATTCTGTAATGTAAATCCTACAGCCGTAATAGAATCAATAGATGCCGATTCCATCTATGAAGTTCCTCTTCTCATGCTTGATGAGAAGCTTGATGTAGAAGTTTTGGAAAAAGTCAAAATGCCCAAAGATAGGCTACCTGACCTGCAAAGGTGGGAAGAATTCCTTGAAAGGCTCAAGAATCCTACTGGAGAGATAACCATAGGACTAATTGGGAAATACGTTGAACTGAAAGATGCTTATAAGTCAATTAACGAAGCAATTGTACATGCTGGTGCAGCCAACAGATGCAAGGTAAAAGTTAGGTCAATACACTCAGAAAGTGTTACTGATGAGAATATTGATATACTTCATGGGCTTGATGGATTGCTAGTTGCTCCAGGATTTGGGCACAGGGGAATTGAAGGTAAGATTACAGCTATTAAGTATGCCCGTGAAAATAATGTGCCATTCTTGGGAATTTGCCTTGGAATGCAATGTGCAGTCATTGAATTTGGTCGTAATGTGCTCCACTTAAAAGGTGCTCACTCAACTGAGATGAATCCCGATACGCCTCACCCGGTTATAGATCTTATGGAAGATCAAAAAGAGGTTAGCAATAAAGGAGGGACTATGCGTTTAGGTTCATACCCGTGTAAAGTTCAAAAGGGTACCAAGGTGTTTGACGCTTACCAATTGGAAAATGTAGAAGAAAGACACAGACATCGCTTTGAATTCAACAATAAATACCTGGCCAAGTACACTGATGCGGGTTTACTACCAGTAGGTATGAATATTAAAAACAACCTTGTTGAAATAGTTGAATTAAAGGGGCACCCTTGGTTTGTTGGTATACAATTTCACCCTGAGTATAAGAGCACTGTTGCAGAGCCGCATCCACTATTTGTTGATTTCATCAAAGCAGCACGAGTTTATAGTGAAGCTATGTTGAGTGTTATTGAATCATAGCGGTTTTGATTATTAATAATTTATACAAATCAGGAGCAACAAAAGGAATAGTGAGATTAATATTCTCCTTTTAACTAAATTTGCGCCCTGATATACAATTCACAAACACAAGTATGAATAAGAATACCATTATAGGAATAGTATTGATCTTTGCTCTCATGTTAGGCTACACACTTATGATGTCGCCATCAGAAGAGCAAATTGCTGAAAGAAAGAGAGTACAGGATTCAATATACGCCGCACAGCAGCTACAACAAAGAGACACAACCCGATTGCCGCAATCAGTTGCCCCTGTTGATACTCAAATGAGAGCAGATGCAAATAGCGATGAAATAATTGATACAGCTCTCTTACAATCAAAAAATTATGAGTTATATGGTGAATTCGCTCCAGCTGCAACTGGTATTGACAAAGAGTATGTTATAGAGTCGGATTTTCTGAAAATAACATTGCTTAGCAAGGGCGGTAGAGTTGGAAGTGTTGAGTTAAAAGAATACCGCACTTATGACGGTAAGCCATTAATCCTGTTTGAAGAAAATTCTTCAGACCTGAATATTGCCTTTTTTGCAGGGCTTAATCTAATTAATACGCGAGACCTCTATTTTGTTCCCGTATTCCCTGAAAATATTAGCGCTGATAGCAATAAATATACCATCACCGGCGATGATTCACTCAGCTTTGCCATGAGGTTGTATACCGGAAATATAAACGCCCAAGGTGTTAGCGATAAGTATATTGAGTTCTTGTACACCCTTCAGTCCCAAAATTACCTGGTTGATTATAAGGTCAACTTTGTAAACATGGAAGGTATTATTGCTTCTAACACCAAGGATATTGCTATTGACTGGATGGCTCGATTGATCAGCCAGGAAAAGAATCATAAGAATGAAAGAAATACTTCAACAGTATACCTTCAACATGCCGATAAGGAAGTTGATAACCTGAAAGAGACCAAAGATGATGATCTTTCAGTTAGCACACCGGTAAAATGGGTTTCATACAGCCAGCAATTCTTCTCAAATACTTTCATAGCTGATGAGGAATTCAGAGATGTGAGCATTAAAAAGACAGTTGAACCTGAAACTGAAACAAAGTACCTTCAGACTATGATGAGTACTATAACAATGCCCTATAACTCGAGAAGTAGCGAGGTTTACGACTTTGGTTTTTACTACGGCCCGAATAAGTACAATATTCTGCGTAAATATAAGCTTGACCTTGAGAAGCAGATACCACTGGGGTGGAGTTTCTTCCTGATGCAATGGATCAACAGATTTGCAGTAATTCCTGTTTTTAATTTCCTTGAAGGATTCAACCTAAACTATGGTATAATAATTCTTATTCTTACTATACTACTTAAGATCGTTTTATTCCCGATAGCATACAAGACCTACATTTCTTCAGCAAAGATGAGATTGCTGAAGCCTGAGATTGAAGAAATCAACGCAAAATATCCTAAGTCGGATGAAGCGATGAAAAAGCAGCAGGCAACAATGGCATTATATAAAAAAGCCGGGTAAATCCTATGGCCGGATGTATTCCTATGCTGCTTCAGTTGCCTATTTTGATTGCATTGTTCAGATTCTTCCCCGCTTCCATTGAATTGCGTCAGGAAGCTTTCTTATGGGCTGATGACCTTTCAAGCTATGATTCAGTACTTGATTTACCTTTCACAATTCCATTCTATGGAGACCATGTTAGTTTGTTTACTTTATTGATGACTATTTCAACGATCATTTATACAAAGTTGAATAATGACATGATGTCAACAGGTAATCAGATGCCGGGTATGAAAACTATGATGTACCTGATGCCAATTATGTTCCTTGGCTTCTTTAACAGTTTTTCATCAGGATTGAGCTACTACTATTTGTTGGCAAACCTCATAACATTTGCACAGATGTTTATTATACGCCGGTTTGTTGATGAGCAGAAGCTTCATGCGCAGATTCAGGAAAATAAGAAGAAACCTGTAAAGAAGTCTAACTTCCAGAAGAGGCTTGAAGATATGGCAAAACAGCAACAGAAAAGACGCTAAATTTTTGTAGGGATGGTTAATGATGATTCTATTGGTAGAGTAACAGGCATTGGAGGAATCTTTATAAAGTATAAAGATCCTGACAGGGTGAAGCAATGGTATGCTGATTACTTAGGTATAAATGTAGACGAGTATGGAACTAGTTTTGAATGGCGCCAAAGCTTAAACCCGGATCGAAAAGGGTTTACTGTATGGTCACCTTTCTCACAAGCCAGTGAATACTTTAAACCGTCAGAAAAAGAAATGATGATCAACTTCAGGGTTGATAATCTGGATGCAATCCTTAAGAAACTTGCAGATAAAGGTGTTTACAGGCTGAATTCAATCGAAGTAACTGATTACGGCAGATTTGCACATATTATTGATCCCGAAGGTTTAAAGCTTGAACTATGGGAAGCAAACGATGACGCCTACGATGAAATGATAGGGGAGAAGCGAACACTCTGAAGACCTCCTTATTCCTCAGGAAAAAATATGATTATTGTTATAGGTATTAATAATAATTTAGTACCTTTGCACCCCTGTTTTATCGGCTCGCATTATATTTTTAAAATGTGTAGTACCTGTCTGACGAAACGTGTAATTAACTGAGTATTAACCAGGTTCCTACGGGAGCCATAAAGACAATGCCAATGACGAACAACGAATTGAACGTCAATAATGATGATTTAACAAACGCAGAACAATCTGCGGAAGAACAGATCAATGATTTGGATCAGCAAGCAGATATTTCTTCAGGCAAAGATTCTGAAACTGTAATTAATACTTTGGAAGCTGAAGCAACCTCTGATGTTGAACCAGAATCAGCTGATCAAGGTACTATCGATGATGATGATGAACCTACTGTTGAAAAGCTAAAAGCATCACACATCACCCAGATTTCACTCGAAAATTTCGATTGGGATGCTATCGGTAAGAAGCATGAAAATTATTCAGCCGACGAAAGAAATAAATTAGAAGGCCTTTATGACAAGACTCTTAGCTCTATAGTAGAGCATGAAGTTATAGATGGTACTGTAGTTGCTATGAATAGCCGTGAAGTTGTTGTGAACATCGGCTTCAAATCTGATGGCGTTATTCCACAATCTGAACTTAGATATAATCCAAACCTCAAGGTTGGTGATTTGATTGAAGTTTATGTGGAAAGTCAGGAAGATATGGGCGGACAATTAATCCTCTCACACAAAAAGGCACGCATCCTTCGTTCATGGGAGCGCGTTAACCAGGCATTCGAAAAAGAAGAAATTATTAACGGTTACGTTAAATGCCGTACTAAGGGTGGTTTAATTGTGGATGTTTTTGGTATCGAAGCTTTCTTACCAGGTTCACAAATTGATGTTAAGCCTATCCGCGATTACGATATCTATGTAGATAAAGTAATGGAATTTAAGGTTGTTAAGATTAATCAGGAGTATAAGAATGTGGTTGTTTCACATAAAGCTTTGATAGAAGACGAACTTGAACACCAGAAAGCTGATATCATCAGTAAACTGGAAAAAGGCCAGATTCTTGAAGGTACTGTTAAAAACATTACTTCATACGGTGTATTCGTTGATTTAGGTGGTGTTGACGGTCTTGTTCATATCACTGACCTTTCATGGGGACGTATTAACCATCCTGAAGAAATTGTACAGCTTGATCAGAAGATCAGTGTTGTTATTCTCGATTTCGACGAAAACAAAAAACGTATTGCACTTGGACTTAAACAACTTACACCTCATCCATGGGATTCACTTGATGAAAACATCAAAGTTGGTGACCAGGTTAAAGGCCGCGTAGTTGTTATTGCTGATTACGGTGCATTTATTGAAATAGCTGCCGGTGTTGAAGGACTTATTCACGTTTCAGAAATGTCATGGTCACAGCATCTCCGCACTGCACAGGATTTCCTCAAGGTAAGTGATGAAGTGAATGCTGTTATTCTAACACTTGACCGTGATGAGCGTAAAATGTCATTGGGTATTAAACAACTGATTCCAGATCCATGGACAGACATCCGTGAGAAGTATCCGTTGAACTCAAAGCATGTTGCTACAGTTCGTAACTTCACAAACTTCGGTATATTCGTTGAACTTGAAGAAGGTGTTGACGGATTAATCCATATATCTGATCTTTCATGGTCAAAGAAGATCAAGCATCCAGCAGAATTCACCAAGATTGGTGAGAAAATTGATGTGATTGTACTTGATGTAGATGTTGAAAACCGCAGGTTAAGCCTTGGTCACAAACAACTCGAGGAAAATCCATGGGATGTATTTGAATCAGTATTCTCAGTTGGCTCAGTTCACAAAGGAACTATAACCGGCGTTAGTGATAAGGGTGTTGTTGTAGCTTTACCTTATGGTGTTGAAGGATTCGCTCCTATTCGCCATACTGTTAAGGAAGATACAAGCTCAGCAAAAGTTGAAGAAACACTTGAGTTTAAGGTTATCGAATTCTCAAAAGAGAACAAGAAAATTATCCTTTCACACTCAAGGATATTCCAGGACGCTGTTTCTGAAAAGAACAAAGAAGCAACAGCTACCAAGGACAATGCTGAAACAACAACTAAACGTGCAGTTAAGAAGCTGAAAGATAATCTTGAGAAAACAACTCTGGGTGACCTTGAAGCACTTGCAAATCTGAAATCCGATATGGAACAATCAGAAAAAGCTGCAAGAGACAAGAAGAAAGAAGAGTAAAATCTTATTGAATATTAGCAAAGAAATCCCCTTTAAGGGGATTTCTTTGTTTAATGTATATTGTCGTTTAATAAAAAATAGAAATAATATACTGTCTTAAATATAATTCATGGTAAGAGTTCTCTTTGATAATATACTGTCTTCTATTTATTTAAGGCAAGAATTCTCTTTTAAGATATACTGTCTTCTATTTATTCAAGATAAGAATTTGCTATTAAGGTGTACTGTCTTCTATTAATTCAAGGCAAGAAATTGCTATAAGATTTACTGTCTTCTATTAATTCAAGGCAAGAATTTGCTTTTAAGATTTACTGTCTTCTATTAATTCAAGGCAAGAATTCGCTTTTAAGATGTACTGTCTTCTATTAATTCAATGCAAGAATTTGCTTTTAAGATGTAACTATTAAATTTTAAACCAATGAAGGAATTTTCTGTAACCGTGCTTGGTAGCAGCGCTGCAGTTGCAACAGATGACAGGAATTTAACTTCGCACTTGATCAATCACTGCAACAGTTTGTTTCTGATTGATTGTGGCGAAGGAACTCAATTCAGATTGCGTGAGTTAAGGGTTAGGACTAACAGGATAAAGAATATTTTTATTAGCCATTTGCATGGTGACCATTTTTTTGGATTGATCGGACTGTTATCAACCATGCACCTCATGCGCAGAACAGAAGAGATTAAGGTGTATGGCCCTCCTTTACTTGAAGATATCATCAGACTTCAACTCAAAGCATCTGAAACTTCATTGTCCTACAGTCTGATATTTATAGAGACACAATCGGAAGGTGAAGAGGTAATTTATGATGATGGCAGACTTACCGTAAGTTCAATCCCACTAAAACACCGCATACCAACCACGGGGTTTATCTTCAGGGAGAAATTACAACCCAGGCATATAAATAAAGAAGCCGTTGATAGGTTTGGTGTGCCAATTATATTTTATTCGTCTTTAACAAAGGGAATGGACTTTATTGCTGATGATGGTGAGATTATCCCTAATGGAGTACTTACAAACCCACCTGATATTCCACGCACTTATGCTTTTATCTCTGATACAGTTTATAATGAAGATATTGTTGATAGTATAATGGGTTGCGATTTACTTTATCATGAGTCGACATTCAGTCATGATTTACAACATGCGGCACACGATAAGATGCATTCCACAAATGTGCAGGCAGCTACAATTGCAAAGCTTGCAGGAGCTAAAAGGCTTATGCTGGGGCACTTCTCAGCCAGGTATGATGATTTGAGTGCTATGCTGAGCGAGGCTAAAAAAACTTTCAATGAAACAATAGTTGCTGAAGAAGGTGTTGCAATATATATTTAATCTTCAACTTAACTAAGCCCCGTGCTTTGTATATCTACCAAACCAGACTCTATTTAATACAATGCCATATTCTATACAATACAATACCACGCTCTATTTAATAGTTAATATATCAAAGATGATTAGATGATTAGCTACTACAGAGTAAGCCATGTATATTTGACCTTCAAAAAGATCACTCTATGATTCTTAAGCATAGCACTTTATAACTTTAACCCGCAGCTTGCTTGTATAATAAACTCGAGAATAGTTTTATCAGAGTTTTCTTATCATAGGGCTTGGCAACATAGTGCGAACATCCATTGGAAAGCAGCCTTTCCCTGTCACCTTGCATAGTATAACCAGTTACTGCAATAATAGGTACATCACTATAATGCTCAATGGCCCTGATTTCCTGTGCTATATGAATACCATTAGGCCCTGCACCAAGATTTATATCCATGAGCACTGCATCATACTTTTTAGCCTTAATTTTAGTCATAGCAATATACCCATTCTCAGCCATATCAATATTGCAAATTTCCCTTAAATACAGGGCTGCGAGTCGGCGGTTGATCTCATTATCCTCTACAATAAGTACTTCTGGTACATTGCCCCGTCCTAGTCGTATAGTGTTGATTGGTTCAACTTTTTCAATCTCAGGTGCTATAACATCATTCACTACTGCAGCTGATGGGAGTGAAATATAAAAATCAGAACCTTTTTCAGGAACGCTTTCAACCCACACCTTTGCATTTAATAAACGTGAAATTTTGATAACCAAAGAGAGGCCAAGTCCACTACCTTCAAAGGTTCTTGATAACCCCTCACTTACCTGCCTGAATTCTTCAAAAATAAGTTTGTGGTGCTGCGGTGCAATGCCAATTCCAGTGTCACTGATTTTAATCACTACATCTGAAGTATCTCTAAGTCCGGAATATGCACTGATTGATATTCCTCCATCTATGGTAAACTTAATTGCATTATCAATTAAATGGTGGAGTAATTGACCGAGAAGCTTATCATCAGCAATTACATTTATTTGAGGAGGCAAGGCTGTGCGGATATATAATCCTTTATCACTGGCAATGGAGTAGGCATTTCGCAGAAGACCCATAAAGGTGTTCTTTACATTTACTGCTTTCAATGCTAAACTTGTGCGATTGGATTCAATTGCCGACAGGTCCATTATAGAATTTAAGGTTGTCATTAGCCTGTTAGCTGATTTGTATATGGTGGAAGCCATATTTTTCAACCGGTTATCATCCAATTCATCATGAAGTATTTCAGAAAAACCCAGGATTCCTGTCATTGGAGTCCTTAACTCATGACTCATATTTGCAAGCAATGAAGATTTTAGTCTGCTGGACTCTTCAGCTTCATTTTTTGCCTTAATTAATGCCTCTTCATGTTGAGACCTGTCCTCATCACTTTGCCTGTTTGCAACAGATGTAGTGCTTTGAAGAATGTTGCTATATAATTCAGTCTGGTAACTTAAAATAGAGCATGAGTAAATAAATCTGTCATAATCAGCAAATTCTGCCTGATTAGCTGCTTCATTAGTCTGAGAAACCGTATAGCCATTTCGTGCAGCAAACTGTCTTATTTTATCTTCATTGCCATTTCTTGAAGTAAGCTGACTAATTATGAGCTTATATGCTGCGCTATTATTCAACTTCATGCTGATTAGACTAATTTCATGTCCACAGTTGCAGCTTTTAAACAATGGCCTTCCACCATCACTAGTTGATGTTAGCATGGTTGCAATGGTTGCATCACAACATTGCCAAAGCTTCCCTGATTTTGTACCTGGAATTAAATACGGCGACTGAAAAACAGGTTCTGTAAAAAGCTTTTCAAGGGGTGAAATTATTAGTATAGTAGCCTTTAAGGTTTTGCCGTATACTCTCTGTATTTTCTGAATTGTATCTTTATGAAGGATATCACTTTCTTCAACTGATGCTGCCTTTACAAAAGATGTATTAATCATCTGTTAAGATTTGGAAACCGATTAGTCATTATTTACGATCTCAGTAAAATTATAAAATTATAAACATTACAGAGTATCATTCAAATATTTTTAATAACAAAATCAGTGTTAGTAACTGGTGTTTTGAATCCATTCTTAAAAATCCATTTATAACCTCTATGTTGTCATGTATCTATATTGTCATGTATCTATATTATCACGAGACATAATGTCGCGAATAACCACTGAGGCACAATAGCATCCGAAAATGGCCGGCATATATGAGATAGTTCCAACAGTTGATTTCTTATTCATTTCTCCTTCAAGGGGTGCAATAGCATCACGGGACACCACTTCAGGAGAATAGACTGCCTTAAACCCTTTCCAAATACCTAGTTTGTGCAGCCGTTTACGCATGTAGTATGCAAGTTTACAGTTATAAGTATCATCGATATCACTTACCGTTACAAGTGATGGATCAACTTTCCCACCTGAACCCATTGAACTAACAAGCGGAATACCTGCTTTAACTGTGTGATATATCAGGTATACTTTGGGTGAAAGCGTATCAATAGCATCTATTACATAGTCATAGCCATGTTGAATGATGTCGATCATTCGTTGATCTTTAATATACTCCTGAATGATCGTAAGATTGATATCCGGATTTATATCCCGCAATCTGTTTCCTACAACAACGGCCTTGTACGACTCATGCGTGCTTACTAAAGCAGGCAGTTGTCGATTACGATTGGTTTCATGAATAGTATCACCATCCACTATTGTCAAACTTCCTACACCTGCCCTTGCCAGTTGTTCAGCAGCATAAGAGCCTACACCTCCAAGTCCGCATACTAAAACATGTGCATTCGCTAATTTCTGGATTTTCTCTTTTCCTGCTAAAAGAACAGTTCTTTCCTGCCAATGTGGTATCTCCATTTACATCATCTTATACTTATACATCTTCTTATCCTGGTATACCTTAATACTCTATTACACCTTAATATTTTGGTAAAACTTAAAATTTTAGTAAACCTTATTATTACTCCAGTCTGCCACACTATTCTATGACTTCGTTAGATTTATGGTATGTTTTATTCCTATTTTTGCTGCAATGATTCCCAAAGGATTTCAATTGGGTGTAATGCATCTCTGCCGGTGCCATCTTTTATTTGATGACGGCAGCTTGTTCCTGGTGCAGCAATGGTTACATCAATACTTGTTGACCTCACTTCCGGAAAAAGTATTAATTCGCCAATCTTCATTGAAACATCATAATGCTCCGTTTCAAATCCAAATGAGCCAGCCATACCACAACAGCCTGATTTAATTTCTTCAACCTGATAACCTTTAGGCAATGATAGCATTTGTTTTGTAGAAGCTGTTGAGGCAAGTGCTTTTTGATGGCAATGCCCATGAAGCTTTATCTTTCTGGGGATGCCTTTAAAGCTTTCGCTGGAAATTCGTCCAGCCGCAACTTCACGCATAATGAAGTCGTCAAACAGATAAACATTTCCAGCTAATTGCTTTGCTTTTTCTTTTGTTTCTCCCATTGTTAAGTCAATATACTCATCCTTAAATGTGAGTATAGCCGATGGTTCAATGCCAATAAGTGGTGACTCACTGGTGATTACTGATGAGAGTATTTCAACATTATAATTTGCAAGTTTTTTAGCTATTCTTACTAATCCTTTGCTCAGGAAGGTACGTCCACTTTCCTTATGATCAGGAATTTCAACCTTATAGCCCAGTTTATTCAGAATTTTGACGGCACTGATACCAATTGCAACATCATTATAATTGGTAAACTCGTCAGCAAATAAATATACAATACGTCCGGATGATTGATGCTTTCGATGTTTTGCGAACCAACTCTTTAAGGTAGTTTTATATAATAGAGGCAATGAGCGCTTATGAGAGAATCCAATGGCTTTTTGAAAAACACCTGAAAGAAAATTGTTCTTTACAAACCAATTGTAGAAAGAAGGCATCAAAGCTCCAATTCTATTGAAAGCAGTTATGTTTGCAATAATCCATGATCTAAGTGGTGTTCCGTTTGCATCATAATAATGCTGCAAAAACTCAGCTTTGTATTTTGCCATATCCACATTTGACGGACACTCGGCTTTGCACCCTTTACATGAGATACATAAATCCATTACCTCAAGTATTTCCTTATGGTCAAATGGGTTTTTCTTATCGCTTCGGGTAAGCAATTCACGTAAAATATTTGCACGAGCCCTTGTTGTATCTCTTTCATCACGAGTAGCCTGATAGCTTGGGCACATAGTTCCGGCAAATTGCTCTGATTTCCTGCAATCACCTGAACCATTGCACTGTTCTGCTGCCCTCACAATACCCATGTTTTCAGAAAAATCAAACACAGTTTCTATTTCACGTGTTTTTTGTCCGGCTTCATACCTCAAAGAAGAATTCATTGCCGGTGTTTCAGTTATCTTGCCTGCATTAAAAATACCTTTTGGATCAAAAGTATGCTTAACGCCTTTCAGTAATTGATAAACATGATCGCCCAGCATTAGCGGTATGAATTCACCCCTCAACCGGCCATCACCATGTTCTCCACTTAATGAGCCGCGGTATTTTTTGACAAGCCGGGCTGATTCAAGGGCAACAGTATGAAATAGCTCAATATCTTTGGGATCTTTCAAATCAAGCATTGGACGTAAGTGGAGTTCTCCGGTAGCAATATGCGCATAATAAACACATTCTAGGTCAAGCTTAATAAGCATCGCCTTGAACTCTTCCATATACAATGGCAATGCTTCGGGCAGTACTGCAGTGTCTTCAATTACAGCAACAGGTTTTTTATCGCCTTTAATATTTGATAAAAGCCCAAGCCCGGCTTTCCTAAGAGCCCAAACTTTATTGATATCAGTGCCAAAGATTACTGGGAAATGGTAACCATAACCATTAATGAGCATACTCTGCTCAAGAGAATTTGCAGCTTCAAGAATTTCCTCTTTGGTATTGAAAGCAAATTCCACAACCAATATAGCAGCAGGCTCACCACTGATGAAAAAGCGGTTCTTCCTTTGTTCGATATTGTCTTTTGTCCGTTCAACTATGAACTGATCAATCAATTCAATTGCTACCGGTTTATGTTTTAACGCTATAAGATTTGCTTTAAAGGCTTCCTCTAAAGAGCGGCAGTGTATACAAACAAGTGCCTTTTCTCTGGGTGGGAGAGGAACAAGATTTAGTTTTATTTCAGTAGAGAATGCAAGAGTACCTTCTGAACCTGCAAGTATTTTACAAAGGTTGAAGTGTTTATTAGATTCGCTAAATGGCTCTGAATCAAGTAACAAATCAAGGGCATATCCAGTGTTTCTTCTTTCCAGACGTGGATCAGGGTAGTTGTTAATAATCTCTGCTTTATTTTGTTGATCAATTAGAATATCCCGAAAGTGAGCGTATATTTTACCTTCCAGCGTATCCTGTTCACATTTCATCTTTAATTCCTCAGTGCCCAAAGATTTAAATGTTGTCTTTGAGCCATCACTGAGGAGTGCTGTGATTTCGAGTGTATGATCACGTGTGCTTCCATATACCAGTGAGTGTGAGCCGCAGGCATTATTGCCAACCATCCCGCCTATCATACATCTATTAGAAGTGGACGTTTCAGGTCCGAAGAATAGACCAGTTGGTAGAAGTGCGTTGTTGAGTTCATCAAGAACAACGCCCGGCTCCACTCTTACCCAATGCTCATCCTGATTAATTTCAAGAATGCGGTTCATATACTTCGACACATCAACAATAATTCCGTTACCAACTACCTGACCTGCCAATGAAGTACCTGCAGTTCTGGGGATTAATGTAACCTTCATTTTATTGGCAAAGTGGATCAGTGTGATAATATCTGACTCATCCTTAGGGCGGGCAACGGCTATAGGTAATTCCCTATATGCAGATGCATCAGTTGCATACAGTATTCTCATGGTTTCCCCTATGAAAATATCTCCTTTGAGTTTATTCGATAGTTCGTTCCACTTATTTACCGGTATAACAGTTGGCATAATAGTATAAAATGAGTAATGGCAAAAACTGATCCAAAGTTAGGTAAATTAAACACTACAGAAAAAACCGCATTCCCTGATCTAAGGAAATGCGGTCACTTTTATGTGAAAACAGGAATGTTTAATTATTATTACAAAATGCAGTCTATTATTGAAAACTGGAAAGCTTTATTAATGTTACAAAATGCAGACGTTTATTGATAACAGTGATCTCTTAATTCCCTTTATAAAAGTTTGTGCTTTCAAATATCTTATCAGCTGACTTTGCAATAAAGCCTGAATAAAGCTTCCCATCGGTATCAGGGTATCTTATAGCAAATTCATAGTAGCATGAAGGTACTTCGTAAGTTCCTTCAAGAAATTGAACAGGCAATTTCCCCGCCATGGTACTCGATTGTTCCAATAGTTCTTCCGGAGTGCCTTTGACCCGGCCGCCTGAATCATTAATCCGGAAGCCGTTGTCTTCAACAAACTTATTGACCGCTTCAACGCTGGTAAATTTCTTTAATCCGTTAATGCTTACTGTGAAGTGGTTTGCCCTGAAGCCGTATACATAAACCCATGCTGCATATTCTGATTCGTCTCTTAGTTTATTATACACCTCGTATGAAGGCGTTCCCCAGAGGTTACCCCTGAAAATCAAATCTCCTTTTCCGTGCAATTCAGCAGGTATCTTATCAAGGATATCTTTCACAGTCTCCTGGACAAATGGTGATAGTTCCTCAGTCCTCAACTCCGAAATAAAGACTCTGGGAGCGTCTCGGAATTCCTTATGCTCATAATGACGCGCATTCAGCTTCTTGTCTTCGAAATTATACGATTGTTTGTATTCGTACCCTGCTTCAATGAACAGCTGTGCCATCACATCAATATTCACCCTTGAGTCATTGAAAGTCCTGAATGCAATATGATCATTCAGCACTTCTTCCCCCTGAGCAATGAATAAGTCATATACTTTCTTTGCTGATGGATTCTGGGTAATATAATCTGACCACAGTTTATCGAAAATCTCTTGTGCCTGCTTCATAACGTAACAATTTGTTTGCTTTTAAACATTCATATTTTGCAAATGTTCAGCTTTTTCACCAACAAACAGAGCATGTATTACCTTGTTTATAACACTGCTAGAGAATTCATTTTTTAATTGCTCTCTTATTGTTGATTCTCTAAGCTGTGCACCCACAAGTGATGTAATCAGCCGATTTATATCGGTGGGAATGACTGGGTTGTTAGTTTCAATTAGCTCTTCTTTTGTGATGTTTTCAATGATACCGTTTCTTACTTTCACTGTTCCAAGAAAAGAAGTCTCATTTAAGCTGAACCTTGCTTTAAAGCTAAAAGGAGGGGAGTAGCCATAGTTCCATTCCCATGTACTGTATTTATCTTGCCTTAATTTGTTGATCTCGATTATATCGCTTTCAGTTAAAGTGTACATGTATGCGCCATCGTTTCCGTTTAGAATTTCAGAAATAATGTATTCGGCAAAATCCTCCATGCCCATGTGCTCCGGCAGGTAATTGCTTAGATTTGTTACATTGCTTCGTAGGGACTTCACTGCTTTATCTTCATATTGAATATCAACCGGTAAAATTGCTTTATTCAGATTTTCGAGATTGCTATTAAATAGGATTGTGCCATGATGGATAACTTTCTGCTTATAAACATGTTCAGCGTTTCCAGAAATCTTCATTCCATTGATATACAAGCTATTCCTGTTCCCAATGACTACATTAGCCCCTAACTTATTAATAACATCAATTATTGGCAATGTGTATTTATGGAAATCAACAAGAGAGTTTTGATCTCCTGTGCCTGTTATAGTAAAGTTTAAATTGCCATGGTCGTGATACACTGCCCCACCTCCGGATATTCGCCTGACAACATGAATTCCATTCTTATTTATAAATTCATGATTTACTTCGGCAAATGTATTCTGGTGTTTGCCAACAATTACTGAAGGATCATTACGCCAGAGCATGAATGTATCTTCATTAAAGTTTTTGAAAATATATTCTTCAGCTGCCAGATTGAAGTACGGATCAGTTTCCTTTCTTAAAATGCAACGCATACATACAGTTCGTCAAGAGGGTTATACAGGTATTCATTAAGAAGGTATATAAAGCAAAACAAGCCTGAGAATGTTCAATCCAGGCTTGTTTTTTGAATATAGGAATTAGAAGTTATTGTGGTTCAATCATCTGGCCTTCGGTTTGAACTGACTTTTTTGTCCATTCAGGTAATACCTCAGTCATAAATTTTTGCTTACTTGCAATTAAGGCAGGCATGTCAAGACCTATATATTCTTGCGCCTTTTGGCGGCTTGAGATGTCAGGTAATGTGATTGGAGTTTTAACACCATGGCTAATCAATACTGTATTGAGCAGAACTCTTGCTTCCTGGGCTTTTTGTATTGAAGTTCCTAAAGTACGTAAAGCTTCTACTGGTGCATGGAATCCCATTGCATTACTGGCAACTATATAATCCCAACGCCATTGTGACTGACGAATCAAAGCAAGTATCGGGGCCATTTCTTGTTCATTGGCTCCGTTGTCCCAAGCAGTTTTTGCTTCAATGTGAAGGCGGGCAAGGTTCTTCTCCGCAATACGTCGGAGTTCATAAACCTTATCTTGCCTATCTATTACATTTGCCATTAATTTTTCTTCACTTTCACGGTGACATACAACACATGATCCTGAAATATTAGCTAAAGGACTCTGAATCTTATGATCAGTGTATTTCATACCACCATCACGTTTGTATGGCATATGACAGTCAGCACATGCCACACCTCTATCGAAATGTACTCCTGTAGTGTATTGTTCATAATCCGGGTGTTGTGCTTTAATCATAGGTGCTTTGCTTAACGCATGAACAAAATCCACATGTTGCGTACTGTCATAGTATGCTTCCATAGCTTCTGCACCCATTCCATTATCCCATGGGAATACCAGATATTTATCTTCTTTCGTGAAATAATACTCAACGTGACACTGTGCACAAACAAGGGAGCGCATTTCCTGATGAGTTGCTTCGGTAATATCCTTGCCTTGTCTTTCATAGGCTTCTATCAAAGCTGGTCGAGTAATGCGCAGGTTCATGGTCTTTGGGTCGTGACAGTCCTGACAACCTATGTTGTTAACTACTTCAGATCCAAGATCCTTCCAGGTACTCTTGTAAAAAGCATCAACGCCCATTTCATTCATTAGTCGGGGAACATCTGTGCTTTTGCAAGTCCAGCATGTACCAGGTTGTGGAACATCTGTACGCAATGTTTCCCTGATATCATTGATAGCATAGTAATGGCCTCTTGATTGCTTGTATTCACGTGAGAAAGCATAACCAGCCCATAGAACTACCATTTCAGGTTGTTCTTCAAGCGCATCACGTGTTGCACTTCCGCCATATTTGCTCCTGAAACTAGTGTCAAGCGTGTTGACGTATGACTCATATTCTCTGGGAAAATTTTCGCCCCAAACTTCATTTCTTGGCTCCCAGTCAGGTATTTCACTTACCATCTGAAAGTAAACCTTTGATTCACTTCTTCTTTCAACAATAGATGAGGCTAATAAACCAAGGACAAATACTATAATTACTGTTCCAAGAAAAATAAGCCAGGCAACCCAGGGTTTCCTCTTTGTAATTTCTGATACTGGTTCCATGTAGATTTTTATTTTAGGTATTGTTTAATTATTTTTTCTGATTTGGTCTGTCATCCAGAAACTTATTCATCCAATCGGGTATGATTGATTCCATCCGAGGCACAAGGGAATAGGGAGTAGCGGCAAGACTGTTGACAGTACCATGGGGTGTTTCCCTATGGCAATCCCAACACCTGAAGCCTGCTCCTTCCTTGTAATTTTCACCTGTAACCCTTACAATGTTTACCATGTCAATAAGGTTACGGTGACATCTAATACAATTCTCCTGAACTACGTTGATACCAGCCTGCTTTATTTGAATAACCTGTGGTTCAGCCCGGGCGGTAAATATTGTAGCATGCCTTAAGCCATCCATGGCTTTAAAGTAATAGGTTCTGAATACATTATCATGCGGAACATGGCAGTCATTGCATGTTGCAGCGGCTCTATGGCTACTGTGCATCCATGTGGCATACTGTGGATACATTACATGGCAATTAATGCATGTTTCAGGATTATCTGATAAATACGAGTGTGCTCTTGAACTATAAACAAGGAGGATTAAAATGCCAACGATAGTACCTGATAGGATTATGGCCGGCAAACGCCAATTATCAGGGGGGCCAAGAAATTTGATTACTTTTTTCATAGTACGGTTTGCTTGAAACTGACACTCTTCAAGCAAATATATGAAATAAAGTAAGTATTTTTTAACAGAAAGTTAAATTTTATCAACATTCTTCACGCAAGGCAATCATAACGGGGATATCAGGTATGATTAATTTGAATACTAATACTCTTTCCCCTGTCTACCTGATAATTAGAAGTTTCTGACGGTCTATAACAGTATTGCCCGAAATCAGTCGTGCAACGTATAAACCTGGTAATAAACTACTGATATCAACATACTCCTGACCATAATTTGATTGAATAAGAGTTTGAGATACCACCTGGCCAGTTGTATTTCGCAATTCTAAATGTCCACCTGTGAAACCATCCGCATACTGGTAGTCAAAGATTATGTAATTGGAGGCTGGTTGTGGATAAATCTTGAAACTATTACCTTCTATAACAAACGGAGGTATTTCTATAGATAGAAGTGTGCGTGGTTCCCCCGGTAATATATATGGTTCAGAATACTCACTTTGGCCATATCTCTTCAGAATATTCTGGGCATAAATAAAAGTATATTCCTCGGTCAGCAGATCTGCAATTTCCGTCAATTGTTGCTGTGTTAAGGTATCAGCCTCATTTAGGGTAGAGTGTAGCTTAAATAATCTGTCCATACTTTCTATAGCATCATTTTTGTCAGGATAGGTATGTGATGCATTTGTAAGTATTTCTTCTGATAAGAGATGATTCCCTCTTTGGTAGTATGCTGAAGCAGTAATGAAGTTTGATTGTATATTATTAGTGCTCATGATACGTGCATATAATGCTGAACTTTCAACAGGTGGTTCAGGAAACCAGTGTTTATTTATCTCGCATGTAAGCAATGCATCTCTTATTGCCCTGATATTATCCCTTCTGCTTTCAAGTAATTCAAGCTGGCTATAATTCAAATATCTGTTTGTCAGTTGATTCAACATGTATGGTTGAAGAGGAGGCTTACGTTCAATAATTAGCCCGAGGGTATTCCTATCTCTAAAAATTATTGGGTTGTTTATCAGGATGTCAATAAGCAGTGAATTGTGGAAATAATTGTTACTGATAAGTTCTCTAAGTACATCAGTAGAAAGCTTTGAATCGAGCTTTCGTAATCTTTTATATAGATCTGCGGCAGTTTCGGGGGTGAGCATATTAATATCATGAAGGATATCGTTAGTCATACCACCATCCTTTGTTAAGTTGAAGAGATTCTGAGCATTCAAATCATGCTCATCCCACAATGGACCATTACCTTCAACACTGACAGGATCAAAATGAAGATAAGTAGGAAGGTAAGTGCTGTCAGATGGCAATGGAAATGCACTGTTAATTAACCAAAGATTAGCAAATAATCTTGGCATCTGGCGCGAAAGAATAGTTGAATTATTGTAATGGCTATAAATTATTGGCTCCCCATCATTGTGAAAATCACTTGTTCTATAAGCTTTACTGTGGCTAAAATAATTACCAGCCGGCTCAATTGGAGGCATTCCATGTGCGCCCTGATAGGTAGCAACACCTGCAAGTGATACTAAACTATCTCTCGTTACACAAATGTCAAAACCATTTTTAAGAAAATTATTATAATAAAACCTTAATCCTTCGTCGCCTTTGGAATTACGGTTTCGGTTCTGCGCCAGTATTGAGTAATTCAGGAAACTAAACTTATTATTTGCGATTAGGTTGTTATTATCAAGGCAGTTATTTATAACAACTCCTGTCAACTGATTGCTCGAACCAAGGAGACCTGGTCCTTTGAAGGTATTGTTGAGCAAATTAAATCGCATACAATTATCAATGTATATTCCGGTAACTTCTTTATTGGTGCTATCAATAATGTTTAGTGAATTCAGTTCGAAAGAGCATGATGTGGTTTCAAATGAGCTGAATCCAGCAATATAAAATCCGGTGAAATTATTTTTAAAAGTCAAATTGTCAGCAAAAAAAGTATATCCCGGTAAGGAGGCAGTAACGTATATTCCTGTTTTTAATTGAAAGAAGAGAGGCTTTAATGAAGTGCCTAATGGTACTGAATCGCTTTCTATTTTTCCAACCCGTATTGACGAGTTATAACTATTGATTCCGGTACCTCTTTCAGCAATTGATAGTTTATTTTGAGGCACGTCGTTTCTGAATATACAACTATAGAATTCCAGCCCACTACTGCTCCTGATTCTAACAAACTCTTCCATTTGCTCGCCAGGCCAAGGTTGATGATCTAAAATAAATTCAGTAAGGATGAATTTTGATGGATTAGTACCTGTTGTTGGCTTAATATCTAATGCACGAAGGTTGTTTTTAAAAATAGCCTTGTTACATTCAATAACCCCACCTCCCTTGGCGGAATTCTCATTGCCATTCTCATCAATTGCAACCATTTCTATACCGGTAAATGCATTTTCAATTACAGCACCATATTGCATAGTTACTTTCCCTTGTGGTAGATTTGAATTGTAATCTGATGACCCATAAACTTTTATACCTTGCCAGAGACTAATGCAGTTATTGGTTAATGTTCCTTTTTCAATTGATAGATGAGCGCCTGGTAAAACTTTAATTGTCCTCCCATCACCAACTTCTACTCTGTCATTTATTGTGAGCTTACTGCCAGGTAGTAAAACAAGATCGCTTAGTATATTCCTGCCTTTAGGCCAGGTTAATGTATCACTAATAGTAAATGCAGTTTCAATTAATGGTAAACAGATGTCAGCTTCCCATAAACCTCTTCCAAATGTAGCAGCAACAAGTTTCTTTTTTGTGTAGTTGATTTCAATGTCAGAAATTACTGTTAACGGTAACCCTTCGCCAAACAATTCCCATTTGCTCATTAATTCGTCCCTGTAAAAAACGCCTGCATCAGTTGCTGCGAAAAGTATATCATATTCCGCCCCTTTAAAATACCTTATTGCATTGATTGGTATATTAGGAAGTCCCTGCGAGAAGTTGTTCCATGTTCGTCCTCCGTCATTAGTCACGTATACTCTATTGTCATTCCAGTTTCTGTCGAGTGCAAGATATATATTGGCAGGTTTTTTTGGGTTAATTAGTATGTCGTAAGCTGAAACCCATTGAAGTGATAAAGAGCCCCGGGGTGTAATATCATTCCATTTGCTTCCACCATCTGTAGTTATCATCAACTTTTCAAGGGCAATATTCCCCCATGCTGGATTTTCAAAGCTTATGCAAATGACATCTGGATGAGACTCAGAGATTTCGATTGATTGAATTTTATGACTGTTAAGCGGATTGAATGAGCTTACTTTTTCCCATGTTTCAGCACCATCAGTTGATTTCCATAAGTTTTTTAATCCTGCATACATGATATTCGGATCCTGTGGATGCATTGCTACCGGAATGCTATTCTTCCCTTGTTCAGTGGTGTCGGGAACCCCACGATAACTGAAGTTTAGGCCTGCATTTGTTGATTTTAAAAGAAAAATGTTCTTTCTATTAAGTTTTGGGGGATAAGTTACAAGGTAAACATTCTTTGGGTTATTGTAATCTACCATGCCATCATAAGCATCGCCAATGTGGGTCTCGCGGGTCCATTCACCCGTGTCATAATTATAAAAGCAAAGGTTACCATCCTGAGGGCCACCATAAACCATGTTGCTGTTGTTGGCTATACTTATATTATGCAATTGAGTAGATTGCATCCCGTTGCGGGTTCTATCCTGCCATGTTATAGCACCATCAAATGACACGGTTACACCACCATCATTTCCCATTATTACTCTGTCACCATCAGCATGTCTATAAACCAGCAGCTCGCGAACATCCCTGTGATATTTATGATTGTTGAAGTTGAGATATCTTGCAGTGTCACCATCAAGCCTGTACTTGAAAAACCATATTCCTCCCAAATAAAATTCCATAGGATCAGCAGGTGATATTTGTAATTCCAGCTTCCAGTATCCTGAGAAAGGAGTTAGATCTACAGCAACCTTTTCATAAGTACGCCCATCATTAATTGATCTGAACAATTGATAATTCTTGCTGCCGGGGTTGAGCGTATCGTATGATTCAGTATAAACGAGAATCAACCCAGGTACTGTATCTGATACTGCTAAAGCCAGTCGTGAGATTCTGTGATTTATTTCAGTGTCAAGCCTGTATGTAAGATCTTGCCATGTGCTACCGGCATCACGGCTTCGGAGTAAGAGACTACCTACGGCAAAAATATTATCAGGTTTGCCTGGTGTTAAAACAATATCAAAAAGTTCTTCGCCCGGGCGATTATATACTGGTTCCCAGTTAACCGCCTTATTAGTTGAACGGTAAATATTTGTTCCGCCATTATAATCCGCATTCATAACGGCATATAATGTGTCATTATGTTTGGAATGGAGTTTAATGTCTTGCACAATAAATCCACGACTCATAATACCTGCATTTAAACTGGTGCTTGTCCATGAGTTTCCACCATCTTTTGACTCCATAACCCCGTTACCCCATGCCCTGTTAAAGCCCCAATGCCCGGTGCCTATATAAATATGTTGTTTGTCTTCAGGGTCCACTTCAATGGCTAGCACTCCAGTAGTTATGTAATTATCAGAAATTGATCTCCAGTTTTCTCCACCATCATTAGTTGCAAAGATTCCACCTGTATTGCTGCCTGCATACATAGTGAGATAATCAACGGTATCAACCCACATTGCAGATACTAAGCCCAGTTGTGATAGCACTGGCGCCTTGTTAACTGATGGACCTAATGGATACCATTGAGGGAAGCGGTAATTACCCTGCAGGGTGTCAGATTGTGATGTATTTCTTTTATTAACAGCCTCGCGCAGTGAATCCTGAACACTTTGAATTGTTTGGTTATAGTGAAACATACTGCCATTTATATCTGACCTTGAGCTTGAAAAATGTTCTGATCGTCTATGATCTTTTGCATCTAATGCAGGATGATTCAATCTGCTGGTCTGACCTGATGCCTCTAAGTTAACTAATGCTAATAGAAAAATTAGTAAACAGCCCTGAAGTGAAATATATAATTGGAACAAACGTAAATATTTAACCATATCGGAATGAAATCTGTGAAAAAAATATAGTATATTCAAGGATGGAATGTGTTGAATAAGTGCACATTCCATCCTCAAAAGTAATAAATCTTTTATTGAATAGGAAAGAAAAATTAGAAATTATGGTAGAGTTAATTTACAACAGAACTCTTTTCAAATTTAGGCACCGTTGCTGCCTTCTTCTTTTTCCTTCTGTTAGATTTCCAGTACATTAAAAAGCCGGTTATAAGGATAACCAAAACTGTAATGCCCATTAACGGAACATACAAGATGTAAAAATCACCTACTAAAAAAGCAAAGATTCTTCCGGTATGAACTTCCAATGCCAGATTCCACCATGAGATAGGTTGTGTGGATATATTATCAGACATAGTTGGTTTGGTTTGTGGCTTTATGTTCATCCATCCTGAACCATAATCAAGGATTGCCATCAGGGTACTATTCCTCATGTAAACCCCTGCAACAGCTACTGCACCAAAGGGATTACCTTCGCTTTGTCCCACAACAGGCATACCGGTTATCATATCAGTTGATAGACCACTTTGCGTATTCCATCGGTAAATTCCGCTAAACGAAGCTACAAGGTATTCATTATCATTCAGCTGTTCAAAAGCATTAATTCCCATAACACTTACTGGTGGTTGTGACCTGAATGTTCTGGTATTTTCATGGCCTTCCCTTATTGAATACTCAATGAATCCCTCACTTGTGGAAATAATATAAGCATTTAATGTGGTGTCAAAAACAACATCCCTTAATTTATCGTGCCATACATTCTCATGGGCTAGTAGTGTACCCGGAATAGCAGAGATTTGTTTATTTGCTATAGGTATTAATAGGGGAGGCCTTAGGAACATACCTGTTATCACGGTTATAAGTAATACTGGTATACCGTAAACCCCAATTAAAGTATGCCAGTTAATGAGCTTTCTGTTTGTCTTTTGAAACCTCTTTTTAAGGTTATCTGACAGCTTTTTGGCAAACTTAGGGAGGAATGTATAAAAGAAACCGGTTAAGGTCATAAAGATCACCGCAAGTCCAACCAGGTCTACTATGAGCTTTCCGGTCAGACCAAATATCTCACCACTATGTACCACCCACAAGGTGCGAAACATTCCAACCTTCCCATCATGACCGGTAGGAGCAGGTATATGTATTGTTTGAGATATCTGATTGCCCGCCAGAGGCATTTTGTACATTTCTGACCTGGTAAGTATTATCAAGTCTCTATCTTTTTCAAGCAACTTGACTATTCTGGGACTTCCGGAAGGTAGCTTTATTTCATTCCACCTGTTTTCCTGAAGGTTAAACTCAAAGAATCCAAACAATGTACCGGCAAACAACCTATTGTTGCTGGTTTGTACCATTGTATATGTCTTGCGATGGTCAATGCCTTTGGGGAATCCTTTATTAAAATCAAAGAATTCTGTTAAGTGCTTGTCTGTTTTCCAGACTCCTACATTACCATAGGCCAGTACTGAAGAATCATGAAGTGGTAAGAATCCTTTAACCGATGCAAGATTCCAATTTTTATATTGATAATCACCTGGCATTAAGAATCGTGGGAAATCAAGTGAGGCAAATATCGACCTGTGGTTCATTACAATGCCTGAAACGCAAAACAAGAGAATAAAAAGGCCAACTATTAAAGATGGCCATTTATGGTATTTTCGAAGTTTCTTCATTCAAGTAGGCTAATGAGAAATTAATTTATTCACTTAGGTAATGAGAGATTATTTTTTAATCATGGTTAAAACCATTTTAAAACGTTCGGTGGCATTCACTGCATGTGTAATATTGGCAGGCATTATTATGGTCATACCTGAAGTAAGCACGTTAGTAGTTCCACCTATAACTATTTCTGCTTCACCTTCAACAACAGTTAGCATTGCATCGAATGGAGCAGTGTGCTCACTTAACCGCTGACCTTTATCGAACGCAAATAAGCTAACATTACCGGTTGGTTGTTCAACTACCCTCATACTTACTATCCCACCGTCAGAATATTCAATCTCATTTTCAAATACAAATGGCTTTGCAGTCATAAATTTTGTGTTTTGCATATCTCTTTATTTTAAAATTAATTAATCTATCATCTTGTACAGACGCGATTTATCGCGTCTCTATCATTACGTAGAGACGCGATAAATCGCGTCCCTACATTTTACACCCACACTTCTGACATTACATCACCGTGTATACTCACAACTGTTTTTTTAATGGGAATGTTTCGTGATGCTTGTTCCCGGGCAATACTGGCCATTTGCACTAAACCTGAACAGCATGGAACTTCCATTGTAACAACGTGCAATGTATTTATCAAGCTGTTATCAATCATGGCAGTGAGTTTCTGCACATAAGCCTCTTTGTTTGAATCAAGTTTAGGACAAGCAATTGCAACTGATTTGCCTTTCAGAAAACGATTATGGAAGTTGCCCATTGCAAAAGCCACGCAATCGGCTGCAAGTACAACATCAGCATTTTTAAAATATCCTGCCATCGGATTTAATAAGTGTAATTGCACCGGCCATTGCCTTAATTCAGACGGTGCTTCAGGTGATACTGAGTCAGTATTATTAACTTTATCCATATCAATATCAAAGCTCATTGCGCGTGATCCAGGGCAACCACCACCATGATTGCCATGTGAATGAGATGAGGCTGCCTGAGCGGCTCTTAATGATTCAAATGCAGTTATGGCTGGTATTGGTGAATTTTGTGATTCTTCTTTCGGACTCATATCAATATTATTGGCTTTTATAAAATTAATGGCTTGTTGAAGTAATTCAGTCTCATTATGATCTTTTAGATGCTCAAGGTGTGCCAGAATTGTATTGCGACCTTTCGGTACCATTAGTTCCATTACTTTCACTTCATCATAAGGCTCAGCTTCGCGCTCTTCTAATGTTATTGCTCCTTCCGGACAATGTCCTATGCAGGCACCTAAACCATCACAGAACAAATCGCTTATTAATAGGGCCTTATTGTCAATAATTTGTAATGCACCTTCATGACAATTAGGAACACATAGCCCACAACCATTGCATAATTCTTCATCTATTTTAATGATAGTCCTTTTCATTCGCTTTTAGTTTTGATCAGTTCTGAAAGTTTTTTATTTTTTAGATAATCCAGGAATTCAGCAGAGAATTTATTCAAAAGACTTCCGAATACGCAAGTATCAAACGGACATCTTTCATTTTCTATACCACAGTAATGACCCTCAAGCGTTCCATCCATTAGTTCATAGATTTGGAGCAGGTTAACCTCCGATGGATTAATCTTTAATGAAAATCCACCTTGCGGACCGCGAACAGATTTCAGGTAATTATTCTTCACCAGTATTTGCATCACTTTTGCAAGGTGATTCCTTGATGAGTGTGTTCGGTCGGCAATTTGATTTACATTAAGCATTTCGGTGCTATTAGCAATCATTGCCATACTGTGCACTGCTATTGAAGCTGCTTCGGAAATGTTTATAATTTTTGCCACTCGGTATTTCGGAATTTGAATGCGCAAATATACTACATTCTTCTTATTGGTAACTATAGAACCTGAATAATTTTCACTCTATTCTATAAATATTAGTGTATCGTGTTATAATTCAGGACCTTAAAAATATTAGTGATCTTGAAGAAGGTTTTAACCCTGTGAGTGCATCAAATTGCTGGCAGTAGCACATTCCATTCAAATGGAAGCTATAACCATTAATGATTCATTTCTCTCAACCATGTTACAACCTTATAGCAACTTTGTATAAACCTTGTATAAACAATGTATAATATACAAGGTTGAAATAACCATAACATAATGGTGGTACATGGTAACTAAAAATGAATATACAATGGAACTGAGTAGATAAAAACAACAGAGCGATGTTCTTTAGTACTTAGAAAGAAATGTCTTAAAATTTTACTTTTTCTTTCTTACGTATGCTGAGAGCTTATGTGACTTTAAGAAACTGATAAAGTGGGAGGAGATTTCATCTGATAATTTATTGAAGGGCTCATGCCTTAAGGATCTTTTTTTCTCTGCTTTTACACTATCCAGCAGCCATTGACCTTCAATAGCTTCATAAATATCAAGCAAGGATATTTTATCAGGTTTTTCCTTAAGATAAAATCCACCTCCGGGCCCTCTTTTTGAACTTATTAACCCTCTCTTGGCAAGCCTTTGAAGTACTTTTGCTACATGATGTCGCGATGCGCCTGTTACAAGAGCAATCATATCAATACTAAGGTTAACCTCTGAACCGGTTATTGTAACCATACTTCTAAATGCAATAGAGGTAGCCTGAGAAAAAGGGAATATCTGCGGCATAATTTGTTTAGAATGATGCACAAAATTCGTGAATTAATATCTACTATGCAAATATCTTTGGTATGCAGCAAGTCACCTTTCCTGAATAGATAATCCACGGAATTTCCAAGCGTTAAAATAACTACCTTTGCAAACTCAAATAATAATCTATTATAATCAAGAATGTACAATATAAGAAACATTGCAATAATTGCCCACGTTGACCACGGAAAGACTACATTGGTCGACAGAATTCTTCACCAGGTGAACCTTTTCAGGGATAATCAGGAAATGGGTGAACTCATTCTTGATAGTAATGAACTTGAAAGAGAACGCGGCATAACTATCCTTTCAAAGAATGTATCTGTTAGATATAAAGGTGTAAAGATTAATATTATTGATACTCCGGGCCACAGTGATTTTGGTGGTGAAGTTGAGCGTGTGCTTAATATGGCTGATGGGGTATTGCTATTAGTGGACGCTTTTGAAGGTCCAATGCCTCAAACCAGGTTTGTACTGATGAAAGCATTAGCACTTAACCTTAAACCTATTGTAGTAATTAACAAAGTTGACAAACCAAACTGCGACCCTGAAGGTGTTCATGAATCAGTATTCGACCTGATGTTTAATCTTGATGCAACAGAAGAACAGCTAAACTTCCCCACCGTATATGGCTCAAGCAAAGAAGGGTGGATGTCGTCAGACTGGAATAAACCAACCACCGATATTACTTACCTGCTCGATACTATAATTAATCACATACCTGATTATAAGTTTGAAGAAGGAAATACCCAATTGCAAATCACTTCTCTTGATTATTCTTCCTACGTTGGGCGTATTGCTGTAGGTCGCTTATCAAGAGGCGTACTTCGCGGTGGTATGAATGTTTCGCTCCTAAAGCAGGATGGGAGGGCTTTTAAAACTAAGATTAAGGAACTGTACGTTTTTGAAGGACTAGGCAAAGAAAAGATCAAAACTGAGGTATTCCCGGGAGAAATATGTGCTATTCTTGGCATTGACGATTTTGATATAGGTGATACCATTGCTGATTATGAACTGCCAGAGGCACTTAAGCCACTCAATATTGATGAACCAACAATGAGTATGTTGTTCACAATCAATAATTCACCGTTCTTTGGAAGGGAAGGCAAATTTGTAACATCCCGCCATCTTAGGGATAGGCTTTTTAAGGAAATAGAGAAGAATCTCGCAATGCGCATCGTTGAAACTGAATCACCTGACACACTCATTGTTTATGGTAGGGGTATTCTGCACTTGTCAATCCTGGTGGAGACTATGCGCCGTGAGGGATATGAGTTACAGTTAGGACAACCACAGGTTATCATTAAAGAGATTGATGGCGTTAATCATGAACCTATTGAATACTTAACAGTGCATGTTCCTGAAGCATTCTCAGGTAAGGTTATTGAATTGGTAACACAAAGAAAAGGCGAGATTCTTACGATAGAAACAAAAGCCGATAGAATACATCTTGAATTCTCAATACCATCCCGTGGTATTATTGGGCTCCGTAACAATGTTCTAACTGCCACTGAAGGGGAAGCCATTATGGCACATCGCTTTAAAGCATATGAACCCTGGAAAGGTGATATTGCCGGAAGACGTAATGGATCTCTTATAGCCATGGAAACTGGATTAGCAATAGCATACTCTATTGATAAACTTCAGGATCGTGGTACGTTTTTTGTCCACCCAAATGAGGAAATATATGCAGGGCAGGTTATTGGCGAGCATATCAGGCCTGATGATCTTATGATCAATGTATCAAAGACGAAGAAATTAACCAATGTTAGAGCATCAGGATCAGATGATAAGATATTTATTGTACCTGCTGTAAAATTCTCACTTGATGAATCAATGGAGTATATTGGGAAAGATGAATTCCTTGAAGTTACTCCTCGTTCATTGAGAATGCGTAAGATTATCCTTGATGAACATGATCGTAAAAGACAACAAAAACAATAAATACCAATCTCATGAAAAAGCTGCTTCTTATTTCAATGATATTGTCATCGTTTATTCTGAATAGCTGTGATATTCTTGATCAGGCTCAACGAGCACTTGCATTTACTAAGTGCGAATTCAGGCTGGGGACTCTCACCAACACACAGCTTGCCGGTGTAAACATTCATAATATGGACAGCTACCGTGATCTAAATGCTATGGATATTGCCCGTGTTGGTACTGCATACGCAACTGGTAGTTTGCCACTCAGCTTCACCTTAAACGTGGATATTAAGAACCCTAACGCACAAGCCGCCGGTATGAGCAAACTTGACTGGATCTTATTGATTGATGGTGTTGAAAGGTTAACAGGAATATCTGAAGAAAGAATAACAATTCCGGCTAATGGTGGAACTGCAACAATGCCTATGAATTTGAAGTTTGACCTCATGAAAGTAGTTGAAGCTAAAAACCTTGAGTCACTTGCTAATTTTGCAATGAATTTGGCTGGAGTAGGTAACAAGCCTTCGCGCGTCACGTTAAAAGCAAAACCAACTATTTATGTTGGATCCAGTGCAATCAGTTACCCAAATTACATAACAATAGAAAACGAGTTTTCAAGCAATTAAGTCCTGTAATAAGTCAGAGCAATATCTGTGCACTCATCCCATTCTCATTAGGCGTTTGGAAGTAGTTTTCCTGCCTCAATTAAAGCAGTCAGGCATAAAAATATAACCCTTGCATTATATAAAAAGATGCAAGGGTTATTTAATTGTAAGAGCAGCGGTAAAATCTGTTTAGTTCAAGTAGCTTGTTAGTTCAACAAATGGTGTTGGTTCAAGTAACTTGTTAGTTCAAGTAAACTTGTTGGTTCAAGTAACTGGATTTCAAGTAACTGGTATTTCAAGCAATTGTTATTTCAAGTAACTTGTAGTTTCTTTTTGAGCTTGTTAATTAAAGCCATTTCTGTTTCATCAACACCTTCATCAGTAGCTGCAATGACCATAGCAAGCCTGATACACATTGTCTTAATTCTCTGTTGGATTGTACTGCCATGATGTTCAATGAAATTGCTGAACATATAGAAGGCATCCCGAGCAGATACATTCATCTTTCTAAGTTTAGTAAACTCAGTCCCTACATACATTACATCGCCGGTGCCTGTGTACTCAATCTCCTGGTCAATAAAGTTGAAGATGTTTTCAACTTCCTTTTCTTTAACATAACCATTTGATTTAGCTACAGCATAGGCCATCCGACCTATTTCAGTATATAGTTTGTTTGTGTCCATAATTGCTTGCAGTGTTTATATACTTAACCGCAAATTTGCTGCCATAGCTTAGAATAGTAATATTATGGAACAGAAAGTTTTAATTATATAAGATGCTGGAGGTTGAGCATAATAAGTGCCTGATAATTAATCATTTAACTCCACAAGTTGGGGTGCTTGATACAGCATGTTTATATACAACATGACCTTTTAGGAATACACATTGTGCAATTTAAATGTAGAACTGTGCAATTTCAATACGTATAGCTTCAATCCTATGCATTTCTGTATTTCAATGAATATTCTGTATCCTGTGAATGTTCTGTATTCCCGTCATGTTCTGTATTCCTGCGCATATTCTATATTCCCCTGTGTATAAAGAGTAATAATAAAAGAGGCTGTTACAACCGTAACAGCCTCTTAAAATTAAATAAATCTAAAATTTACCTTACGCTGATCTTTTTGGTGACTACACCACGATCAGAGGTAATATTAAGCATGTATAAACCTTTAGTAATAGAAGTTGTATTAATAATTGTTTCATTAGCTAAAACAGTTGATTCGTATACAACCTGGCCAGCAAGATTTACAAGCTGAACTTTATTTATCTTACTGTCGGCCTTAACATTGAGTATGCCATTTGACGGGTTTGGATATACCATCAGGTTTTCAACAACCGGAAGATCATTGGTAGATACCATGTAACTGATTACAATGTCATCAACCATGAAAACGAATGCATCATATGATACACACTGGATAGCAACATAAACATTCTGTCCAATATACTGATCAAGTGCGTAAGTTACAAGTGTCCATTCTTCAACTGGTGCAGATACTGGTCCAGCTACTAATTCAAAACTTGCAGGATTGAGGTCAGTTGTTGAAACAAGTACATTGTATACTTCCAATCCCCAATCATCGGTATATGTTTTTACCCAAAAAGAGATTGATGGATTTTCCCCTAAAGTTACCTGAGGAGAAATCAGCCAATCATTATTTGGAGGAGTAGTAGCAGCAAATGAAGCACCAAAACGTTCACCGCCATGTGGTTCCATACCTGTAACAGGAGGAGTAGTTGCTAATGGATTAAATGCGATGAAACCCATTGGCTGATAAGCGTTAGGGAATGTAATGCCTTCAAAACCATATGTTGCACTACCATCAACATCAAGAGTAGTCCAGTCACCAAAAGTAAGTGAGAAGTCTTCCTGATCTTCAAAGTCAAGTTCAATAGTTGTCATTGTTCCACCACCGGTGATTTCAACTTCAACAGTATTTGATGGGGATGATTCACCATTTTCATAAACTGCAGTCACCATGTAAGCGTATGCGCCGTTTGCAAGGTTTGCGTCAACGTAGGTAGTTTCAGCAACCAATGTAGCAATAGGAACAGTGTTTCTCCATACAGTGTAACCAAGGAAACTACTGCCCAGGTTAACTGGTGCATCCCATGTTAATGTTACAGTTTGATCTACAACTGTAGCCTGTAAGTTTGTTGGAGGCTCTGGTTGTGCAAGGCTACCGTTGAATTTGTACATTCCACCTTCTGTAGGACTTACACTAAATCCACCTGCCCATCCTGTTTCAGTATCAACAAAGTCAGTTGCGAGGAATTGAGTGGCTTCAGTATCAGGGAAATATTCCCAGTTGTGTCCACCATCATAAGTGAAGGCAACGCCTGTAGCACCTGTAGCAGCACCTGTAGCAACAAAAGTCATTTCAGTTCCCGGTACGTATGTGAAGTCATTTGAAAGGGTTGGTCCTGAAGCTGATATGTTTGCCCAGGTAACACCACCATCGAATGTTTCAGCAAAAGTACCCGTACTGCTGGCGCCTTTGTCCTGTGCTAAACCATGAAGCTCGTTAGCAAATTCTACATCAACAAAAGTAGCACCCAAAGAAGTTGTTGAAACATCCCAGGTTAAACCTTTATCACTTGAGCGGAATACTCTACCTTTATTTGTGCCAAACCAAATGTTGTCACCAACAGCTGAATAATAACCAACTATACCCCATTCACCTGAAACTGGATTAGGAATATTGGCACCGGGTACTGCTGTCCAGGTTGTTCCGCCATTAGTGGTTGTATAAAGTTCGAACTCACCACCTATTGGATCACCTTGCGCGAAACCGTTGTTTGCATCAAAAAAGTGAACAACATTGGTGAAAGAAGCAGCATTGTTAAAAAGTGCAGTTGCCTGATGTGACCAGGTAGCTCCACCATTAGTGGTAATATAAATACCTTGTGGGTTGGTGCCTGAAGTTTTATACATTGCAGCATAAGCTGTGTTGGCATCAATACCAAATATCATTGCAAATTCAAGACCTGTAGCATTGTTGACAACACCAGGAACCCATAATTCACCACCATTGACTGTACGTGTAAACTCTTGAATTACAGCAGTACCACCTGATCCATCATAAGCTGTAGCCCATACTACCTGATCGTCTACCGCGTGTAAATATTTAATACCTCTTGACGCTGCAGTAAAGCCTGAAGCTTGAGGTAACCATTGTGCCATGGAAGTATACGAGATAGCTACCAAAGCAATTAGAGTAAATAGTTTTTTCATAATTCTGATTTTTGGTTAAACGTTTAATTGATTGAGCAAATATAAAAAACTCACCGAATAATTCATGCTTTTAAACTCATTTTATTTTTGAGCCTTATTAATTGATAATTCTTAAACCCTCTTTAACTGGTTATTTCTTAAACCATTAATGGATTATTTTAAACCCTTTTTAACGGACATTTTTTAATTGAGATTGTTTAGTTCAAATTGGAATAATAAGTATTAGTTGTCCTCTATGTACAAACAACCAAATTCTGATTTGGTTTTAGGGTAAGGTATCTAATTGCCTTACCGTTGGATAACAGGAAATTGTTAATTTTGCAGATTATTACAAGAAACTGAGGAATCACAGAAACAGAGGAATAAATTATGTTCGAGAATTTAAGTGATAAACTGGATAGAGCTTTTAAAACTCTAAAAGGACAAGGATATATAACTGAAATTAACGTTGCTGAAACGCTTAAAGATGTTCGGAAGGCATTGCTTGATGCCGATGTTAGTTATAAAGTTGCCAAGCAATTTACTGATACCGTCAAGGAAAAGGCTTTTGGTGCTGAGGTGCTAACAGCAGTTTCGCCCGGTCAGTTAATGGTTAAAATTGTACATGATGAACTTGCCGGGTTGATGGGTGGTGAAAATGTTGATATTAACCTTAAAGGTGCTCCGGCTGTAATTCTAATTGCCGGGTTACAAGGTTCCGGTAAAACAACTTTTTCAGCTAAGCTCGCTAATTACCTTAAGAATAAGAGAAATCGTAAAGTTCTGCTTGTTGCAGGTGACGTATACCGCCCCGCAGCTATTGAACAGCTAAAAGTGCTGGGTGAACAGGTTAATGTAAAAGTCTTTACTGTTGAAGGTAGTACTGACCCTGTTTCAATCGCCAAACAGGCTATTGCTCATGCTAAAGAATACGACATCAATACAGTAATTATTGACACTGCGGGTCGTTTGGCTATTGATGAGGTGATGATGAAAGAGATTGCAGCTATAAAACAGGCTGTTAATCCTCAGGAAACACTATTCGTTGTCGACTCCATGACTGGCCAGGATGCTGTGAATACTGCCAAGGCATTTAACGACAGGTTGAATTATGATTGTGTTGTTCTTACCAAACTTGATGGTGATACCCGTGGTGGTGCTGCGCTAACCATAAGGTCAGTTGTTGATAAACCGGTTAAATTTGTTGGACTAGGTGAAAAGATGGATGCTATTGATATCTTCTATCCTTCCCGTATGGCTGACCGAATACTGGGCATGGGTGATATAGTATCACTTGTTGAACGGGCTCAGGAGCAGTTTGATGAAGATCAAGCCCGTAGACTTCAGCAAAAACTTATTAAGGACCAGTTTAATTTTAATGATTTTGTTACCCAGATCAAGCAAATCAAGAAGATGGGTAATGTAAAGGACCTTATAGGTATGATACCGGGTATGGGCAAAGCGCTTAAGGATATCGACATTGACGATGACGCATTCAAAGGAATTGAAGCTATGATTTCTTCCATGACACCGGCTGAACGTGAAACCCCCTCTCTCCTTAATGGAAGCAGGCGTAAACGTATTGCTCTTGGCAGCGGTACTGATATAGCAGAAGTCAATAGGCTAATCAAACAATTTGACGACACCCGAAAGATGATGAAAATGGTATCGGGTGGTGGTGGCAAAAACGCATTGAACGCAATGCGCAATATGCAGAAAATGTCGTCAGGAAGAAAACGTTAAAGGATGAAATTATTAGATTTCAGGATGTAATTGATAGAATAGAGGATGAAATTAATAGACGGCAAAAAAATAGCAGAAGAAATCAAAAAAACATTAGCAAGTCAGGTTGCTGAAATCATTGATGCAGAGGGTGACCCTCCACATCTGGCAGCAATTCTTGTTGGTGACGACCCTGCAAGTCAAACATACATTGCAAGCAAAGAAAGAGCATGTAAAAGTGTAGGTTTTACCTCAAGTATTTACAGGTTTCCTGATAATGTTACTCAACAGAAGCTAATGGAAGTAATTGACTTCCTTAATGACGATCCTGATGTTAATGGATTTATTGTGCAGTTACCACTACCCGGTCATATTGATTCAAATGCTGTGCTTCAGAGAATAAATCCTGCTAAGGACGTTGATGGATTTCATCCTGTTAATATTGGCAGGTTGGTTTTAGGTTTGCCGGCTTATCATCCTGCAACTCCTGCAGGAATCATGATGCTGCTTGAACAAATGAAGATTGAAACTTCAGGCAAGCACTGTGTTGTTCTAGGTAGAAGTAATATTGTAGGTACACCTATTAGTATACTAATGTCACGAAAAGGCACTCCCGGTGATAGTACTGTAACATTATGCCATAGTAAAACTCAGAATATTGAAGATATTGCCAGTCAGGCAGATATACTGATAGCTGCCATTGGTAAAGCAGGTTTTGTGAATGAAAACATGGTTAAACAAGGAGCTGTGGTAATAGATGTTGGCATTCACCGTATTAATGATAGTTCAGAAAAGGGATACCATCTGGTAGGTGATGTAGATTTTGACCGTGTAGCCGGTAAGTGCAGCTTTATTACTCCCGTTCCCGGAGGAGTGGGGCCCATGACGATAGTTGGACTATTAATAAATACAATGAAATCATTCAGGAAAGAGATTTACAAATAGTCTCACCAATATGGGTTTCCCTTTTTATCTTCGGCCGGTATTGTACATTCTATTACCGGCCTTGCTTTTTCCTGCCATAAGCTGGTCTCAACAAGAGGGATGCACTGATACATTAGCATCAAATTTTGACGTCAATGCTGTTATTAATGATGGCTCATGTATGTATCCTGATATTACTATTAACTTCCGGAAGGCTGTTTCGAGCATGCCTGTAACTATCAGCGAAAGCTCAGGCTTGATCTGGTGGCGCAATAGTTACTGGACTCACAATGATAATGGCGGATCTAATGAAATATACTGCCTGGATTCAATTACAGGAAATGTTAAGCAAATAATCACGTTGAAAGATGCTACTAATGTTGACTGGGAGGATATGACCCATGACCAGGACTATATCTACGTTGGAGATTTTGGCAATAATTATGGCAACCGATCTGACCTTTGTGTATATATGGTGGCAAAGAATGATATCCCATCTAACGGTGATACAATTGTTGCCTGTGAGAAACTATCATACAGCTATGCTGACCAGAGCGATTTCACAATCAGAAACCTAAAGAATGATTACGATTGTGAAGCAATGGTAAGTTTAGGAGATAGTTTATACCTTTTTACTAAAAATTGGGCTACTTTTACTACCAGGCTATATGCTTTGCCTAAAAGACCAGGTAGCTATTATATATACCCCATTGACGAGTATAATATTAAAGGACTCGTTACAGGAGCATCAATTGATGTTGAAAGCCAGTGGGTGGTATTATGCGGATATCATAATTACATTCCGTTTATTGTGATTTTAAGTGATTTTTGGCGTAATGATTTCTTTGGCGGAAACAAACGAAGGATTAATTTTAAAAATTATTTTGCAACACAAACTGAAGCTATTGCATATACAGGTAACAACACTTACGTTATTTCATCTGAGAGAACTATAATAAGAAAAGCTAAAATTTACAAGATTGATTTGAAGGAGATTCAGTAAGAATGTATTGAATTAATCAGTTTAAAAGCGAAAGATCAATCAAGTCTGTATAAAGTTAAAATGCTAAATTTGAAAGAGATTCAGTAATACTGCATAATATTTGTAAGCCGCATTTGAAAGAGAATCAATAAAGTTGCGTTAATTATATTTAACAATTTGCTAATGATCAAGAAGCTCTGCACCTGTTTGCTCATAATTGCGTTTTTTAGCAATAATCTTTATAGTCAGAATAGTCAGAATAACAGAAGTAGTAAAGCAGCAAAGTTGCATAACCGGGCGTTGCAGTATTATAATGCGGCAGCTTATGACGAAGCCCTTGTTGAAGTTGAGAAGGCAATTAAAGCTGATAAGAATTATATACAATCATGGCTGTTGGCCGGCGACATACAATCCCTTAAAGGTGATAAACAGAAGGCAATCAATAGTTATAAAGCTGCCATTGCACTTGATTCCACTTTCTTTGTTCCGGCTTATTACATTCTTGCCAATCTCCTTTTTGACCAGCAGGAGTATAGTGAAAGTATAAAATACTACAATCGGTATTCAAGCTACCCACGTATTAAGGATGCTGAGAAAACCCGTTTGAATAAAAACCTTGAAACAGCTAAGTTCAGGCTTCATGCTATAAACAATCCTGTTCCTTTTAAACCGGTAAATATTGGTCAGAATGTAAATACAGCGGGTTACGAGTTTGTGAATTACATAAGTCCTGATCGTAGCCGTTTATATTTTACCCGAAGGATGATGACAGGTGAAAGACGAGATGAACAATTTTTCTATTCTCAGAATATTGGTGATACTGCGTGGAGCCGCTCAATAGATATTGGGCCTCCTATTAACACTGAAAGGGATGAAGGGGCTATGACCTTGTCGCCTGATGGGCAGTATCTGTTTTTTTCAGGATGTAATAATATGGATGGTTATGGCAGTTGTGACCTCTATGCTTCAAGACTGTTGGGCGACAGATGGGGAGAACCGGTGAATCTCGGACCAGGTGTTAACTCATCATCCTGGGAGTCGCAGCCCAGCTTCTCATCTGATGGTCGAACTCTTTACTTTATAAGCAACCGACCCGGTGGGAAAGGCAGCAGTGATATCTGGATAACAAAACTTCAAAATAACGGTGAATGGTCAACTCCATTCAATGCCGGGGATGTTATTAATACCAACGAAGCAGAAAGAGGTCCTTTTATTCACCCCGATGGTGTTACTATGTATTTCTCTTCAAAAGGCCATGTAGGTATGGGTCAAGGTGATATTTTTCACTCAACGTTCCAAGGGGAGGAATGGTCAAAACCTGTCAACATTGGTTACCCTGTAAATTCAGAGGATGATGAAGTTACCATGATAGTTGATAACGAAGGACGGTATGCCTATTATTCATCAGCTAAGGAAGAAGGATTCGGACTTACTGATATATATCAGTTCGAGCTGCCGGAGGCGGTGAGGCCCAAACTTGTATCGTATATGAAAGGTATTGTGTACGATAGCATAACCAAAAACCCTTTGCAAGCTGAGATTAGATTACTTGACCATCAAACAGGCAACACAATCATTGAATCAACCTCAAATAAAGGCGATGGAGGGTATTTTATTGTTATCCCATCCGGTCAAAATTATGCACTAAATGTTGAACGTCAAGGCTACCTGTTCTATTCTGCACATTTTGAATTAAAAGGTGAGAATACACTTATGGATCCTTTTGTTAAGGATATTCCGCTAAAACCCATCAGAGAAGGTGAATCAATTGTATTGCGGAATATCTTCTTTGCCACAGATAGTTTTAATTTGTTACCAGAATCAAAAGCCGAGCTTGACCACCTTGTAAGAATCATTCAAGCTAATAAGGGGATGGTTACTGAAATAAGCGGACATACTGACGATGTTGGTTCGGAGGAATATAATATGGGTCTTTCCCATAAGCGCGCCATGTCAGTATACAGTTACCTCGTAAAGGAAGGTATCGAACCTTCAAGATTGAGGTATAAAGGTTATGGCACAACAAAGCCAGTTGTCCCAAATGATTCTCCAGAAAACCGGGCATTAAACCGACGAACTGAAATGCTGATCATTAAGCTGAATTAATTCGGTAATAATCTTGGTGCCTGAAAGGGTGTAATTGCCTAATTTTGCATCGTTGCAACTTTTTATGGTACGAATACTCCTGACAATCATCTTCTTACTGGCATTTCTTGCGCGTTTATCTGCCCAAACTATATTTGAACAGAGCGACACATCAAGATATGTGTTTTCTTATGTACCCTATGAGCGAAGTACAAATAATAAGGTAATCAATCAATTGGCACTTGCTCACCTTAAGGTGCCTGAAAAAACATCATTTACATACTCATTCAGGCACAGGCTAAGCATCAACTTCAGGAATAGCGACTCACTTTTCATAATGCTTGATGTTAAGTCACTAAACGTAACCGGCGATAAGCTAATAAAGGATTTTGATATTCAGAAGCTTCTCAGGCCTTCACGTTACGATATTTCCATCAACATTGAAGACCCCCTTTCGGGCAACGTATTTAATGAATCAAGGAATGTAATAATGGACAATGGCATTGTGCAGGTTACATCAATCCCTGATTCTGTGTGGAAGGAAGGCATTAAAGTTGAACTCCGTATCAACAGTGTTAGCTTCACAGAGGAAGATTACAGGAGAATAGAGCTGGAACTGACCGCTATCAGGGATTATTATGCATCGGCAGCATTAGGTGATACCCTTTTAAAAAACATACAGAAAGCGAGGAGAAATACTACTGATTTCAGCAATGCCATAAAATTATATGTCACTTCTGTTAAAGGATTGTATCTTCTAAAACAATCAATTGAACAGTCATCAGAAATTGTACCGGGTCGTGATCCTTTAAATGTAGCCTCACGTAATAAATTGATCCACTACAATTTTGAAGAATACATTAGTCATTTAACAACATCGCGCCAACCTCACTTTACGGGTAATGTGTATAAAGAATTTGCCGGTGCGTATGTTCAAAGTTTAAAGGAAGCCAATAAACTATCTCAAAAGGTAGATTACTACAGCAGTCCATTCTTCTATAAGCTATACAGCAATTCAATAACTTCTTCACAATTATTAAGGGCTGAGAAAAAATTCCTTACCGAAGTTAAACGCCGGGGTGTAGGAAATTTTAATGCAACCCGACTCATGAATGAAATAATGCACAAGTATATATCTGAAAGTGAAGTATTATTAGCTGAGGACAGATATGTGGAGGCTGTTGACCTATTATCAGGCGCTGAAAAGCTTAAAAACCTGTCTCCTTATGATCAGGTATCAGGTGAAGTGGAAGATGCATTAGCATATGCCAGGAAGGGATTGATATACTCGTATACCGAAATCATGCAAAAGGCGCTTGATAAGAACCTCGTTACTTTGGCAGAGAAGTATTTAACCGAAGTTGAGAATTATATTGCCCGCTATGGAGTGACTAACACTGAAACTGGTCTTTTCAGGGAAATATATATCAGAATGGCTGATATTCATGCCCAAATTGGAAGGAATGCTTTTAATAAGGATGACTTTCATTCATCTCTTGCCGAATACTCTAAAGCACTTGAGCTACTTAGCGGATTGGAAAATGGTATCAAGCTTAAGATAAATGATGGCATCCTTATGAATGTAAGGTCTATTTACAACCATTCTATCAATGAAGTTGACATACTACTTCATGAGAATAAATATGAGGAGGCTGAAGTGGTTCTTCAGAAAGCAGAGCAGTTTGCACTTGAGTACCCTGAATTCTATCCTGACAAATATCACGTTTTCACGCTTCAATACAGAATAGCCGCACTGAGGTACAATTCAATTCTCACTGATTTGCAACTCATAGAACATCAGAATGTTACAGATCAAATGGTATATAGTCTGATCGAGGCAAATGATCTGCGCAAGAAATACGATCTTCCTGATAATGAGCAACTCGAGCAACTGAAATATACCATCGGGATCAGGCACCTAAATGATCTGTTCACAAAAGGCAGATTGAAACATTGGGCATCAGAACCTGACAGTGCATTACTACTTGCCGGCCAAGCCAATGCTATTGCTACAAGGCTAAACTTAGGCTATGTTGAGGATATTAAAAGACAGTATGCAGGGTTAATGGAGCAAGCTGGTGAAACATACTGTAAAGAAGCCAAAAAGGAATTTTATTCAATGCTTGAGGAAGCTAATCGACTATTTATAATGAAGAAGTTTAGTGATGCACTCAATATAACAAACCAGGCACGTGAACTTGTTTATTTAAAATCATCCTGTGGTTTAACTACAATGCCCATCAATAAACTACTGTTAAAATACGAGAATCATATTAAGTGGCACGAATTGGTAACTCAGGCATTAGTTCTTATTGATAAAAATGAGTTTCAGCAATCAATCCACCTTATTCAAAAAGCTGAATCTATATATACGTATTACAAGCTCGACACTTCAGGCATTGCAAACATTGGGTACTTTGACCTTGCGATGGAATCAAATAATACTGAATTGCTAAAGCATGCTATTGGGAATCAAATAAGTAGAAGTAAATTTAGTGAGGCTTTTCAACTTCTTGAACGCCTCCGGATAGTAGGGTACCCCGCTGAAAAATGCTCTCACCTTCAGGAAACATTAGCAAGGAATTTGGCATTGCAAGATAAAGCAGGTAATAATGATCTTAATGTGAATGGTAAACTTCAATCATATACAAATGGCAACAAATGGTATACAAGATTTGATGTCGTATACAGATATTATACCCGATCAGAAGATAACTCCATGATAAACAGGTCAATTAAGAGTATTTCAGATGAGCTGAAAAATTTATTTTAGCTAAACGTCTCAACTATTTCCATCAATATACACCCCGAGTTGTTATATTTGCGTAAGAAAAAACCCATTGTTTAACTTACGAAAATATAATTATGGATCTGTTATTAATCAGCAATTCAACAAATCCCGGTGAAGATTACCTGGGATGGCCTCAACAGGAAATTAAGGATTATCTTGATAAGAGAAATATAAAGCGTGTGCTTTTCATTCCCTTTGCCGGTGTTACTTTTAGTTACGACACTTATGAGGAAAAGGTAAACAAAGTATTCAGCAGTTTGGGTTTTGAAATATATTCAGTACACAATCAGCCCGATCCTTTGAAAGCAGTTGAAGAAGCTGAAGCAATTGCAGTAGGAGGGGGGAATACTTTCCACCTCGTAAGGGAAATGCAGAAGCTTGGACTTATGGATGCAATCCGTGAAAAGGTAAAAAGCGGAACACCATACATGGGATGGAGCGCCGGATCAAATGTTGCTTGTCCCACTTTACGCACAACCAATGATATGCCCATTGTTGAGCCTGAAAGTTTCAATTGCATGGGTCTGATTCCTTTTCAGATAAATCCTCATTACCTTGATGCCCATCCAACAAATCATGGTGGCGAAACAAGAGAACAAAGAATAGAAGAGTTTTTGGTTGCCAATCCAAATATGTACGTTGCCGGACTAAGAGAAGCAACCTTGTTACTATTAGAAAATGGAAAACTATCGTTAAGAGGCAGGCATCCTATGAGAGTTTTTAAGAATGGAAAGCAGCCACTTGAACTGGAACCAGGATCAGATCTGCAGTTTCTGTTACAATTAGAATCAATTGCTTAAATGACCGAATGCAAATGTTTAAGTGACTGAAAGACATAGTTTAAGTGACTGAATGTGATAGTTTAAGTGACTGAATGTCATAGTTGTTAGGTTTTAACTAATTAGTATAATGATGTTTAAGAAATCAACCACATATATCTGTAAAACTCATTTAAATTAACATAAAAACTTATCAATTATGACATTCGATTTACCTCCTTTGCCATTCGCACCCGATGCGCTTGAGCCGGTTATCAGCGCCAACACTTTAAGCTTTCATCATGGTAAGCATCATCAGGCTTACGTGAATAATCTCAACAACCTGATAAAGGGTACTAAGTTTGAGAATAACTATGATCTTGAGCAGATCATTATGGAGTCAGATGGTGGATTATTTAACAATGCTGCCCAGGTATGGAACCATACATTTTATTGGGAATCATTGGGAAAAGAATCCCGAGGACCTCAAGGCAAGTTACTTCAAGCCATAGAGAAAGACTTTGAATCATTTGACAAGTTCAAAGAGCAATTCTCTGATGCCGCAGCTAAACTGTTTGGATCAGGCTGGGCATGGCTGGTTAGTGATACTTCAGGGAATTTAAAGATCGTTCAAACATCAAACGCTGCCAATCCACTTACCGATGGATTTAAGCCTTTACTTACATGTGATGTTTGGGAGCATGCATACTATCTCGATTATCAAAACAGGAGACCTGATTATGTCAAAAGTTTCTGGGATATTGTTAATTGGGAAAATGTAGCTGCCCGGTTTCAATAATCACTAATAAGTTTCTGCTCATAAAATTTCGCAAAGTCTGATACTTCAAGGTATACGAAAACTGAATAGAATTTACTACTTGTAGTTACAAGGCTGAACAGTTTTTACTCCTCAAATGTAAACAGAGCCTGCCAGTTTATACCCCTAAAGTATACAGAGCTTATTTATTATCATAGCTGAATTGTGGGTTTTGAATTTTTTTTTTAAACTTGCGTTAAAACGGTGATTATGTGGATGGCAATATGTATATTTGGCACATAATGTATCCACATATCTTACCCTAAAAAACGCTTATGAAAAAAAGAATTCTACTCTCATTCTTCGTATTGGCAGGTTTTTACCTCCAGGCTCAGCAGGTTTTAAATGAACAATTCAGTGGTTCATTTCCACCCACCGGTTGGTCAATTGATGCACATTCTGCAAACTGGAGTGCTGAGCAATCTGCTACTGCCGGTGGAACTGCTCCTGAAGCTGTTATGTCGTGGTCGCCTGAATTCAACGGCGCTACCCGATTGATATCACCGGCTCTTGATCTATCAGGTGAAACTACCTTGCTACTTCAATTCAAGCACTTTATTGATCATTATGGAGGATCATACCAAATTGGTGTTGCAACTCGGTCAAATGGTGGTGCATGGACCAACGCATGGACTCAAACTGTTACAACAAGCATTAGTGCAAAAACTGTAATGGTTCCTATAATTGATGCTAATGTTAATAGCTCATCATTCCAGTTTTGCATCTTCTTCTCTGGAAATAGCTATAACATTAATTCATGGTCAATTGATGATATTGTTCTAAGCATTCCGTCAGAACTTGATGGTGCTGTAATCGCATTGGATGTTCCTACTTATTTTATCGGATCAACTGATGTAAAAGGAACTATAGCCAACTTTGGTACAACTCCTATTGTATCTTTCAACTTGAACTGGCAACTTAACGATGGTGAAATCCACAATGATATTATCGTAGGCCAAAACCTTACACTAGGTCAAACCTATAATTTTACTGCTGAAGATCAAGTTACCCCTGAACCAGGTGTTCATACACTAAAAGTATGGGTGTCAACTGTTAACGGAATCACCACTCCTGATGATGTCCCCGCAAACGACAGTATGTCAAAAGAGCTGAGGATACCCACTCAAACAGTACCTCGTGTACCTATGTTTGAGGAATTTACCAGCTCAACCTGCTCTCCATGTGCTACTTTTAATAATTCAACCTTTAATCCATTTTTAGCTCAAAATGGTGAAGACATCGTACTAGTTAAATACCAAATGAACTGGCCAGCTCCGGGTGACGACTATTACACTGCTGAAGGTGGTGTAAGACGTGATTATTATGGCGTTAATGCTGTACCAATGCTATACGTTGATGGTAAGAATGCTGCCACTACAACCGCTGGAGTAAATGCTGCCTTTAATAATTCACTCATCAAACCGGCATTTGTTGAAATCTCCGGTTATTATTCTATAGATGGTGATATTCTTGATATCAGAGGTCAATTCGTAAGCTATACTGATCTTGCTAATGCTACTTTACACATAGTTGTTTTCGAAGGACTGACAACGCAGAATGTGGGTAACAATGGAGAGACTCAGTTTCATCACGTTATGATGAGAGTTTTACCCAATGGCAATGGAACTAATCTTGAAGCTGTTCAAGCAGAAGTGCCATTTACCTTTGAGCAAAACGTTAACATGTCATCTACTTTCGTTGAAGAAATGAGCGACCTACAGGTTGCAATGTTCCTTCAGGATAATGTTACCAAAGAAATATTCCAGTCAGCTTATGCTGATTTAAGCGGGGTAAACGTGGTTAATAAATATTTGACCAAATTATCAGTATATCCCAATCCTGCAAGTGACATGATCAACATTACTATTCCTGAATCTTTAGGGAATAATGTAAAAATTGAAGTGGTAAATTCTACCGGTATTGTTGTTATGACAAAAGAAATGAGTACCCAAAACGGATTACTCAAAATAGCCAATGTGTTCCCAAAAGGCCTTTACACTGTAAAAGTTATTGGACAATTGCATAACGCAACCGGAAAATTTATTAGCATACGATAGTAAATAAGTGGGTATATAATCATAAATATACATACATTTATACCCACTTATTTAACACCCTTAACATAGTTATAATTAACAATCAGCAAAAGATGAAAAAACTTTTACTCATTATTTTCGGAGCATTTCTTATAAGTGGTGCACAGGCTCAAGTGTTGTTTGAAGAAACATTCAGTGCAGGTGCCATACCTGTGCCGGGATGGCTTATAATGGGCAATTCAGAGAATTTCTCTAATCCAGCAACCGCAATAGCAGGTGGTACTGCTCCTGAACTTGTATTTGATAATGATCCTCCATTCCCAAACACTACCATGCGTATTATCTCTCCTCAGATCAATACAACAGGTAGCACACAGCTAATTATCAGGTTCAAACATATGTTTGAGCATGTATCGGGCAATACAACTGCTTTTACTATCAAATTAGAAACACGTTCAGGCAGTAGTGGTACATGGAACACTGTATGGACCTCGAGTCCTACTGCCAATATCGATGCTCAGGGTGTGAATGTGTTGGTAAACAATGCTAACGTGGGCACTGCAAACTTTCAGCTAAGTTTTGCAATTACCGGCACCAGCTCAATTATGAAGAACTGGTTTATTGATGATGTTATAGTGTTGAAACCATTAGCGCTCGATGGCGCCATTTCATCAGTCGACCTTCCTTCATTATTCACCGGCATACAACCTATCGAAGGAGAATTCAGTAATTTAGGTACTACAGCAGTGAATTCTATTGATGTCAGCTGGAGAGTAGATGATGGTGATATTCACACTACCAGCTACACCGGACTTAATGTTCCACTTGGCGGTTCTGCTCCTTATCTATCAGCTGATTCGCTTGATCTTACTGAAGGTGATTATGATTTGTATGTTTGGGTGTCAAATGTAAACGGAGTGTCAGTTGATGATGATCCATCAAATGACACACTAGTGCGGGAGTTGTCAATTCCTGACAGGATAATCTACTACATACCGTTCTTTGAAGAGTTTACAAGTTCAACATGTGCGCCATGTGCATCCTTTAATAACGGTGTATTTAATCCTTTCCTCGCTCAGCATGGTGACGATGATCTCACACTTATTAAGTATCAAATGAACTGGCCGGGTTCTGGTGACCCTTATTACACTGCTGAAGGTGGTGTGCGCCGCTCATATTATGGTGTTAATGCTGTTCCTGATCTATATGTTGATGGAAAGAAAGTTGCAACCAATGCTTCAGCTGTTAATGCTGCATATTCTGCAACCAGTGGAACAATGGGCTCAGTATATATTGGATCAACTCATGAAATTCAGGGAAACAATGTGATAATTAATGCCAATATTGTACCCTATGCTAACTATAGTAATGTTAAAGTTCATATTTCTGTTATAGAAAAAATGACAACCCAGAATGTTGCTACAAACGGCGAAACCCAATTCCATCATGTAATGATGAAAATGGTCCCTAATGCCAGTGGTACTACAGCTAATCTTGTTAACGGTGAAGAACTCTCATACCAGCATAATGTTAACATGACATCAACTAATGTTGAAGAAATGGATGACCTTATGGTTGCTATTTTCATTCAGGATGCAAATAAAAATATCCTTCAGTCAGGCTACTCACTTGAAGTTGGGGCTACTATTTCTTCCAGCATTCCTAACGAAGCAATCAATATACCAGTTGATCAGCCTATTGTTATCAATTTCTCACAACCTGTTCGTATGATTGGTGGTCAGGCAATTACAAACGCTAACGTAGCAAGTGTTATATCCTTTAAGGAAGGTGATGCTACTGGTGCTCCTGTAGGATTCGTTGCAACTATTAATGATGCAAAAACCCAAATCACTATTACTCCTCAGCCAAATTTGAAGTACTTACAGAGATATTATCTGAACGTATTACCGGTTGAGAATTACACATCTACCCCTACTTTAAGTTATGTTGTTAATTTCACTACTAAACTTAACGTTGGTGTGATTGAAACTCCTGTGGTAGAATTCTCAGTTTATCCAAATCCTGCTAACTCAATGTTGAATATCAGCAATGTTAGCAATATCAAAACAGTTGAGATTTACAGCATCGTAGGTAATCTTATCAGGTCAATTGATCTGAATAACAACGTAGGCCAGCATACAATTAATATAAGCAATATGCCTGCCGGTGTTTATATCATGAAAGCAAAAGGTGTTCAAACCGAAAAGGCGGTAAGGTTTATCATTTCGAGGTAATATCAACCGTATTATAAATTAATTATTTGATTCGTAGAGACAGGGCACGCCCTGTCTCTATTTTTTATTGTGATTTGATGATACCGAATGAACAAGGCACACCCCACATGAAGTGCATTCTTTGGCGACAGGGCATACCATAGAAACAGTGCAATGCCGTGTCTCTATATATTATGCATCAACATTTATTGATTCAATACCAACGCCTTCTTTATGTGGTTAATGTTTTTGTAATACCACAGTGCAACCAGAAGGCATAGGAGCGATGTAACAACAAGGGTGCTCTGTAGGCTTGTAAATTCAGTTATCATTCCTAAAAGGATGCTGCCAATAGGTGTAAAGCCCATGAACGACATGCTGTACAACGCAACAATCCTTCCTCTCATATTTTCATTAACCATTGTTTGAAGTAAGGTATTGCAGGAAGCAAAAAGCACTACCATACCAAAACCGGTTACTACCAGCGCAATCATGGATAAGTATAGTGTTTCAGAGAGGGTAAAAACCCCAAGTCCTATACTGAACATCAGAGCTGATGTTAGTATCACCGATGGGAACCTACTGATGGATGACTGATTTGCCAATAGCAGTGCCCCTGTTAAAGCTCCCGCACCCAAAGCTCCGGTAAGTATCCCAAGGGTTTTTGAATCGCCACCCAGAATATCCTTGGCAAATACCGGCATAAATACCTGGAAAGGCAATCCGATAAAGCTCACTATGATAACCATTACAATTAAGATACGAAGATGCTGCGTTTCATAAGCGTACCTAAATCCGCCAAGCAGATCTGACAATACCGAATTATGCTCAAGGCTCTTGATTATTCGTGGAATATTCATAGCAAGCAATGAGGCAATCACAGCAATGTAACTTAACCCATTCACCAAAAAACAAACCCCTTCACCTGCATAAGCAACAAGAAAACCTCCAATAGGAGGACCAATAAACCTTGCTGAATTATACATGGTTGAATTAAGTGCAATGGCATTTGGCAGGTCCTTCCGGTCATCTATCATATTTACCAGGAAAGCATGGCGGTATGGATTATCAATAGCATTGGCTATACCATTTATTACTGCCCCAATGATGATGATCATAACTGTTATCCTGTCGGTGAGGACAAGAAATGCAAGTAAGAGTGCAATTACCATTGAAACAGCCTGAGTCATTAATAATACACTCCGGCGCTCTGTTTTATCGGCAAACACCCCTGCAACAGGGGTAATGAAGAACGACGGTATCTGAGCAGCAAATCCAACCACTCCAAGCAACAATGCTGAATCAGTCAACCTGAATACCAGCCATCCCATCGCAATGTTTTGTATCCAGTTGCCAGGTAGTGAAATGATCTGTCCAAAGAAGAATAATCTGAAATTACGGTGCCTGAGTGATTTAAAAGTTTCCATTGCCTGTATAAGCTATCAACTTAAAAACCACCTTCAATGTTTCCATCGTTTATGTGACCATAACCAGTTCACAGGAGTTGCATGGATATCTGCTTCGAGCAGTCTGGCATATTCCCTGAGTATCTGAATTTCATAACCTGATGCATTGGCTGAAGCATTCGCAGGAGTATTGGTGGGTGCAGTGGCAGACGCTTTGTCAAGAATGTCACTTTCAGTATGTAATTTGGTGATGCTTTCAGGTTCAGCAACTTCAATTGGTATGAAGCGTACTGAGTAATTGCCGCGACTCACTTTCCTTATTGAGATATATACCACAGCAGCCTTTGTTGCCCTGGCAAGTTTAGCCCCTCCGGTAAAAAATGTGGTACTTTGATTAAGAAACATGAACTCATGCGCATTTTCAACCTTTGCCGGCGACTGATCGCCAATGAAAATATACAATGCCGTGCTGTTCTTGTTACTAAGAATATACCTTGCTGCATTAGACATCGCGAGAAGCTTCATCCCAAACCTTAACCTTATACGGGTCATTACCCCCTCGGCTTGCTTATTCCGCAATGGTTTATAAAGCGTATAGCATGAGAAAGGATACAGTGCAGGCACAATGCTAAGCCACTCCCAATTACCAATATGCCCGGTGAGCCCTATAATATTTTTGCCCAAATTGTAATATTCCATCAGAAGCTCAGGATTTTCAACCCTGAACCGCTTCTTTAGCTCATCGGCAGGCATAGTAATGCTTTTAACAACTTCAGCAAATACATCTGTAAAATGAAGGTAGAATTCATCAGCAAGTGCTATAATTTCCTTGTATTTGAGGTTAGGAAATGAGCGACATAAGTTCTGAATGATAACATTCCGGCGATATCCGACTATATTTCGCAATACAAATGAGAGGAATTTTGAAACGCCGTATAGCCAATTGAGTGGCAGGTAGCTGATCAACCGGGCTAGTGAAAAGAGCAGAGAAGATAGGAATCTTTTGATCATTCCTTATGCTCAACCAATTGATAAAGAGATAATTTGGTTAGTGATCCGGAGGCGACTCGAACGCCTGACCCGCAGCTTAGAAGGCTGCTGCTCTATCCAACTGAGCTACCGGACCGTCAGATAATTCATCAATCAAGCAAAATAGCGAGGTGTTGAATTATAGGACTGCAAAGGTACTAAAAACTGATATATTTACTATCATAGTTATAAAATTAAGCTTCTTTAGAAGTAAATTGTCTCTTTTTGTTGTTTAAGCGGTTACTTTTTTAAGATTTGGAGATAAAACTTAAATTGCATCAAGATTTATTACTACTTTCGCTAAGCAATCGAGGTGCATAAGTTCAAAAACCCCATGAAACAACTACTGTTTACGGAATTTCAAAACAATACCACAGGGAAGACCTATGATTGGGCAGGTAAGGCCATCCTGATTGCCGAAGACACCGATTGTAGTTTCCTATATCTAAAGACCATATTACGCCATACCAATGCTGAGATATTATGGGCTGCCTCAGGGCAAGAAGCCATTAATATGGTACGCGAGCATAAAAACATTGATATTGTACTTATGGATATCAATATGCCCGGTATTAATGGCTTTGATGCTACCATGGCAATTCACAGTATTAAGGAAGATCTGCCGGTTATAGCTCAAACAGCTTATGTGTATGACAATGAAGTTGAGTTATGCTATGCTTCAGGCTGCATTGATTACATCGCCAAGCCAATCGACAAACAGATGCTTTTAGAGAAAATAGGCAACTTCCTGGGTGCCGGAGTATCCTCCAAAGGCCTTTATATCCCTTAATTCATAATTTTCTTTAAAATAACCTATAATTCTTTCAATTTTATTTGGTTATTAGGATTCCTTTCGTACTTTTGCACTCCCGTTTGGTGAGGTGGGTGAGTGGCTGAAACCAACAGTTTGCTAAACTGTCGTACTGGAAACGGTACCGGGGGTTCGAATCCCCCCTTCACCGCCAAGTGAAGAGGATTAGAATAAAGATTTTTCGGGGCGTAGCGCAGCCCGGCTAGCGCACCTGGTTTGGGACCAGGGGGTCGAAGGTTCGAATCCTTTCGCCCCGACAAAAACCCCTGTAATCGCAAGATTTACAGGGGTTTTATTTTTTATGCCCACTTACCAATTTCAATTCCTTACCATCTGTTGAAACCAGACCATCCTTCACAGTCAGTTTCAGCCCGTTACAAATCAATTACATTTACAAGTCTCACTCGTCCTAAAAGTCCTACTGGCCATACTTTATATTAGTGATCCGATAATAACATCACAGCCATTATTAATCTGCCATAAAAAGGCAATCATTGGGATTATGAATTGAGTAATACCCTACCCTAAAAATATAGTTACAGTACGGTTAGACTACGGTTACTCTACCTTCAGGGTAGAGTAACCGTAGTCTAACCGTAGTCTAAATGTACTGTAACTGTAACCTAATATACAACTTATCTGAATTTCTACCATCATTTATTCAATTTTCATTAACTCATTACGTAAGTTTGTGTTTATAAACCTCTAATTGTTTTACATTGTTAGTTAAGTAAGTTTCAGTTATATTTTCAAACATGGACGAGAAAGCGAACCGGGATAAAAGTGCCGGGAAATCAAATGCAGAGGGTGGTGAAAACCTGTCAGGTTATGCATGTCCTATGGGGTGTGAAGGTGATAAAGTCTATAAAAATCCCGATTCATGCCCTGAATGTGGGATGTTTTTGAAACCTGTGGAAGAGGCAAGAAAGAAACAGGCTGAATTGAAACAGCCCGACTATTACTGCCCAATGTATTGTGAGGGTGATAAAACCTATGATCAGCCTGGCCGCTGCCCAGTGTGTAATATGTTCCTGGTTAAGGTTGATGAGAAATATGATCCGCCTGCTGCGGGGGAAAGCCATAAGCACAGTAAGTATGCACCGGTAAATAACACAAAGAAGTTCATTCCATCTAAGGAAGCATCTGATGGGAAATCATCAGGAGGCGATAGGTATTATTGTCCGATGCGCTGCGAAGGGGATAAAGTTTATGATCATCCGGGCGATTGTCCGGTTTGTGGTATGCATTTATTGAAAGAGGAGAGCTTTGTAAAGACCTCTGCCGGATATACCTGCCCTATGCATCCTGAAATCAGGCAGGATAAGCCTGGGAGTTGCCCAATTTGTGGTATGGACCTGGTGCCAATTGATGTTCAGCCTGTAAGTGAAGAGGAGCGGGCATACAAGGCAATGGCTAAGAAGTTTTGGATAGCGGTTGCATTAACTGTTCCAGTTTTTGTAGTTGCAATGTCAGATATGATACCTGCAGTATCTGAGCTGGCTATGCAATACCGCACGGTTATTGGCTGGCTCTCTTTTGCACTTACTACTCCAGTGGTATTTTATTCAGGCTGGCAGTTTTTCAAAAGGGGGTACAGCTCTATTGTTAGGCGATCGCCAAATATGTGGACTCTTATCTCCATTGGCGTTGGAGCTGCGTATCTTTTCAGTGTGTTCGCCCTTTTAGCCCCCGGCTTGTTTCCCGCACAGTTTAAGGATATGCATGGTAATGTGCATTTGTACTTTGAAGCAGCGGCAGTGATACTTACTTTGGTATTGCTGGGACAGGTACTCGAACTAAAAGCGCATTCAAAAACCAACACAGCCATAAGATCATTACTTGATCTGGTACCACCTGTTGCCAGGAAAATTACCAATGGCACCGAAGAGGAAATACCGCTTGAGCATGTAATGGCAGGTGATCTGTTAAGGGTGAGACCAGGTGAAAAGATTCCTGTTGATGGTGATATTACTGAAGGTGATGCCACCGTTGATGAAAGTATGATCACCGGTGAGCCGATGCCCGTGGATAAGGAAACTGGTGATAAGGTGACCGGTGGAACAATTAATGGTAAGACCTCTTTTGTTATGCGGGCAGAGAAGGTTGGAAAAGATACTTTACTTGCGCGAATTATTGAGATGGTTAATGAAGCAAGCCGATCGCGGGCGCCAATACAGCGATTGGCCGATACGGTTGCCAAGTATTTCGTGCAAATCATTATCGGCATTGCCATCCTTACTTTTGCCATTTGGGCAACATGGGGTCCGCAACCTGCCTTGGTATATGCTTTCGTTAATGCGGTATCGGTTCTCATAATTGCCTGCCCGTGTGCACTTGGTTTAGCTACGCCTATGTCAATTATGGTAGGAACCGGAAGAGGGGCTCAATCGGGAATACTGGTCAAGGATGCCCGTGCCATGGAGGAAATGAATAAGATAGATACTTTGATAGTTGATAAAACGGGCACCTTAACTCAAGGGAAGCCGGCTTTGAAAGCCAGTAAGTCGTTTGGTGAGCTTACTGATGATGAAGTGCTTCAAATGGCCGCTTCAGTGGATGTATTCAGTGAGCATCCGCTTGCCGAAGCTATTGTTAAAGGCGCTAAGGAAAAGAAGATCAATTTACTTGACGTTGAAAAGTTCAACTCTGTTACCGGTAAGGGTGTTGAAGGGATTGTAAATAATAAGCGGGTTGGACTCGGTAATAAAAAACTGCTTGAGGATTTCAATGCATCGGTAAACGAAGAAAAACAAGGTATTATAAAGGAATGGCAATCAACCGGACAAACGGTGATGTACCTAATTATCGGGAACAATGTGGAAGGGATTGTAAGTGTTGCTGATAGTATCAAGAAAACATCTTACAGTGCCATCAAAGAGTTGAAGGAGATGGGTGTTAAGGTAATCATGCTCACGGGTGATAATGAATACACGGCCGCAGCAGTAGCAAAGGAATTGGGTTTGGATGATTTCAAGGCCGATTGTTTGCCTGATGACAAGTATAACATGGTTAAGGAGCTTCAGAAGGAAGGTAAGATGGTGGCAATGGCCGGCGATGGTATAAATGATGCACCTGCTCTTGCACAAGCCAATATTGGTATTGCTATGGGTACAGGTACTGATATTGCCATGCAAAGTGCCGAAATTACCCTGGTAAAAGGCGATTTGTCAGGAATAGCAAGGGCGAAGAAGCTGAGCGTTGAAGTTATGCGAAATATAAAGCAGAATTTGTTCTTTGCTTTTGTTTACAATATTCTCGGAGTTCCCATAGCGGCAGGTTTGCTTTTCCCATTTTTCGGAATACTATTGAGCCCAATGATTGCGGCTGTTGCAATGAGTTTTAGTTCAGTATCGGTAATTGCTAATGCACTAAGACTTAGAACTAAATAACATTATTGCGTATCTTTGCAGCCGATCGCGCAAGCTCTTTTATAACTGCGGAACAAATAAAATAACCATTGAGAATAAAAACAAGACGGAACAAGTACATAGTTGGTTTATTGCTACTTGTTTTTCTTACTTTTCTATATTTTGTGCTTAGAGAATCACTGCCACATTATGCCGGCAGAATACCACTATTAGGCATATACCTCCTGCTTGAGTACCTTGCTTATAACTATATACGCGAAGCGCGGCCTGTATTGAGCGATCGGTTCAGGGTTTTGCTGATAGTACTATGGTGGCTTCCTGTTATTTTGCTGATCGCCTTTCTTGTGGTTGCCTCATTTATCCCTTTGCAGGAATGGCATCAATTTTGGAAGATCTATCTCCCCGGGATAGGGGTAATGGCACTGTTAGCCAAAACAATAACGTTTGCTTTACTTATTCTACCCCTTGTTATTGAATTATTCAGGTTGATATTCCGCAGAAGGATCAAACCAGGGGGCATTTATTTTTACATACAAAAATTTCTAAAACGAATGGCAATATTATTGGGTAGTTTGGCTTTTGTGGGATTATTTATTGGTAGCATACATTGGGTATCAAAATTTAAAACGCGCGAAATTGAATTGCAGGTAAGTCACCTGCCTGAATCGCTGAAAGGCTTGAAGATAGTACAGTTATCAGATATACATCTTGGCAGTTGGGCATCAACAAAGCCTATGGAAAAGGCGGTGGAAATTGTAAATGAACTTCAGCCTGACCTGGTTTTATTTACCGGCGATATGGTGAACTTTAGCGCTACTGAAACAAAAGGTTTTGAGGATATTCTCGGTAAGATCGATGCACCGCTTGGCATTTATGCCATCATGGGAAATCACGATTACGGTGATTATGTTCCCTGGCCCGATTCCGCTGCGAAGCTAAATGATATCAAGTTGCTTGAGGCATTTTATGACAAAATGGGGTGGAAGTTACTCAGAAATGAGAATACTGTTATAGATGTTGAAGGCAGCACCATTCTGCTTGCAGGTGTTGAGAACTGGAGTGCGACAACCCGTTTTCACCGGTATGGTGATATGGGTATTACCATGCAAAATGCCCCAGATACAGATGTAAGCATCCTCATGTCGCATGATCCTACTCATTGGGATGCAGAAGTAGTGCAAAAGTATCCCCGGTTTCATATAACATTGTCGGGTCACACCCATGGTATGCAAATGGGAATACAGGGTTTTGGCATCAAATGGAGCCCCTCACAGTACATTTATAAGAACTGGGGTGGTATGTATAAAAAGAAGCTTAACGATGGCCATGTGTCCCGTTTATACGTGAATGTAGGTCTGGGCCATATAGCCTATCCGGGCAGGGTTGGAATATTACCTGAAATAACTTTGATAACGCTAACTGATTAAGCAGCAGTCAATCAGATTGAATACTCGGTTTGCTTCAGCGTGAACCAGTTGGTCACTCTGTCTGTGAACCTGTCGTTCAATACAGAATTATCGAGGTGGTGCCTGAATTCATTGGTGTGTTTGTTATACACGTAATCAGTTTTCCACGATTCGTGATTCTTCTTTATTTCACCAATGGCATATATGATGTAATCTAATTCATCATTTGTCATGGTAGGATGCAGTGAAAGCCTCACCCAGCCCGGTTTTCTTGATAGATCACCGCTATTGATTAATTGGGTAATTTGTTTGGAATGTTCATAGCTTACATCGAGAAGGAAATGGCCGTATGTACCGGCACAAGCGCAACCACCTCTTACCTGTATGCCAAAGCGATCGCTCAGCATTTTAACTACCAGATTGTAATGAATATCTTCAAAGTAGAATGAAATGATACCCAGCCTTTGTTTCTGCTCCGGTGCCAGAATGTGTAAGCCTTCAATACTGTTCAATCCTTTGAAAGCAATGTCGAGCAATTCAATTTCTCTTGCTTTCATGTTTTCAACGCCCATATTCTCCTTTAATTCAATACAAAGGGCAGTTTGAATGGCTTGCATAAACCCGGGAGTTCCGCCATCTTCCCGTGCTTCAATATCGTCAACATACTTGAATTCACCCCAGGGGTTAGTCCAGTCAACAGTTCCGCCTCCAGGTTGATCGGGGGTTCGGTTATGATACATTGCTTTGTTAAAAACCAGCACTCCTGATGAGCCGGGACCGCCTAAGAACTTGTGCGGAGAAAACATAACAGCATCAAGGTGTTCCATTGGATCTTCGGGATGCATGTTGATGTTGTCATAAGGGGCAGATGCTGCAAAATCAATAAAGCAAACACCTTCATATTCGTGCATTATACGAGCCAGTGTGTGGAATGGTGTGCGCACTCCTGTAACGTTTGAGCAGGCTGTGAAAGCACCTATTTTTACAGGCCGGTCCTTGTATATTTCAAGTTGCCTGCGTAATTCCTCAGGATCAACAAGCAGGTCTTTATCAGGTTGCAAAACAACTACATCACTGATGGTTTCAAACCATGATGTGTGGTTTGAATGATGTTCCATGTGTGTTACAAAAACAACAGGCTTTTCTTTATCCTTAAAGCAAACATTATCAGTGAGCTGACCGCACATCTTTAAACCCATCATTCGCTGGAATTTAACAATCACTCCCGTCATTCCAAAGCCGGCTGTGATTATAAGATCGTCAGCGCTTGCATTCACATGTTTCTTTATGATATTGTGGGCCAGATGATAAGCCCGTGTCATTGAAGTGCCGGTTTCACTGGTTTCAGTGTGGGTGTTTCCAATAAATGGGCCGATATCGTTTGTAAGTCTGTCTTCTATAGGTTTGTATAACCGTCCGCTGGCTATCCAGTCGGCATAAACCAGTTTAACTTCACCATAAGGTGTTGTGTACTTAAGATCATGGCCAATAATGTTTTTCCTGAAATTCCCGAAGTACTGTTCCATTGGTGAATTCTATTTGCATGCAAATTTGCAAATAAAACACCAACCATCAAAGGGTTTAGACTCAACTTGTTAAAGAAATTGTAAAAGTTATTGCTCTTGTTGCAGCACAACTGGCTGAATATCACCCTGAGAGATATGCATACTGCTGATCTCCAGGTCACCGCCTTCAGGATATAGCGTAATATAGTTATTATCAACCCGGTACCATTTATCCTGCACACTAATCCTGAGTAAGTAATCAACAGTTTCTTCGCTTTCAATGCCCTTCATGACGATACCACCACTTTTCATACCATCCTTGCCGTAATTGATAAATACTTTGGGTGTATACTCAGTGGTTCTTCTTGCCTTAATAAGAATATAATTATTCTTCCTTAAGCGCATATCAATCGGGTCAAACCTGAATCTTTGCTCATAACCATTAAGAATGATAATCGGTTCGGTAACTAAGCCAACTATAGAATTATCCTCCATTAACTTCTTGATCTTGCTGATCATAAGGGTAGGGTAGGACTCCTCAGGACGCATGGTTAAAGCTTTTTCAAACTCTTCGAGGGCACGGTCAAATACGTTTGTCTGGTATGCCAGATCACCGGCTGCAACAAATTTATTGTAGGCATCAAGATTATTCTTCATGCGCTCAAGCACAATATTGTTGATCTGTATGAGCCGATCACGCGGATAATCCTCCATTGGTTTTAGCTCAACAGCCTTTTCAAACATCTTCATTGCTGATGGGAAGTCTTCCTCAGTATAAAGCTTGTTCCCATTTTCAATTGCTTCATTGTATTCCCTGTCGGCAAGAGAAGTTCTTTCATACTCCAATTGCCTTATTCTTTCTTCCTCAATCCTTGTAGCTTCAGCAAGTGCTTCCTGTTCACGAAGCTGTTCGGCCTTTAGTTTTTCCTGTTCACGAAGCTGTTCGGCCTTTAAGTTTTCCTGCGCGCGAAGCTGTTCATCTCTTTCAGCATCTTCTTTTGCTTTGAGTTCTGCCAACTCGGCAAGTCTGAGCTCCTCAGCCTTGCTTTGAGCTGCCAGTGCTGCCTCTTTTGCCGCGTTCTCCTCTGCCAGTGCTGCCTCATTTGCTGCAGTCTCCTCTGCAAGCTGCAGACTATCAGCAATACGTTTCTCTTCGGCCAGCTTGGCTAACCGTAGTTCCTCAGCCTGAGTTTGCGCTGTCAGTGCTGCCTGATTAGCAGCAGTCTCTTCTGCAAGTTGCAGACTATCGGCTGCACGTTTCTCTTTAGCCTGCCTTGCTGCAAGTTCATCAGCCTCACGTGTTGCTTTTTCTGTAGCTTCTTCTTCAGCGCGAAGCTGTGCAAGTTTTGCTTCCTCTTCAACCCGAAGTTTTTCAAGTCTTGCCTCTTCTTCAGCCCGAAGCAGAGCAAATTTTGCTTCCTCCTCCTGACGTTTCTTAAGCTCGGCTTCATTGGCAATTGCGTTGGTTGCCTGAGTTTTTATAGCTTCATTCACCCTTTCGAGCATACTCCCCGGGTAAGTTTCTGCGGGTTTTAGCTTAGCAGCCTGCTGATATTTAAGCTTTGCCTGGGCAAAGTCGCGGTTCATATAAGCTTCATCAGCCAGGGCAACTTCCGCGTTATAACTATCATCAAGGGCTTTCTGTGCTGCAAGTATAGCATCAATTTCCTTTATCTTATTCTTTGGGTATGCTTCCTCAGGGTTGAGCAATGCAGCCTGCTCATATTTCGGTTTCGCGACTTCATAGTTCTTTTCACTTAAATCCTTATCAGCGGCAGCGATTAACGTTTCATATTCTTTTAACCGTTGATTTTTCTCGACATCTAATTTGTCAACTTTACCAAGCTTCTCTCTCACTGATCTATCTTCAGGCTTTATTAATAGTGCAGCTTCATACTTAGCTTTTGCTTCTCTATAACTGCCTGAGGCTGACAGCCTATCGCCTGATGCAACGGCATCAGCAAAATCAGTTTCATCCTTTGGATCAATGTAAACCTTACGTATCTGAGCAAGTTTATCCTTGGCAAACCGGGAGGAAGGGTCTATTGCCAATGCCTTCTGGTATTCAGCCTTTGCTTTTGCATAGTCTTTATTCTGTAGAAATTCCTCCCCACGGGTAATTGATTCCTCAAATTGTAACAGTTTTACCTTATCAATTGACTGAGCATGAGCATGATACGATGTTCCCATGATCACAAGCAGGAGTAGATATATATAATTAAAGTTCAAATTTGTCATATAAAGTGGTTACCGGGAAACTTTACTAACGTACAATCAATCAGATTATTGAGATTTACAGTGAATCCTTTTCAAAAATGTTACCATCTTGCATAAATATCCTTCTATCGGCCATTTCAGCCAGTTCTTCGTTATGGGTAACTATTAGGATTGTTTGGTTAAAGTGTTTCCGGAGGTCGAAGAACAGATTATGTAATTGACGTGCATTCACCGAATCAAGATTTCCCGAAGGCTCATCAGCCATTATCACAGCAGGTTCATTGACCAAAGCCCTTGCGATAGATACTCTTTGCTGTTCGCCACCTGATAATTCTGAAGGCTTATGATCTTTGCGGTTGTCAATACCGAGCAATTTCATCAGTTCCAAGGCTTTTGAAGTTGCAGCTTTCTGGCTTTTACCGGCAATGTAAGCAGGAATACAAATGTTTTCAAGGGCAGTAAACTCAGGAAGTAAATGATGGAACTGGAATACGAAACCTATTTTCTTATTCCTGAAATCAGATATCTTTTTATCATCAAGCTTTCTTAGTTGAATACCATCAATAATCACATTCCCATCATCAGGAGTATCAAGGGTACTGAGTATATGAAGCAGCGTTGATTTACCGGCACCTGAGGGTCCTGTAATAGAAACAATTTCTCCTTTCCCGACTTTGATGGATACACCCTTAAGGACTTCGAGACTGCCGTATGATTTACGTATTCCTGTTGCTTCGATCATTAAATTTAATGTTTACGGCAAAGTTACATAAATAACATAAAAAAGGCCGGAATTGCTTCCGGCCTTTTAATATGATTGATTATGGATTATTCCATATCATTATTCATATCGTTATCAATGTTATCATTCCTGTTATTTAAGTCGTCACTGAACTGGTCAGTTTTGTTCTCAAAAGTAAAAGGAATAACTACTATTTTGTTATCATCAGTACTGATGGTAGTTTGAATGCTATAAGTACCATCTTCATTTAAGGCTAATTCACCGGTGTGGTGATCTTCATTATGACGTAGATCAGCTGTGAAGGTTTTTTGACTAGGTGTTACAACCTTAAGTTCAATATCTTCAGCATTAACCTCTTTACCTGTAGATTCATCTATTACTTTAACAATAACTGTGTTTTTTTCCATTTGCGTACCTGCTTGCTGTCCAATAGGATTGGTGGTAGCTTGCCAGTCATCTGTTAAGTCAGTTTTTGAAGTAGTACCAGCTGATACTGTATCATTGAAATCCTGGTTATTAAATGCAGGATTTTCATTTCTTACTGTTTCTGTGCGATCAGCCTGACTAGTCTGGGTTGTAGTTTCGGTTGTACCAACTGAACCACTAACACCGGTTCCTGTAGTACCTACTTGACCTGAAACACCTGTACCAGTAGTACCTACGTTACCTGAAACATCAGCATCAGTTCCCATTTTAGGTGATTTACTGTCGTAACGGGTATCAAAGTTCTTGGTAGCCGTTCCTTCTGCAGGAAGTACCCACATTTGAACCTTATATCCTTGTGAAGATTTCTCTGCAGTTGGTGTGGCACTTAAAGAAAGTGCATCACTTTGTTGCTGATCATTTGAATGCATTTTATCTAGTGATGATTGTGTTGTTGTTTGCTTATCTATACCTGTTGTCGTCGTTGTGTCCGTCTGTGCTACAGACGTGAAATAAAAACCACAAACAGCTGTAGTTAAAACTGCTATTACTTTTATCTTTTTCATTTTATAGTACTTTTTGAGTTATTAAAAGTTTGATTTTACACGTTACTGCAAATATCAAACCAACTGATACACAATTGGTTACATCATTTTTCCTTAATGTTCCATAATCCCCACCTCTTGATTGGAGCACTATAAATAATAGTGATATTGATATTATATTATCAACAAGATGTAATAGATGTCAAAATGGTTTACTTGCTGCTCAGGATTTTAATCAGACTAATTTCTTCATTTTTGAGCAAATTGGTTGTATCATTCGATTCATGGTGCATGCTTGAATCTATAAAACGGTCAAGTTTCTTTTGCTCGTAAAGCTTTACGACCACCGGATGTATATAGTGGCTTTTGCAAACATTTCTGGTGTTGCCAAGTTCACCTGCCACATAGTCATACATCTGGTTGATGTTCGTTTTCATTTCTGTCTGGCTACCAAAAGGTCCAATTTCACTAAATGCCTTTATAGCAGTTACACTCCCTGCCCAGGTACGAAAGTCTTTGGCAGAAAAGTCCTTTCCTGATATTTCACGTATGTAATTATTTACCATTCCTGAATCAACATGCTGGATAATTCCTTCGTCATTTAAGTAACCAAACAGTTGCTGGCCGGGTATCACTCTGCACTTTTTTATGATTCCTGAAAGTTTCCTGTTTTTGAGTGTTACATTGCTGCGAATGCCTTTTTTACCAATAAAGCGAAACTTTATGGTAGAACCTTCAATTTTAACATGCTTGTCCTTCAGTGTAGTGAGTCCATAAGAGCCATTCAGCTTTTCATATACCGAATTACCAATCCTTATATAGGCTGCATCAAGAATAGCAATAATTAATGCCAGTACTTTCTCTTTTACTAATCCGGGCTTCATTAAATCTGAAGCTATATTTTTCCTGATGGTTGACAAACTCAAACCAAAATCCAGTAGCCGGTAGTATTTAGTCTGGCTTCTGATCCTACTCCATAACTTATGGTACCTGTATTGCTTTCTACCTGCTGTGTCAAAACCGGTTGCCTGCAAATGACCTACCTCGTCAGGGCATATCCAAACGCGTTCCCATGCAGGTGGTATTGCCAGGCTTTTAATCCTTAATAATTCCTCTGTATCCTTAACTTGCTTATTGTTGAGATGGTAGATGAACTTATCACCTTTTCTTTTCCGTTGAATTCCTGCAGATGCACCATTTGTGTATTTAAGTTTAGCAACCTTTGCACTACCCGGTCCATCCTTAAGCGCTGCTTTCAATTGGCGTTTGGTAATTTCAATTTCTTCGCTAGCTGACATCACCATGAAAATTTATATATTTCAAAAAAAAGATCCGCGAATGCTATTGTTTATTAGCATCCTCAGATCTCTTTACAAATACATTTAGTTGTTAGGTTATTGATCGAGAATAAAATCTTTTTCCTCAACCTCTAACATTAACTCAGCATCTACTAGTTCAACAAGCCATTTATAATGCTTCTTAACTATAAGTCTGATCTTCGTGAATCCCATTACAGGGAAAATAAGTCTGGCAGTCATTGCTTTAGGGTATTATATATTATTAATGTAAGTTTTTGTAATAAGTCATTTTGTGGTAAAAATGAAGCTTTTTACAGTGTATCAAAATTCCTAATTACTCAGCAGATAACCGTTACATTCTTATGTGAAAAGATTACATTTTTCCCATATAGGTTATAACTAAGTTCCTGTTATTCCTATAATTTTCATTCCATACTTATTTTTGAGCACGACCAGTCTACAACTTATACCTGATTCTTCTAATTGGGTTATCAGATTCTTTAAGTTTTTCTTACTGTGAAGATTCAAAATACTTATTATGCCATCCCATATAGTGAAAAACATAACCAGTGGTATAAGGTAAGTGAAGAGGACCCTACCAAGGCGAAATGGCTTGATAAATGGAGTAAAGAGAAACATTAGTATTGGATGGAATACTATGATGGAAAGGATCATTATAAGGTTCTTATTACCACTATCAAAAAATGCAAAGGATTCACCACTTTGACAACTGTTGCTGATTATCAGTTTAATTTCTTCAGTAGTAAAGTGGTGCAAGCTTGAAAACATGGTGCGCAGACCTTTGAGGCCTTTGGGAACTGATTTAGCATCAACAGAATCTTTGTGATATGTTATTCCCTTGGGCAGATGCTTAATTATTTCTTCGGGAATGAATTTATCAGTTAGAATGATTGGAATGTGTTTATTGTAGTACTTGAGGAAATCGTTTTGGATTGAAATTACCGGGCCTCCGCTACCTGAACACAGATCGACAATTGCGGTGCTGCTGTTTTTTTTAATAAGCTTCTGTAACTCGTGAACAACTGGTTTATACATGTTGAATTTAGTGAATATGAACTGAAGATAATCAGTCATGTATTCTCTCAATGATTGAGGAAACCACGGCTGGTCTTCAAATTCAAATAGTATTTTGCTCACGCTTAAGTTGCTTGAAATAGGGTTTTATTTTATGCAGGTCATTTTCTTCTCCGAAGATTGCGATATGGTTGTCGGGCCGAAGGAGAATAAAACAGCTGCTTTTAATTCTTAGACGTTTAAAGATATCGGATGCTGTCCTGGTATTCCCGATCTCTATTACATCAACAGATATAGACCCGTTTGTCCAATAATATGGATGGATAAGCAAATCGCCGAAGATTATTAACTTGAAGTTTACTGACTGCCTGAAATCAACCGGCAAGTCAGCAGTCTTGTATAGTTTGCCGGGCGAAAGCCCGTTTGCATTTCTATTTGGGACAATAAGGGGGCCGTTATACCTGATCCATAACTGTGAGACAGAGTTCAGCATGTAATTCCTGACTTTTGTGTTATCGACAATTTTCGAAAACACTGGAACTAATAAAGGGATAGTTCGCAGCCAGAAAAATGAGTGCAGTTTAGTTTTTTGAGTAACCAGGTTAAAGAAAAAGGTGCTTTTGTCCATGATTGTCTTAACTACCGGTTTCCTTTCAGTGGTATAGGTGTTAAGGATACTATCATGTGCAATGCCCTTCAGCACAAAAGCAAGCTTCCAGCCCAGGTTAGCGGCATCCTGGAACCCTGAATTCATACCTTGTCCTCCAACGGGATTGTGCGAATGTGCCGCATCACCTATTAGAAAGCAGTTCCCACTTCTGAAATTATTGGCTAACACATAACTACATGTGAAAACTGAAAACCATTTTACCCTTTCAATGCTTAATCCTGAAGGTAAATGTTGAATGATGTTTTCACTTTTTGTTTCATTGGATTTTAGTTTTAAATCTTTAACATGACCATCAAGTCTAACTGAACCGTTCTTTAGAGGGAAGATGCCGAATGAGCCTGAATCATTAAATATAAAATTCATCTCATGAGGGTTTGAATCTATCCCACCCATAAAGTCCATTATAAAAACTGATTGTTTGTCGTACCTATTTTTGGTCGGTATCTTAAATAAGTGTCGAACAATACTGTCCTTACCATCAGCGCCTATCAAATACCTACAAGTAATGGTTATACTGTTATACTTGTGTTTTACCACATGGGCGGTTATGAAGTTATCAGATTCATAAGCATCAATGAGTTCAAAATCATTTTTTGTTGAAATGTCTTTATTGCTCAGATAATCAATTAAAATTTCCTCAAGTAGATACTGCTCCAGAAGAATGATTAAAGGATATGTTGTGATGTCATTGACTGATTTATGAGTTGAAAAATGCAAAAACTTTTTATTCTGCCAGTTGAAATTAATTGAATCAACAAGTGTAGCTGCTTGCAGAACCTTATCGAGGATATTAAGGCGTGCAAAGATTTCGAGAGAAGCGGGATGAATAACCAGGGCACCGGAATACTCTTTTCGATGCGTCCTCTTTTCAATGATCATAAATTCAACACCGTGCAACGACAATTGACAGCCCAACATGAGTCCGGAGGGCCCAGCACCTGAAATCAGGATATCTGTATCAATTCTTTTCATCATCTTCCGGTGATATAACAAACAAATAGCGAAAAAAGGGCACAGCGCAAATGCATCTAATATTGACACCTGCTTTTTGTGCTAAGGCTGAAATCTCATTCTTTTTAAATCCCCTGAGCACTGATAATGGCCCATCGTGCTTAGCCAATGATGTTCCATTAAGTAAGCGGGTGATGGCAATTGCACCATAATATGCCACTTTACTTCTCTTAAGATCGTTAACTATCAATATTGAGTTTAACTGTTTTGCGGTCTTGAAAAGTGAAATTATCTCGTGATCTTCAAGATGGTGGGTAAACAGGGCGCAATGAATAATGTCAATCTTCTGATCACTTTCGTTAAGAAAGGATTCGTAATCTGTGTAAAATACCTTTATCTGTTTGATGTAGCTGCTACGTTTTTGCAAATACTCAACAGCAACAGGATTATTATCTACCCCTGTTAATTCTATGTCCAAATTATTCTTCGCGGCCCATTTAGCTGCTTGTATCATGAACTCGCCTCCTCCGCATCCCAAATCAACAAGGTTGTAGTGCTTGCCTGATTCCAGTTTCAATTTTTCCAGCTGCTTTAAAGTAAACCAAATACTGCCGGTTAACCTGTTATAGGTATCAAGTTCCTTTAAGTTTCGAATTGTTTCAAAAGCCGGAACATCATTTGAATCTATGAGTTCCTTGCTGTTTGATCGTTGATCGAATTTTATTCTCATTGCCTCTTACTTGCCTGGGCGCTGTTTGCATAGTTATTATTTAACGCCTCTTGATTACGCATCTTGCTCGCCTATATGCTGAATCCATTACTAGGACTGAACACCTCTTGTTTTCATAAGTGCTGTTTCAACACTTATACCTGGACCAAAGCCCATTGCAATTATTTGTGAACCTGCCTCAACGTTCTTTAACATTTCTTCAAGTACAAATAATATGGTAACTGACGACATATTTCCGTGTTGTTGCAGTATTTGATACGACTCCGCAATATCACTACTGCTAAAATTCATTGCTTTACAGAATTCATCCAGAATTTTCTTGCCTCCCGGATGAATAGCCCACTTAAGATCCAGGGTATTATCAAGTTTGAAAGATTTCGAAATTTCTTTGAAAATATAATTGACGTTCTTGCCTATGAATTCAGGTATAGAAGAGCTCAGCACCATTTCAAAGTTTACAGGATTTATATTCCAGGCCATTAAATCAGCTCCCTCTTTCAGGGTAAGGGTATGAAACCCTTTTAACTCAATACCGCTTAAATTGTGTTGGTCAGCATATTCGGCCGAGGTGATTACCATAGCAGCAGCGCCATCAGCAAAAAGCGTGTTGGCAAGCAAGTTGTCATTGTTATCCTTAGGTTGGAAGTGCAGTGTGCAAAGCTCCACGCAAACAACAACGACTAATGCATTCTTATCGTTTCGCTGTATAAGATCAGCCATACGTATAGCAGCAAAAGAGGCGTTACAGCCCATAAAGTTTATAGCTGTATGGAAGGTGTTGGCGGGAAGATTATAATGATTGATCAGCTCAATGCCTAATCCCGGCGCATACATTCCGGTGCATGTAACAGTTATAATATGCGTGATTTTTTCTAATACATTTGGATCATTAAGCTTTTTGAGGGCATTGTCAATTGCGATGGATGCTAAAGGTAGCACCTTGTGTTTGTATACATTCATGCGTTTTTCCACATCCGGAACAACACCATTCATAAATAACTCTGGCTTTTCACAGTTAATGCTAAAATCAGGAATTACTGATTGCCGGTAGTGAATGCCGCTTTGTTTAGAGAGTATGTTTAATTTCCTTGCTGCGGTATTATCAGCATACATCTTCCCCATAAACAGCGCAACTTCATCCTGCCTGAAGGAATAAGATGCTGACTGGGTTCCTATTGATGCAATTACACTAGTAAACCGCTGACCTGCTAATGCAATATCATTTTTTGAACGTTTTCCTAATGCTGCAATTGCACTTTTTGGACGGTCACCTGTTGACGTAATTACTCTTTTGATCTTAGTATTTGTTGACATTAACCCATAATGAGAATGAGAAAAAAAGCATTCATGCACAATGATGTAATTACATTCATCAACATAGAATACTCATAGGCTGCGTATTTTTTATTTGTCTTTACTTTAAAGATCCAAAAGAGGAAGTAAACAAATACAGGCAGCATTATAATTGAGAACAGGAAGAATGAATTAATGTTTTGCATGATGCTGAAATGAATATACATCAGCACAGAGGCGAATAAAAATAATGCCATTGAAAAAACAAAGGAGCCAATATATCCGAGCCTGTAGCTTAGTGTGATGACTCCATCGTTTTTGTCTGTTGTATGCTGGTATATCTGAGTAAGGGGATAAATGCTACCGACAAAAAGAGAAGAAATCAGAATTGCCCTTAGGTTTGATGAAGTAAATATGGGTTCTAAGTTATATAAACCTAAAGTAGCAAAAAGAGTCATTATGTATACGTATCCACCTTGAAAGAAGGCTACAATTATGAATGCTATAATTGGATATCTCTTAAGTCTGATTCTCCGATTGCTATAAGCCCGCGACATTCCAATAAAGCCGGCAATTAAAATTGAAAACCATGGGGAAATAATTAGGCCGGCAACTATTGCAATAATGTCCATTGCATTTGTACAATACAACAAACTCTTACTTACCGGAGGAGGATTTTTTAATAAACCTATGCTACCCGTGTCTTTATCATGATAACTATTGTAGCCATTACTAGAAGGGAACACAAGGAAATGTAGAATGAAGAAGGCAAGCAGGGTGTTGGGTGTGTTGATAACAGTTGACTGGCTGACAGCGAAGAGGAAAACTGGTAGAAGAAAAAAGGAGAAATGGAATCGTAAATGTAGTAAAGTACTCTTAGGCAAATGAAATTTGCCCGATAGTTTATACTGCTTTTGAAAGCGGGCTAATACCCGCTTTTGCAATGATGTCAAGTTGATTAGTTCTTTGGAGGGCTTGTTCTTATATAGCCTTCATTATGTTTAACTTGTGGGATTATTGCATCATTTCCATTACTGATTTTCTTCTTGCCTTCTGTTTTACTTTTAAACAATTTGTCGAGACTATCCTCAAAATTGCTTGTGATAAAGTTGGTCTTGTTTTTCTTAGACAGATTTTGCATAATCCTTGTTTCGCCTATATATTCATTTTCTTTACGAACATGATGAAAGGCTGCACTTATAGAACTAAGTAATTTCTTTCCTTCAACTGTATCTTCAAATTTTACTTTTGATGTGCTGTTTTCGCTGTAGTTAGCTTTTTTGATTTTGTTCATGATTGCTTAGTTTTAAATATTAGTACTAAATTTTAGATAACACTTCAAATTCTGATAGTTACCTTTTACTATGCTTGAAGTCAACTTTAAATGTTCTATAATGCAAAGATGAAAGACCATGAAGTTTTAACTGTTACATAATCTTAATGTTTCCTTTCATGATTCCCATATAGTCAAGTTAATCAGAACCATTTTACACTAAGTCTATCATATAGCAATTACACTTATCTCTCCTTATTAATACATTTAATTTGAATCTTAAAAATTGATTCAAGTGTAGTAACAGAAAGGCTTTGGAGTGTTTATATGCCACTGTACACAGGAGGTTAACATAATTAGCTTGAAATGATGTAACATTTCATTGGAATCGTGTAACGCCGTTATGCCATTTCAGAATCACTTTTGTGTTATCAATTTTATGATCAAAATCACAAGCCAAAACGACTTCAATTTTCACACAGAAAATAGAAAATTAACCCTAAAAACAGTGTCTATGAAAACAAATACGCTTCAGTTTTTTCTGATAATGCTGTTATCAGCTGTCATGATTTCTTGTAACAATCAGGGTGCGCGTGATGGAGATAATTATAATGATTCCCTTCAGATGAATGATAATGACAATAACATACTCGGTGGTGATAATGATCGCGATGTGGATTTCATGGAAACAGCAGCTTATGGTGGATTAATGGAAGTTGAGCTTGGACAATACGCCCAACAGAATGCACAGGATGCAAGAGTAAAGAACTTTGGTGCAATGATGGTTAGAGATCATTCAAAAGCCAATAATGAATTAAAGGCCCTTGCTGCACGCAAGAATATAACATTACCCACAGTACTTGATGATAAACATCTTGATAGAATTAACGACATCAAAGAAAAACGTGGCTTTGAATTCGATAAGGAGTATATGGCTGAAATGATTGACGATCATTCAGAGGATGTTGATAACTTCATGAAGCATGCCGAAGAAGGTAATGATGCAGATATAAAGGCATTTGCAGCTAACACACTTAGTATTCTGCTAATGCATCAGGATTCAGCTAAAAATATCAAAGATTATATTGATAATAGGAGATAAGCCGATAAAGGTTTTCTGATTACGAAATACATACTGGATTTCACCATTGATTCATGGGTACATTATGAGCTTTGGTTTCAACCCTTATGGTACTGATTAAAATACTCATTACAAACTCAAAAAAACAAACCTAAAAATTTAATAATATGGAATTTAGCAGCAAATTGATAAGCCTACATGATCATCTCTTCTATTTCGCATACACTTTAACAAATGATAAAGAAGAGGCTAAAGATCTGATACAGGATACCTATTTAAAAGCTCTGATGCACAGGGATAAATTTGCAGATCAAACAAACCTGAAGGCATGGACATTCACCATAATGAAGAATACCTTCATTAATAACTACCGTCGTAACAAGAAGGCCAATACCATAGTTGATAATTCAGAAGATCTATATTATCTAAATATTCCTAAGAAATCTGACTTTGGCTCGCCTGAATCTGAAATGTCAACAAAGGAAATAAAGGCCGGAATATCAAAACTTGAAAAAGACCAAAGGATGCCGTTTGAAATGCATGCTGCAGGTTACAAGTATAAGGAAATAGCTGAGAACCTCAACCTTTCAATAGGTACAGTAAAGAGTAGAATATTTTTTACACGTAAGAAACTTATGGAATCATTGAAAGAGTTTCAATCGTAAATGCTAATTACCAATTAATTAACCAACGAAAAATCGAGGTGTTTTGCCTCGATTTTTTTTAGCTTAGGGCATTGGGCCCAAGTATGGAATCCGTAGGGCGTTGGTCCACTGTTTTTTAAGCCATTCAACTGATAAAGGTTCCAGGATATTGGTTTCAGTGTGCATTACCGGAAGGTTATATCTGCGGAAATATTGATGTGTAATTACATGGTATCCAAATATTTCACTAAGCTCCGGGGCCAAGCCGTTATATAATCGACCGTAATTATTACATAATCTCTGAGTACAAACATGCCAGAAACGTTGTAATAGAATGATATACAGATAGAGAGAGAGGCTTTAACGCCTCATTTTTGTGATTATATATATAATCAATGCCACTATAAGAATAACTACAATTATACCTGTCCAAATGCCTGCCTCGAATATATCACCCACAAGTTCGCACGATGTAAATGACAATAAACTTATAACAAATACTGATGTAAAAAGTAACCATCTTTTGGTGATGTTCTGAATGTTTAGCATAGCCAATAATTTTTATCGTTCTTAAAACTGTTAAAAGTCATGAGTAGGAAAACTGATTCTTCCATACTTTCAATAAGGTAAAAAGCTTTTTCCATAAGAATCACCATCTTGCCAGATTCAATTTCAGACACTTTGTTATTTATCTTGAATCTTAATTTCCCGTGAATGACCTTTATGATTAAAGAATTATTGGCCTGGTATGATTCAAACTCTGTATTCTCATGCATTGCAATGACAAGTACATTGCTATCAGGGTTTTGCTGAAGAACATTAAATCCTAATTCCCCATTCAGCCAGGCACTATCTTTCTTTATATTGCTGATTGCAGAATCTAATTCTGAAAAATTGTGTATTGGTTCAGTATAATTTTCCATATTTGCAAATATGAATATAGAAGGCAAAAAGTGCATTACATTAAGCCATTTAATTGTTACATGATTTTATAATAAAGGGAATATCAACGATGAACTGAACGGTTAATTTTTTGTTCCTACAGAGTATTTTAAGAAATAAAGCTTGAATTATTGTTCTAAAGAGTTGTGAAAAAAATATACCATCAAAAACTGAAAGAAGATGAATCTACATGAGTATCAGGCGAAGGAAATCCTTAAATCCTTCAACGTATTGGTTCCGAAAGGAGTTATAGTGAATAATCCTGAAGCAGCAATTGAGGCAGCTAAGGAAATAAACAGGGAAACAGGGTCAGAGTATTTCGCCGTTAAAGCTCAGATTCATGCAGGTGGACGAGGAAAAGGGGGAGGAGTTAAGATAGCAAAGAATATGCAGGAAGTTGGTCTATATGCTTCGCAGATCATAGGTATGCATTTGATAACCCCTCAAACATCAGCAGAGGGTAAGCTTGTTAATAAGGTTCTTATTGAACAGAATATCTACTATTCAGGCCCTAACACCCCAAAAGAATATTACCTGAGTGTACTGTTAAATCGTTCTACAGGAAGGGTTATGTTCATGTATTCGACAGAGGGTGGTATGGATATAGAGAAAGTAGCTGAAGAAACACCGCATTTGATCTTTCTCGAAGAAATTGACCCAAAGACCGGACTGCTTGATTTCCAGTGCCGGAAGATTGCGTACAACCTGGAAATGAGTGGTGAGGCTTTGAAGAATATGGTTATTTTTGTTAAAAACATATACAAAGCCTATATGAGTATTGATGCTTCAATGATAGAAATAAACCCGTTGTTTAAAGCCGCAGACGATAAAATATATGCCGCTGACTGCAAACTAAGGTTAGATGACAATGCATTGTTCCGCCACCGTGATCTTGCTGATTTAAGAGATCTTACAGAAGAAGATCCTGCTGAAGTTGAAGCAGGCAGGTATAACCTTAACTATGTAAAACTAAACGGTAACGTAGGATGTATGGTTAATGGTGCCGGACTGGCAATGGCAACAATGGATATTATCAAGCTATCAGGTGGTGAGCCTGCTAATTTTCTTGATGTTGGAGGAACTGCCAATGCTGAACGTGTTGAGCAAGCCTTTAGGATCATATTGAAAGACGAAAATGTTAAGATTATTCTGGTAAACATCTTCGGAGGTATTGTAAGGTGCGACAGAGTAGCCCAGGGTATTGTTGATGCTTATAAGAACATCGGGAACATAAGTGTACCTATTATAGTCAGGCTCCAGGGAACAAATGCTGAAGAGGCCAAAGTGCTGATAGAAAACTCGGGACTTAAAGTATACTCAGCTACTTTGCTACAAGAGGCTGCATCACTGGTAACGGAAGTTTTGGCAGAAAAAGCTTAGGGCATAGAGCATAGGGCATAGAGCGTAAGTTGTTATGTTGCAAGCCTTATGTACAAAACAAGGCAGGCTGTCAAATGACAGCCTGCTTTGCTAAACAGCACACTATTTGTTGTTTATTATTTTGCGTATTCTGCAACAATGTCCTTAACGCTTTCAGGAGATAATCGGCCGTAAACCTTATCACCAACCAGAACTACCGGTGCCAGTCCACAAGCACCAACACATCGCAGACATGCGAGCGAGAATTTGCCATCAGATGTAGTTTCACCTACGCCTATATTCAGCACTCTTTTGAATTCTTCAATTATTTTTTCAGCACCCCTTACATAGCAGGCAGTACCGAGGCATATAGATACAGGATGTTCACCCTTGGGAAGCATAGTGAAGAATGAATAGAAGGAAACCACTCCATAAACGTGTGCTACAGAAACATTGAGTTCACGTGCTATGATCTCCTGTACTTCAGCTGGCAGATAACCAAATATACCCTGTGCTTTGTGAAGTACATTAATCAATTCACCTTTTTCATGATTAAACGATTTGCAAACAGCCCTGAGTTCATCAATTTTATTTGTTGATAACTTTATAGTTGCCATGATCTTATTTTCTTTAGTTGTTCAAATATAAAACTTATTCTACTACGCTGACTTCAACACTCTTATCAAAATAATGCGTGTGCAGCAAGTGATGTGAAAGTTCACCGCATGGCTTACCAAGGAACTCTTTATAAAGCTCAATAATGTATGGATTCTCATGTGACTTGCGAAGTGTTTTACCAGCATCTTCAGAATACAACGCTTTCTGACGGGCTTTCAGGATTGAAGAATCGCCGTGATGCAATGGCTGACCACCACCACCGATACAGCCACCAGGACATGCCATGATTTCTATTGCATGATATTCAGACCTACCAGCCTTTATTTCCTCAAGCAATTTACGTGCATTGCCCAGTCCGTGAGCTATTCCTATACGTATAGGAAGTCCGTCGAAATCAATAGTAGCTTCGCGAATGAAATCCATACCACGAAGTTCCTCAAAATCAACTTTCTCAAGTTTCTTGCCTGTTTGCAGTTCATAAGCTGTTCTTACAGCAGCTTCAATAACACCACCCGTAGTACCGAATATTACGGCTGCGCCGGTTGATTCGCCTAAGGGATGATCGAAATCTTCCTCAGGTAGTTCATTGAAACTAATGTTAAGCTGTTTTATCAAATGTGCCAACTCTCTGGTTGATATAGAGAAGTCAACATCAGGGTTACCGTTGGTTTTGAATTCATCACGCTGGCATTCATATTTCTTGGCAAGGCAGGGCATAACAGATACTACTACCATGTTCTCACGCTTTACACCAATTTTGTCAGCAAAGTAAGTTTTGGTAATTGCTCCAAACATTTGCTGCGGGCTTCGGGCTGTTGAAGGTATATCTCTCATCTCAGGGAACTGATGTTCAAAGAAGTTAACCCAGCCCGGACAACATGAAGTAAGTATCGGAAGTGCTACAGAAGTATCACCTTGTAAGTGTCGGTTAAGCCTGTCGAGTAGTTCTGTGCCTTCTTCCATAATTGTAAGGTCGGCAGCAAAATCAGTATCAAACACATAGTTGAATCCAAGTCTGCGTAAAGCAGCTGCCATTTTACCTGTTACGAGTGTGCCGGGTTCCATTCCAAATTCTTCGCCTAAAGCGGCACGTACTGCAGGAGCGGTTTGAACAATCACAGTTTTTGATGGATCAGCTAATGCCCTGATGACTGCATTGGTATGATCAACTTCAGTAAGAGCGCCTGTTGGGCATACTGCAACACACTGTCCGCAGTAAGTACATTCACTGTGGTCTAAATTCCTTTCAAATGCAGGTGCTACAACTGACATAAACCCTCTGTTCACAGCTGATAGTACACCTACTGTTTGAACATCGTTGCACATCATTTCACAACGACGGCACATAATACATTTGTCCACATCGCGGATGATAGCAGGGGAGGTGTCAGCACGGTATGTTGATTTCTCACCTTCATAATGAATTTCACGAACGCCAAAATCCTGAGCCATAGATTGCAGTTCGCAATTGCCATTCTTAGAGCAGATCAAACAATCGGAAGGGTGGTCGGAAAGGATAAGTTCAAGCACTGTTTTACGAGCGTTCAATACTTTTATATTGTTAGTGTTGATCACCATTCCTTCGTAACATTCAGTTACACAAGCAGGGGCGAGGTTCCTTCTGCCTGCTACTTCAACCACACATATGCGGCAACCTGCAGGTTTATTCTCAATATTAAGGTCATGCAGGTGGAGATGGCATAAAGTGGGAATATGTACACCAACTTGTTTGGCTGCTTTAAGGATAGTTGCTCCCTTTTCAACCTCAACGATCTTATTGTCAATATTTATTTTGATGGTTTCCATGATCTGTCAAATTATTTAATTACCACTGCATTGAATTTACATTTTTCGAGACATGCGCCGCACTTAATACACACAGCCTGGTTGATAACATGAACCCCTTTTCTTTCACCGGTAATTGAATTAACCGGGCAATTGCGTGCACATGCAGTACAACCAACGCAGTTTTCAGCAATGATCACATATTGCATAAGCGCCTTACATTGACCTGCGCGGCACTTCTTATCAGTAACATGCTCAATATATTCATCGTAGAAATTATCGATAGTAGAGAGAACCGGATTAGGTGATGTTTGACCTAAACCACATAATGCTGTGTCTTTGATTACATAACTGAGGTTCTTCAGGCGGTCAATGTCTTCAAGTGTGCCATTGCCCTTGGTAAGCTTATCAAGTATTTCATGCAGCCTCTTATTGCCAATACGACATGGTGAGCACTTACCGCATGACTCTTCAACGGTAAATTCAAGGTAGAACTTAGCCATTGACACCATACAATCATCCTCATCCATAACAATCATACCTCCTGAGCCCATCATAGAGCCGCTGGCAACGAGGTTATCATAGTCTATTGGAGTATCGAGGTGTTTTTCAGTCAAACAGCCTCCTGATGGTCCACCAGTTTGAACTGCCTTAAATTTCTTTCCATCTTTAATTCCACCGCCAATTTCAAAGATAACTTCGCGTAAGGTAGTTCCCATTGGCACTTCAATAAGTCCTACGTTGTTTATCTTTCCTGCAAGGGCAAAAACCTTGGTGCCTTTTGATTTCTCTGTACCAATGCTTGCAAACCATTCAGCTCCCTTGTTAATAATAACCGGAACATTGGCAAAGGTTTCTACATTGTTAACATTGGTTGGTTTCTCGTAATAACCTGAAACAGATGGGAATGGAGGTTTCATTGTTGGCTCTCCACGTTTTCCCTCCATTGAGTGGATGAGTGCTGTTTCTTCACCGCAAACAAAGGCACCAGCTCCGTAACGCAGTTCAATATCAAAGTCAAAACCAGTTCCCAGTAATCCTTTACCAAGGAGTCCGTATTCTCTTGCCTGGTCAATTGCTATCTTCAAACGATCAATTGCCAAAGGGTATTCTGCCCTGATATAAACAAGTCCATTAGTAGCACCTATGCAGTATCCGCAAATTGCCATAGCCTCTATTACTGAATGTGGATCGCCTTCTAGAATTGAGCGGTCCATAAATGCACCGGGGTCACCCTCGTCAGCATTACACACAACATATTTCTCGTCACTCACTGATTTACTGGTGATCTCCCATTTTAGTCCCGCGGGAAATCCTCCTCCACCACGGCCTCTTAAGCCTGATTTCTTCATGATCTCAATCACTTGCTCAGGTGTCATTTCAGTCAAGCATTTAGCCAGAGCTTCATAACCATCGCGTGCAATATATTCATCAATGTTTTCAGGATCAATAAATCCGCAGTTTCTCAGAGCAATACGTAATTGCTTCTTGTAGAACCCCATGTGCTTCGAATCGGAGATGTGCTCCTGGGTTTCTGGGTTCACGTATAGTAACCTGTTAACTTTCCTGCCTTTAATCACATGCTCTTCAATGATTTCCCTTGCATCATTTGGAGTAACCTGAGTGTAGAATGTATTATCAGGCATAACCTTAACAATAGGTCCTTTCTCGCAAAAACCAAAGCATCCGGTGCCAATAACCTGTACTTCGGTATCGAGTCCCTTATCATTAATGATGGTTTTGAGATTCTGCAAAAGCAGTTCACTTTCTGAAGCATGGCAACCTGTGCCACTGCAAACAAGGAGATGCATTTTAAACTTGGCCATTACTTTTTCCTCCTATTATTTTTGGATAGTTTCATAATTGACCGGTATAATACCCTCAACCAATTCACCGTTCTTGATGTATTTTTCAATGATACTGTCAGCTTTAGCAGTATCCACATAGCCATAAACCACAGGTGCCTGGCCTGGAAGAGTGATTTCAACAGTAGGTTCAGCAAAGCAGTAACCCATGCAACCGGTTTGAGTGACTACAGCCTGAATGTTCCTCTTATCGAGTTCTTCCATAAAGAACTCCATCACTTGTTTTGCGCCTGAAGCAATTCCGCATGTTGCCATTGCAACTCTGATCTGTACAAGGCTTTCAGGAGAGTTGCTCTTCTCCCGTAAACCCATTTTACCTTGGAGATCGTCCTTGATCTTACGAAGGTCAGCCAGTGATTTTACTTGTGTCATGATGTGTTTAATTGTATTTGTTTGTTGAGTTTTATTATGAGATCAGTATCTGCTGCTGATTCTCTTTTATCATTTCTTTCAAAAACCTTACTACTGAAGGCTCACTTATTGAAACGCCTTCAAGTGTTTCATTTATTTCAGCAGTGCAAAGTGCATACTTTCCTTTATTTGTCACATGTTGATACTTAAACTCAATACCCGGATTTGCTGCTATTAAAAGTACAATTATTCCTGCAATATCACCTGCCGGTAAACGGTCAGGATGTGTGAAAACAAATTCAGCTTTTACGTTAGTGCCTTTGCCTTCTTCACTGTGAATATGGAAGTTACCTCCTGTACGCTCAGCATTTAGCTTGAGTAAAGGAATTCCCAGTCCAGTTTTACGAGTAGTGCGAGTGGTTACATAGGGATCTGTAACTTTTGAAACCATTTCCCGGGACATTCCTCCTCCATTATCATCAACGATAACAACATAGCTATCGTCATCCTTATTTTCAATTACTTCAATTGTGATTGCCGTTGCATTTGCATAGATTGAATTCTGTGCAATATCCATGATATGCATTGCCATATCTCTCATTGGATCACCTCCCTTCCTTGCTGACTCTTCAGCGCCATCCTGAATTCACTGAAATCAACCGATACCATGCGATAGCTTGATACATTTTCACCAATTTGGTCAAGTGTGTGTGCATCGGAGTTACGTACTATTGGTTTATCATTCAATTTTGGGTTGTTACTCCTGAACTCAATTGATGACATGTGCCTGGTTAATTCATAGGCATCAGCCTGTAAGCTTGCTGGTATGAACCCTAACTGACTTGTAATACTGTCCTTTGACTTGTTTACATGAGCCGGAATGAATATGCCGTTAAATTCATGAACAAGTGCCTCAATTTTATCTATTCCTATATTTAGCGCTGAAACCAGCAATTTATCTTCTTCATAAATTATAGACTCATTTTCATCAACTACTATCTGGTATCCAAATAAAGAAGGATCATTCTTGATATCAGGTAAATGCTCATCCAAATGCGCCTGGAAACCTGAAAGCTCATCCAGCGATCTGAAATATGCCAGACAATGGATTTCTTCCTTTGTTGTGATCTCAACACCCGGATAAACTTTCAACCCTGCTGCTGAAGCTTCCTTTGTAACAATTGCACATTGGCGGGTTGAGTTATGGTCAGTAATTCCAATAATATCCAGTTTCTGTTCCAGCGCTTTCTGCACAATATTCTTCGGGCTCATATCCAGGCTTGCGCATGGAGATAAGATAGTGTGAATGTGCAGATCAGCTTTGAAGACTTGCATTGTTATTAGTTTATTAGCTGATATATTTTACCATTAATTGTAAAAGCAGGGTCGCTGCTTACAAGAACCGGTATATTTTCTTCATTACTCTGATCGGCCATATCATCTTCGGGCTGCAGGTTGTTTACAAAGACTACAGCTGCCAGATCTTTTAATGAAGCAATTGCCATCACGTTCTTATGTGTTTGCAGAGTGATCCAAATATTTCCGGCATCGGCATGTCCGATAACATCACTCAATAAGTCGGAAGCATAGCCACCGGTTATTTCATTGGAAAGACCTTCATTTCCGCTGATCACTTTGAGGTTGAGCTTTTCAGCCAGTTCTAAAACGTTCATCACTTTAGTTTTCTGTATTTATTAGTTTTTTCAAATCCCCATATTTCACGAAGTATGCGATTACCTTCATCAGATGTTAATTCACCTTTCTGCTCTAACGCCCTTTGCACAAAAATGCATTGTTTCAAATCAGCTTCACCATTTACAATGTCAATTGCCAAAGAGTGACATCCGGGTGAACCGCAAACACTGCAATCAATCATAGGCAGTACTTTTAGTATCTGATTCACTTTGTCCATTTTCTTCATGGCTTCTGCCATATCCTCATCAAGTTTAAGGATAGATCGGGGACTAATTGAGTCAATACCCATGAGCTCTCTCAGATATGCTGAGCATTCTGTAATGGGCCTGAAAGCATCAGGGTGATTTGATTGTACTGCAATATCTTTTGTGGTGCTGTTGTGATTTCTAAGCCTTTCAACCGTAAGGAATCTATTACCCGGAGTAAGAACACCGCCTGCGCAGCTGCCATCACATGCCCTTAATTCGAGAAAGTCAATGTCAGTGATCTCGTCATTTTCTAACTTCTCGAGGAAATCAATAACGTTTGTAATTTCATCAATTGCCAGACATCTGCCTTTGATGTGTTGAGCCTCACCATTAGTAAGCGACCAATTCCTTGCCATATCTGACAGGGGTAATGTTACCGGCAGAGTGCAGGTTTCATTACTTTTCTTAGCAACCCTGTGATATACTTTGTTAAACAGGAAGTCCATATTAATTGCTCCGGTAATAGGGGAGGAGATCTCACCTACCGGTTCCTTAATTGCCGCTATTTTTGCAGCACATGGGGTCACATAGAATATACCGATTTCATTCTCTGGAATACCCTGCTCAAGCAATTCTTTCTTTAAAAAATGAGCTGATATATCTAAAGGTGGCTTAAGAAGCATGATGTTATCAACAAGTGATGGGAATTTCACTTGTATCAATCGCACTATTGCCGGGCAGAATGAAGATATTAGTGGTTTCTTTTCCGGGTGTGCATCAGCGTAATCCTGAATAGCATCGGCAAGTACTTCAGCACCATTCTCAACTTCATATACGTGTGTAAAGCCAATATCCAGCAATACACTATGAATCTGCCTGAAACTAATCTCTTCGTGGAACTGGCCTGTGAATATGGCTGGTAATAAGGCAATACGGTAATTGTAATCAAAGATGTAGTTGAAATCATCATGATCAATGATGATTGCACTTGAGGGGCATTCGCGAAAACACTTTCCACAATCAACGCACCTTTCAGCCAAAAGTATGGCTTTGCCGTTTCTAACGCGGAGGGCTTCAGTTGGGCACACATTCATGCAATGTGAGCAACCTACACAAAGGTCTTCACGAATTTTGAGTGCATGATGAAAAGTACCTGTTTCCATTACTTTGTATTCAAATAAATTGCCATTTGTACTACTGTGCCAATACCTACCTCTGAAGTGATCTCTAATTCGTCGCAGTTATTCTTAATGTTTGAAAGTCCCATACCTGCGCCAAAGCCCATCTCCCTAACCGCACTTGATGCAGTTGAATACCCCTGTTGCATCGCCAGTTCAATGTCAGGTATGCCAGGCCCTTCATCTGTAAGTTTCAGGTCAATCCTGTCAGTACTGATGTTTATTAGGGCTTTGCCTGACCATGCGTGTGCTACTATGTTTACTTCGGCTTCATATAGCGCCACAACAACTCTTTTTATGACCTTTGAATCCACATTCAGTTGCTTGAGTATTTTCTTCACCTGGCTCGAAGCGGTGCCGGCTTTAGTGAAATTACCACCTTCAACATTGAATTCAAAGTTCATGAACATCAATGTATTAATACACAGGTTTCATCCCTGCATTAAATAGCAAGCCGGAAGCTTTGAACATGGAGTAGTCACACTCAATCAGTATCATTTCATTTTCTTCGGCTAACTGGATCATTTCAGTAGTAACTTTCTTTTTGCGAACAAAGATTATATTACTGATTTCCGACATTTCAGCAGTCCTTATAGTTTGAAGGTTAGCCAACCCTGTCAGCAATAGAATATTATCTCTTTCAACGGTAAGTACATCACTCATCAGATCAGAGGAGAATGTGAACTCTACCTCATTCTCTAATTGATGGTGTCCTGAAACCACCTTTGCATTAAGAATATTGATTACTTCCTTGATTTTCATTTATTTCAATTTTGCATTCTTTTTCAGTACCCTTAATAGTATCTAAAAAGTGCTGCAAAGGTAAATACTCTTTTTGGTTTAAACTAACAAATTGTGAAAAAAATAACAGTGTTAATAATCTAACAATGAAACTCTGTATTAGTTGGTAATACACGTATTGTTAAAATTGAATGTATCAACCAAAAACTTAAAAAGAGTGTCCGAAAACACTCTCTTTAACCACAAAATAATCTGTAATGTACAGTTTAATACCGCTTTCTTGGTTTGTAATGTGTATGTAACAAATCATGTGATTTGTGACCAAGAGGTTCGCCAAGGAAGTTTTTGTATACCTCAACTACTTCAGGGTTCTCATGTGATTTCCTTAAAGGCATATTCGCGTCCTCACTGTAGATTGCATCAGTTCTCAACTTCCTGATTTCAGGAGATGTAGGGATAGGTTGACCACCACCACCTATGCAACCACCCGGGCAACCCATCACTTCAATAAAATGGTAATTTGCTTCTCCACTCTTTACCTTTTCCATTAAAGCCCTTGCATTAGCCAATCCGTGTGCAATAGCAACGTTAAGATCAACACCTTCAAGGAAGCTCCATTCGGGTTTTACGTTCTTTATTTTGATTGATGCTTCTTTAATCCCTTCCATTCCTCTTACAGGCTGAATGTTAAGGTTGGTGAAAGGTACTTCACGTCCGGTAACTATCTCGTAAGCGGTCCTTAAAGCCGCCTCCATTACACCACCGGTAGCACCAAATATAACTGCAGCACCTGTTGATTCACCAAGTATGCTATCATATTGTTCTTCACCAATTTTATTGAAGTCAATACCTGCCTGCTTGATCATCATAGCCAACTCTCTTGTAGTCAGTACAAAGTCAACGTCCTGGTATCCACTATCGCGCATCTCAGTTCTTTCACATTCAAACTTCTTTGCAACACACGGCATAATTGAAACTACTATCATGTCCTGTGCCTTGATGTTAATTTTATCAGCATAATATGTTTTAGCCAGAGCACCAAACATCTGCTGGGGTGATTTACACGTTGACAGGTTGTCAAGTAATTCAGGGTACATGTGCTCCTGGAACTTAATCCAGCCCGGCGAACAGGAAGTCATCATTGGCAGAACAACTGAATCGTCCTTATCAACTAATGCCTTTTTCAAACGGGTAAGTAATTCGGTACCTTCTTCTAATATGGTAAGGTCGGCAGTGAAGTCAGTGTCAAGCACTTTGCTAAAACCAAGTTTCTTTAAAGCTGACACCATTCTACCGGTAACCCTTTCACCAACAGGTAATCCGAGGTCTTCTCCCAATGCTATTCTTGTTGCCGGAGCAGTTTGCACAACTACAAATTTTGAAGGATCGTAAATTGCTTTCCATACTTCTTCAATGTAGTTATGCTCAGTTAATGCACCGGTTGGGCAGCGATTTATACACTGTCCGCAGTTGGAACATACCACATCATTCAATGGCTTATTAAGGAAAGTTGCAATGCGTTGGTGATCGCCTTTATTGGTAACTGCCAATGCGCTTATACCCTGCAGTTCATGGCATGTTCTTACACAACGCTGACATCTGATACATTTGCTGTCGTCCTTCACAACTGAAGGTGATGAAATGTCCTGCATTTTGTATTCCTGATTTACAAGATCAAGGAAAACATGGTCGCCAATTCGATACTCACTTGCCAGATCCTGCAGTTCACAGTGGCCATTTTTAAAGCATTTGGTGCAATCGGCATTATGTTCTGATAGTAGCAACTCAACAATGTGTTTACGTGCTATACGCACTTTCTCACTGTTTGTAAATACTTCCATGCCTTCTGAAACAGGTGCGGCACATGACGCTGCCAATACCCTGGCTCCTTTAACTTCTACAACACAAACCCTGCAATTTCCTGCAACAGTTAAATCGGGATGATTACATAGTGTTGGTATTCGAAGATTCAGCTTTCTTGCTGCATCAAGTATAGTAGTGCCCTCTTCTACAGAGACGGGCATATTGTTGACCTTGAGGTTTACTAAATATTTATTCATCTTGTCTGTTTTTTGAGGTGCTGTTAATAAATAATCTCTTCCCTGAAGTTATCGATGATTGAGTTAAATGGATTACCGACAGATTGCCCTAAACCGCATTTTGCAGCAATTTTCATTGTTGTTGTTAGATTTTTCAGATCATCAAGATAGGAGGGAGACCGTTCTCCTCTTTTCACTGCTTCAATGCCTTTAAGCAGTTGCTGGCAACCTACCCTGCAAGGTGTACATTGTCCGCAACATTCTTCAGTAAAGAATTCAAGGTAATCATGAAGCACATTATACATTGACCTGGTACTGTTAAAGATCATCATTGAACCTCCCGTAGGAATTCCTTCAAAACCTATGATTGTGTCATTGAATTTCTTACGCGGAACACAATGCCCAGAGGCACCCCCCACCTGAACTGCTTTAGTATCGCCATCTCCAAATTCATCAACAAATTGATTAAGAGGCATACCAAGTTCAAGCTCATAAATACCGGCAATAGGAGTGTCGCCCGATACACTGAATACCTTTGATCCACGGGAGTCATTTGTTCCTAATGCTTTAAACTGCTCAGGACCCATGTGGCAGATCATGGTTGTATAAACCAGGGTTTCAACGTTATTAATAACAGTAGGTTTGGAGTTGTAGCCTGCTACTGTTGGATAAGGTGGTTTATTACGAGGTTCGCCGCGTTTGCCTTCCATTGATTCAAAAAGTGCACTTTCCTCACCGCAAACATAGGCACCACTACCGCTTCTTAGATAAATGGCAAAATCAATATTCTTTTGCTTTAATTCTCCGTTAAACTTATTAAGCTTTGACTGTAATGTCTTCAGTAAGAAGTTATATTCGCCCCGTAGGTATATATATCCTTCTTTAGCGCCAATTACATAACCGCAAATAGCCATACCTGTAAAGATCTTCTCGGGTACGCGATCAAGGATTTCCCTGTCCTTAAACGTACCGGGCTCGCCTTCGTCGGCATTGCAGATCACATACTTTACATCACTATCTTCATTACGGGTGAATTTCCATTTAAGGCCTGTTGGAAAGCCGGCACCGCCTCTACCTTTAAGTCCGCTGTCAATAAGATCAAGTATAATCTCATCAGCCGACCTTTTAATAGTTTTCTCTAATATCGTTATTGGTGAAGTTTTATCATCCTCGAATATTATATCTACTTTCTTGAGTTTAGTTTCCATCTGATACTGTTTTTAAGGGTGATGCTTTTACTCTTTACCATATGACTGAATAATTTCTACTGCTTTTGCCGGTGTAAGCTCGGGGTAGATATCATCATTTACTAACATCACAGGGCCTTTATGACACCAACCCAGGCAATTTGCTGTAAGCAAGGTGTACTTCTTATCATGCGTTGTTTCCCCAACTTTTATTTTAAGTTGATTCATGATAGCATTGATAATGTCGTCTTTGCCTTTCATATGGCATGTAATGGTTTTACATACCCTAACGATATTCTTCCCGCGCGGAACAGTATCAAGGAATGTATAGAACGATGCAGTTCCATATACATCAGCTGCTGAAAGGTCAAGTTCCTTTGCAACTGATAACATTGCTTCCTCTGATAGAAAATGCTCTTTTTGCACGATTCCCTGAAGAATTGGCATCAGACTGTTACGAGACTTGCCATTTTTCTCGACAAGTTCTTTTACTAGCAATTCTGTTGTCATTTAATTTCCTCCATTTGTTGATTAAAATGAATGTATTAGTTAATTGAGTGTGACTAATGATTCTTCCGAATCACAAGCCAAAGTTAAAAATTCTTTTGTGAATCAATTAACAATAGAGGCATTATTTTGCTTCCGATGACTAATTTATACTGATTCTAAAGTGCTGATAAAGAAATGATAAAGAAATGATTTCGTATCATTAACCGTATCAGTTGTTAACTATGTATATAGCTATATGCATACGTTTCTACTTTATATCAGGATTTATCGTTTCGTGCATATGTCCATATTGCTAACTCAGGATTTAATGCTAAGTGCAAAGCGTACATATTGCCTAACTCAGGATGTAAAGCATCGTGCAAACATCAATATTGCCTAAACTCAGAATGTAAAGCATCGTGCAAACATCAATATTACCTAATCAGGATGTAAAGCTTAGTGCAACATCCATAATTGCCTAACTCAGGATGTAAAGCTTAGTGCAACATCCATAATTGCCTAACTCAGGATGTAAAGCTTAGTGCAACATCCATAATTGCCTAACATAGAGTATAATATTTCGTGCAAACATTCAGATTACCTAACTTTGCCGAATGGAGCAATTTCGATATTTCCTCAAACTTGCGTATAATGGCAGCACATACCACGGATGGCAGTCGCAAAAGAATGCACATACCGTGCAACAGGAGATAGAGAATGCGCTGTATTTTATACTTGGAAACCGGCATATTCCTATAACCGGGGCAGGAAGGACGGATACCGGTGTGCATGCAAGGCAATATTATGCGCACTTTGATTTTGATGCATTGCTTTCAGCCAGCGACCTTACTCAGCTTGTATACAGGCTCAACCATATTTTGCCGGATACAGTTGCTATATACGATGCTTTTAGAGTAAATATGGATGCCCATGCCCGGTTTTCAGCTTTATCAAGGACATATCATTACTACATCTGCCGCGACTACGATCCCTTTGCAGCAGGAATGTCATACCGGCTTACCATTCCCCTTAATGTGCCCTTAATGAAAGAAGCTGCAAGGATGATCATGAATTATACTGATTTCACATGCTTTGCTAAAACGGGAGCCCAAACATTAACCAATAATTGCACTGTGTTTAAGAGTGAATGGGAAGAAAAAGACAATTTCCTGATCTATAAGACTGAGGCAAACCGTTTTCTAAGAAACATGGTAAGAGCTATGGTTGGCACTTTGCTTGATGTGGGAAAAGAAAAGCTGAATTTGGAGCAATTTAACGCTATCCTGCAAACTGGCACAAGGTCAGATGCCGGACAATCAGTACCGGCCTGTGGCTTAATTTTGGAGAATATCTCCTATCCGGAGGATCAGAAAGCTCCCTGGAAGAAGTAGAAAGTCAGGATGATCGAAACAACAAACTTTGCAACTGTACCTGCAAGGAATCCAATGAAAGTACCTGTACCTGCTTTCAGAGCGAGGTCAAGGTTCTTACCGGCCATAATTTCTCCTACAATTGCTCCAATAAATGACCATAAGATCATACCAAGAGGTGGGAAGAACACTATTCCAACAATCAGCCCAATAGTAGCACCCCACACACCTTTGCGACTACCTCCTGAAAGCCTGGCTCCCCAAACAGGAATAAAGTAATCGAGCACTACCACTATTACAGTAATAACCAACCAGCTTATAAGGAATCTGTCGCTGTAATCATTTACCCCTGTAAAGTGAATTAACAAAATGGCTAAATAATTCAAAGGAGGTCCAGGCAGCACAGGTAATATAGAACCTGCAATCCCCGCAAGTGTAAGTATTATACCTAAGGTTATCCAAAGCCATTCCATGCGTCCCGTATAGCTGCTGTTCTAAATTAGTAATTCCTTTCCCTTCAATAACATTCATTTATTAACCAACTGCACAATTCCCAAACAATGACCTCGTTATATTGTTTATTGCCTTAATAATCAAGAGTTTCAGTAAATGAAATATATTAATAGATCAATGCTAATAATAGTTTCAACTAATGAAATTAATGAATAAATCAATGCTCATCCTATAATCAACTAATGAAATTAATGAATAAATCAATATACAGACGAGTTCAGCAAGTGAACTTAATAAACAATGCAAAATACTTTCTACTGGTAATTATTACCATAGGAATATTCATGTCATGCAATAAAAATACTCCAACAAGCAATACCATGGAAAATAGTGATAAAGTAACTGAAAAGATATTCAAGAGTGACGAAGAATGGAAGAAAATACTTACTCCTGAGCAATATAGCGTCTTACGTGAGAAGGGGACTGAACGCCCCGGCACAGGATTGTATGACCAGCACTTCGTTAAAGGAACTTATCATTGCGCTGCCTGCGGACAAGAACTCTTTGCTTCTGATTCAAAGTATGATGCAGGATGTGGATGGCCAAGTTTTGCTGAACCATCTGACAAAACAGCAGTTGCTGAGCACTCTGATAAAAGCTATGGAATGATTCGCACTGAGATTGTCTGCTCAAAATGCGATGGGCATCTTGGGCATGTGTTTAATGACGGACCACCTCCCAAAGGATTGCGCTACTGTATTAATTCAGCCTCAATAGAATTTAAGGCAGAGTAGTTGTTGTTAACCTATTTCCTGAACTCTAATTCTGTGAAATCGAAATCAGGATTGGGGATATCAACACGCATTTGTTCAACTTCTCCGGCAGCATTAAGAACGAAATTCACTGTTCCTTCAGATAGTGATGGAACTTCCGGGAATTCAATAGTGAACGTGTCATAATGCCAGTGATTTAGTTTGCCGTAAAATAGGGGAGTGGGCACAAACTTTAGATAGAGACTGCCTTCATGTATTTCTATTGTCGCATCGCCATATATCTTACTGGTGTATGTTCCAACATACTTCTCAAGATCAGCACTTGGCTTAGTACCTTTAACTCGCTTTTCAGCCATCTCTTTCTTTTTCTTTTCCTGGTATTCCTTGCCTTTCTTTTCCCTCTCGAGGAAGAAGTCACTCCAATCTTTAGTAGGTATTTCACCAACTCCAAACTGTTCCATAGTTGGCTGTCCAATAAATGCATCGAGAATTGTGTACATCATGGGAAGGTAAAGACTTGAATTCTTGTTGGTTAAAACAACCAAACCAATATTGGCTTCAGGAACAAAGGCAGAATAGGAGATCATACCATCATAACCACCCGAGTGCGACATTACTTTCTTGCCATAATAATCCATTACTGACCAACCCATGCCATATCCCTTGAAGTGTGTAGTCGGCCAAAGGTCTTTTGAAGTCTTTGAAACATTGTTCATAATTTGTGGGTACCACATTTCATTGAGTGCCTTCTCTGAAATAATCTGCGTCTCGTCAAGCCTACCGTTGTTAAGCTGCAACTGTAGCCATTTCGCCATGTCGTTAACCGATGATAGAATTGACCCTGCCGGAGCAATATTATCCCAGTTCATGTAGTCAATCCTTACATTCTTTTCCTGAAATGTGGTGTGAGGCTGTGCCAGATTAGTACTCTCCAGAAACTGTTCCACAGATGTGAGAGTTGATGTCATAACCAACGGATCCAGGAAGCGTGCTTTCACAAAGTCAGCCCACTTCTGCCCACTTACCTTTTCAATAATTAAACCCGTAGTAAGGTAGGTGATATTCGAGTACCCAAAGGTAGTCCTGAACCCGTATGCAGGTTTAAGATACTGAGCCCTGCGTACAACTTCTTCAGCCGAATGTGTTGTTCCATACCATATCAGGTCGCCACTGAATGTGACTAAACCTGTGCGGTGGGAGAGGAGATCACGTATTGTAATATTGGCAGTTACATAAGGATCATAGAGCTTAAACCATGGCAAATGATCAACTACTTTGTCATCCCATGACAGCTTACCTTCATCCACCAGCACCGCTATAGCTGATGCTGTAAAGGCTTTTGTATTGGATGCAACGGCAAACAGTGTATTTGCATCAACAGGTTTCTTTGAATTAATATCCTTAATGCCGTATCCTTTAGCTAAAATAACGCTATCATTCGATACAATAGCTATTGCCATTCCCGGGACATCCCAATCATTCAGCGCTTTCTGGAAATAGGCATCAAGTTCTGCCAACTTCTGTTTGTCAATTACCGTGCTCTGTGCATGTAAATTGAAACTAAATGATACTGCAACTAAAAGCAGTAAAATATTTTTTACTCTTGAGATATTTTTGACTTTCATTTCGATTGCTCTTTATGATATTCCATTAAACCTTCAATAACTGATTTCTGGATTCTGTTGATATTTATTTTCTTCTCTGAAGCTACTTCAATTAGAATCTCTTTGAAATGAAAAGCTATAGAACCAACAAAGCTTACCTCAAATTTCTCAAAACCGCTGAATTTCATAACACCCATTTTGAGGAACTCACTAAATGATTTTGTGATTAGTTGCCTGATATACTTATCCTTACTATTCTGTTGTATGAAGGGTGCAAAAGAAGCCAGAAACCTATTAGGGGAGGGCTTGTTATAAATATTGTCGAGTACTAACTCAAGCGACAAGTTAAATTCATCAGTAAGCTTATCGCTGATATGGTCGGGCATTTCACCTCTCAGGTAATCAGTAATCAGCAATTTGCCCAGGTGAGTACCACTGCCTTCGTCGCCAAAAAAATACCCGAGTGATACCATCTGCCGGGTGATCTTGTGGCCATCATATACGCATGAATTTGAACCAGTACCCAAAATACATGCAATACCCGGTTTGCTATCGCATAAAGAGCGGGCAGCTGCCAGCATATCATGATTCACCTCAATAGAAGCATTCGGGAAAAGTTCATTCAACAAGTCGCTGATCTTTGTACACTTTGCCTCTGTAGAACACCCTGCACCATAATAATAGATAGAACTCACGGCTTCAGCCGATATTGAAGGCATAAGTTCATTATGCAGCATCGATATGATTGCTTCACTCGACATATAATAAGCGTTGATGCCTGCCGTAGTAATAAAAGTATTGTTGGTGTTATTAACCAGTAACCAGTCAGTTTTAGTGGCACCACTGTCAGCTATAAGGATCATTAAATGATATAAAAGTTAAATTCAGGCAAATGTATGAAATTAATTTTTGGAGTCAAAGGGAGAATTCAGGTACATAATGATAAACAGTAATCTATAACAGAAGGTGAAGCTTATACTTGGAGATCACAAAATGTTCTTTATTCATTTATTAAACGCGCCAGAATTGAATATACAGTATCAATGTACATGCAGCTCAAAAAAAACGCAAGGATAAGGGCTTAACTTTCCAAAAAACCTCTGTAACAAATTATCATTCAATACCTTGTGCCCAAAAATGATAGTTTAGATTTTTACTCTAAAAAATACGTTGTAACTAATTGATATTCTGCACTATAAGGATAATAGCCTCAATCATCAATTTTCTATAAACAAAATATTTGCCTAAGTACGAAAACTACTATAAGATACAGAATATCAAACACATATACTGCATATTTCTGCATAGAACTTTGAATCATTATTCTTGTGTTATCATCTTGCACAATTCACACAATATAAACTCTCTGGCCTAATGAGTATTCTGCCTAACGGAATTGGTTGATTACATGGGGCATAAAACCCAAAGTCAGAATTGTCAACCTTATTGAGAACATACTTTAGTTTTTCCAGTTTATCCTCTGCTTGCCGAAGTGCAGCTTCAACAACGCTTTTGTTGTTTATAGCATCCATACGTGATATGCGGCCAATGGAATCATCAGGTGCTACAGGTTCTGTTGATTCTTTGTAATCCAAAATTTGCTTTTCAGTTTTAGCAATCTCCTTCTCAATATGCAGCCTTATTTCAGTATTATCCATGCTTTTAGAGATTTGTCGAAATAGTATAAACTAAACGTTTTGACTAGTAACTATGATGGGAAGATAATTTTAGACTTCAGTGAATTCACAGATGAGAAGATAATTTTAGACTTCAGTGAATTCACAGATGAGAAGATAATTTTTTAAACTTTATTGATTTCAAACATAAGAAGATAAAATTTTAAACTTTATTGATTTCATAGATGAGAAGATAATTTAAATCCAATGTCTTCAAACATGAGAAGATAATTTTAAATCCGATGTCTTCGCAGATGAGAGGAAAATTTTAAACTCCAGTGCTTATACGTACTCTTTCGATAGTCAAAGCACTTCACGTGAATTACTTTTTTCTCAAAACCTCAACACGTGAATGGGTGTTTTCCATTAGTTCAAACCCAAACTTCTCTGCCAGGTATATAATGGTGTTTTGATGAAAGAATGAAACATGGGTTTCATCTCTTGCATAACCCCATCGGGCAAACTCATCCAGATTGTGCCACTTATAAGTCATGATAAAAAGGAATCCGTTTTTTTTCAGGATACTTGTAATCTTTTTTAAATCATTTTCCGGATAGTAGAAATGCTCTAAACACTCCGTGGCAAAAATGAAATCAAAACTTCTTATTGTCATTTCCGGAAAAAAGATCGGATCATAATTGTAGCATTTATATCCATCGTTTTCAATCAGCAGACTAAGTGTTGGCACCGGGCCACAACCATAATCAAGTCCCACCATGTCATCAGTTATGTATTTCATGGCTGGTTCAATAACTTGATTCAGAAATTCAACATATCCTGTATTATGAATTCCATTATCGTGCATATCATATCTTGACCTTTCACTAACTGCACTCAAGTGATGTTTTTGATCACAATGTATAAGCATGCAGTTGTTGCAATAGTAGTATATCCGATTGTCGGGACCAGGGATTTTTGAAGCATTTGTAGAGCAGAGAGGACACACCTTAAGCATATTCAAACCTTTTATAAAGTTAAGTAACAGTATTAATTGCGGTATGTTCCAGTTCAAGCAAAGCTATTAATTGAAACATGGAGGTTCTGGTTAATATCAAGATAACCTATAAACAAGCCGTATTGGTGAGATAGGTTCTTCTAATGATACCAGAGCATGAAATAAGTACCAGCCTCATAGAGGAATATTGCAATCCTATTGTACCTGCGATTCAAGTTTAAAGTCAGATGTACTGTGAAAAGTAATTGAGGTATAGATCTTTTTAAGTGCATTTAAATTCCAAACACTCTCAACCAGAAAGACCTGGTTGCCGTCCTTATCCTGAGCAATCGATTCAGATTTCTGGTTTAAGAATCTATTCAACTCTTCTTTATCACTGCCAGTAACCCAGTAGGCTTTTGTGTAAGGCAATGATGCAAAACTACATTTTGCTCCATACTCATGTTCAATTCTGAACTTGATTACATCATACTGGAGTTCACCCACAGTGCCTATAATTTTTTTATTCCCTCCATTTGTAATAAAAAGCTGTGCAAGCCCTTCACCGGCAAGTTGACGAATACCTTTATCAAGTTGTTTTGAACGGAATGGGTCCTGATTGATTACCTCCCGCAGAATCTCAGGAGAAAAATTAGGAATTCCTTTAAATGTTAAGTTTTCTCCTTCAGTGAGCGAATCGCCGATAGTGAAATCCCCATTATCAAATAGCCCTACAACATCACCTGGAAATGCCTCATCAATTACTGTTTTGGTATTAGCCATGAAGCTTGTTGGCGATGCAAAGCGAATCTTCTTCTTAAGTCGAGGATGAAAATACAGTTTATTCCTTTCAAATTTACCGGAACAAATACGCAAAAAGGCTATTCTATCGCGATGGTTTGGATCAAGGTTAGCATGAATCTTGAAAACAAAGCCTGTTAGTTTCTCTTCTGATGGAACTATAACTCTTTGCGAAGCCTCATAAGATCCAGGAGAAGGGGCAATTTCTATGAAAGTGTCCAATAATTCAAGCACACCAAAGTTGTTGAGGGCACTACCGAAAAAAACGGGAGCCATGTAACCATCCTTATATAAATCATGATTAAACTTTTCAAAAAAGTGGTGAACCATTTCTAATTCTTCTTTAAAAACAGGAAGTTTGGCCTCACCAATATAATTCCTTACCTCTTCTGAATCAATCAGATATGTTACAGGCAACTGATCAGTTGGTTCGTTATTTTGTAAAGGTTTAAATGCACTAACCTCATTAGTCTTATAGTTATACACTCCTTTGAAATCCCTGCCCGAGTTTATTGGCCATGTGAAAGGACAAACAGTGATATTAAGTTCCTTTTCAAGTTCTTCAAGCAATTCAAAAACATCACGACCCTCTCTATCCAACTTGTTGATAAAAACCATTACAGGGGTATGACGCATTCTACAAACCTCCATTAACCGACGGGTTTGTTCTTCAACACCTTTTACAGAGTCGATAACAAGAATTACGCTGTCAACAGCAGTAAGAGTGCGGTAAGTGTCTTCAGCAAAATCTTTATGCCCGGGTGTATCTAAAATGTTTACTCTAACATCTTTGTAATCAAATGCCATTACAGAAGTTGAGACCGAAATGCCTCTTTGGCGTTCAATTTCCATGAAATCAGATGTTGTTGACCTCCTGATCTTATTACTTTTAACAGCACCGGCAGTCTGAATTGCACCACCCATAAGAAGTAACTTTTCAGTCAGCGTCGTTTTTCCAGCGTCAGGGTGACTTATAATAGCGAAAGTTCTACGTTTATTAACCTCGTTTATCAAGCTCATATTATATAATGTAATTTATACCAGAAGACCACAGCGTAATTAACTTTGAAACTATGTAGAGAAGCGACTTAAATAAATAAACAACAAAGGCCGCCTTGCGGGCAGCCTTTGTGTTATAAGATCGGCGACGACCTACTCTCCCACCGGAACGGCAGTACCATTGGCGCTGATGGGCTTAACTTCTCTGTTCGGAATGGGAAGAGGTGGACACCATCGCTAAAGTCACCAGAATATTTTAAAATTCGAGTAAGGATATTTGACTCTTTTTGAGGGAGTCAAATAGCTTATACAAGAATTCGACATGTAAAAGGAAGAAAAGAATCACAATATGAAATGAGTGATTTGAAGCAAAAGTAAAATTGGTCATAAGAAA
>JAGXGB010000049.1 GCA_024636955.1 Bacteroidales bacterium
AATCTGCATGCGCGAATTGAGTGTTGTATATATCTTCAACCCATCCTTGTAAAGATTATACTTTGTGCCATCGGGCTTTGGGTTCTTTTCAACCCATCCGAAAAGCGGATTGTTTTTCCATTGAATTGAATCGTGCCTGAATTGCGCTGCATCAAAATAGCTCTTGCGCTTAGGCTCTTTTGTATTCATAATCCTGCGGAGGTATTCCCTGAAATATGTTGCCTCCCCTGATGCATGATCCTGCATACGGTAGCCTGACATATCAAGCGGCAGCCCTCTTATTGAATCATATTGTTCATTGGTAATGTATTCATACTTACGCATCTGATTGAGTACTACTTCGCGGCGTTTGATAGCCCTTTCGGGATTGCGCACAGGACTAAAAAAGGTGGGGGCCTTAAGCATCCCCACTAGCATTGCCGATTCTTCAACATTTAGGGTTTGAGGTGTTTTATTGAAAAAAGTTTTGGCTGCCGACTTAATGCCAAATGAGTTGCTGCCGAAGTCAACAGTATTGAAATACATAGCCAGTATTTCCTCTTTGGTATAATTGCGTTCAAGCTTTATAGCGGTGATCCACTCTTTTAATTTAATAAAAACAGTTTCTAAAAAATTACGGTCACTCTTACGAGGGAATAAATTCTTGGCGAGCTGCTGTGTTATTGTACTTCCACCTCCCTTATTGCTACCTGTTATAATACCAAAAGTAACCCTGAAAAGGGCTTTCACATCAATGCCTGAGTGATTGTGATAGCGGGCATCTTCAGTGGCAACGATAGCATTAACCAGATTAGGAGAAAGGTCGGTATAATGAACATTCGACCTGTTTTCAATATAGTATTTACCCAGCACTTCCTGGTCGGCAGAGATAACCTCAGAGGCCAGGTTGCTTTTTGGATTTTCGAGCTCCTCAAAGGAAGGCATAAAGCCAAGTAAACCTACTGACATGGCTGCGAAAAACAGGAATGTGAATGCCAGCAATGCAAAATATCCTACCCAAAATCTTTTAAGCCAGTGCTTTGTATTCCCATTGCCACCTTGCTTCTTCTTTGCCATTGATTGATTCCTTATTTTAAATTGCTTGATTCCTTACCAGGATTGCTCGTTATTGATTTAGTCTGATGCAATCTATTGCTATCGATTGTAAAGTCTTACAACTGTGTGTTATTATTGTTTTTCAAGCCTAATACCTGCCTCTGAAATGCCTTCAAGATTCTTCTCGCGCATTGCCTGGTTCAACCGGAATGTATAACTCCCTTGCCTTGGAAATATTATGTTTTCACGGATAAAGATTCGGTTATCGCGGTACTTACCGGTTCCCTTCCCTAACCATTTGCCATTTTTGGCTGCAAGTACACACTCAATGGTATCGCGCGACATGCTGCCACCCGGCAACTCTGTAGTTAGAAAGAAATACATGTTGCTGTATCGGTAGGATGTGCTGTTTCTAACATTTATGAAAAAGCGGTAAGGTGCCGTTGTATCATCAATGTTGACTTTGAAAACCATCTCCTTGTCAGATGGCCATTGATCGCTGTCAAGATTAACGCTCTCGTCAAAGAATTTCTCTTTATCACATCCTGTCAGAATCCAGATAAGACTCATTATGATAAGAATGGCAGCTGCAATTCTGATGATCTGTAAAGTTTTTTGATTTATCATATTGTTATAAACTCCGGGTAGTGTTTAAGAGGCACCATCCGGAGGCCTTCATTATATACCTATTTGTCAAAACGGTTGAGATCGTCCTGACCTATTACATTTTCAAATTCCAACTTCTTCTCAATTTTCCTGGAGTAATCTTCAAGGCATGGTACAGGTTGCCCTTTTCGGTTGCTGGCAATAATTTCTTTTACCTTGTCAACAGGAATTGCAAGCAGGTTATTTGGATCTGACTTATATGCATACCACATTATACCAGCGAATACGTCAAGTTTTTGTGGAAATGCATCGCCTTTCTTCGTATTCAGGAGGCTATCTTCAGGCGGAAAGTTTTTGAGTGCTTCATTGTAAGCAGCAAACTCATAGTTAAGGCAGCATTTAAGTTTACCACATTGTCCGGCAAGTTTCTGCGGATTCAGTGACATTTGCTGTATCCTTGCAGCATTAGTGCTTACGGTACTGAAACTTGTTAACCATGTTGAACAACATAGTTCACGTCCGCATGCGCCAATACCACCTAACCTTGATGCTTCCTGCCGGGCTCCGATCTGGCGCATTTCAATTCGTACCCTGAATTCTTCAGCCAGCAGCTTTATCAATTCTCTGAAATCCACACGTTCATCAGCAGTATAATAGAAAACTGCTTTTGTGTCATCACCCTGATATTCAACGTCGTTTACCTTCATCTTAAGATTCAGGTGCGAGGCTATTTCCCTGGTGCGGTACATAGCCTTGTCTTCTTTTATGACTGAGGAAATCCACTTTTCAACATCACCCTGACGAGCTTTTCGGTATACCTTGCGCACTTCTTCACTGGCGGGATCAATACCTTTGCGCTTCATTTGATGCCTGACTACTTCGCCTGTTAAGGATACAATGCCAATATCATGACCCGGACTGGCTTCAACAGCTACAATGTCTCCAACATGCAGTTCATGTTCAGGGCTTGTGCGGAAATAGTCTTTACGGCTGTTCTTGAACCTCACTTCTATGCAATCAAAAACAGGTTGGCCGGGTGGTAGTGGGAAATTTTCAAGCCAGTCAAAAGCATCTAACTTGCTGCACCCATGTCCGAAAGAGCTGTTATCAGTTTGAACAGTCTTACAACAACCCCTTGATAAGAATGGATTTTCGGTTGAAAGGTCTATCCTTATCTGCTGAAAATCAAGAAGGTCCTTATCATTATAATTGGGGTCGGTTAACTCTTTATTAGGATCGACTGATTCTTTATATGGGTCTTTATCATGAGGCTCCCTGATAGGAATGGCAGGGTCAGAATCCTCACGCGGTATATTATTGTCTAATTCTTCCATGTAATTATAATTCTGGGCAGATCAACACAGGCACACCTGCACGAATCTTATATATTGGAGTTGTTATGTTCTATAGGTGCAAAGTTAATTATTTTTCCGATTTATGAATACAGTTAATTCCCTGGAACTACCTTGATCAATACCTCCGCCCTGTAAGGCAGAGACAGGAGATGTACCCCACCCACCACATCAGGGCTTTAGCCCTGAACGTCTTGGTGTTGGGCTAAAGCCCAAACAGATATATTACCGGAAACCTCCGCCCTGCAGGACTGAGTTACAGAACTAACATCCACAATAACTCCGCCTTTCAAGGTGGAGGCAGGGGACAAACGCCAAACAACACATCAGATCTATTTTCCTAATCCCCCAAATTCTGGTACATCACCGGGCTTTGAAGTGTGCGTTTGCAGAAGTGCTTAATAGCCGGGAATATCTTTTCAGGCGCTTCGATCATTCCCATATGCCCAACATCGGCTAATATCATCACTTCGGATTGATTTGCCAGCATAGTTTGGGCTATAAGTTTCTCATAAGGCATCTTTGAATCATCCTTGCCAATGATGAAGAAAATGGGGAACGTTGCATTCATCAGGATATCCAGTGAACCTTCGCGTTCACGCATTCCCTGCAAGGCAGCAATAATTGCTTTGCCTGAGGTTGAAGCCGCGCGATTACGGAAACGCTCAATCTGGTCTTTTAATCGTTCCTTGTTTACTTCAGCAAAGAGATCAGGGATGAAGCTGTGGATAAAGTTGGTATGGTTAAGTTTTACAATGTTTATGGTGCGGGTGCGGTTTTCTTTAGCTTTTTCATCATCAGGGGCTGCATGTGAATGGAAAAGTATCAGTCCTTTGGTTTTTTGTGGAAGCTCACGCGCTATTTCCAGACTCACATAACCACCCATTGAATGTCCACATAGTACAAACTCATCAATTGAAAAGTGCGCTATCACTGCCCTTATGGCTGCTGCCATTAAAGGAATCGGCTGCTCTTCGCCATTCAGTCCGCTTCGGCCATGTCCGGGCAAGTCAACCATTAATACCCTGAACTTATCTGACAACTGATTAGCAAGGTCATTCCAAATTTCAAGCGACTCAAGGAAACCATGCAGCAGAATTACCCATGGGCCGTTGCCCTGCACACGGTAGTGCAGAGGTTGATTGTTGAATATGATGTGATTTTCCATCTTGTATTTTATTAATTGTCAATTGAAAAAAGCAATTAGCGCTTCATTAAGGCTTCAATTTCTTCAACAGTTTTAGGTATTGGTTTACCCAGAACCCGGGCACCGGTATCTGTTACAAGGATATCATCTTCAATTCGTATTCCGCCGAAGTCCTTGTATGATTCAACGATGTCATAATTAATGAAATCAGTGAATTTTCCTTCTGCCTTCCACTGGTCAATCAATGCAGGAATGAAATAAATACCGGGCTCAACAGTAAGCACGAAGCCGGGCTCAAGCTTACGACCTAACCTCAGAAATGCTGTTCCGAATTGTTTACTGCGTTCTATGTCGTCATTGTAACCAACATAATTTTCGCCCAGACTTTCCATATCATGAACGTCCATACCCATCATATGTCCAAGACCATGGGGGAAGAACATTGCATGTGCACCCTGTGCAACTGCCTCATCAGTATCACCTTTCATAAGGCCAATAGCTTTAAGTCCTTCGGCAATGGTTTTGGCTGCAAGCAAATGAATTTCACGGTAAGGAACGCCTGGCTTAATGGCTTCAATGGCTTTCATGTTGGCGTTCAATACTATCTCGTATATCTCTTTCTGCCTGTGGTTAAACTTGCCTCCCACAGGGACAGTGCGGGTTATGTCACTTGAAAGCAGATATTCTTCTGATTCACATCCGGCATCAACTACCAGCATGCGCCCCTCGGTAAGGGTATTGCCATGATAGTGGTTATGAAGGGTTTGGCCGTTAATACTTAATATAACCGGAAAAGAAACAGGTCCGGCCTTTGCAAGTGCTATACCTTCTATTGTTCCGGCTATTTCCTGTTCAACAATACCGGGGAAAGCCATTTTCATGGCTGTTGTGTGCATAAGCCCTGCTACATCAACCATTTTATTGATGATCTCAATCTCTTCAGTTGATTTTATGCTTCTGAGCTTTACAACACCTTTAATAAGTTCAACGGAAGCTTCACCCTTAAGCTGATCAATATCCCAACCAAGGAGTTTGGACAGGTATATTTTTGTTTCACCACGGTATGGGGGGAGATAGTGAACTGTTCGACCGGCAGAAAGTGCTGTTTTAAGGAATTGGTCGAGTTCAACAAGTGGCTTCGTCTCCCTGATTCCTACCTGCTCAGCACGGTCGGCCATTGAAGGCTGTGGACCCATCCAAATGATGTCGTCCATGTCAACATCATTTCCGAAAAGGATCTCTTCATCATTTTCAATGTCAATAACCCCTGCAAGATCAGGTTGATTAAGGCCAAAGAAGTAGCTGAAAGAGCTATCCTGACGGAAATGGTAAGTATTCGCCGGATAATTGAATGATGCTTCTGTGTTGCCTGGAAATAAGAGAATTCCACTTTTTACTTCATTGCGTAATGCATTACGACGTGCCTGGTAAGTTTGAGGTTTAAACATGTTTATATTTTTTATGATTCATAAGTGCTTCTATTTCATCGGGTTCAACCGGTATATGGGCCATTAGGTCAATTGGTTCATCATCTACTACAATATCGTTTTCAAGCCTGATTCCAAAGCCCTCTTCAGGTATGTAAATTGCCGGTTCACAACTTAACACCATTCCTTTTAATAAAGTTGTTTGTTTGGTGCCAACATCATGCACATCAAGACCAATAAAGTGCGATGTGCCATGCATATAATATTTAAAGAAGGCTGGCTTTCCTTCAGGCTGGTTATCAATGTCATCTTGTGTTATTAGTCCCAGTCCAATAAGTTCCTTTTCCATGATCTTTACAACTTTTGCATGGTAGCTGTCAATGGTTTCGCCGGGAACGAGCATTTTAATTGCTTGTTTCATTACTCTTAACACAGCTTCATAGACTGCGCGCTGGCGTGGTGTGAATTTGCCATTTACCGGTATGGTTCGAGAGCAATCACCAGCATAATTGGCATACTCAGCGCCGAAGTCAAGGAGTAATAATTGTCCGTCTTCAATTTTTTGGTC
>JAGXGB010000050.1 GCA_024636955.1 Bacteroidales bacterium
CGTACGATGCGTAACACTGTATGGAGCCCATGCCCACCGACAAGGTGAAGAATATTTGCCCTGCTGCTGCCAGCCATACTTTGGGGTTGGAGAGTGAAGTGAAGTCGGGCGTCCACAAAAAGTTAAGCCCCACTGTTCCGTCGTTCACCGCCCCTGCCGTACCGGCCTTCAGGGTAATGCCTTTTATGGCAAGGAAAATGCCGAAAACAATAAGCATGGGCACCCCTATTTTGGCCACCCGTTCAATGCCGTTGGTAAGCCCCTTGCTTAGTATATATACATTCAGCGCCAGGCATAGTAAAAAGAACACCAGCGCCTCGTATGGTATACCGGTTGTTGATGTGGTAACATCAAGGTAATCACTGAAAAACGCGGCTACCTGCAACTGGTTCATCGAATCAAAGGTGCCAAACAGCGAGTGGAATATATATGATATAGTCCAGCTTTCCATATAGCAGTAGTATGACGCTATTGCGATGTTCGAAAAGATACCAAACACCCCCACGTATCGCCACAGCCAGCGTTTGTCCATACTGTTAAGGATAAAAGGCGTTGAATGGTGCCCAAACTTACCGCCGAAGCGGCCTGACGACCATTCAATAAACAACAGCGGAATGCCCATTACCAGGAACGATACCAGGTAGGGAATAATAAAAGCGCCGCCACCATTTTGCACTGCCTGCACCGGGAAGCGCAAAAAGTTACCAAAACCCACTGCATTGCCGGCCATTGCCAGCACAAGCCCTACCCTGGTTCCCCAGTTTTCCTGTTTACCCATCAGCTTCTGAATTAAAAAATTGCGTTAAATCAAACTAACCCCAATGAACATACTGCAATATTAAAAAAATATTCTCTAATACCGCATATTTTCATGCTTTAACGAGTAAATGTGAGGAAACCGGGGGATTTTATAATCATATTCCCTATCCGGCAGTTCAGGCAGGCACGGTTATCGCAATACCGCACCTTCAAATGCATCAGCGCCTGGGTGCTCCAGGCTGTTTGAGCAACTAACCCCGCTGCAGTCCATCCGCTTATTACTGAGTTGCGCTCACCGGGGAGGGCTTCAAACATGCTAAGGGCTTTATTACTTAGCTGGTCATTGCCGGTTGCGCTGCCGTAGTTAAACATAAAGGGGAGTACTGCATTTATAATCAGCAATTGCGCTGCGTCTTTACCCAGGTGTTTTGGCTTACCGGATGATTCCTTGTCGAATACATAATGGTTGTTCCAATATTCAGATGCGTTGATTTGAAATAGAGCCATCATTTCGTCTACTGAATCCAGGGATATTAACTTGGACATTAATCCTGCATTGCGGTTAAGAAAACAGGCAAATTGTGAAATCCTGATGGTTGGAAAATTCACCGGGCGCATTCTCATAAACTTCCACAATGAACCCGACATAGGCACCAGTTTATACTTTTTCCTGAGAAAGGAATATTCTTTAAAGAGCTCTTGTCCGTATACATCAATGAGTTCATGCGATAACATACCAGCCTGCCCGAACAAAAGAGCCTCAATTTGAAATAAGTTATCTGAATGCCGTGCAAGATTCTGATAAGAAATTGAACGGGCCAACATTTCAAAAGGCAAGGCATTTACGCTGAAACCAAAACTTCGGGCGATAATGTGATAGAGTGCTTCTTCCCAGTCGTTCTGCGAAACAGTTAAGGCATCCTGTATAAAATCAGCTTTGAGTTCAAGTTTCTCAATCAGCATTCTTTCAAGCCAAAGTGAACGGTCAATTTCCGAGACTTCTGATATTTTAGAACTGCATGGTACAAACTCTTTGCGTTCAATGAATCGTTTATAAGCATCAAAGAGTTCCAGATCTATCTTACCGGCAAGTTCACAAACAGGCATCACAGAATCACCTTTATTGACATCATCATTATAGACCACGTGCAATACAACATTGTTATATGCTTCATCAAACTGATGTCCGTGCTTGTTCCAGTCGGATGTATTAATATGTATTTCCACATTACCCGCCCATGTGGTATCGCCAATAGTAAGCCGGGCATCAGAAAAATCAGGCCCTGCATTGTGATTATGAAATCCGGTGCTTATAATAGTTATGGGTTCACCATCACTTGTTGTTAGTTGTCGGGCAAACAATCTGTTTTGCCAGAGATAGTGCAGGAAATCTTCACTCATTTTTTCATATGCTTTGGTTTTGAATAATCAAATGTATAAAAAGAAACATCATGGAAATGCCCGCTGCCAAATTTAATTTTGTATTAAAACATGTAATTATGTGAGGCCGGTTGCGTTTATATTCTTATATTTGATGAAATAATGGAGGCATGAATAGCTTTGCTGTTATGGAACTTTAATTTATCTTTGCAGCTCAACTTAGTGTTTAGATGGAAAGCGCGGGTACATTGATTTCAGGTATTGATTACAAGATACGTAAGCTGATAAGCGAGGTTGAGAAGCTTGAAAATGAGCGTAAGCAACTGAATGATAAAATTGAAGTATTAAATACGCATATAAAAAGCCTGGAGCTTGAAATTGAGGGGCAACAGGGCAAGATTAAAGTGCTTAAATTAGCAAAATCATTGGATAAAGAGGAAAGCAAAACAGAAGTGAAACTAAAAATTAATGAGCTTTTGCGGGAAATTGACAATTGTGTACGACTTTTAAATAAATAAACTGTTAATGTTAATAGAATGGATGAACTCTCTATAACCGTTGTAATTGCTGACCGGCCATATAAGTTGAAGGTGGAACGGAGCGAGGAGGAGGGCGTAAGGAAGGCAGCTAAGGCGATAGAGGAGCAAATGGAAAAATATGCAAGTTATTTTCAGTTTAAGGATAAACAGGATTTGCTTGCGATGGTAGCATTGCAGTTTTCTTCAAGTACCATTGACCTTGAAGAACAGTTGAGATACCGTGACAATGAAATGCTGGACAAGCTGGCAGAAATTGATAAAGTATTAACAGAGCATTTAAGTTAGAAGACGCGTACATTAGTTCTTTGAAAAGCATTAAGATATCCCGCATTGATTCGACTAGTTTGTAAACTCAACATTTTCAACTTTGGGGCAAAGCTCAGTTTAAGGATGGCGAACAGGCCTTAACCGGTTTCGGCCGGTCTCCCTTTACAGGGGGCATTGGAAGATCAACATCCCTGGCAGCCTCAGTTATGCAGTTTTGGGGTTTACCAAAACTCACGGTCAATGCGGGTTTTTTTTTGTCACCTTTTCTCCATTATTCACATCATAAACTAACCAATTAACAACATGGAGACATTAATCATAGGCATTGTGGCAGCCCTTATAGGGATTGTAGCCGGTGCGGCGATAGCAGCTACCCTTTTGAGGAAAGCTATCGAGAAAAAGAGTGAGCATATCCTCAGGGACGCCGAAGAAAAGGGTGAAATGATCAAAAAGGATAAAATGCTGCAGGCTAAGGAGAAGTTTTTGCAGATGAAATCAGATTATGACAACACCTATCAGGAAAAGAGTAAGGAAATAGTTAAAAACGAAAACAGGTTAAAACAAAAAGAAGCAACCATATCGCAGAAGTTCGAGGAAATTCAGCGTAAGCAGAAAGAAGTAAGTACTATAAAAGAGAGCCTCACCGCGCAGGTTGATATAATAAACAAGAAACAGCTTGAGCTTGATAAAGCTACTAAACAGCAGGTTGAACAGCTGGAAACCATATCGGGCATGTCGGCCCAGGAAGCTAAAACCAGGCTTATAGAAACGCTGAAGGACGATGCCAAGACAGAAGCAATTTCACACATTAAGGATATTGTTGAAGAAGCCAAGTTAACGGCCAATACAGAAGCCAGGAAGATAGTTATTGAAACCATTCAGCGCACTGCTGCTGAGCATGCCATTGAAAACAGTGTTTCAGTTTTCAACATTGAGAGTGAGGAGATCAAAGGAAGGATCATTGGCAGAGAAGGCCGTAACATACGCACCCTGGAATCGTTAACAGGGGTTGAGATCATTATTGACGATTCACCGGAAGCTATTATATTATCGGGCTTCGACCCTGTACGCAGGGAAATAGCCCGCCTTTCATTGCACAAGCTGGTTACCGACGGCAGAATACATCCTGCCCGAATTGAGGAAGTAGTTGGCAAAGTAAGGAAACAGATTGAACAGGAGATTATTGAAACAGGCAAGCGCACCACCATCGACCTGGGTATACATGGGTTGCATCCTGAACTTATACGCATGATTGGTAAAATGAAATACCGCTCATCATACGGACAGAATCTGCTGCAGCACTCCAAGGAAGTTGCCAACCTGTGTGCTACCATGGCTGCAGAGTTGGGGTTAAGTCCGAAGAAAGCCAAACGTGCAGGACTTTTGCACGATATAGGTAAGGTGCCCGACAATGAGCCTGAGTTGCCACATGCTATACTGGGTATGAAAATAGCCGAACGTTATAAAGAACCCGCTGATATATGCAATGCTATTGGTGCCCATCACGATGAAGTGGAGATGGAAAGCCTGATAGCTCCGATAGTGCAGGTATGCGATGCCATATCAGGTGCACGTCCGGGCGCACGACGCGAAGTTGTTGAAGCTTACATACAGCGCCTCAACCACCTTGAAGAATTGGCCCTCTCCTACCCCGGTGTAGTGAAAACCTACGCGATACAGGCAGGCCGCGAGCTCAGGGTAATTGTAGGAGCCGATAAAGTATCAGACGACGACGCCAACAAGATATCATACGACCTCTCAAGAAAGATACAGGACGAAATGACCTACCCGGGCCAGATCAAGATCACTGTGATCAGGGAAACGAGAGCAATTAGTTTTGCGAAATAGGGGCGCTGCGCGCGTTCAAAATTGTTCAAGGTAGTTCAAGATTGTTCAAGGTTGTTCAAGGTTGTTTATGGTAGTTAAAACCCCCTCTAATTCCTAAAGGATTGTGAGGGGGTTGATTTTTTTTAGATTAACCTATTCTTATTGACGTCATTGTTAGGGAACCTGCAACAGCTTTATCGTTGAACAGACTGACTTCGTCATTATCTTCCTTTAATGACATTGCGTATAATAAAGGAAGGTAGTGCTCTGGGGTTGGTATGGCCAGTTCGAAAGCTTTACCGTGACAGCGATAGTTAATCAGGCTTTTATGGTCGCCGTTGAGTATGTATTTCTTCATTTTCTCTCCGGCTTCCTGTGCCCAGTCGAAGGCATAGTTGTCGGTATGGAAATTGTGCCAGTCAACCATCCGTAGGTTGTGAACCATGTTACCACTGCCAATTATAAGCACACCCTTTTCCCGTAACGGGGCCAGCTCTTTCATCATTTCATAGTGGTATTGAGGTGTTTTGGCGTAATCAAGACTCATTTGCACTACCGGAACATCGGCATCGGCATACATGTGTTTGATCACGCTCCATGCCCCATGGTCGAGACCCCATTTGTAGTCGGGTTCAACTTCCGCAGATGTGATCAGCTCCCTTGTTTCTGTTGCAAGTTCAGGACTACCTTTTGCAGGATATTGAACCTGGAATAGTGCATCGGGGAAACCGCCAAAGTCATGTATAGTCCGCGGTTGCTCCATTGCCGTAACAAAAGTGCCACGTGTTTCCCAATGTGCCGATACACACAGAATGGCTGCCGGTTTAGGAATTGACTGTCCGATTGCCCGAAATCCGGCAACAAATTCATTCTCCTCAATAGCATTCATAGGACTGCCATGTCCCAGGAATAAAACAGGCATCTTTTGCGTGCTATCGAGGTTTGTTGCTAATTTGTTTAAAGCGTTTAGTTTCATAGTTCCTATAGTTTTACAAGTATTTAAAGTAGTCCACTACCGGCTTCCATTCAAAAGCATCAATGACTTGGGGTAAGCTCAGCTTGCTTAACAAATTGAATATCACCACTGATATTTACATCATCATTCACCAGTACACCACCGGTTTCGAGGGCAGCATTCCAGGTTAGACCCCAGTCCTTCCGGTTGATTTTTCCTTTGAAAGAAAAGCCTGCTTTAACATTTCCCCACGGATCGGTATTGGTTCCGCCATATTCCACACTAAGTGACACTTCTTTGCTCACTCCTTTTATGGTTAACATTCCTTTAAGTTTATACTCATCGTCATCGATCTTCTCGAAACTTGCGCCTTCAAAAGTGATAGCCGGAAAGTTTTCCACATCAAAGAAATCGGCACTTTTCAGGTGGTTATCCCTGTCAGTGTTATTAGTAAAAACAGATGATGTATCAACCGTAACCTTTACCCTGCTTTTGTGGAACTCCTCGTTAATGATGTCGGCAGTAAATTGTTTAAATTCGCCTTTTACATTACTGATCATCAAATGCTTAACCTTGAAGGTAAGTTCACTATGCGAAGGATCGAGAATCCATTTTGCTGAATTATTGCTTTTATTTTCCATTGTTTTTATATGTTTTGATTATGATGCAAAATTACAATGGTTTTGCGGGGGCAGGGTAATAGTATCCGGAAGAAGGGTTGTAATCTTATGCAATGAGGTTTTGCATCTCTTCTCGAAATTCAGAGGGGGTTTGTCCTGATTTCTTCTTGAACACGTTTGAGAAGTAGGACTTTTCATTGTATCCCAAATCAAAGCCGATCTCTGAAATTGATTTCCCTGTGCTTGAAAGTAGATTCTTTGCTTCAGTGAGTTTTCTGGTTTCTATAATTTCAGAAACGCTCTGGTTCATTATTTTCTGACAGATCAGATTAAGGTTTCTGGTTGACATAAATAGCTTTTCAGCATAAAAATCAACACCAAGTGGCCTGCGGAAATTGTCCTCCAGTATCTTAAGAAAGTTTATAAACGTTTCATTCTGAATTAAAGAACTGGAATTTCCATTGCCTGCCTGTTTTTTCCTGTCCGATTCAATCATGATTAATAGTGTGCTCAACAATTGTCTAACAATAGCCAGGTCGGGATTCCTTAGATTCATCTCCTGCTGAATCATTTCGCATATTGCATCCAGCCGGTTAAAACACGAACCGGTGTGAAACATTAGGTTTGCATTATTATGGAACGTGCTGTATAACTGGAAGATAGTTTCAGAAATGAACTCACTTTTAAAACGCAACACCCACATATCGAAGCTGTTGTTCTGCAGATGGGTGATGATACGGTGTGCCTTTCCTTTTGAGATAAAACTCACCAACGGAGCATCAACAGTTTCAGACTTGAAATCAATAAAATGATCCAGCGTACCCACCATGCCCACGATCAGTTCCTCGAAATCATGC
>JAGXGB010000011.1 GCA_024636955.1 Bacteroidales bacterium
GAAAACAGCCTAACTGATTTATGGTCTCAGATGAACTTTGTCAACCCTGGCTTAATGGGCACTGCATCTGAATTCAATACTTATTATTCTGTTCCACTTGCAAAAGATCCCGAAGGAGTTCAGGCGTCGCACTTATTGGGGATGATAGAGCCCTTTATACTTCGCAGGACTAAAGAATCAGTTGCCCCTGAGCTTCCTGCATTAACTGAAACTATCACATACTGCGCAATGAGTGAGGAGCAATCAACACTTTATGAATCGGAGAAATCCAAAGTTAGGAACCTGGTATTTGAGCAGCTTGAAAAAGGAAATATTGCATCATCACCTGTAATGTTGCTAAAAGCGTTAATGCAGCTTCGTCAAATTGCTAACCACCCAAAGATGATTGACAGCGAAAGTGAAGTAGAGAGTGGCAAGTTTGAGGAGGTTAAAGATAAGCTTGATACAATTATTGCAGAGAACCATATGGTTCTGATATTTTCATCATTTGTTAAGCACCTCAAGCTGTTTGAAGAGTATTGCATCAACAAAGATTACAAATACTCACTTCTTACCGGTTCCACTCAAAACAGGGCAAAGGTGATTTCAGAGTTCAAAAACAATGATGATACGAAGATATTCCTGATCTCGCTCAAGGCAGGAGGTGTAGGATTAAACCTTACCGAAGCAGATTATGTGTTTATTCTTGATCCATGGTGGAACCCTGCTGCTGAATTACAGGCTGTTAACAGATCTCATAGGATTGGGCAGGATAACAATGTATTCGTTTATAGATTTATAACAAAGGACACTATAGAAGAAAAAATCCTCACACTTCAATTGAGAAAAAAAGCCCTGGCTGATGCATTCATCAAACCACGTCAGGCAATATCAGGTATGTCGAGAGAGGAAATATTGCAGTTGTTTGACTAATTAAAGGTTCCCTGTAAAGCAATTATTATTGGATTGCAATCACTCTGCTCATCGACATGGTACTTAGTATTAGGAATTGGGTATTGACTGTTATGAAAGGCAAGAAGACCAAGTTAATGGTTATTACCAGCGGCGCTATTACCTATTGTATGACTTCTGCTAAAGGCTCTAACGGCTTGCGTGGAATTAATAAAGTACAGTCTCAGAATTATTCAAATAAAAAAGCCGGTAAAAATTACCGGCTTTTTTTGGGGTGAATAATGGGACTCGAACCCACGACCCTCAGAACCACAATCTGATGCTCTAACCGACTGAGCTATACTCACCATTTGAAGGCGCAAAAATAATACATTTGTTTCACATAGAAAAACCTTTAGAACAACTTTTTTAAATTAAAGACCGCTATGTTTTTATTAGCTTTGCATGAAATGATAACAATCAGATGCAGCTATGGTTATGTAGCTGACTATCAATAAAATAATATACTTTTTTGTTAAAGATAAGTCGAATTCCAAAAGGGTCACTAACTTCTAAAGCACTTGCTGCACTATTAAGGAATAAAGCAGCTGTAATAAGCTTATGGGCTATTGTAATAGCCTCATTCATTGCTGTAGCCGGCTATCTGATAACCCCTGACAGCACCCCTTATGCAAATGAGCAGCATCTTGAGATAGCAGCGCGAAAACCCGGCTTCAGTACATTAATGCTCAAGATCAGGAAGAATGAAGCCCATGTAAGCCAATCATGGCTGAAAACGCTAATGCATGGAAGAAAATCTGATTACACGTATCTCCCTATTTCAGGGCACCAATTTAATGGCAACCGGATAATTGTGAATATTCCGGATGAATCTGATGTTCCTGAAAACATAAGCTACACATACTTAATGGCAGATGTTTTATATCCCCTTCCTGATACGAACATTGTAAGCAGTGGGTTGCAGGAATTTATTGACATTGATGGGAAGGTTATTGATCAAAACCAGCAGTTAATGCAAGAGACTGTTGAAGATGATCACATAATTAAACGCTATTATATTTTGGGTACAGATAGATTTGGGAGAGATGTACTTAGCCAACTAATGATTGGAACCAGGGTCAGTTTATCTGTTGGCTTCATATCTGTGTTAATCTCACTTATTTTAGGAATTTTATTAGGATCATTGGCAGGCTTTTTCAGGGGCTGGGTTGATGATCTTATTATCTGGTTTATTAATGTTATCTGGTCAATTCCCACACTCCTGCTGGTAATTGCTATCACTTTTGCATTAGGCAAGGGATTTTGGCAAGTGTTTATTGCAGTTGGGCTTACTATGTGGGTTGAAGTTGCAAGGGTTGTGCGAGGTCAGATCATAAGCTTACGGGAGAAAGAGTTTGTAGAAGCGGCCAGAGCATTGGGATATAGAAACTTCAGGATAATTGCCAAACACATACTCCCAAATACTATGGGACCGGTAATAGTAATATCTGCAGCCAATTTTGCATCTGCAATACTGATTGAGGCGGGTTTAAGTTTCCTGGGGATTGGTGTGCAGCCTCCTATGCCATCATGGGGAACAATGGTTAAAGAAAACTATGCTTATATTATTCTTGATAATCCCTGGCTGGCATTAACACCGGGCATTGCAATTATGCTCCTGGTTTTGGCATTCATGCTAATAGGTAATGGTTTACGGGATGCCCTTGATGTTAAAGCAAATGCGATTTTCTAATTTGTCAATTAAATTCAGGCAAATACCTGGATTGTGCACAAGCTATGCAACACCACGAGGATTTCGTAATTCCAATGTATACCTGAACTAATTAATTAGTAACCAGTATATAAAATTTATCGGATTTTTAAGAATTCCATACTGCGCTTCATCCTACGGAACTCAAGATTATTACAGTCTGTCCTTTTATTTCTACCAAAACAATTGCCTTTAATTAGAGGAAATTTGATCATAAAATATAAGTCCATACCCGTAAAATGATTCAGCCCAAAGAACCCACCCAGTTTATCAGTTCCAATTATAAACTTTGAAAAGCGGGCGCTCAATCCAATACGTGGATATCTGAATTCATATAGGGTAAAGGGTATTGCCAATTCAAAATTATCCCTCTCAATGCGAGGTGTTAGTGATAATTGAGCTGGTCGGGCAATTGTATATTCATTTAGAAGCAGTGGATAAACGAGAGTTGAATTTAGATAAACACCTTGTTGTATACGAAGATCAAATTGAGCGCTTACTGCAGAAGGAAGGAATATTTTAAACGGTTCCTCATTAACTAAAGCTGTTGAGTCACTACCAAAAGTATTGCTAACTGCACCAAAAAGCACATTTACTGTCTCAATGTCTTGATTTGTGAAATCATTCCATTGACCCCGTGCATCAATTAACTCAATTTGCTTGGTGTTTTTTTTGAAATTCACAAAGCCTATATCAATAAGTGAAAGGCCAATGCTATAATGATAATCTTCAAACGGTTGCTCGCATGCAGCAAAATGCTTGTTTGTATGCCCTTGCATCTTATATTGATAAGTAATACCTATGTCAGCACCTATTCCAGTTCCTTTAATTAGTTCATTAGGGAAAGTCACGTCATTGTTTGCATAATTAACAGGTAATGACATGCCGGCTTTCCCATTGGCGTTGTATACAACAATAGTATCACCGTTTGGTAACATGTAGTCAACATTATCAACTGACCAGTAACCGCCTCCAAAGCCCAACAAGCCCTTAACGGTTATGCCGGCAGTAATATGATCACGATTCCTTTTATGGATAACCTGAGCGTAACTTAAGGCTATCTCCCCAAAAGAAATACCAGATGCCCTGAAACTCTTATTATCAATAAACCTTATGCGGTGCAACGGGTAATAATCAAACCCCTCAGCACCAAATTTAGCAATTTCATATGGTATATCTTTCCCTGATACAATATTTCGCAAGGATGTAGCGAATCCAAAGGCTCTATTATTTTTCGAATACATCATAGAAGGACCATATACCTTTACTTGTGTAAACGCATTTTTAAGTTCTTCATTAAAAAAATCATAGTATACCCTATTTTCAACTCTGGTTTGACTCACCCTAACCTCATGTTCAGGAAACTCTGGATTCAAGGAGAGAAAGCGGGTGAACTTATACTCGTCATTTGCCAAAAAAATGTAATTATTGTCCACATTAATATGAACACCAATAATGTTCAGGTCGAAATAGAGTCTGGAATTAACCAGTGAGGTTGGATTCATCTGAGCGCCAGTAATTCCCGAATAGTTACTATGAACATAACCATTCATTTCCTGAGCTGTGATAGGCTTTAAAGCGATTGTAATTAACAGAAATAGAAACAGAATCTTCTTTGACACAAGCAATAATAGTTTAAACAGGTATGAGGAAATTACCCTATTTCGGTATTTAAACATCATGGTAAAGGTAAATGTTTTTCTCAAAAACAACCATAATAGAGCTGAAAAAGTGACTATTTGAAATGACAATTTATTAAAGCAATGCCAATCAATTAGTTAGCAGCTTACTGAATTGAAAATCATCACTTCTATTTCCATTAATTCGCATTGGTTACTACATCACAAATAACTTCTATCCCAACCATTTATTGTATAATTGAAATTCAAAAGCCATCTCCACATCCTTTGGGTGAAATACCAATACTTTTTATTATCATTGCAAAGTATTTTTGATTTAACATAACTACTATAATAATGAATAGTAAAAATGTCATCTTTTGGATCGTAGCGATCATAATAACCCTTTCTATGGTGGTTTACCAGCGCATGACAGGGCCCACTCAACCAATTACAGGCAAGGTAATACTTGGTGGTGAAACATTCAAATATAAGCTATTACGCACCTATGGCGGACCTGATGATGCAGAAATTGCAATAGATGATCCAAACGGCAAATTGAATGGCACTTTTACTTATAGAAGATATAAAAGCCATGATAGTATCAGGCAAGTTAGTATGCGCCATCAAGGTGGGAAGCTAATAGCATCAATTCCTCATCAACCACCTGCAGGTAAAGTAGAGTATGCAATTAGTTTAAGTGATGGTGTTAGCGAAATGCAACTTTCCGAGGAACCTGTTATCATCAGGTTTAAAGGAGATGTACCATGGTTTGTTTTAATTCCTCACATCATTTTGATGTTCATGGCTATGTTGTTTTCAACCCGTACAGGTATTGAGGCTATTGCCAAACGAGAGAACACATTAAAATACAGTATCTGGACTACTCTCCTCTTGATATCAGGAGGTTTGGTGCTTGGACCAATTGTTCAGAAATATGCATTTGGTGCTTACTGGACAGGGTGGCCATTCGGTCATGATCTCACTGATAACAAAACAGCCGTAGCATTTATCTTCTGGGCTATTGCAGTTTATAAGCTTATAAGGAATCGCGAAAAGAGAGGTTGGGCATTAGTGGCAGCATTGGTAACTACGCTTGTTTATTTGATTCCACACAGTGTTTTAGGTTCAGAAATAGACCATACAGCTCTACCAAAATGATAACATTAGGTATTATTATAGTTACTGCCATCATTTCAGTTCTGGCATTCAACAACCGTGTACTATTTGACAAATTATTGTTTGATCCATACAGGATAAACCACCTGCGTCAATTCCATAGATTTTTTAGTCATGCCCTGGTGCATGCTGACTGGGCGCATTTGGCAATTAATATGTTTGTATTGTATTCATTTGGCAGTATGGTTGAGGAAGCGTTCGCAATACTTTTTGGAGTTGGGAAAGGCATTTACTTCTATATACTCCTATATGCAGGAGGAGTTTTCTTGTCGGCCACACCATCATACGGAAAAAATAAAGATAATGCCTGGTACACAGCAGTAGGAGCTTCAGGTGCAGTTTCAGCTGTTCTGTTTTCAAGTATTCTTATCAGTCCCCTTTCCGGAATAGGATTTCTACTTTTACCCTTCAGTATTCCTGCATTCATCTTCGGATTACTTTATCTTATCTTTTCAGCCTATATGGCAAAAAAAGGTCAGGATAATATAGGGCATGATGCACATTTTTGGGGAGCACTTTATGGACTCGCATTTACAATAATAGCAAAACCGGCTTTGCTGGCCGGTTTTATTAATCAAATTAGCACCTTTATGTAAATTCTTATTAGTTATACGAAGGATCAGGAGGATAAACAACCCAGAATTTATATTCTTTACCTAACTTTTTAAGCGTTACTGACCAAAGATCAGATGGGTTACTTCTGAACACCTGGTTGGGATTTGTTAATGATACCACCCATGATTTTTCTTCCAGTTCTTTATTTAACTGGTTAGCCACCCATCCTGAATATCCTATAAAGAAGCGGATTTCAGTTTTATTTAACTTACCGCTTTTAATCAATCTCTTAACTGTGTCAATATTTCCTCCCCAATATAAACCATCGAGTATGGCAATACCTTCATCAATCAGGTCAGGGCGTGTATGTATAAAAAACAAACTGTCAGTTTTAACAGGACCCCCTAAAAAAACTGGGGCATCAAAATCGTCAAACTCCGAAGCTATGTCCTTAAGTTTTACTTCAACCGGTTTATTGATGATTATTCCAAAAGATCCCTCATCACTATGTTCAGCCAACAATACAACTGATTTTTTAAAGTAAAAATCTTGCATGAATGGTACTGATATTAGTATACGTCCGGTATTTGGTTTTATTTTTGATGATTCCATAACTACTTGAATAAATGCCCTAAGGCAGTGAATTGGATTACTTCATTTGCTTATTTCAATGAACAACCAAATACTATAGTGTTGAGTGTGATCATTTACGTATCAAATTCACTAATTTTGCGCTATAGTGTAAACTATAAAGAACAAATTTTATACCACACTTTATGTTAAGAGGTGATAATAAGAAAAGCTACTATAAATATAGAAAAGACTATCCGGTTTTTGTTTACAATAGCTTTCATTATTCTTTTTCGGGCACTAAAATAAGCTTTGGATTCGAATTCATAATTGAACCGAATATTATTTTAAGGCCAATTTCCTCAATTGCGGTATCACATATTCCCCAAAACAGGGAAATTGTCCTCCCCTTGATTGAAAATTTAGTATTTCAGATAGGGATGATTGAACTTGTTAGTTATTGGAAAGCTACTTGCTCTCCAATAATTTTGGTTAAGGCAGGTGCCCTTTCTAAAGAGCAGACTGAATGGTGGAAAAGTCTATATTATAAAGGGCTTGGTGAGTTTTTCTATCTGAATTCGTTAGATGTTAATTATTCTGACTTTGTAAATATAGAATCAGAAGGTAAACAGTTTCATCCGGATACTTCTATGGAATTCCTTGATGAGTACATTGTCCCTGTTGGGGGAGGAAAAGATTCAGCTGTTACACTTGAATTATTGAAGAGGAGTGGAAAGAATATTCACCCACTTATTATGAACCCTCGTGGTGCAACATTAAATACAGTTACAGCAGGAGGGTTGCAAACTGATGATGTTATTATTATTGAACGAACTATTGACCCTGAATTATTGAAATTGAATGAAAGGGGTTTCCTTAACGGTCATACACCATTCTCGGCAATGCTGGCATTTTATACTCTGCTCGCATCGGCTCTCACCGGATTCAAGCAAATAGCGCTTTCAAATGAATCCAGTGCAAACGAAGCAACAATCCCCGGAACTGACATAAACCATCAGTATTCAAAATCAGTTGAGTTTGAAAGAAACTTCAGGCAATATACCGCGGAGTATATAAATAGGAATTTCAATTATTTTAGCTTCCTAAGACCCTTTAATGAATTGCAGATAGTTTCTGTGTTTGCAGGGCTTGAACAGTATCATCAAGTATTCAAAAGCTGCAATGTTGGAAGCAAAACTGATTCATGGTGTGGAAGTTGCCCCAAGTGCCTGTTCACACATATTATGATGTCGGCATTTAAAGGTATTAATTATGCCAATAGCATTATCGGGAAGCCGATGCTTAACAATCAGGAAAACACAAAATACTTTGATGAATTGACAGGGTTTTCAGCTATCAAACCATTCGAATGTGTTGGTACTTTACTCGATGTGCAAACAGCAATGCTTATGATTGTTAAGAATGAGAACAGTATGGCTCCAGAAACATCAGATTCCCGTCCATTTCTCGTACAAAGATTTATGCAAAAGTATAAACCAGGTTTCCAGATTCATGAGGATGGCGACCATATAAATAAAATAAACCTTCATTCATCTGACAAATCAGAACATTTTCTTGATGATGAACAGTTAAGTATTCTATTGGAAGGATTTAACACAAACAACCACGACCACTTAAATTAAATTGCATATCAATAAAGGAGTATGAAGGAATATCTAAAGTCATTGCTTAGTGGTAAAAAAATCCTGGTTTTAGGTTATGGTCGTGAAGGCAGATCAACTTTAAAACTGCTTTTTGAAGTCATTCCTGATGCCGACATAACTGTAGCAGATAAAAACATTACTGCTTTTAATGACGACCTTGTGATTAAATCATTGTGCCCTTCTATTCAATCCGGTAATGACTATTTGTTTAATCTTGAGAAGTTTGATGTAGTAATAAAATCGCCTGGCATTTCACTTAATCAGGACATACATAAATTTAACAGAGAAGCTATTACTTCCCAAACCGAATTATTTCTGTCGTTTTACAAGAAGCAAATAATAGGCATCACTGGCACAAAAGGTAAAAGCACTACCAGCAGCTTACTTTACCATATTCTCAGATCTTATTCATCTGAAGTAGTGATGGGTGGAAATATTGGCATTCCGCTTTTTGATCTTATTGGTGAGATTTCACCCAGTACAAAGATAGTATGCGAACTTTCCTCACACCAACTTCAGTACACACGAAGTTCCCCAAAAATCAGCATTCTGCTAAATATTTTCCAGGAGCACCTTGATCATTACGATTCCTTCCTGGCATATCAGCTCGCAAAGTATAATATTGCCCGTTATCAGCAACCTGAAGATTTTTTTATTTATAATTCAGCTGATAAACATGTTAATGAACTCATTCATAACAATCCGGCAAACGGAGAAAGACTGCCTTTCAGCCATACTAATATGGAAGGGAATGGCATAATAGTTAATGGAAATGACATTATTCTCACCACCTCAAAATTCAGTAAGAGGATTTTACCTTTGGATTTCAAGTTACAGCTAACCGGAGAACACAACCGAAGTAACGCTATTATTGCTGCTGCAGCCGCTACATTGTTAGATATCCCAACATCAGTGATTGAAGAGGCTGTCAGCTCATTTGCTCCTTTGGAGCATCGCCTTGAATTTGTTGGAAACTATGGATTAGTCAACTATTACAATGATTCAATCTCTACTATTCCCGAATCAGCAATAGCTGCTATTGAATCGCTCAAACCTATTGACACCTTAATACTTGGTGGATTCAACCGGGGAATTGATTACTCTACACTAATTGACTACCTGAAAAATGGAAATGTTAAACAAGTAATCACCACCGGACCGGCAGGACTACACATTTATGAACTTATTAGAAACAGTAACAGCCTACTTCAAGTCTTTCACTATGATAAATTTGACGATGCAGTTAAAAAGGCTGTTGAAGTAACTATACCCGGTGGCATCTGCCTATTGTCGCCGGCAGCATCCAGCTACAATGAATTCAAGAACTTCGAAGAAAGAGGTAAGCGGTTTAAGGAGCTTGTTGCGCAATAGTATCTTAGATAAATTAAAAAATCCGGTTAATTCACCGGATTTTATCAATTATTCCTCTTCTTTAGTCTTTTTTGAAGCCTTAGCTTTAGGTTTTGGTTTAACTTCCTTCTGTCCATCTTCCTGTACTTCGTCTTCCACTTGATCTACAACCTTAGGTGGTGCAGGGTTACCGCTCTTATTTCTGGGTCTCCTGACACCATATGATCCCATAATGATCTTACCTTTTTTGGTTTTTTTATCTCCTTTGCCCATATCTGGTTATATTTTAAGGGTGATTGATGTTCATTGCCGTAAATATACAAAAAAGTCCTTAACGAAACCGAAAACTGTTTTTATTCTTATAAAACACCAAAGTTTACCCTGTTGCTGAATTAAAAAAATGTTACTTTTGCACATTAAATTAAAACATCAATGGCAAAGAAGTCAGACAACACTGAAGAAAAAATCATGGCCGTAGAAGAGGCCCTGAGTAAATCCGAATTATTTATTGAAAAGAACCAGAAACTACTGGTTATTATACTCGGGAGTATTGCATTAATTATTCTTGGTTACTTTGGATTTCAGAAATTCATACTTGACCCGCGTGAAAAAGAAGCACAGTCGCAAATGTTTATGGCCGAAAGGTACTTTGAGCAGGATTCACTCCGTTTGGCGCTCAATGGCGATGGTCAATTCCCCGGATTCCTTGAAATCATAGATAATTACGGTATGACTAAGTCAGCTAAACTTGCTCATTATTATACAGGTATAATTTTCCTGAATCAGGGTCAGTTTGAAGATGCAGTAGATCATCTCAAGAAATTCAACACAAAAGATGTGATGTTAGCCCCTATGGCAAAAGGTGCAATTGGAGATGCCTATATGGAATTGGGTAAGAAGGAAGAAGCAGCAAGTCAATATTTAGAAGCAGCAAACACTTTCAAGAATGATTTCACCACTCCTGTATTTCTTCAGAAAGCTGCATGGGCATATGAAGACGCAGGTAGTAAGGATAAAGCCCTTGATGCATACAATGAAATAAAAACTGAATATCCGCGTAGTGCTGAAGCGCGTGATGTTGAAAAACATATTACTCGCCTTAAAGGCTTGTAAATAAAATAGTAAAGAAGTGAACACCCGGGATGGTATTCCGGGTGTTTTCATTATACCGGTAATATGAAGCACAAGTATTCCATTATTTATATGGGAACCCCGGAGTTTGCTGTTGCCCCTTTGCAGAAACTCATTGAAAACCAGTTTATTATTTCAGCAGTAGTAACTGTTGCTGATAAACCTTCCGGACGGGGATTAAAGTTGCACTCCTCCCCTGTTAAGGATTTTGCTGTTGCACATAATATTCCTGTTCTCCAACCAATCAAACTTTCCGATCCCGAATTTCTGTCTCAGCTTAAAGGTTTTAATGCCGACCTCTTCATAGTTGTAGCTTTCCGTAAATTACCTGAATCTGTATGGGAAATGCCCCCCTTAGGGTGCTTCAACCTTCATGCATCACTTCTGCCTCAATATCGCGGTGCTGCACCAATTAATCATGCAATAATAAATGGAGAGGAAGTAACAGGAGTAACCACTTTTTTCCTGAACGATGAAATTGACAAAGGGAAGATCATCCAACAACGTAAAATTGATATCGGGCCTGATGAAACAGCCGGTGAATTGCATGACAGATTAAAGGTAATTGGAGCTGAAGTTGTTTTGGAAACCGTGGATGCTATATTCACTAATACGTATAAGGCCATTGATCAGGACAATGTATTGAATGGCCCTATGGTGAATGAGCCGATCAAAGTGAGTGGAACTAACGAAAAGATTGATACTATCGGAGTTAATGAAGCTTCTGATAAATCAAAAGTTGAAAATAATACGCAAATTTCAGGATCTTTAAAGAACGCTCCAAAAATCTTCAGGAGTGATTGCAAAATCAACTGGCATCAATCTGCATTAACCATACACAACTTTATAAGAGGTTTAAGCCCTTATCCCGGAGCTTATGGTGAAATGCTAACTAATGATACTGTTAAGGAGTTAAAAGTGATTAAATCAAGCTTACCCGGTATCACATCCGAACTGCAACCCGGAAGTATACTAATCAAGGAAGGTCGGTTTTTAATTGCATGCCAAAATGAGTACATAGAATTACTATTAATACAGCCTGTTGGGAAGAAAGTAATGTTGGCAAGCGAGTTTTTAAGGGGTAATAGGAGTGGAATTTCCAGTTTTGTTTAAGGTCGTTGAAATAATTGTTTAAAATCGTTGGGATACGTTGGAGTGCTAAAACTACCAATTTTCCTCACTTTTTTTGATAAAGTTATCAACAAACCACCTATTTTATTAACTTTTTTATATGTTTTTTGCCAAAACGCTTGATTTTGCTCAGAAATAGATTATATTTGCCTTAGGTTATCCAACATAATATTAATCTTAAAACTGGTAAAAATGAACAAACAAGAATTAATCGTTGCCATGGCAGCAGAATCAGGTCTCACCAAAGCCGACTCAAAAAAGGCATTGGACGCTTTTGTATCTGCAACTTCAAAAACATTAAAGAAGGGCGACAGGGTTGCTCTCGTAGGTTTCGGTTCATTTTCGGTTTCAAAACGTGCTGCTCGTAAAGGCCGTAATCCACAAACCGGTAAAGAAATCAAGATTGCTGCAAAAAAGGTTGTTAAATTCAAACCAGGTACTGAGCTTTCAAAGAACGTAAAGTAACTGCCTAAGTAACTGCAATTAAAATTTAATAGGAGGAACATGCAAAATGGTTCCTCCTATTTTATTGATATCATTCCCATTAGAAAGTTTGTGATATTGTTATAATACCCCGGTTTCTTGAGTGTTTAACCCCAATAGGCTCTTAAGTTGCCTTATTGAAGTTCAGTATTTGCTCCTTACTAACGAGAAATCTATATGGCAGCAACGAATCTTCTTCTGCATAACCAACCCCAATGCGCGGGGTACAAATAATATTGCTTTCAGGAATTGATATTCCAATGTCTTCAATCCATATTTTATTTCCTGTAATAAGGTCCTCACCATCATCTTTATAGTGAATATCGAGCAGTTTGGTAACTCTTCCTGGTCCTGTGCCTTCCTTTTGACCAATCTTTCGCCCTACTCTTTGCTCCATAATATCAATTCCTGATAAAGGATGAACTGAACGAATAAGCACAGCATGCGGAATACCTGCAACATTGGTAACCACATTTAGCAATGAATGAATTCCGTAACACAGGTATACATAGGCAATTCCCCCTTCGCGGTACATTGTTTCAGTACGCTTTGTTCTGCGGTCACCATACGCATGTGATGCTTTGTCAATTATGCCGTTGTAAGCCTCTGTTTCTGTAATTATGCCTGTGGTATATTGCTTAGAGGTAAAGCTAACCAGCAACTTACCAAGCAGATCCTTTGCAACTGACACCACATCATCCCTTAGGTAAAACTCCTTTGCGATTCTTCGACTGTTAATCATAATTACATGCTGATTTTACTCTGTGGTTATTCAGCTTTTAAACAATAATTATTGAGTTTATGCTCAGTGATAATTTAGCTTATATCCTGTTGAAATTCAACTATTATCCTGTTGAAATTCAACTATTATCCTGTTGAATTTCAACTATTATTCTGATAATATCCAGCTGATACTCTTTAATATTTAAGCCTTTACGCTTTAATGATTAGGCTTTTACTATTTAATATTTCAGCTTTTATTCAACGACTAACAATTGTTTTAATTTTCCCTCCATTTGTAGAGATCAGGTTTTACCAAGGTGACCTTTTTATTATCAGTTAGCCACGACACAGTTTTTATAACTTTTGAAGGTGAGAAACTATCACAGGCATCTACTAATTGGCCTATGCTCAACTCGTTCACTTCAAGCAATGGTTTAATTATCTCTACTATACGCTTGAAATCCAGTTCACTGAGCTCATTCTTGTTGCTTTCAAGGCATACATCACAAACACCGCACTTATTCACTTTCTCTCCAAAATACCCAATTAGCAATTGACTGCGACATCTGTTTACTGAAGTAGCGTATTCAATTAATGAATTTAACCGTGAGTTAGCATCTGCTTTTCGCTTTTTATAGTTTTCAGGAGAAATTGTAAGGTTCTCAGCTTTTATCAGTTCACTAACAAAGGTTAATTGAGGTTTCTCACTTACCGGAAAGTATGAGAGTATTCCAATAACATGCATCCTGTTAAGCATGTCCCTGATTATTTGTTCTGTTGTTTCAAGCCTTCGGGCAAGCTCTGCCTCATATACAGGAACCGGCTCAGTGAATGACCCACCATACGAGCGCTGCATAGTTTTGATCAATATATCGTACCCGGCGTTCTCAACCTGAAACTTATATAATTCCTGCTTATTCACGTTGAATACAAACCTTGAGGCGGTGTACATAGCTTCATTAAGTGAAATATATCCTTCCCTTTCAATAAACTTAAGAGAATTAAATGCCAATACAGGCTTAAACTTATTCTTACCTGCAAAGTCAGTTATATCCATATCAGAAGTAAGATCCCTTCCCATTCCGGGGGCGAGTTGGTAGTAATTACCAAGCGCTCTGTATACTTGTCTGATATATTCAATTTCCGGATATCCCAAATCAAGGTTCCTTTGGGCGTCATATATGTCGGCATCGTCATAAATTAATACAGCATATGACTTTTTACCATCCCTGCCTGCCCTTCCAGCCTCCTGAAAATAGGCTTCAATAGAATCGGGCAGATCAAGATGGACAACTGTTCTAACATCCGGCTTATCTATCCCCATGCCAAATGCATTGGTACACACTATTATACGGGTATAACCATTAATCCAATCATTCTGCTTCTTTTCACGTTCTTTGGCGGGTAAACCGGCATGGTAATAGTCGGCACTAACATTTTTGAACTTTAGGAATTCAGCAGTTTCCCTGGTCTTTTTCCTGTTTCTTACGTACACTATTCCTTGTCCCGGTACACCTTTAAGCACCCTTAAAAGCGTTTCCAGCTTGTTCTCATCTTTATTAACTACATAAGCCAGGTTAGGCCGCTCAAACGAACCTTGAAATACATTCTCTCTTCGGAAATTGAGTTTCTCCTGAATATCCTTTACTACAGCGGGTGTAGCAGTTGCGGTTAAAGCAAGAACAGGAACTTCCGGGAAGAGTGGCCTGATTTCAGCAATTTTCATATAAGGGGGTCTGAAATCATAACCCCATTGCGAAATACAATGTGCCTCGTCAACTACTATAAGACTGAGTTTAATATTTCGTAAAATTTCTCTGAAGAAATCAGAAGCTAACCGCTCAGGCGAAACGTAAAGAAACTTGGCATTTGCGTGTATCACGTGGTTTAATGCAAATTCTGTTTCTCTGGCTGACATCCCAGAATAAACAGCTTCAGCAGGAATCTCGTGTTTCCTTAAACGCTCTACCTGATCTTTCATTAAAGCAATAAGAGGAGTAATCACCAGCGTTAACCCAGGTAGTAAAAGACCCGGCACCTGAAAACATAATGACTTACCACCTCCTGTTGAAAGAAGTGCCAACGTATCATTGTTATTCAAGACTGATTTTATGATTTCTTCCTGAAATGGCCGGAACTTAGAATATCCCCAGTATTTGAGCAATACTTCATGGATATTTGATTCAGGCATCATGCAAGGTTCTTTTTAAGTTATTAATGGTTATAAAATTACAATATTTACTGTTCACACGTTGCATTAAACTCTAATAAAACAGCGCTATTCCCGTATCTTTGCATGATTATAATAATACTATTATGGCAAAACCAATATTTATTGTGGGTTACATGGGAAGTGGCAAATCAACAGTTGGCAAGAAACTCGCTACCCGTTTAAAGTTCGATTTTGTTGATATTGATGCTGCAATAGTTAATATGACAGGTAAGGAAGTTGCTGATATCTTCAAAGAAGAGGGTGAAGATGCTTTCAGGCAACTGGAACATTCAATACTTGTTTCGTTATGCGCAAGAACCAACACAGTTGTTGCAACAGGGGGTGGTGCACCTTGTTTCTATGACAATATGGCATTAATGAATAAACACGGAATAACTGTTTATTTAAAGATGCACCCTGATTCACTTGCATCCCGAATCATTGCTTCAAATACCGAAAGACCACTTCTTAGCAGGATCAGCAGTGATGATCTGCCTGCCTATATCTCACAGCATTTATATGATCGTGGAGTATTTTACAACAAAGCAAAATTGACTATAAAAGGTGAGAGTATCAAGATTGATGAATTAGAACGATTGGTGATAAATGCCCGGTAGAGACGGAATCAGATTCTTTCCAGCAAACAAATATTCTCCACATGACTTGTGTGTGGGAACATATCAATGGGTTGTGTTCTGGTTATTTTGTAGCTGTCGGTCATTAGGGCAATGTCCCTTGCCTGTGTAGCCGGATTACAGCTCACATAAACGACTTTTTCGGGTTTTGCGTCGAGTATACTCTTCACAACTTTTTCGTGCATACCGGCTCTCGGAGGGTCTGTAATAACCACATCAGGTTTGCCATACTTACTCACAAACTCCCCGGTTAAAACTTTTGCCATATCACCTGAAAAGAAGCTCGTGTTTGTAATTCCATTTAATTCAGAGTTAAGGTGTGCATCAGCAACTGCTGCCTCAACATATTCAATACCAACTACTTTAGCGGCATCACGTGCAATAAAGTTTGCTATTGTGCCCGTACCTGTATAAAGGTCATAAACTAATTCTTTTCCAGTTAATTCCGCAAATTCTCTCACAAGCTTATACATTTTCTCTGCCTGCTGCGGGTTGGTTTGGTAAAAAGATAACGGCCCTATCCTGAACTTCAGATCTTCCATTTCAGCAGTTATAAAGGGCTCACCTTTATAAAGCACTGGCTGCAGATCATGAATAGTATCATTATGCTTTAGGTTTATCACATAGTATAATGATGTAATGCCTGGGAACTCAGTTGCCAGAAACGCCATTCCATTCTCAATAATTTCATTATTATCAACTCCAAACACCATAATAACCATCAGATCATTGCCCGCATTTCTGACTATAACGTTTCTAAGATCCCCTTCAAACTGGCGGATATTATAGAAAGTATAGCCTGCTGATTTAGCAAATGATCTGAGCTTGTTTCTTATTTCATTAGTAGGCTCTGTTTGAAGATAACAGGTTTCGATATCAAGCACTTTATCAAACATGCCGGGTATATGAAAGCCTAGTGCATCCCGGTTAATTGTTTCAGCCTGATTCCCTATTTCTTCAGCAGTTAACCACCTGAAAGCAGAAAAGGTATATTCAAGTTTATTGCGATAATAATAGATATTATCAGATGGTAGAATTGGTAAGATTTCAGGGAATTCAAGGTGACCAATTCTTGAGAAGTTATCAAAAACCTGCTTCTGCTTATACATAAGTTGATCAGAATATTCCATATTCTGCCACTTACAGCCACCACATACACCAAAGTGCTGGCATAACGGAGTGGTACGTTTCTCAGAATATTTATGGAACTTAATAGCCCTTCCTTCGTAAAAGCGGCGCTTCTTTGATACTATACGCACATCACAAACATCTCCCGGTACAACAAATGGAATAAATATTACCATATCATTGTGCCGGGCCACTGCATTACCTTCAGCTCCGGCATCAAGGATTTCAACATTCTCAAGTATAAGGGGTTCAGTTTTCTCTCGTTTTCTCATAATATTCAATGCTTTTCTCAGTAACTACATTGTGCAAAAGTACTTAATTAACAACATGTAGAAAAAGCAAAAGCCACTCTGTATATGAGCGGCTTTTGCTTTAAATAATGAAATTCAGATTATGGTGTAACAGAACCTGTATTTGTTTTAAAGTTAAGATCAATAGTTGTACTACCACCAATAGTAACAACAGGCGCTTGATCATTACCAGTACCACGATACTCTATAACACCATTAAAGATGTTAAATTCTGACTGCCACCAATCGGTGAACCATCCTTTATCCATCCAGGCGTACATCCTAAGATTTTTTGCGGCAACCAAATCCTTAGTTATAGTCAACTTCTCATTTGCGTTATCAACAGTAAACATGAATCCTTCAGCTGTAAGATCCCATGTTCCAATAGCATCACCAATGAGGTAAACCATAGGCTGAGTAATAGCAATTTGCTCAGTTTCAAAGTTAACAGTTACCATATAGTAACCTGCAGTAGCTGGAGAAGGAATATTGTCTGCACCCTTTGCGTAGATATCATTCTCCATTTCACCAGTTTTACCAAAATCACCAGCCCACTCCTTTGCAGGTGCAAATTTGAATCCTGTTATTGGGTCACCACTCATCCAAACTATCTTCCAGAAAAGATGTGGTTTACTGTGTACAGGTATCATTGGCAGGTCAGTATTTTCCCAAACCCAATCACCAACTGCATCACCGATCATGTAAAGAGTTTCAGGATAATTTAAAGGCTCAACTTCACCAGTTTTAACCAGACTGCTCTTGTAACCATCGTTTGGAGTCCAGGTAATAGTAACAGTATAAACACCTTCTTGCTCACCAGTTAATAAGTAGTCAGCACCACCTGGAACAAGAGTAGTACTTAAGTTTGGAAGAGTTCCTTCAGTAACACCACCAAAGTTAGTATTAGCTTTAACTTCTGCACTGTCAATTTCAAGTTTCCAGCCACCACTGTAACGGAATTTGAAATTACCGGAGCGTAATGTTAAACCTGTAGCCTCCCATTTCATTGAGTTGGCATCAAAAGCACCTACAAGTGGTAAATCAGTATCTGACCATCCAAGCTCAGTTACACCTCCAATTATAGCCCATTTAGTAACAGGAGCTATTATGTAAGTATTAGTGGTTTTATCTATGATGATATGATACATTCCATCAGCAGGTACAGTGAAATTACCTGAAGTACCTAAAGTACCTTTCTGAATGGTAGCATGAATCTGATCATTTTCACCTGCAAGTATTACTGACTCATTTGTCGCAGGACCGTAGTTTGTTTGGGTTGTACCAGCTACTTCAACAATGTTAAAGTTTGAACCGGCTTTCAGACTACTGTATTTTTCATACATGCCTGTTCTTTCAACCTGACCAACTTCATTCTTACCTACAGCAAGCATTGATTTTGTATTCAACTCAGTATAAGGAGTTGCCTCCCCTTTAAGGTACACACCATCTTCAATTAACACTGGTGGTACAACTGGATCATCGTCATCTTTCTTACAAGCAGAAAAAACGAACATTAGAGCCAACATAAAGAGGCTGGCCTTGAATAATAAACTCAATTGATTTTTTTTATTTTACTGATTTTTGTGGTTAAACAATTAATTTTAGTTATAAGTATGTCAATATTAAATATTATCCAAGATTTGGATTAGCATCTATTGCCCATTGAGGAATTGGGAAAGTTTTCCTGTCAGGAGTTGATGCCGGTTTTTCCCACCATGCATTGTTAAATTTACCGAACCTGATAAGATCCTGACGTCGGTGCCCTTCCCAAAACATTTCACGCCCACGTTCTTCAAGTATCTGATCAAGGGTAGTCCCACTTATTGGATCCAACCCTGCCCTATCACGTACCATATTAACAAACTCATCACCGTTTTTTCCCAGACGTATCATTGCTTCTGCTTTCATAAGTAATATGTCAGCATAGCGGAAAATTGGGAAATCATTACTAAGATTGTCTTTTGAGCCTATTTTAATTTCAAATTTTGAAACCCTAACACCTGATAACCTGATTTGAGCTGGTGAGTATGAAGCATCCATAAGCAGAGCTGGTATTTCAGGTGTAAAAACAAGAGGAACACCACCTGCCCCGGCATCAGAAAGAGCATCACCGCCACTTGTGTACTGTTGACCAACCAGAAAATATCCGGCTTTTCTCAGATCATCGTCAGAATACGAATTATAATGATCTTCTGTCACTGCAAATCCATTCCATGGACCAACAGTCATATCGTATGTTTGATTACTATTGTAATGCAGAGTACGCATATGAAGGTTATTGCCCTGGTATGTATCTTCATGAAAAGGAATAACCCAAATGTTTTCACCTGATATTTCATTATTAGTTACAAACGGGGTTAAAGGATCTGCATCAAGAGAATATTGTCCCATCGCGATTATTGCATCGCAAGCTTGTTCGGCTTTTTCCCATTGCGGTGTTCCTGTATAAACTTCAGCATTAAGATAAAGTTTGGCAAGAAGGCTGTATGCCATTCCAAGCCCTGCAGCAGTCTTTGACTGACTAGATTGCACCAAAGGTATATTTGCTTCTAAATCTGTAACTATTGAGTCCCATATTGCAGCACGTTGTGCTTTAACTGGAAGTGTAGGAGCATTAAGGAATGAAGTGATGTATGGAACATCACCATAATTATCAATAAGCAAATAATAGTAATATGCCCTAAGGAACTTACCTTTTGCTATGCCTGCATCAATAACTGAATCACCTGCAAGAGGCAATTGGGCTTCAATGAATTTATTGGCTTGACCAATACCATTATTGAACCTGCTCCACATATTATTTATAGCTTCAGTGTTATTGTCCCAGGTATGTGTGTGTAGGACTCGCCATTTTCCGCCATCATCCCAGTCACTGGCTCTGGTAGGTCCAACCATTTCATCCGATGTTAGTTCCTGGGCAAACCACCATCCTCCACCATCAACGAACTCACGCATTTGCTCATATATAGGAGTCATTTGCAATACCGGATCAATAGTATACTGATCTTCCGGAATCCTGTCAATAACATCATCTTCCAGGTCAGTACATCCAATAAACAGGGAAGCAATTATTGTTAAACTAAAAAATATCTTTTTCATCGTAGTATCAGTATTAAAGTGTTAAATTAAGACCAACCAGGAAAGTTCTGGTTTTAGGATAAACATTGTATTGGTCTAAACCAAACGATCTGCCTGTAGCATCAATTTCCGGGTCAATACCGGTATAATCTGTCATTGTAAACACATTATTAGCTGCTACATACACTCTTAAATTGGTGACTTTCTTTAACGGTATATTATATCCAAGTGAAAGATTGTCGAGGCGAATAAACGAAGCATCTTCAAGATAGTAGCTGCTTAATTTAGGATTGTCATTTAAACCTCGCTCTTTTTCTTCCAATGCTGATTCGAGCACATTAATTGCAGGTAGCCAGTAAGGATTTCCAAATATCAGTCGGGTGGTATTAAACACTTCATGTCCATACACTGCTCTAACTGTAAAGCTAAAATCAAAGTTAGTGAGGAAAGTCATGTAGTTTGACCAGCCAAGTTCAAAATCAGGATTGGCATTACCGATGAATCTACGTTCTGCATTACCGGGTTCGCGTGTTACACCACCTGCTGCAGTGTAAAATAAAAATTTACCATCTTCTGATAAACCCGCATATTCAGGAATATACCATGAACCTAATGGGCGACCTATTTCAATTGACTGAGTCCAGTTAATATCCCCAACAAGACCGCGACCCTCCAGATATCCTTCCTGTGAACGTGACCAGTTGAAATCACGCGCAGCATCCGATAGGTTAATTACTTCCTGGTTATAGGTAGAATATGTCAAGTTAGTTCTCCATTCAAACGCGCTAGTCCTAACCGGATAAGCCTGAATTGTAAACTCCATACCTCTAACAGCTATTTCACCAACATTTGCCCAGATCCTGGGACTAAGATTTGGTGGAACAGGTACAGTATATTGACCAAGCAGGTCGTAATTCCGTTTATTAAAATATTCAACGGTTCCAGAAATCCTGTCATTGAATAGTCCAAAATCTATACCGATATTCATTTCGGCATTGGTTTCCCATTGTAGGTTAGGGTTCGATTCACTAGCAAAAGTCATTGAGATGGATTCTTCACCGGTTTCGAAGTTTGGAGCAGTACCACCTGAAACATAAGTTCTTATATCCCTTCCAATTCCTATCTTTTCATTTCCGGCAAGGCCATAGCCAACCCTTAAACGCAAGTTATTAAGGATACTAACATTCTGCATGAAATCTTCTCCTGTTATATTCCACATTGCCGATGCTGAAGGAAACCACCCCCACTCTCTGTTGCTACCAAACTTAGACGAGCCATCACGCCTAATGGTTGCAGTTAAAAAGTATTTATTATCAAAATTATACAGTCCCCGGGCAAAGAAAGAGATCAAAATGCTGTTATTATAGTAGGAGTCAATATCCCTTCCCGGACCAATTACAGTTTGCAACAACCCAAGATCATGAGGACCACTGTAGTTTACAAATGGATTGGTACCCTGGGCAGATAATCCATTATACAATTCTTCCTGCCATGAATATCCCCCTAAAAACTCCATATTATTCCTGCCTGCTGAAGTAACATACCTTAGTGTTGTTTCAATTAGTTTAGAGGCATGGTTATCATACTTCCTTCTTCCAAATCCTATAAAGCTTCCCTGTTGCAAAGTTGTTGGTTCAAAGTAATAGCTTTGGTTGTCATCAGTAACGTAAGAAACATTCACACCACCAAAGAAACCTTTAAATATTTCCAAATCAGCCTTTAAAAAGCTAAAAAAGTCTTTTGCATCGCGTTCATTAGTAATTTCCTTTGCAAGGAATACTGGATTCCAGTAATTAAACTCACGTTGAAATTCAAAGTATTCACCATCTGGACCATAAACAGGATCAGTTGGGTTTCGTTGGAAAGTGTGGTATAACACATCCATTGGTCCATTAGATGTATAATTAACATAATCATTCTTTTCAAAGGCTCCTGAGAGACCTGCTGATACAATAAGTCGCTCATCAAAGAACTTATCGTTGATATTCAATCTGCCGATGCTTCTTGTTTTTTCAGAACCCAGAATCACTCCTGCGAAATTGCTATGTGACACAGAAGCCCTGTATGCTCCTTTACCGGTAGCACCTGAAAAAGCCAAACTATAGTTCTGTGAACTTCCTGTACGGTAAATTTCATCCTGCCAATCAACATTTCCACCATTATCAATGAAATTGAGGTCATATTGATCTACGTATGATCTAATCTGATCACCAGTCAGCATATTAAGCCTGTTGGCAACTGTTTCAGTAGAAACGTATGTAGAGAACTCAACCCTGTTGCCTTTAGCTGCACCTTTCTTGGTTGTAATAATTACAACACCATGTGCACCTCTGGAGCCGTATATAGCAGCAGAAGAAGCGTCCTTCAGAACATTGAATGATTCAATGTCTTCAGGAGAAATTGAGGTTGGGTCAACACCTGGCACACCATCAACAACAAAAAGAGGGTCAGTACCAGTTTCAAGACTTGAAGCCCCGCGTACACGTACTGAGAAACCTGAGTTGGGGTCACCACCCTTCTTCGTAATCAATACACCGGCAGCTTTACCTTGCATACCTTGTATAGGATCGGTTAACACACCCTTATTCATGTCTTCAGCCTGAACATTAACAACAGCGCCGGTTCTGTCTGATTTCCTCTGCGTACCGTATCCAATAACAACTAATTCTTCCAATTCAGTCAATTCCGGTTCAAGAACTACATTGATAACCCGACTTGTTCCAACAGCGAGCTCACGTGTTGTATAGCCTATAAAAGAATAAACCAATGTAGCACCCTGATTCACTGTCAAACTGTATTCACCATCAATATTGGTGATAGTGCCGGATGTTGTGTTTTTTACAGCTATGGAAACTCCGGGCATCGTTCTACCATCAGCTCCGTCTGTGACTACACCGGTAACAATTACACTCTGCGCAAAAACGTTGACTGTAAACATAATACCAATGAAAAGAAACAGAACATTCAGCAACTTTCTATGCTTCTTCATATTTTTAGTGTTGTTAATTATGTATTTGTGTGTGTGTTATAATTTCTGAGTAACTTATTAAATTGTTAAGAAATTCCAAATAATTATTTTAGTACAACAATTATTGCTACAATGTTAAGAAATTATTAAATATAATCAACTGTTATTGACAGGAAAATCAGTGCTTTGCTAAAATAAATGTATGCAATCGATTGCATTTGCCCTGCATTTTATTGCGCCAGTTTTATCTGCTTTTATGTGATATAAATAATTTTACAGAATTATCTATTTATCAGCACTTTAGCATTGGATGCCTTTAAATCATATATAAGGTATCTAATGTACATCATTTTCGAATATTTATCGAATTATCGAGAAAATAGTACTGACTTATCCTCCTGAACCCAAAAATATTTTACTTTTAACCAAATTTCTTACTATACCGGGATCATGAAAGCTCACTTAATTTCAATAAATGATATTGCTAAGGCACTGGGCATTTCTCCCTCAACCGTATCGAGAGCTTTAAAAGACCATCCTGACATCAGCACCGAAACCAAGAGAGTTGTACAACAGTACGCCGCTGAAGTTAATTACAGGCCTAATGCACTCGCTCTCAGTTTAAAGAAACAAAGGTCAAACACTTTAGGCTTAATCATTCCTGAAATTGTACATCATTTTTTCTCATCAATTATCAGTGGCATCGAGGATCTTGCATATTCGAAAGGATACAGGCTCATAATCTGCCAGTCAAATGAAGATTATAAGCGGGAAGTAATCAATACACAGCTTCTTCTTGACCATAGGGTTGATGGCATATTAATATCGCAGAGCAAAACAACACATGATTCAGGCCATTTCAAAGACCTTATAGATAGTGGAATTCCTTTGGTGTTTTTCGACAGGATATGTGAAACAGTGGCTACAGATCGAATAATAACCGATGATTTCGGAGGTGCGTACCTGGCAACATCGCATCTGATTTCCCATGGAGCAAGAAGGATTTTGCACCTGGCATCACCATCGCACCTGCAAATTGGACGGTCACGAATGGAAGGTTACTATAAGGCACTTGAAGATTATGGCATTGCACCGAACGAAAACCTCATTATGCAGTGCGATACAAGGGATGAAGTATTCCATGCCAGGCAGCAAATTCTTGATTTATCCCATGATATTGATGGCATATTTGCTGTAAATGATTTTACAGCTATTGCTGCGATGCAGATACTTCAGCAGGCGAATTACAAAATACCGGGTGATATCAAGGTTGTTGGCTTTGGTAATGACCCTATAGCAGGCATTGCATGCCCGGCGCTTACCACTGTGGAACAGGATGGATACAGAATTGGGAATACTGCTGTGGATATCCTTTTAAAAAGAATCGAAAACCCGGCAACTTTCATAGATTTTCAGAATATTATCATTCCTGTAAAACTATCACACCGCCAATCAAGCTAAAAAACATCCAATTAATTGATTTATTCCTGCCATTTCGGTAAAAAAAAATCACTGTTTTTATACGAATATTCATCAGATCGTTACGTTTGATAAATAGATCCGTACGTTTGAAAAACGGTTAACATTTGCTATTTTAATTAACACATCTTTGCATCTGATTCAAATCCACTTTGCTTTGGTCACTTCCCGGGACCAAACGCATCTTTCTCACCTGAGATAAAAACCTGCTCCCGGCAGGTTTTTTCTATTTATCTTAATAAAAAAAAAAGCTGCCTAATGCAGCTTTTTTATAAACTTCATACATTCTAACTTACCATGTTTGGAAGTTCAAGACCATAGCCCTTTTTCTTGTCTTCAGCTTTTAATAGAAAGGCAAAGATTAACGCAAGAACACCTAAACTTGCAAATATTAGCATTGGTAATGTATAATCATACAGAGTCACAATATTACCTTCAGGATTTGTAGTTTTACCAATAACACAATACTTATCTAATACCCATCCAATCAAAGCAGGAACACCCATTAGCCCCCAATTCTGCACCCAAAAAATCATTGCATAGGCTGTACCAAGTTGTTTCTCAGGAATGATTTTTGGAACTGATGGCCACATTGCTGATGGAACCAATGAAAATCCAATACCCAATAGTATTGTTAATGCAATTGCAATTATATAATTATTAAATATCGGAATAGCAAACATTGTATGAACAAAAATCAGAATAATTGCACCGATAATCATAATTGTAGCTCCCTTACCTTTACGATCATATAGATTTCCAAAGAATGGAGTTAGGAAGATTGTTCCAAATGGAAGTACACTTGGAATCAGTCCTGCAAATTCGGGATCCACTCCAAACTTGTTCACCATAAGATTGGCAGCGTATTTAAGAAATGGAAATACTGCTGAATAAAAAAGGACACATAGTATTGCTATATACCACCACCCTTTATTTTTTAAAATAAACATAATGTCTTTAAGACTAAAAGCTTCTTCTTCCTGATAGTTAATATCACCAGCATTCCTGATTGCTATAGAAGCATCAAGTCTCTTGTCCATAAATGTGTATATAAAAAAGGCAATAGTGCCAATACAAAGCATGATTAGACATAGAAGGATAGGAAAAGATACATCATTCATGAATACCGCAATTGGATATGAAGTAGATAGTGCTAGAGTAGTTCCTAAACGAGCTGTCGCCATTTCAAGTCCCATTGCCAAAGCCAGTTCTTTACCTTTAAACCATTTTACAATAATCTTTGAAACCGTTATACCAGCAATTTCAACACCAACTCCAAATGTTGCATATCCTAATGCTGCTATAACAACCTGCGCTTTCATGCCTATAAGTATTTGGCCATCAAGTGATTGTGTTGAAATTGCCCAGTACTTTATAGCAGCGCCCAATACCATTATTAGGGTAGCCCCTAATCCGGTAAATCTGACTCCCATTTTATCAAGTACGATTCCACCAAAAATTAACATCAATAAAAATACATTAAACCATCCATAAGCACTGGTAAAAAACCCATACTCGCTTGCTGACCAGGATTTTTCAGCTTCAAGCAATTGTTGCAATGGTGCCATTACATCAGCCAAATAATAACCAGTAAGCATAGTAAAGGCAACTACAGCTAAAGCAGTCCATCGTGCTGCTTTTGACTCACTGAGGATAGTCACAAGTTTCTCTTTCATAAAGATTGGTTTAAGTTGGTTAATTATAATTTTATTTGAATGAAACGAATAAGCTAGTTACACCTGTTTAAATTTTCAATTAAAAGACCGTAAATGTACTTAGTTTTTTATTATTTGTGCACCGTATCATCATAAATTGATAATTTTGCAGCATGCTAAAAATAACTCTCAAAAAAACCGTATTTTCATTCCTCTTTACAACTGTTTTTCAGTTAGTTGCATTTAATGTCACTGCATATACACAAAATACAGCTTCATCCGGTGACAATAAAGCTCGTAAAGTAATTCTGCTTATAGGGGATGGGATGGGCCTAGCACAAATTCATGCAGCAGCTGCAAATGCTCAACTTAATTTGTTGAGTCTTCCACATACCGCCCTGGTAACCACCGCTTCCAATGATAATGGGATTACTGACTCAGGGGCTGCCGGAACTGCGATAGCAACGGGTGTTAAAACCAACAACGGCAAAATCTGCATTACTCCAAATCAACAACATTTAAAGAGCATTCTTAAAATTGCTGAAGAAAACGGCCTGTCTACAGGTTTAATAGCCACCTCTGACATCACCCATGCAACGCCTGCATCATTTGTTGCTAATGTTGCACACAGAAGCCAGGAGAATGAAATTGCGCGACAATTCATAGGTTCCGGTATAGATGTATTTATTGGCGGTGGATTAAACAACTTTATGAGAAGAGCTGACAGCATTGATTATGTGGACAGTTTGGTGGCTCATGGCTATTATGTTGCTACTTCAGTTGACGAGCTCAAAACCCACCAGTCAGGTAAATTAGCTGGATTACTCTATCCGGTGCATCCTCCAAAAATGTCAGAAGGAAGAGGTGAAATGTTAACAATGTCCACTACCAAGGCGCTGCAGATCCTCTCAGAAAACAAGGATGGTTTTTTTCTGATGATTGAAGGTGCACAGATTGACTGGGGTGGTCATGCCAATGACATTGACTATATACTTGCTGAGCTTCTTGATTTTGATAATGCGGTGGGCGTTGCACTTAAATATGCAAAGGAAAATCCTGAAACACTTGTTATTGTTACATCAGATCATGAAACAGGTGGTATGACTTTAGTAGAGGACATACTTAATACTGGCAAAATGAAACCACACTTCTCAACAATTCATCATACTGCTTCACCAGTACCATTGTTTGCTTATGGCAAAAGAGCTGAATTATTCAAGGGACTAATGGATAACACTGACATTTTTCATTATATCATGTCAGCTTATGGCTTTAACGAATCAGCTTTAAATAAGCAATTGCATAATTAATAAACCATTAACCAGCATGATAGTAGTTACAGGAGCCGCAGGCTTTATAGGCAGTTGCCTAATTGCAAAACTTAATTCACTCGGCTACAAGGAAATTGTAGCAGTTGACGATTTTAGCAAAGAAGAGAAAAAAGAAAATCTCAATAACAAGTCAATAATCGAAAAAGTAGAGCGCACTAACTTCTACCGTTGGTTAATCAAAAATAGTGATGAAGTTGGTTTTATATTCCATATTGGTGCCCGTACAGATACAACAGAATTCAATGTTGATGTTTTTAATGAGCTCAACCTTCAGTACTCCAAAAATCTTTTTACTCTTTGCACACAGCTAAATATTCCAATTGTGTATGCTTCTTCTGCTGCAACTTATGGAATGGGAGAAATGGGCTATAAGGATGACCATGGCATTGTTGAAAGTTTAAAGCCATTAAACCCTTATGGGGAATCAAAAAATGACTTTGATAAATGGGTACTACAGCAATTTGAAACTCCTCCTTTTTGGGCTGGAATGAAGTTCTTTAATGTTTATGGCCCCAATGAATATCACAAAGGCAGAATGGCTTCAGTGATATTTCATGCACACCGCCAGATCATTGAAACCGGAAAAGTAAAGTTGTTTAAATCACATAAGCCTGAGTTTAAAGATGGTGAGCAATTACGCGATTTCGTATATGTAAAAGACGTGGTTGATGTGCTTTACTATATGATGAAGAAAAAACCTTCATCAGGATTATACAACCTTGGTACAGGGAAAGCCCGTTCATTTAAGGACCTTGCACTGGCTACTTTTAAAGCCCTTAATATTGATCCAGTGATTGAATTTATTGACACCCCGGAGGACATCAGGGAAAAGTATCAGTATTTTACCGAAGCAAACATGCATAAGCTTGTAACCACAGGCTATTCAAATGAATTTGCAACATTAGAAGCAGGTGTTGCGGATTACGTTTCTAATTTTCTCTCTCAAAAAGCTTACCTCTAGAGGTTAATTCCCGATCATTTTATTTCATCAGTGTGTCCATTTTAATGAATGTATGCGCTGTACCCGAAGTTTTCTGTTACAATCGTGAGAGATTAACCAACTGGATGGTACTCATGGTGGCTCTATGCGACAAACTGTGCCAGCTTTTATTTGTACCAATCAGTTTAAAAAACGCTGATGAATAGTTTGGTTTTCATTTTTGTTATAAACAATTCATAAGCGATTCACAAGCGTTACATAAGCGATAAAAGACGCTTATAAGACGCTTATAAGACGCTTGTAAGACGCTTATGATCATAATGGAACATGAATGAATCATGAATACGAAATGTTCCGTTAATTACCTCACAAGGCATAAGCGGTATAAAGGAAATTATTCCAGATAAAAAATGTTGATTACAACTCTTGCTTTAAATCAAGCAGGAAAGACTTAATGTCCTGGAGTGTTTTTACGATTTGATGATTATCAGATACTTCTGCAAAATTCCCTTTTAACTTCTCTTTAGCACCATTCAGGGTATATCCCCGCTCTTTAACGAGATGGTAGATTATGTGAAAATTATCAACATCGGCCTGGGTAAAAAAGCGATTGCCTTTTTTATTCCTGAAAGGTTTTATAATATCAAATTCGTTCTCCCAAAACCTGATCAGAGAAATATTAACATTGAAGATAGTAGCTACTTCACCAATGCGGTAATAGACCTTTTTTATAACAGGTTTTTTATATGGCATGATCTACTAGTCAAGGGTTTGTGAAGGCCTTTGCGACAATTCAATCATTAATTCGTATTCTTCGGGAGTAATGTCGTTAAAGAAGTAGTTAATCGGGTCAACTGATTTGTTATTCTTACGTACTTCATAATGCAAATGCGGAGCTGTTGATTTACCTGTGTTTCCAACTCTTCCTATTACCTGGCCACGTTTTACTTTATCACCGCGTTTTACATCTATTTTTGAAAGGTGGGCATATAGGGTTTGGTAGCCGAAACCGTGATTAATAATAATGCAGTTACCATAACCACCCCTTGTACGTTCAATTTTTGATACAGTGCCATCACCAGTTGAATAAATTTCTGTGCCTACACTGGCTGTAAAATCAATACCTTCATGAAACTTGGTAACCTTATAGAAAGGGTCAGTGCGATATCCAAAGTATGAGCCTATTCGCCTGAGATCCTTATTTGATACCGGCTGAATTGCAGGTATTGAAGCCATCATTTCATCCTTACGCTTTGCAAGGTTAAAAACTTCATCGTACGATTTCGATTGCACATAAAGCTGACTGGCAATCATGTCGAGCTTCCTGGTAGTATTCTTAATTATCTCAGTATTCTTATAACCTTCGAGCTTTTCATAACGATTCGCACCCCCGAAACCAGCTTTTCTGATGCTTGAAGGTATTGGTTCTGACTCAAAGATTACCCTGTAAATATTGTCATCCCTGTCCTGAAGGTCAGCCACAACAGCCTGCACTCTTTCAAGGCGGTCATTAAGAATTTTATATTGCAACTCATATTGCTCTAATTCCCGCACAAGCATTCTTTCTTTCGGAGAATCGAGAAAATTGTAGGCTATCAGCAGAACTACGGTAGCGAAAACTAAACTTGTTGCAACAACTGAAACAAAACGGGTAAATTTCTGACGGAAAGACACTTGGACTTTCTCAATTTTCAACGATTTAGGGTTGAAATGATATCGTGTTTTCGACATGAAATAAATATAATTGAAATCAAAATACAGCAATCGCAATCCACTTTCAACGATGCTGTCGCAAAATTAAACTTTTAAACTAAATTTGCAAGCCCTTAACCACCAAAAAATACACTTTTAACATCACATTTCATCGTAACTCATTGAATATGAATGCTCAGGAAATAAGACAAGCCTTTCTATTTTTTTTTGAATCTAAACAACACCATATAGTACCATCAGCACCAATGGTCATTAAAGATGACCCTACCCTGATGTTCACAAATGCTGGTATGAACCAGTTTAAGGATATTTTTCTTGGTAATTCGTCTGTTAAATTCGCAAGAATTGCAAATACCCAAAAATGCCTCCGGGTTTCAGGGAAGCACAACGACCTTGAAGAAGTTGGACATGACACCTACCACCATACAATGTTTGAAATGCTTGGCAACTGGTCCTTTGGCGATTATTTCAAAAAAGATGCTATTGAATGGGCATGGGAATTCCTCACTGAAACTGTAAAAATTGATAAAAACCGTATATATGTCACCATATTCGGGGGTGATGAAGGCGATAAGCTAGAAGCTGATATGGAAGCTTATGGCTATTGGGAGCCTTTAATTGCAAAGGACAGGATACTCAGAGGCAGTAAAAAGGACAACTTTTGGGAAATGGGCGACTCAGGGCCATGCGGACCATGCTCTGAAATACATGTTGACATACGTGACGATGCACAAAGAAAAGAAATTGATGGTGCATCATTGGTAAATGTAGGCGATCCGCTGGTAATTGAAATATGGAATCTTGTGTTCATGGAGTTTAACAGGCTTGCAAATGGCTCATTACAACCACTGCCGGCTAAGCATGTTGATACAGGTATGGGGTTTGAACGTCTTTGCATGGTATTGCAGGGAAAAAAGTCGAATTATGATACTGATGTTTTTCAACCTATTATCAATGAGATTTCGCGAATAAGCAATGTAAAGTATGGTCAGTCGCCTGCAACAGACATTGCCATGCGCGTTATAGCCGATCACTTACGTACCATTGCCTTTGCAATCGCTGATGGCCAGTTGCCTTCTAATAATAAGGCAGGATATGTTATCAGGCGAATTTTGCGCAGAGCAGTAAGATATGGCTATACCTTCCTTGATTTAAGCCAGCCTTTTATAAATAAACTCGTACCTGTGCTGGTTAGAGAGATGGGAACCTATTTCAGTGAACTGAAAAGCCAGATGGACCTGATTATAAAGGTAGTTACTGAAGAGGAAGCATCATTTTTACGCACATTGTCGCATGGCATTTCTAAATTCAACCAGTATACAGCTAATAATCCCGGTTCAAAAATAACAGGTGAGTTTGCATTTGAGTTATATGACACTTACGGTTTCCCGATTGACCTTACCAGTTTGATGGCAAGAGAACAAAACCTTGAAGTTGATATGGAAGCCTTTCAGCGTGGACTACAACAGCAAAAAGAGCGCTCACGAAAGGACGCCAGCGTTGAAGTTGATGATTGGATAATCTTAAAAGATGACCATTCAGAAACCTTTGTTGGCTATGACACCCTCGAATCAAATACTTTTATTACACGGTACAGGAAAGTGAATTCAAAGGGCAAGTCTTTTTACCAGGTGGTATTAGCTGAAACACCTTTCTATGCTGAATCAGGCGGACAAGCCGGGGATACTGGAATAATAGAAATAAACGGAAAAAAAATTATTGTTCAGGATACAAAAAAAGAAAACAACCTGATCATACATCTTTGCAATGAATTACCTGAATCACCTGAAGCAAGTGTTCATGCAGTTGTTTCAGAAGAAAGCAGGATTAGAACTGCAAATAATCATTCCGCAACACACCTGCTCCATCAGGCACTTCGCACTGTATTAGGCAATCATGTTGAACAGAAAGGTTCGTTTGTGCATCCTGACTATCTGCGTTTTGACTTCGCACATTTCCAAAGGATGAGCGACGCTGAAGTACTTCAAGTAGAAACCATCGTAAATAACCTTGTACGTAAAAACCTTGGAAGAGAGGAATGGAGGGCAGTTCCGATAGAAGAGGCAAGGGAAAAAGGTGCATTGGCTTTGTTTGGTGAAAAATATGGTGATACAGTTAGGATGATCAAATTTGGTGAATCAATTGAATTGTGCGGAGGCACGCATGTAACTGCCACAGGACAAATTGGTTTGTTCAAAATAACTTCAGAATCGGCAATTGCTGCCGGGGTTCGTCGTATTGAGGCAATTACCGGTGAGAAGGCAGAAGCATACTATTATAGCCAGAACGAGTTGCTTGATGAGATAAAATCATTATTGAAAAATAATACTGATCCATTGAAAGCGGTTAAGAATTTGCTTGACGAAAATGCTGAATTGAAATCAGTTATTGAAAAGAATAATGCTGAAATAGTTCAAAACCTATATCTTGACTTATCATCAGCTTATCAGCAACACGAAACATATAGACTGATAGTTTCTAAGGTGAACCTTGAACCTAACGCCGTTCGTGATCTTACATTCAAGTTGTTACATGGAAATGACGACCTAATAGTAATCATTGGTTCGCAGAGTGATAATAAGCCAATGTTAACAGTTGCTATTTCAGAAGAGCTTGTGAAACAGAAAGGCTTAAATGCTTCAACAATAATCAAAGAGCCAGCAAAAGAGATAAAAGGAGGTGGTGGAGGCCAGTCGCATTACGCAACCGCGGGAGGTAAGGATGTTAGTGGTCTTGATGCTGCTATAAAAAAAGCACAAGCTTTGATACTTTAGGCTTGAACATTCAACAAGATAGCTGTGAAAAGAAAACTTTTTGACTAATGTATTGTTATTTAGCTTAATTTAGAAAATAGCAATCATTTCATTATATAGACCAATGATTAAATATTCAATTAAAGACCTGGAACAGCTCTCTGGTATAAAAGCGCATACCATTAGAATCTGGGAAAAAAGATATGGTTTATTTGAACCTGAACGTACTCCAACAAACATCAGGTACTATTCTGATGAGGATTTGAAAAAGCTGCTCAATGTTACCATTCTTAACCGTAATGGATATAAAATATCCAATATTGTATCAATGGAAAATGGCGAGATGAATGAAAGGATCATTGAAATATCTGATTCATTTCATGACTTCACCAACCAAATCGAGCAACTTACTGTTGCCATGATTGACTTTGACGAAGTGCGCTTTGAAAGAGTTCTATCATCATCAGTAATAAAAATTGGATTTGACGAAACAGTAACCCGCATATTGTACCCTTTCTTTGAAAGGATTGGAGTACTCTGGCAAATTGGCACAATTTACCCGGCGCAGGAGCATTTTGTATCAAACCTTATTAGGCAGAAGCTTATTATTGCAATTGATGGCCAGGTTGGAAATTTCAAAATTGATCCCCAAACTTTCCTGCTTTTCCTGCCTCCTAATGAATGGCATGAACTAGGTTTGTTATTTTACAACTATCTTATAAGGAAGGCTGGTCACAATGTAATTTACCTCGGGCAGTCACTCCCTCTTGAAGATTTGTCTGAAATCAAAAATAAGCAGAAAATTGATTATCTATTTACATATTTTACTACCCCAATTACTGATAAGAAATATAGTGAAGCCATAATGCATCTTAGCCAATCATTCATTGATAATAAAATTTATGTCTCAGGATTGCAAACCCTTGAACATAAAATGGAAATGCCTGATAACATTGAACTTATTAAGCAGCCACGTGTTTTCCTTGATCAATTGGTAACGGCGTAAATCCTTCAAATTATTGAAATATTTAAAAAGTTGTCCCTAATGTGGACAACTTTTTGTTTTTACCAAAAGTCTAAAATAGTCACTTGCACCGTAATAAGTTAAACAATAGTAAAACTTCAGTTGTTTTTCCTTAATGAGGACATTTTATGTCCCACTATGGGGTCAATTACAACATGTTAACTATATAGCACGCATTTAAGTCTTATTCTTAAACACTTTTTACTGGTTTTATTCTCTTTATTTTCAGTTGTTTAAGTAATCTTTTGCATTTTTATGCAATTTTATGACACTTAATGTTTACTTTTGCACGCTATTTGTTAAACAGTTTATATTCATTCAAACAAAGGTGAGTTATGACAGCAATTGAATTTAACAGTAAGCTTATAGGTTTGCACGAAAACCTCTCATTTTTTGCCAACACGTTAACCAATAATAGAGAAGAGGCAAAAGATCTTATACAGGACACCTATCTTAAGGCACTAATCCATAAAGACAAATTTGAATCAAATACAAACCTTAAGGCGTGGACCTACACGATTATGAAAAATACCTTCATAAATAATTATCGCAGGAACCAAAAAGCAAATACTATAGTTGATACTACTGAAGACCTCTATTTCCTTAATATACCGCGTCGTTCAGATTTTGTATCACCTGATTCTCAACTTCAAACTAAGGAAATAGAAGCAAGCATTGCCAAGCTTGAAGAAGACCAGCGTACACCTTTTGAGATGCACACTGAAGGTTATAAATACAAAGAGATAGCTGAAAACCTGAATTTGTCAATTGGGACAGTTAAAAGCAGGATATTCTTTACACGGAAAAAGCTAATGGATTCTTTGAAAGATTTTAAAAGCTAACACCTTAATTTTAAAGTATCATTAAAGCATATTAAGTAAAACGAGAGAAGCTGCATGTAGCAGCTTCTCTCGTTTTGTCGTTTGAATTATTGTCTACAAGTTGTTTAAGGTTTAATAGCTTATCGTTTAATTTAAATTAACAGACTGTTATGCTATTTTGATTGATTAGAATAACACAATCCAACATAAACCTTTAAACAATTGCTGAATTCTGGTTTTCTGTCTTGTTAGATTCAATTTTTTCATTAATAGGCTCATAAGGGATTGTAAAATAGAATATTGAGCCATTGCCTGGTGATGATTCTCCTCTCATCTCTCCACCCAACATCTCAACAAACTTTTGTGATAAAGTCAAGCCTAGTCCTATACCTCCAAAATTCCTTGTATTGCTATCATCAACCTGCCGGAATCGTTGGAATACAATATCAAGCTTTTCCTGAGGGAAACCTAATCCTGTATCCTTTACATAGAATTCAATCATTGAGTGATCTTTGAGCTCATAACCTATCTCCACATACCCTGAACTTGTATATTTCAATGCATTTTCAATGAGATTGAATAATGTTTGCCTTAACTTACGGGGATCAGTGTTTATAGAAAAGGTGTTTTCTCTGGTAGGTTTTTTGATTTTGATACTTACATCTGTTTGTTCGTTTAGTTCTTTTTCCATGTTAAAAAAGGTCACCAAACTAGAAAGCAATTCATTTATCTGGCATTCTTCCTTATATAAAGTAGTAATCCCTGATTCTATCAGAGCAATACTAAATATCTCATCCATCATATCTAGCAGTTTGTTGCTATTTCGATGAATTATTTCAATGTATTGGTGGTTTTCTCCATCATTTTCCCCTGGTGTTTGCAACAGTGAAGAGAAACCCATGATAGCATTAAGCGGAGTGCGAATTTCATGCGACATATTTGCCAGAAAAGATGACTTTAATTTATCTGACTCCTCAGCTCTCTTTTTTATAAAATCAAGTTCTTGAACAGTTGAGGTATAGAGCGTATTTGCTTTTTCTAATTGATCCTTAAGTAAAGAATTTTCCTTTGACAGTTTTCTATAGTAGTATATGAATGCAGCAAAGCCAAGAATGAACAAAATCATACTGCCTGCAGGAAGCAGGAAGTTAAAATTAGCTGTAAGCGGAAAGGATGACATAGTGTAAATATGGGTATTCAAATATAAGATAATAAAATGAACGTTTTGAATATTTCATTAAAAAACTATAGTGTGTATTCCAAACTCATAATGTTTAAGCATAATGTCCTTCATCCAGTCATAATGCTCTTTATTATTTACAAAATCTAGTCTGTTTGTGTCAACAATAAGTATTCGCATATCATTAAGCTTTCGCAAATGTTCAAAGTAGCCGTCCTGAATTCGCTGCAAATACGAATGTTCTATCTCCTGCTCGTACGACCTCCCTCTTAGTATTATGTTTGATTTTAGACGGTTTACAGATGCATAGAGGTATACCACCAGATCAGGACTTGGGAGTGAGAGGTTAATAATACTAAAAAGCTTGGAGTATAAATTGAATTCATCCTCTGGTAATGTCGCTTTTGAAAATATGAGTGACTTATTGATGAAATAATCAGAAATGATAGTATTCTTAAACAGGTCAGTTACTGACAATTCAGTTTTTAACTGCTGGAACCGGCTGGCGAGAAACGATAGCTCAAGCGGGAATGCGTACTTATCAGGATCTTTATAAAACTTAGGCAGAAAATCATTTTCTTCAAATTGCTCAAGAATTAACCTCGCGTTTAAATCTGCACTCAGCATTTGAGCCAGAGAAGTCTTCCCCGCACCTATTGTACCTTCAATTGCTATATAATTATACATTAGTCGTCACAATGATTACATATTTTTAACCCAACTCGTGTCAGTGCAGGTTTCCAATAACCTTTCAACAGTGATATGGAGACCCGGGTGTTCAAACTCAGCAGCAATTTCAGCAAGCGGAACAAGTACAAATCGTCGCAGATGCAATCGTTCATGTGGGATTACAAGGTGATCAAGATTTAATATTGAATCATCATAAAACAGGATATCAATATCAATAGTTCTGGGTTGATTCCTTTGATCTGACCTGATTCTGCCGAGTTCTATCTCAATATTAAGTAAAGTTTGTAGTAACTCTTCGGGTTTTAATTCGGTTTGCACTTTAATTACCTTATTAATAAACGGAAGCGGATTAGCAGTTCCCCATGGTTCAGTTTCATAATATGATGATGCAGTGCTAATTATGCCAGCTTTAGCAGAAATTAGTTCTAATGCCCTGGCAATAATTAGTATTCTGTCGCCAACATTACTTCCTAAAAGCAAATATGCTTCACTCATGCAATATAATTTGCAGTAAATGTAGTCTGTTTTTTAAAATATTCTAACTTTGAAAAACTTACAAAACAAAGTAATCACCATGAGACAGTTTTTCAAATTCATGCTTGCATCAATGGCCGGTTTTATTCTGACCATGTTGATAATGTTCTTCATAGCTTCAATCTTTATAGCCTCCATGATTGCATTGGCAGGCAAAAAGGAAGTAGTTATACACTCAAACTCGGTTCTGCACCTTAGCTTTGATAAGGCTGTACCTGAGAGAAGTCCGGCTGCACCCTTTGCATTTGGTGGTTTGGACGGCTTCAGAAGCACCAACACACCTGGTTTGCTTGAAACCCTTGATCTTATTAAAAACGCTGGTGAAGATGACAATATTAAAGGTATATACCTTGATATGAGTGATGTTCCCTCAGGTTTGGCTACACTTGAAGAAATCAGGAATGGATTGATTGAATTTAAGAAGTCGGGTAAGTTCATCTATGCTTATGGCGAAGTATACTCTCAAAAGGCTTATTACCTGGCGAGTGTTGCTGACCAGATAGTAGTTAACCCTGAAGGAGCGATTGATTTTAAAGGCTTAACCGGACAGGTTATGTTTTTAAAAGGATTGCTTTCCAAACTCGACATCAATGCTCAGATTATCCGCCACGGAAAGTATAAAAGCGCTATTGAGCCCCTTATTTCTGACAAAATGAGTGAGGCAAATAAAGAGCAAACTATAACCTATATTGGGGCTATCTGGAATCATATGGTTGACGGCATTAGCCAGGCAAGAAATATACCTACCGCTAATTTAATGACAGTTGCCGACTCACTTAAGCTAGAGACAGCAGAGGAGGCTGTTGAACAGGGCTTTGCTGATCAGGCGGCTTATAAGGATCAATTTATTGACATGTTGAAATCTAAGCTTGGTATAGAGGAAAATGACAAACTGCGCTTAGTTTCATTAAACAAATACAAATCAAACAAACCGGCTACTTCAGAAAAACGTTCCAGGAACAAGATTGCAATTGTATATGCTGTTGGTGACATTGGAAGTGGCGAAGGCGATGAAGAATCAATCGGATCAGAGCGTATTTCCAAGGCACTACGCAAAGCAAGGCTTGACAGCACTGTTAAAGCCATTGTGTTCCGCATTAACTCACCTGGAGGAAGCGCACTTGCATCTGATGTAATATGGAGGGAAGTAACACTTGCCCGTGAAGTTAAACCAGTGATTGCATCAATGGGAAACCTTGCAGCATCGGGCGGTTACTACATAGCATGTGCTGCTGATACAATCATTGCTAACCCTACAACACTTACCGGCTCTATTGGTGTATTCGGCGTAATACCTGATTTCCAGAAGTTCTTCAGCAACAAGATGGGTATAACCTTTGATCATGTTAAAACTAATGAAAATGCTGATTACATTTCAGTAACCCGCCCAATGACTTCTTATGAAGAAAAGGTGCTGACTAATTCTGTTGAAAGGATATACACAACTTTCATCGGCCATGTTGCTGATGGTAGGTCAATGGATGTTGCAGATGTTGACAGCATAGGTCAGGGCAGAGTATGGAGTGGAATTGACGGCTTACGAATCAATCTTGTTGATGAAACCGGAGGATTACGCAGAGCTATTGAAGTTGCTAAAACAATGGCAGGTTTGGATGATTACAGGATAATTAGCTTACCTGCTCAAAAAGATCCTTTTACACAAATAATGGAAGACTTAACAGGTGATTCAGAAGATGCACACCTTCGCAACCAGTTTGGTGTTTTCTATCCTTACTTTAAAGAGATTAAGGCACTTTCAAATATGAAGGGTGTACAGGCGCGTATGCCTTATATTATTGAAGTTAACTAAGCAATGCGTTGCTAATATTCACTTTAGGTGATTACAAATAAAAAGGGGCTGTCATACATTGACAGCCTCTTTTTATATTAGTTAAGAGCGATTGCAATTAAAATCCTTGAAGTGCCTGAATCCGCTTCTGTGATTTTACAGCATCAGCTATCTGCCTATTTTTGCCATATACTGCAAGCTCCCACTCGCCATACATAGCATTGGGCAACACAATGAACTTGCTTCCAAATTCTTCCATCATTCTATTAACTTCAGTCTTTTTGAGGTTATTAGGCAAATCATCAAATACATATGAGAAGTCGCTAAGGTTATCGCCAAACAGTAATGCAACATGGTATTTTTCCAATAAAGCGTTACGCCTCCCCTCTTTGCTATTCTCTGTGGTACGCATTATCACATGCGAGGTATCAGCATGAGGGAAACCCAACTTTCGTAGGTTCTCAATAGTAACATCTCTCAAATGCTGCTTCCTGTTGGTAATATAGAAAACGCTAACGCCATTGGCGCGGGCGTATTTTGTTAAATCAAGAGCTCCTGGTACTGCCTCTGCTGAAGCTTTTGAGCACCACTCATCCCAGTGTACAGGATAGTTAATATCATCAATGATACATTGTGCCTGATACGGACTATTGTCAAGTACTGTTTCATCTATATCCAGCACTACAACCCTGTGCTTATCAATCGACTTGTTTTTTAAATCTATATCGAGCATGTGCTTGCCAAGGTTATAGGCCTGAAAGCATAGAGCCCTGTATTCGGCTGATTGCTGATGGAAAAGGGTGGCCAGCACCATGTAATCATTCTTGTATACAGGGGATTGAACACTATCAATAACTACTGCCACTGAATCATTTATAACAACAGGTTGTTCAGCTTCGGCAGGTTTGTCAGTTCTATAGCATGAACTTAAGCCAATGACTAAAATGAGGGAGAGATAGCTGAATGTTTTCATAGTTGGTTTTGGTGTAAAAAAAAGCCGGGATAATTTCCCGGCTCCAAAATTAATTATTTTAAATGTTAGTTGGTCTCATAAACCATACCCGCCAACCTGCGATAGCTGTTATGCCTCCATTTAGCATTCTCTTCAGCGGCTGCAAATAATTCGGCTGCTTCAACAGGGAATGATTTCTTCAATGAAGTATAACGAACTTCTGAGTTGAGGAATTCCTGGAATTTGTCAAAATCAGGTTCTTTTGAATCCATGATGAATGGGTTCTTACCTTCAGCTTCCAACATTGGGTTGTAGCGGTATAATGACCAGTAACCTGCCTGAACTGCAAGATCCTGCTGCTCCTGAGCTTTACCCATTCCTGCACGTATACCATGGTTAATACATGGTGAATATGCTATAATGAGTGATGGCCCGGGATAAGCTTCAGCTTCACGAAGTGCTTTGAGGTACTGTGTTTGATTTGCACCCATAGCAACCTGTGCCACGTATACATAACCATAACTCATTGCCATCATTCCGAGGTCTTTTTTGCGGATCTTCTTTCCACTGGCAGCAAACTTAGCAACTGCTCCAACCGGAGTAGCTTTTGATGCCTGTCCACCTGTGTTTGAATAAACTTCAGTATCCATAACCAAAATGTTAACATCTTCACCTGAAGCTATAACATGGTCAAGTCCACCATAGCCAATATCATACGCCCAACCGTCGCCACCAAACATCCAAACTGATTTCTTGATGAAATACTGTTTCAGTTCATACAACTCTTGTGCAAGAGGTGTGGTTTGTTGTGAGAGCAAAGGAAGCAGCTTTTCAGAAGCTTCTTTTGAAAGATTAGCGTTGTGCTGGCCATCAATCCATTGCTGGCTTAATGCTTTTAATTCTTCGTTATAATCACCTTTAACAACTTCAGCTAATTTCAAGCCTATTCTTTCCCTTAGTTTGCTAATAGCTGTTGCCATACCAAAACCGTACTCGGCATTATCCTCAAACAATGAGTTAGCCCATGCAGGACCATGACCTTGTGCATTGGTTGTATAAGGAGTTGAAGGAGCTGAACCACCATATATTGAAGAACATCCAGTTGCATTTGCAACCATCATTCTGTCACCATATAGTTGGGTAATAAGCTTGATATAAGGGGTTTCACCGCAACCTGAACATGCACCTGAGAATTCAAATAATGGTTGTGCAAACTGGCTGTTTTTAACGTTTTGTTCTTTTGGAACTATGGTATCCTTGTAAGTAACATTTTTGGTGATTGAATCCCATAGATCTTGCTGTGGCATCTGGCTTTCAAGTGATTCCATAACAAGTGCCTTAGATTTAGAAGGACAAACATCAGCACAATTACCACAACCAGTACAGTCAAGCGGGCTCAACTGAATACGGAACTGAAGTCCGTCAAATGTTTTTGGAATTGCCTTAAGTGCTGGTGTTCCTGCAGGCAAAGTAGCCATTTCTTCCTGACTTATGAGGAATGGGCGGATACAAGCATGAGGACAAACATAAGAACACTGGTTACACTGTATACAGTTTTCAGGTATCCATTCCGGAACGTTTACTGCAATACCGCGTTTTTCGAAGGCGGTTGTTCCTGAAGGGAAAGTACCATCTTCACGACCGAGGAATGCACTTACAGGTAAATCATCACCTTTCATTGCATTAATAGGCATAACAACATTGCGGATAAATTCAGGAACATCACTGTAATTATCAGAAACTGCAGGAGTAACTTGCCTCCAGCTATCAGGTATGGTAACCTTTGTTACTTCACCACCCCTGTCAATAGCAGCATAGTTCATCTTTACGATTTCTTCACCCTTTTTGCCAAAGTCTTTCTGGATAGCTTTTTTCATATACTCAACAGCGGTTGAGTATGGAATAACTTCTGATATCTTAAAGAAAGTTGATTGCATGATGGTGTTAGTTCTTCCTCCAAGTCCAATCTCTTCAGCAATAACTGTTGCATTGATGATGTAGAAGTTAATGTCGTTATCAGCTATATAACGCTTCATGTAGTCAGGAATGCGGGTTAGAGTTTCCTCTTCACTCCACAGGCTATTAAGGAGAAAAGTACCGCCTTTTTTCAGGCCTTTAAGCATATCATATTTTTCCAGATAAGCAGGAACATGGCATGCAACAAAATCGGGAGTGTTAACAAGATAAGGAGAACGGATAGGCTCGTCACCAAAACGAAGATGGGATGTTGTTACACCACCAGATTTCTTGGAATCATAAGCGAAGTATGCCTGGCAATATTTATCAGTAGTGTCACCTATGATCTTAATAGAATTCTTATTTGCTCCAACAGTTCCATCAGCACCAATTCCGTAGAATTTAGCCTGGTAAGTTCCTTTGGCAGCCAAATCAATTTCAGGAAGTAAAGGCAGTGATGTAAAAGTAACATCATCAACAATACCAACTGTGAATCGATTCTTTGGCTCATTCATCTTCAGATTATTGATAACAGAAATAATCATTGAAGGAGTAGTATCTTTTGAGCTTAATCCGTAGCGACCACCAACTATAAGAGGCTTATTCGATTTATCATAGAAAGCTTCAACAACATCAAGGTAAAGTGGATCACCGTTAGCACCTGGTTCTTTGGTACGATCGAGTACACAAACGCGCTTAACAGTTGATGGCATTACATTGAAGAAATATTTGGTTGAGAAAGGCCTGTAAAGGTGTACTGAAACAAGACCTACCTTTTCACCGATTGAGTTCATATAGTCAATAACTTCCTTGATGGTATCAGTTATTGAGCCCATGGCAACTAATACGTTTTCAGCATCAGGAGCACCGTAGTAAGTAAACGGGTGATATTCACGACCGGTTAATTTGGTTATTTCCTGCATGTATTCCTCAACCATATCAGGAAGAGCATTGTAATAACTGTTAGCAGCTTCTCGCGACTGAAAATAAATATCAGGGTTTTGAGCTGTACCACGGGTAACGGGTGTTTCAGGATTCAAAGCTCTTTTGCGGAAGGCTTTTAAAGCATCCCAGTCAAGTAAAGCAGCCATATCTTCATTTGAAGGAGCTTCAGCTTTCTGTATTTCATGTGAAGTCCTGAAACCATCGAAGAAATGAAGGAAAGGAACACGTGAGCGAATAGCTGTTAAATGCGCTACACCTGCCAGGTCAAATATTTCCTGTACACTACCTGTTGCTAACATGGCAAATCCCGTTTGACGTGTGGAATACACATCAGAATGATCACCGAAAATAGAAAGAGCCTGAGCTGCAAGACTACGAGCTGATACATGGAAAACAGCAGGAAGTAATTCACCAGCCATTTTGTACATGTTAGGTATCATCAGCAGCAATCCCTGTGATGCAGTATATGTAGTTGTTAAGGCACCGGCTTGCAATGAACCGTGCACTGCACCTGCAGCACCAGCTTCTGATTGCATTTCAGTGACTTTAACAGTTTCACCAAAAATATTTTTACGGCCATATGATGCCCATTCATCAACATATTCAGCCATCGTAGAGGAGGGTGTAATAGGATAAATGGCAGCCACTTCACTAAACATGTAAGCAATATGTGCCGCTGCATAATTCCCGTCACATGTAACAAAATTTCTCTTTTTTGTCATATCAGTTTTGATTTAAAACACTCATTTACAATGCTTTTCATGAATTTGCGAAAAGCACTGCAATATTACTCATTTTTCAATTATGAGAGCTCAAAATCAGTTGTTATCTGTAGAGAGGCATGTAATTTATATTCATTTTAAATTACCTTAGAAATGTTAAGGAAGTACACCGGTTGTTCACAACAAATTCAGGTCTGGCGTTGTTAATTAGCAAACCAAATAAAACAGGGAGTTATTATGAATGATCTGTCAATAAATTACATGGGAATTAAACTGGCTAGTCCTATTATTGTAGGCGCCAGCAACTTGGTGAATAACCTCGAAACACTTAGGAATTTGCAGGAAGCAGGTGCGGGTGCAATAGTGTTCAAATCACTATTTGAAGAACAAGTGCAACTTGAAAGCCTTCAGCTTAATTCGCAAATGGAAATGTATAATGAGCGCAATGCCGAGATGATAACCATATTTCCAGATATGCAACATGCAGGCCCTGCTGAACATCTTCATAAACTGCGTGAAGCCAGAAAAACAATTAGTATTCCTCTAATTGGAAGCTTAAACTGCATATTTGCTGAAACCTGGGTTGACTGGGCTAAGCAAATAGAAGCAACAGGTGTTGATGGACTTGAATTAAACTTCTTTGGCCTGCCACGTGATTTTGAAACATCAGCTGCCTCAATTGAGCAGGAACAAGTATCTATAGTTAAAATGGTTTGCCAGGCAGTGAAAATACCTGTTAGCGTGAAGCTGAGTCCATTCTACACTAATACATTGCAGGTAGTTAAGCGTATGGAAGAAGCTGGTGCAAAGGCTTTTGTTTTGTTTAACCGCATGTTTGAACCTGATATCAGCACTAATTCCTTGAAGCATATTGCTCCGTTCAATCTCAGTGAACATGGTGATTACAGAATGGCCTTAAGGTATATTGGTATTCTCCACAATAACACAAACGCCTCATTAATCGGATCAAACGGAATTCATTCAGGTCTTGATGTAATTAAGTTAATGCTATCAGGGGCTGATGCTGTTCAGGTTGTAAGCACTATATACTTGAATAACCCAGAAGTAATTGTTGGAATGCTTGCTGAAATAAGAAAATTCATGGAAACCAATGAATTCCGCTCTTACGAGGATTTCAGGGGAAAACTATCAAAGGATAATACACGTGATCCTTTCGTTTACAAAAGAGCACAATACATCGACTTGCTCCTGCATTCTGAAAATTTGTTCAAGGACAATAAGCTTGTATAATCAACGCTGTTCCAACTAGGATTGCACTTGACAAGCTTAACAAAACAATTCAATACCCATTAGAAGAGCTTTAGTCAAGCTTATTCAATCAACTCTGTACCTGTCGGGAAAGGGTAAGTCGTACAATTGCGTATAACATAACAGCAGCACTAATCCACTGAACCGGACTCAAGAGCCTGTCATTGAATACATAATCAAACACTATGGCTGAAAGTGGAAAGAATAGCTCACAAATTGTTGCAAGCATGGCAGGCACTTTACGCAACCCATAGTAATAAAGGAATATTGCTCCTGAACCAACAGTTACTGATATTATCAATATGATCAACCAGTTATGTGGTGTTACTACCTTGAACTCATTAACATGTCCTGTTGCAATTATAAAAGCAAGCATTATTAAGGTGGTGAAGCCATACCTGTAAAAACTGGCGGCGTAAAAGGATATTTTACGTAAAACCCCTTTACCAATTACTGTAGCTGAGCCGAATGCAAATGCGGCAATCAACGAATAACCGGCAGCAATTGCAGTGTTTGACCCTGTTTTAAAGTCAGGAAAGCGAAGTCCGAATGTCAGGAAATAGCTTGCAACAATAGCTATACCTGCCCACAGGATGAAATTCTCTCTCATTTTCTCTTTCAGGAAGAAATAGGCAAGAGTGATAGCAAAAACAGGCTGAAGCTTTTGAAGTAATACAACTACTGAAAGATCCTGGAACTCAACCAGGAATAAAGCCCTTACTATTGCCATGGTGCCAAGGGCACCTCCCATAAAGGCCATTGCAACAAGCAATGAAATATCTTTAGCTGTGAGCGTTTTAAAATGCCTGTATTGTTTGAACAGGAATAAGTTCATTATAACAAACGGAACAAAATGAACTATAAAAACAACAAAGGAAATGTTCAGATTATAAAGCTGAGGTGTTAACACAATGCCATCCAAACCCCACATTGTAGCCGAAATGCATATTGCAAGACAACCTATAAAAACAGATGATTGAAGTAACTTAGTCAATGTAGAAAAGTATTATAATGGTATTTAGAAGAGAATTCTTGCCTCATTCTTCAAATATTCAAGGGCTTTTTGAATTTCCGATTCATCAGCACTAAGTTCACTTTGGAATATCAATTGAGCCAAGTCAGTGGCTGGAGCATCTGCTTCAAGTTTGCCTGCTGCTTCATTAATTGAAGTGATAGCAGCTTCACGGGCTGATTTGATCATTAGCCATGCTTCAGTAGAAATATAAAGCTGTTGTGATAAATTATGATCAAACTCTTCGCGTATGTTGCTTATGAGTGATTGCTGCAGTTGTACAGCACTTTGTCCTAACGATACATTGCGCAAAACTATTTGAGATGATGCCATCCTTTCAAGCAAGAGAACCATACGCTCATATGCCTGTAAGCGCACGGGGGTAATCAAATCCTTATTCTTCAAGCCAATACGTACAATGAGCTTTTCTTTCTCAGTTTTTATATAATATCTTACAACAACCCATGCTATAAGAGCTATGATAAGTATGGGAATCAATAAATAAACAAATTCAACAAATTGTATCATACGGTAATGGATAAAACAAATGCAAATATCGGAAATCTTTTGATTTTGATTACTAAATCCTTGCTTAAGGTGTTTTTATTTCATTATTTTGCTCATCCTAATGAAAATACTTTTTAGGTGATGCATACTATAGTCAACAATATGTTATCCGACAGAATTAACCGGTTATCAGAATCCGAAACACTGGCAATGACCAGGAGATGCCGTGAGTTGAAAGAAAACGGCATTGATGTTATCAATCTCAGTATTGGTCAGCCTGACTTTAATACTCCTGAATATATAAAGGATGCTGCACGCAAGGCAATGGATCAGAACTTTACAGGATATCCTCCTGTAAATGGGTTTGCTGATCTGCGAAATGCTGTAATCACCAAGCTAAAACGTGATAACAAGCTTGAATACAACGCTGAGCAGGTTGTTGTATCCACTGGTGCCAAACAGGCTCTTGCAAATGCAATTTTAAGTCTTGTTAATCCGGGTGACGAGGTAATACTCCCTACCCCCTACTGGGTTTCATACAGAGAGCTTATTAAGCTTGCAGAAGGTGTAACAATAACAATTCCTGCAACTGTTGAGAATGATTTTAAGATTACTCCTCATCAACTGGAGAATGCAATTACTGAAAGAAGCAAAGTTTTCCTTTTCAGCAGCCCTTGCAATCCAAGCGGCTCAGTATACTCACGGAGTGAACTTGAGGCTCTTGCTGAAGTGTTTGAACGCCACCCTCATATATATATTATATCTGATGAGATCTATGAGCTTATCAACTTCAATGGAAGGCACGAATCAATTGCACAATTTGAATCAATCCGCGATAGGGTTATAATTGTAAACGGCGTATCAAAAGGCTTTGCCATGACAGGCTGGCGCTTAGGTTATCTGGTTGCCCCTCTCGCAATAGCTAAGGCTTGCGATAAATTACAAGGACAAATTACCTCTGGAGCTTCTAGTATTTCACAAAAAGCTGCCGTTGCCGCGCTTTTAACTGATCCATACCAATCGGAAGAATTGCTGCACATGGTTGCTGTTTTTAAGACACGTAAAGAGCTTTTCTATAAGTTGCTGTGTGATATCCCGGGTTTTGTAACTAATAATCCTGAGGGCGCTTTTTACTTCTTCCCTAATGTCACTTCTTACTTTGGAAAGAAGTGGAAAAGCATTCCTATCACTGATAGTACCGAACTCTGTAATTATATACTTGACAACGCTTTTGTTGCTATAGTACCAGGTGATGCTTTCGGAAATCCTGACTGTATTCGCTTATCCTATGCTACTTCAGAAAATGAACTAATAGAAGCTGCAAAACGCATTAAGGAAGTACTTGCTTTGTTGACTTAATTTTTAGTTCTGAGTCTGTATATTAATTCTACCAGAGTATGTTTAGTACTCTATCAGATTCTGTTAAGTACTCTTTCAAAGTCCGTTAAGTACTCTATCAAAGTCTGTTAAGTAATCTATCAAAGTCTGTTAAGTACTCTATCAAAGTCTGTTAAGTAATCTATCAGACTCTGTAAAGTACTCTATCAGAGTCTGTTTAGAACTCAAAATTGATTCTTACATAGTAAAACATGTAAATAAGAATTTCTCGCTCAGTACTAAAGAGCTAAAGCAGGAATGCAGACTTTTTATCTATAGTTTTTTATTTCCAGTGTCCTTTGTTAACTTTGTTGTCTGAATTCCGTTAATTGATGTGATGTTATATACAAAAAATCAAGCTCCAGTAAATTTCGCTTTGATAGGTGCAGCAGGGTATATTGCTCCCCGGCACATGAAAGCAATAAAAGATACCGGAAATGTGTTGGTTACTGCGCTGGATAAATTTGATAGTGTTGGTGTAATTGACAGTTTTTTCCCTGATGCTGACTTCTTCACTGAACCTGAGCGCTTTGACCGACATCTTGATAAGCTTAGAAGGAAAGGAGAGCGCAAAATTGATTACGTTAGTATTTGCTCTCCCAACTATCTCCATGATGCTCATATACGATTGGCCTTACGTAATCATACCCATGCCATTTGTGAAAAGCCGTTAGTGCTTAATCCATGGAATGTTGATGCATTGGCTGAAATTGAGAAAGAAACCGGGAAAAATATAAACACTATCCTTCAACTAAGATTGCACCCCTCTATCATTGCCCTCAAGAAGCAAGTAGATGAAGCACCAGAGGGCAAAGTATTCGATATTGACCTTACCTATATCACCAGTCGTGGCAGGTGGTACTTTATAAGCTGGAAAGGTGACATAGAGAAATCTGGTGGCGTTGCAACTAATATAGGTATTCACTTTTTCGACATGCTGATTTGGATTTTTGGTGATGTACAAAAGAATACTGTGCATATTTCAGCGCCTGATAAAGCAGCCGGATTTCTTCACTTGCAAAAGGCCCGTGTTCGCTGGTTCTTGTCAATTGATGAAAAAACGCTGCCCGAATTAGCAATGCTTTCAGGTAAACGCACTTATCGCTCTCTTACCATTGAAGGTCAGGAAGTTGAGTTCAGTGAAGGGTTTACTGATCTGCATACACTATCATACAGTCACATCCTTAATAATGAAGGATACACAATTCACGATGCATTACCCAGTATACAACTTGCCCACTCAATAAGAAATTCAGAATTAACAGGTTTAATGGGTGACTACCACCCGTACCTTAAAACACTATAGGCTTAAGAAAAGCCGTTTAATTAAACAAAACAATATTACGATGAATGAGTCAATGAATATTTGCGTTATCGGCCTTGGCTATGTTGGACTGCCTCTGGCTGTTGAATTCGGGAAAAAATTTCCTGTTGTTGGTTTTGATATTAATCAAACCAGAATTAATGAATTATTGAGAGGGCACGACCGTACATTAGAAACTTCAGATGATGACCTGAAATCAGCAGTTCACCTTGAGTACACAACCAATATTGAAGATACCCGTAAATGCAATTACTACATCGTAACAGTACCAACTCCAATTGACACTCATAAACGCCCTGACCTCACACCCCTCATCAAGGCATCAGAGACTGTTGGAAAAGTTCTCAAAAAAGGCGACATAGTAATTTACGAATCAACCGTTTACCCTGGGGCAACTGAAGAAGACTGTGTTCCTGTACTCGAAAAATTCAGTGGGCTTAAGTTCAATGCTGATTTCTATTGCGGGTATTCACCCGAACGTATTAATCCGGGGGATAAAGTACATACAGTTACCAAGATACTTAAGGTTACTTCAGGCTCAACCCCCGAAATAGCTGTGAAAGTTGACAATCTTTATAAAAGTATAATTGAAGCCGGCACTTATATGGCTTCAAGTATAAAAGTTGCTGAAGCAGCAAAAGTTATTGAGAATTCACAACGCGATATTAACATAGCGTTCGTAAATGAACTCTCTCTTATATTCAATAAAATGGGCATTGATACCCAGGAAGTACTCGAAGCAGCCGGCACAAAATGGAATTTCCTTAAATTCTTCCCAGGACTGGTTGGTGGCCATTGCATTGGAGTTGACCCTTATTATCTTACCCATAAAGCACAGGAGCTTGGATATAATCCTGAGATTATCCTTGCGGGCAGAAGACTTAATGACAATATGGGCTTTTATGTTGCCAACCGTGTTATCAAGAAGATGATTCAGCGCGGGCAAACAATAGCTGGAAGCAAAGTGCTGATTTTAGGAATTACGTTTAAAGAAAACTGTCCTGATATCAGGAATTCAAGGGTAATTGATGTCATTAATGAATTCAGGGAATACTCTTGCGAGGTTGATGTTTATGATCCATGGGCTGATTCAGATGAAGTTAAGCATGAATATGGCGTAACTTTAACCGAAAAGCCCGGCACAGGATATGACGCTATCGTGTTGGCCGTATCACACAATGAATTTCTGAAAGTAGACCTTAAAGCCCTTGGAAATGGCAATACGGTTGTTTATGATATCAAAGGTCTACTAAGCAAGGAACTGGTTGACGAACGATTATAGTGTTTTAATTAATCTAAAAATCTGGCTACAGAAAAATTTTGAAGTGTTTTAATTAATCTAACACTCTGGCTACAGAAAAATTTTGAAGTGTTTCAATTAATGTAGCACTCTGATTACAGAAAGATTTTTCTTTATAGTAAGAAGCAGCTAACATCATTAACATTGAGTAGCTATTATTATTCTTGTTAAAGCCTTAAAATTAACTTACGGCTTCTATTGGACTTCCAAAGGAAACCCTTCGCTTGACCAGTTTTTTAATTCACCATTGTTGTCATAAATGATATATACTTCTATATCACTACGCGATTTGATGAAATCTCTTGTTTTTTCAAGTCCCATTACCATAAACGCTGTTGCATAAGCATCAGCTGTCATGCAGTCGTCTGCTAACACTGAAACGCTTAAAACAGAATGCTGAACGGGGAAACCTGTTTTAGGATCGATAGTATGTGAATATTTCTGTCCATCTTCAAGAAAGAATTTCCTGTAGTTGCCGCTTGTAGCAAGTGCCTTGTTGTTTAACTGCACAATGGTTTGTATGGTACGTTCACTGTCTGCACTTTCTGCAGGCTTCTCAATTGCAACGTTCCATGAAGTATTATCAGGTTTCATTCCTTTGGCTAATACTTCACCCCCCACATCGATTAGGTAATTCTCAATACCTTTATCCTGAAAGTATTTACCAATAACGTCACAGGTGAAGCCTTGGGCAATTGCATTATAATCTATCATTATTGCCGGAACTTCTTTAATTAATCGACCGTCAATTAATTTAATTTTCTTATAACCAACCAAAGGAAGCAAACTGTCAATCATTGCTGAATCTACCTTACTGCGCCCGGTAAAGCCCCAACCCCACACATTTACCAATGGCATTACAGTAATATCAAAAGCGCCATCTGTTTCCTTTGATATTTCCATAGCTTTATTAAAAACCACTTCAAATATTGAGTCAGCCTCTACTGTACTGTCGTTTCTGTTGAACTTTGATATCACAGATTCTTCAGCATAAACGGAAGCCGACAAATCAAAATTCCTGAATAGGCTGTCGAGTTGCATACTGAAATCCCGCATAGCGGCATCATAGTAAGTGATGGCATAATAGGTCCCTTGAGCTTTGCCAGAAATCTTTATTGGCGCAAGTTCTGCGTTACTGCAAGAAGCGAGCACCAGCAATAACAAGAATAACCTGGCATTAACCACCAAAGTCATCGTAAGCAATGTTTTCTTTAGGAACACCAAGATTATCAAGCATTTTAAATACTGCTGCATTCATCATTGGCGGTCCGCAGAGATAGTATTCTATATCCTCTGGTTCTGAATGTTTGCTAAGATAATGGTCTAGCACAACCTGATGGATAAAGCCTACATAGCCTTCCCAGTTATCTTCAGGAAGTGGCTCAGATAGTGCTAAGTTAAATTTAAAATTAGGGAAATCTTTTTCAATTGCCCTGAAGTCTTCTTCGTAAAATACTTCTCTTAAAGACCTTGCACCATACCAATATGATACCTTACGATTAGACTTCTCAGTATGAAACAAATGGAAAATATGTGAGCGGAGAGGCGCCATACCTGCTCCACCACCAATATAGATCATTTCCTTATCAGTTTTCTTGATATGGAATTCGCCATATGGACCTGATACCATTACTTTGTCACCAGGTTTTCTTGAGAAGATGAATGATGAACATATACCGGGGTTAACATTCATAAATGCGTTCTTTGCCCTGTCCCATGGTGGTGTAGCTATACGTATATTCAGCATCACAATATTACCCTCAGCAGGGTGGTTGGCCATTGAATAAGCACGATAGATAGGCTCAGGATTCTTCATTTTTAAATCCCAGATTTTAAGCTTATCCCAATCTTCTTTGAACTTGTCTTCGATAATCATGTCTTTGAAGTCCACATCAATTTGCGGCACATCAATCTGAATATATCCTCCTGAATCAAAATCAAGGGCTTCACCTTCAGGTAATCGAACAACGAATTCTTTAATGAACGTAGCAACATTCTTATTGCTGACCACTTCACATTCCCATTTTTTAATACCGAATATTTCTTTGGGGATGCCAATTTTTAGGTCGCCTCTTACTTTAACCTGACAACCCAGGCGCCAGTTATTTTGTTGCTCTTTTCTTGTGAAGTAAACCTGTTCAGTAGGCAAAATATCCCCTGCTCCTTCAAACACCTGGCATTTGCACATAGCACATGTACCACCTCCGCCACAAGCTGATGGAAGATAGATCTTTTCATCTGCCAAAGTTGACAGCAATGTAGAACCCGGCTGCACCTCAAGTTCAGTTTCATCATTGATTAGTATCTTAACCTTACCTGCCGGTGTTAGCTTTGCACGAACATACAACAGCACTCCCACCAAAATGAGTATAATGACAAGAAAGACCGCGATACTTATAAGAATTATTACACCTGTTCCCATATTAATATACTTTCTTTAAGACAAACAAATTATTACAGTTTTATGCCTATAAAACTCATAAAAGCAATAGCCATCAAACCGGTTATTATAAAAGTTATTCCAAGGCCGCGTAGAGGCGCAGGAACATTTGAGTACCTGATTTTCTCCCTGATAGCAGCAATAGAAACAATAGCTATCCACCATCCAACACCACTTCCTAAACCGAACGATGTAGCTTCAGCTATTGTTCCGTAGTCACGTTCCTGCATGAAAAGTGAACCTCCTAAAATAGCGCAGTTAACAGCAATTAACGGAAGGAAAATTCCTAATGAAGCATATAATGTTGGTGAAAACTTCTCAATTATCATTTCAACTAGTTGAACCATTGCAGCAATAACAGCAATAAACATGATAAAACTCAGGAAGCTAAGATCGACAGCAGCAAATTCACCTCCCATCCATGATAATGCTCCCTTTCGCAATAGGTAATTATTGATAAGATAATTTACAGGCACGGTAACACCAAGCACGAATATAACCGCTAATCCGAGTCCGTTTGAGGTCTTTACAGTTTTTGATACTGCCAGGTATGAACACATACCAAGGAAATAGGCAAATACCATATTGTCGATGAAAATCGACTTGATAAATATATTTATAAGGTTTTCCATAGCAAGTGTTCGATTTATGATTTATCAACAAGATCAGGATTTTTAGCTCGCTGCACCCATATAATAATTCCCACAATTATCAGAGCCATTGGAGGAAGTATCATAAAGCCATTATTGGCATATCCGGCTTCATAGAATGATGCAGGAATAATTGTAACTCCATATAAGGTACCTGAACCAAATAACTCTCTGAAAAAGGCTACAACAATCAATATTATCCCATAACCAACGCCATTACCAATTCCATCGAGTAATGAAGGCCAAGGCTTGTTTTGCATTGCAAAAGCTTCAAGGCGACCCATAACAATACAGTTGGTGATGATCAATCCAACAAATACCGATAATTGCTTACTTACATCATATACATAAGCTTTAAGGATCTGGTCAACCAAAATAACTAATGAAGCAATAATTACCAATTCAACTATGATTCTGATTCTGGGTGGTATGGTGTTCCTAAGAAGTGAAACTATTAAATTGGAGGCTGCAACAACTGCGACAACAGAAACCGCCATTACGAAAGCCGGCTCCAATTTAGCCGTAACCGCCAGTGCTGAGCAGATACCAAGTACCTGTATAGTAATTGGATTATCTTTATTTAAGGGAGCGGTCAGCAACTTTCTGTTCCTGGCCGAGAATAATGGTTCTCTTACTTTATCAACTTTCATTTCCTGCGGTTTTTAATGTAAGTAATATAGTTTGACAGGTTATTTTGAATCATGTTTGAAACACCATCACTGGTTATAGTACCACCTGAAATGGCATCTACACCGTGTGCGGGATCAATGTTTGAGTTTGCAACTCCACCTTTAACTACAAGTATTGAGGTGAACTCACCTTCATCACTTAGTATCTGTTTACCAGGGAACTGATCTTCAAACACCGGAAGTGAAATTTCAGCACCTAAACCCGGAGTTTCACCCTTATGGTCAAAAGTAACACCCTCAATTGTTTTGAGATCGCTCTTTAAAGCCATGTTACCCCATACAGGCCCCCAAAGTCCTGTTCCTTCAAGAGGAATAATGTATAAGGTATCAGTGCCTACAACAGCCACGAAAAGTGGGAACACAGGTTTTAAGTTAGTTTTTCCCTGAATTGCCTGCTGTTTGATTTTTAACTGGCCGCGCAAATCAATTTCAAATGCCCTGATGTCACCTTTAGTGAATTGACCGTCTTCATATACACCAATTTCTTCACCTTCCTGGTTAATGACGATTTCTCTCACAATATGCTCATCATACACTTTCTCAGCATTAGCTGTTGTTGATTCAATATTGGCTGACTTTAAAATATCCTGTATCTTCTCAACCTTAACATTTCTTTGTTGTGCCGGCTGTAATAGTAAGGCTGCAGCAGACAGTATAGCTGCCACAAGAATTACCATTATGCCTGCATACTTGAATATATAACTGTTACTGAACATCTTCTTCCTTGTTTTAAAATTATTACGAAGTAATTATACAGCTCCAAGCTTGGCCTGCAATTCAGGATTTTTCTTAACCCTTTTTAGCCTTTTCTTGATATTTGATTCAACAACGTAGTGATCAATTAATGGTGCAAACACGTTCATAAGAAGTATTGCAAGCATCATTCCTTCAGGATAAGCAGGGTTAAACACTCTGATTAATACAGCAAAAACTCCTACAAAGAATCCAAAGTAAATCTTACCTGTGTTAGTTTGCGATGCTGTAACAGGGTCAGTGGCCATAAATACTGTTCCAAAAGCAAAACCTCCTATTATAAGATGATAGTAGAATGGAACATCCATATACGCATTCAGCCCTATGAGGTTAAATACCAAGCCCATGAAAATACCGCCAACAACTACTGATAACATAATACGCCAACTGCCTGTACCGGTTACTAAAAGTATAAGTGCACCTATTAGTATTGCAAATGTTGATGTTTCACCTATTGATCCCGGCATAAAGCCGAAGAACATGTCAGAGATAGAGTGTGTGAAATTGACACTTGGGTTACTTGTGCCCAGGGCTGCTTCAGCAAGTGGAGTAGCACCTGAGTAAGTATCAGCTTTTTCAGCAATCCAAACTTTGTCGCCCGACATTTCACCGGGATATGCAAAGAACAGAAACGCCCTGGCTGTTAAGGCAGGATTTAATATGTTCATACCCGTTCCGCCAAAAACTTCTTTGCCAATAATTACAGCAAAAGCAGTTGATACAGCAACCATCCAAAGTGGAGTATCAGGAGGAAGTATTAGGGGAATAAGCATTCCGCTAACAAGGAATCCTTCATTAACTTCATGATGCCTGTACTGTGCAAATGCAAACTCGATGCCTAAACCAACAACATAGGATACCACAACTATTGGAAGTACCTTCCATAAGCCAAACACTACTTTATCCCAGAAATCTACATCAATGGCATGTGATAGAAAGTGTTGATGGCCAACATTCCATATACCAAACATCAGAGCAGGGATCATAGCTATGACCACTACGCTCATGGTACGTTTCATGTCAATATTGTCCCTTATATGACTACCGCTCTTGGTAGTATGTGAAGGAACAAATAAAAAGGTTTCAAAAGCATCAAAAGTGGATTGAAGTTTTTCATACTTCCCCCCCTTTTCAAACTGTGGTTTAATGTTATCAAGGAATCTTCTTAGTGATCTCATCCGTGAATTCTTTATTATAATGTGAATTAATTCATTTCTTTACGCATAATCTCAAGTCCCTTGCGTATCAAGGCCTGAATATTGGTCTTTGAAGTATCAACGAATTCTACCAATGCAAAATCCTCTGGTTCAACTTCATATATTCCAAGGTTCTCCATCAGGTCAATATCCTCAAAAATAATGGACTTGATAAGTTGAAGTGGCAGAACATCCATAGGAAACACTTCTTCAAATTTCCCTGTCATAACAAATGCACGTTCACCACCATGTAGGTTGGTATCCATAACGTATGACTTGCCGGGAGTTAAAAATGAAGGGTATGAGCGCGAGGTGCTGAACTTGCCAAAACCAGGTAATGCCCAACCTAAGAACTCACTGTAATTGCCTTCAGGAATTACAGTAACCATATTATCGTAGAAACCCAAGAAGTTGTCGGGCCTTATAGCAGTTCCTGTCAATACATTGCCTGATATATACCGGAGCTCTGCATTTGACACATTTGACTCTACCATTTTCTTTATGCAACCGCCTCTGATAGTCTTAAAGTATCGTGGTTTCAAAACTTCTGAACCTGCCAATGCTATAACAACTTCAGGGTTAATAACACCTTTTTTGAACAAATAACCAATAGTAGCCACATCCTGAACATTAACCGTCCAAACGATATCACCTTTATTTATTGGGCTAATATGATGTATTTGTATACCAACATTTCCTGCAGGATGAGGACCTTTAAAGGTAGTGATCTCAACATTCTTTGCATTCAGGAATTCAGGAGCAGTGGTTGTGTCACTAATGTTAAGATGCACCTTGCCGGTAGTCAGACCCTTCAACACATTTAATCCTGTTTGAAAGTCATCACCTCTACCATTAATTATAAAATCATAATCGGGAGCAAGAGGCGCTGAACCAAATGCCGAAATGAATATTGCTTTGGGTGAAATGTCAGGATTTGCAATTACATTGTAAGGCCTCTGCTTAATCAGAGTCCATAAACCGCTCTTTAACAACTTTCCGGTTATTTGTTCCTTTGTTAGCGATTCAGGATTTGCTGGCTCAAAGTCTATTTGCTTATTAAAGCTATCGGGTTCCATTCTGATCTCAAGCAATACTCTTTTATCTCCCCTTTTTAATTCAAGCACTCTACCGCTGTGTGGAGCGGTGAACACAATGTTCTCCCTGTACTTGTCAAAGAAAATAGGAGTTCCAGCCTCAACCATGTCACCTTCCTTAACAAGCATCTTTGGGAAGACACCTATAAAGTCAGTTGGTTTGATAGCAAAAATCTGTGGTTGAATAACTGATATGGTCTTTTCAGCTGCTCCTATAAGCTTTATATCTAAACCTTTGGTAATCTTAATTGTCTTAGGCATAGTTTATGTTTATCAGGCTTTCATAAAATTAAAAGAGAGGCAAAATTAGTGTTTTTCTGTTAACAATATATGCAATTATGCAAACTTGTGCATACATATTTGTCAGCACTATACTTTTAATGGTAATCCTTACCTTTGTGGCAACATTTTTGCTTTAACATGCACGTTATTACTATTGTTCATAAATTAACAATGAAGAATTACATTATAAATTTCAAAGCAGTTATCGTCCTCATATCCCTGCTAATAACCATTCCATCGTATACGCAGGTGTTTGAAGACAGGACTTTTAATCCCAATATTCACACAGTGCTTTTATATCGCACCGGTGCAGAGTTGTCGCCACCAGTAATAAATTTCAATTCAGGTGAGCAACTAACATTATCATTCGATGATCTGGCTGCAGGTTACAATTCCTGGCAATATACCTTTATTCATTGCAATGCTGACTGGACTCCCACCGATCTTTGGCAGAATGAGTACCTCAATGGATACACTGATGATTACATCAGGGATTATACTTCTTCTTTCAACACGCTCCAGCCGTATACCAATTATAGTATTCAGATTCCTAATGAGAACATCAGTTTCAGGATACCTGGTAATTATATACTCAAAGTATATCCCGAAGGGGAACCTGATAATCCGGCATTTACACGTAAAATACTGGTACTCGAGCGCAGAGTGGCAATAAACGCTCATGTAAGGCCTTCTTCGCTTATTGAAGAACGATTCACCCATCAGGAGGTTGCTTTTTCCATTATCAACCAAAATTATACCATCAATGAGCCATACCGTCAATTGAAAGTTGTTGTTCTTCAAAACATGCGATGGGATATTGCCAAGTATAACATTGCACCTCTTATGCTGCGTGATGGAGAAATTGACTATCAATACACTGACGGGACCATTTCATTTGAAGGTGGCGATGAATTTCGATACTTCGATATAAAGAGTCTGCGTTATAATTCTGAACGGGTTAGAGCAATTGAAATGAGAAACAACATGTATTTTGTTGATCTTATGCATGACCGGCCAAGAGCCTTCCGTCCATATATTACTGAACAGGATATCAATGGCAAATTCCTGATTAAAAGCGATGATGCTAACGACTCTTCAAATGAAGCCGAATACGCTTGGGTAAACTTCTTTATTCCTTTTGAATTACCTTTTCCTGATGGCAATATGTTTGTAACAGGAGGTTTCAATAACTGGAAAACCGACAGTTCAGTAACACCTGAAAGAGGAAGGATGAAATACAACTATGCGCGTCAGGGTTATGAAGCAAGGGTTTTATTAAAACAGGGTTACTACAATTATCTTTATGCCTTTGCGGATAATAAAACAGGCAGCATCGATCTTGCCCAGGCTGAAGGTAATCATGCAGAAACTGGGAACAGCTATACAATATTAGTTTACTACCGCGAACAAGGTGACCGCTTCGACAAGCTCATTGCTGTGGAAATCCTGGAAAGATAAAAACAACCTTACACGTAATATTATATGCCTTGATTGTTTTTTTGCCATGCTTCTGCATTCATGCATGAACAGGATAAAAAAAACACGTAAGTTTGAATCCTCAATAAACGAAGTTTTCAATGGATAATTTTATTGTTTCAGCTCGTAAATACCGACCTGCTACTTTTGCAACCGTAGTAGGGCAGTCGGCTATTACCAATACTCTAAAAAACGCAATAAAAAATCAGCAAATTGCTCAGGCTTTTCTTTTCACCGGCCCTCGTGGAGTTGGTAAAACCACCTGTGCACGTATCATGGCCAAAACCATAAACTGCGAAGCAATTACTGACGATGGCGAAGCATGTGATACCTGTACTTCATGCTTATCATTTAATCGTTCTGCTTCCTTTAATATATTTGAACTTGATGCAGCTTCAAACAATACTGTTGAAGATATAAGGAACCTTGTTGATCAGGTGCGAATTCCTCCGCAAAATGGATATAAAGTTTATATAGTTGATGAGGTGCACATGTTATCACAATCTGCCTTCAACGCATTCCTGAAAACCCTTGAAGAGCCACCGCCATATGCAAAGTTCATCCTGGCTACTACTGAAAAGCATAAGATATTGCCAACTATCCTCTCGCGTTGCCAGATCTTTGATTTCCGAAGGATAAGTGTTGATGATATAGCCCATCATTTGCAGTATGTTGCAACCAGTGAAAATATTGAAGCCGAACCTCAGGCACTTCATATCATTGCTCAGAAAGCCGATGGAGGATTGCGCGATGCCCTCTCAATGTTCGACCAGCTTGTTAGTTTCGCTGGTAATAATCTTACCTACAAGCAGGTTATTGAGAATCTTAATGTGCTCGATTATGAATACTACTTTAAGATCACTGACCATATTCTTGAAGGAGATATCAGTAACACACTTCTTACCATCAATGAAATTATTGAAAACGGTTTTGAAGGTCAGCACTTTATTACCGGCTTAGGCCAACATTTGCGTAATCTTTTAGTTAGCAAGGATCAAGTTACGCTTCAATTGCTGGAAACAAGTAATGCTATTCGCGATCAATATTATCACCAATCCCTCAAATGCTCAGTTCCGTTCCTTTTACAGTCTCTCGAAATAACCAACGAATGCGATATCAACTATAAAACCAGCAACAATAAGAAATTGCATGTTGAAATTGCACTTATGCAGTTATGCCGCTTATCAATGCCTGAATTCACATCAGGTAATCCTGTAACAAACCCTGCAGCTAACTCAACTTCAGCAACTGCAGGCAGTTCTGCATCTTCTGCAACCAGAAACACTTCGACTTCCAATCCTACTTCACAAACTGCGGCTTCCCAGCTCGCTGGAAATACTTCAACTTCTAATCCTACTGCAACAGATAAATCTCCTCAGTCTGATTCAAATAAACCAACTTCAAAGCCTGCTCCACAGTCTGACTCTAATGCTTCTGCATCCTCGTCTACTCCATCTGCTGGCACTGCCAGTGCTGGAGCACCAAGTCCCATTGAACCAGTAGTAGCAGCTAAACCAACTACTTCCAAACCATCAGCACCTCCTGCCAGTAATCAAATAGCAAGTACTGGTCAGTCTGAAAACAGCACTGAAAAACAACCTGCCAACACAACACCCCCTTCATTAACAGGCATGAACTTCGCAAGTCTGATGTCGGGCAAGAAAGATAAAAAAGAGAAAACTCAGGAGGGAGAAGAGGAGGAAATTCCCGGAGAGTCGTATGGCAATGAGCACGTTTCAATCAGTGAAGTGCTGAAGGGGTGGCCTGTAATGGCAGAAAAACTGGCAGGCGAACGTCCCTTACTGCACAGCACTCTTCTTTGGAAAACACCCCAACTGCTTGATAATTACGTTATCAGCATCAGCATTGAGAACCCGCTTCAATATGATGAGATCTCTAAGTACAAAAATGAAATAACCCTATTCCTGCGTAAGGAACTGAAGAATGATGCAGTATCAATCACAACCGAATTGATAGAAGGTGTTCAGCAAACACGGAGGCCTTACACCGACAATGAAAAGTTTGACTTTATTGCCGACAAAGCGCCTGTTCTGAAAATTATGAAAGATCAATTAGGATTGGAACTGGATATGTAATTATTATTAAACACAAGCCTTCCCTCCTGCTCATCAAGTACAATCACTTCATCTTTATTGACTTCTCCGCTAAGTATCTTCTTAGATAATTCGTTGAGTACGTTTCTCTGTATTACCCTTTTCACAGGGCGGGCTCCATAATGCGGATCAAAACCTTGCTTGCCTATAAGGTTAATAGCTTCAGGTGTAGCCGTGAATGCGATATCATTCTTTTCCAGCATTTCTGAGAGTGCGTCAATCTGTAACTTGACAATCATGTTAATCTCTTTCTCAGTAAGTGGCTTAAACATGATCAATTCATCAATCCTGTTAAGGAATTCAGGCCTTATTGTTTTGCGCAGCATCATCATAACCTGATCCTTTGTTTCATCAAATATCCTGTCCCTGTTAGTTTCATTCAACTCTTCCATCTTCTCATTGATATATTCTGAGCCAAGATTTGAAGTCATAATGATAATGGTATTTTTGAAATCGGCCGTTCTTCCTTTATTATCAGTTAGTCTGCCTTCATCCAGTACCTGAAGCAAAATATTAAACACGTCAGGATGAGCTTTCTCAATTTCATCGAGTAGTACTACTGAATAGGGCTTACGCCGTATTTTCTCAGTTAGCTGGCCTCCCTCATCATAGCCCACATAACCCGGAGGCGCGCCTATCAATCGTGAGACTGTGTGCCGCTCCTGATATTCTGACATGTCAATCCTCACCATTGAACTCTCATCATTGAAAAGGAATTCAGCCAGTGCTTTTGCGAGTTCTGTTTTTCCAACACCTGTAGTTCCAAGGAAAATGAAAGAGCCTATGGGCCTTTTTGTATCCTGCAAACCAGCCCTGCTCCTTCTTATTGCATCTGACACTGCTTCAATAGCCTCATCCTGACCTACCACCCTCTTGTGAAGCTCATCTTCCAGGGTAAGTAGCTTTTCCCTTTCACTTTGAAGCATTCGGGTTACAGGTATGCCTGTCCAACGCGACACTATATCAGCAATTTCTTCAGCTCCAACTTCTTCTTTAATCAAAGCATTAGAGGTTTGCATCTCATTCAATTTCTCCTTAAGGGACTCAAGTTTCTGTTCAGCATCTTTTATCTTACCATATCTAATCTCAGCTACTTTTCCATAATCGCCATCTCTTTCAGCCCTTTCAGCTTCAAACTTCAAATCTTCAATTTGCTTTTTCGTCGTCTGAAGTCCCTCAACAACTTCCTTCTCTGCCTGCCATTGTGCTGCTATGTTATTGCGCTCTTCAACTAAATTGGCAAGCTCGGCTGACAGGGTTTTCAATCTGTTTGCATCTCCTTCCCTGGCAATACCAGCCTTTTCAATTTCCAGTTGCTTGATTCTTCTTTCCACCTGGTCAAGCTCTTCAGGCACTGAATTTATCTCAAGCCTTAGCTTAGCGGCGGCTTCATCAATCAGGTCAATGGCTTTATCAGGAAGAAACCGATCACTGATGTATCGTTGCGACAATTCCACAGAAGCAATTATAGCCTCATCCTTTATTCTAACCTTGTGATGCGTTTCATATCTTTCCTTCAGTCCCCGGAGTATTGAGATAGCACTCAAAGTATCAGGCTCTTCAATCATCACAATTTGGAAACGCCTTTCAAGCGCTTTATCCTTTTCAAAATATTTCTGGTATTCATTCAGTGTAGTGGCACCTATGGCCCTCAACTCACCCCTTGCAAGTGCAGGCTTAAGTATATTTGCTGCATCCATGGCACCTTCACCTCCACCGGCACCTACCAACGTGTGTATCTCATCAATAAATAATACTACTTCACCATTTGATTCAATTACCTCATGCACCACAGCTTTCAAACGCTCCTCAAATTCGCCTTTATATTTCGCACCGGCTATCAGCGATCCCATATCCAGTGAAAATATTAGCTTTGATTTAAGTGTTTCTGGCACATCACCATTGATGATTCGGTGCGCAATACCCTCAGCAATAGCAGTTTTTCCAACACCCGGTTCACCAATAAGTATAGGGTTGTTCTTTGTCCTGCGGCTTAGGATCTGAAGCACCCTTCTTATCTCTTCATCCCTTCCGATAACAGGATCAAGCTTACCCGCCCTTGCCAGTTGATTGAGGTTCCGAGCATATTTATTAAGTGCATTCCAGTTTTCATCTGATGATGCTGAATTCACACCGGCACCTTTTCGCAGCTCCTTAATAGCCGCAATCAAATCATTTTCATTGATACCATATTTCTTCAATAGATCTGAAACATCATCATTCGCTGAGAGTATACCAAGTAAAAGATGTTCAACTGAAACAAATTCATCATTCATCTTCTTTGAATACCGCGATGCTTCCTGCAATGCCCTATTCGCCTTATTGCTCAAATATTGCTCTCCTCCGCCGGTAACTTTTGCAAAAGCCCCGGTCATCCTTTCCAGGCTTCTTTGCACATCATTAAGGTCGGCTTCAAATTTTCCGAGTAAATAAGGAGTCACATTCTCATCAGTTTCCAGTAGTCCTCTGAACAAATGTGCGGTCTCAACTGCCTGGTTATTATTGGCTGATGCTATCTCCTGTGACTTCTGTATTGCTTTTTGTGTCTTTATAGTGAGGTTGTCCATTTTATTGTCTTATATTGTAGTCAGGATATCATTATTCCTATCTTTTAATTTTGATACTTATCCAAATTGCTTGCCAACTCGTTTATTACAAAAAAGTTAAGTCATAATGGCATCAATCCTTTATTTCACTGTGACATGATGACATAAATTATTTCTATGATTAACAAACAAATATTGTCAAGTCATGTTAACTTTGCCACTAAATCAAGAGTAATATTATGGCAAACAGATTAATGGACCCTATTGGCCGACTGATGGGTCTTCGATATAAGTCACACCCGTGGCATGGCGTTGATATAGGCAAAGATGCCCCCGACATAATAACATGTTTTGTTGAGATGGTTACTACTGACACTGTTAAGTATGAGGTAGATAAAGTATCAGGCTATCTCAGAATCGACAGACCACAGAAGTACTCCAATGTTTTGCCGGCTTTGTACGGATTCATACCGCAAACACTCTGTGCTGAAAAGGTGGCACAATTTGCAAATGAAAAAACAGGGCGAACCGGAATTATAGGTGATGGTGACCCACTTGATATTTGCATCTTGTCAGAGAAGAATATTTCGCATGGTGATTTACTGGTTCAAGCTATTCCAATCGGTGGATTCAGGATGATTGATGGTAATGAGGCTGACGACAAAATTATAGCAGTACTAAAAAATGATGCAGTTTATGGTAACTATAAGGATTTCACTGAATTGCCTCCGCTTATTGTTGATCGCTTAAAGCACTATTTTTTAACATATAAGGATCTTCCCGGCGAGTTAAGGGATTGCGAAATAACACATACATACGGTCCTGAAGAAGCAAAAGAAGTAATTGCAGCATCTATTGAAGATTACCGTCAAAAGTTTGAGAATTTAGACAATTTGCTCTCAGAGGTTTGAGATTAGATAAACAAATTGCCCTATTTACAGGTTGCAGCTATTGTGAATGAGTAGAGTATGGCTAATGAGAAACTAAAAAAAACACTAGTACTTGGTGCAAGCATGAACATTTCGCGCTTCTCCAATATTTGCATTAACACGCTCGTTGACAATAACATTCCAACGGAGGCTATTGGTTTGCGACCAGGGGAAGTCGCAGGAGTACGGATTCAAACAGGTTTGCCACAGTTTAGCAACATTCATACAGTCACACTTTATCTGGGGCCACCCAATCAAAAGCAGTATTTTGATTACATCATCAGCTTATCTCCCAGTCGGATAATCTTTAATCCCGGTACATGGAACCCCGATCTTGTGTTGCTGGCTAAAGAAAATAATATTGAAATCGTTAATAATTGCACCCTCATGATGATATCGGGTGGATATTATTGATGTTTTTTTACCTCCTCACACACCAAATTGTTTCCTTTGTCGTTCTTGTCGTAAAAAAGAATTAATTTAGCCAATTAATTCGAATATCGTTGTAGAAATACTGCTAATCCCCTATGATAAAGCGAATACCAAGGCAACTGTCATTTCTTGTTATATTATTTTGTTTTATTAGCCTCAGCAAAATACAAGCTCAGAATATAACCGCTATACCTGAAGCAGGTGGTGACATTTGTATCGGTTCTCAATTTGTTGCCCCGGTCATGGTTACTTCAATCGAGCAAGTTGACTCGTTACTGCTGACCATTCATTATCCGGCTAACACTTTATCATTCGCCAGTGAACGCCAAAGGAATCCGCTGTTGCGTGATAACGGGTTTTTTAGCATCTTTAGTCCTGATGATACCACCACCATTCTTAAATGGGTAGCAACAACACCTCAAACTATTACCTCCGATAAGCTTGTTGAACTTATTTTCATTGCCGGAGCCGAGGAAGGCACTCTTTACTTTGATCCTGCGAATTCATATTTTCGCAACAGTACGGGCGATATACCCACTACATTTTCAAATACTTCTATAACGTTGTTTCCTGTGTTATCAGTAATCATCGAAGAAATAGATGCTACTTGTCCTGAAGAGTGCAATGCAAATGTTGCTGCATTTGCAAGTGGTGGTACCAGACCTTACAATTTTGAATGGAATGGAGTTGAGTCGGTCTTTGATAGTGTTGTTACAGGAGCCTGCAGCGGAAGTTTATTGATCCGGATTACTGATGCGAATGGTTGTATACTCGATACAATCTTTGAAGTAAGTGAACTTGAAGGTGCAGTGGTTGAAATGAGCACGGACCCCGATACAGTTTACATGCAAAATCCAGTGATCAACTTCTCTTTTGAAGGTGACGATAATGTAATCGACTGGCAGTGGGACTTTGGTGATGGCTCACAAGGATCAAGAGAGCGTAGTCCTGTACATACCTATTTTAGCGCAGCCAATCCTCAGTTCACAAGCTATACTGCAACCTTATCTACTGTTAGCCAAAGTGGCTGCACACGCACTGATTCTATTACAATCCCTATACGTGAAGTGGAACTTTTTATTCCCAACGTATTTACACCTGGCGGCAACGACCTGATCAATAATTACTTCCAGATAGCCAAGAAGGAGAATGAACAGAAAATACCAATCGATACTGAATTTATCAGAATGGAACTCATAGTGCTCGACCGCTGGGGTAGGAAAGTTTATGACGACCTGAACTATAAAAACAACTGGGACGGTGATAATTTACCTGAAGGAACTTACTACTACAGGCTGAATACTTTCGGCTATTTCAGGGATGAAAGTTATAAAGGCGCAGTTACTATACTGAGGTAATAGTTCAAAGTTGCGCGTTCAAAAGTAGTTCAAAGCTGCGCGTTCAAAAGTAGTTCAAAGCTACGCGTTAACTGAATACTGACTGCTGAATGCTGACTACTGAATGCTGAAAACAAATATTGATAACTTAGAATCCCTTAGAAATACAAATCCCTCGCACCTTCTTTTATCAACAATAACCTTTTACGCAACTCAGTAAGATTAACTGCGTCCTCAAGTGATTCAAGGTCGTGAATGTTCTTTTCAATAACTTCCCAGCCTTTTGTTTTGGTATCAGCGGGAGCATAGTCTTCAAGATACTCAGCAAGTGTAAGCATGGCATTGGGTGAGCAGAAATGTTTAATGAATCCCGGTACTGAGAATTCCATGAAGTGCTGCCCTGTTCTTTCCAGCCGATAACAAGCTGTGCAGAATGATGGCAGGAAATCTTTTTTCAACAACTCATCAATTATTTCATTTAATGAACGGTTGTCGTTTATCTGGAATTGTTCCCTGTTGAGGTTTTGCTTTTCATTTACCGAATTCTCAGCATATGAACCAAGCTCAAGCTTTGTACCCCCGTCAATCTGAGATACCCCAAATTGAATAACTTCTTCACGTAATTCTGCCGATTCGCGGGCAGTTAATATCATACCTGTATAAGGTACTGCAAGCCTCAAAATAGCCACAAGCTTTACAAAGTCTTCATCACTAACGGTATAATCAGTTCCAATCTTAAGTGACGATGATGCATCTTTTATCCGGGGAAATGAAATTGTATGCGGACCAACATTGTAGCATGCTTCCAGATGGTTTGTATGCCTTACAAGTCCGAGAACTTCATATCTCCAGTCGTACAAGCCAAACAAAGCACCAATGCCTACATCATCTATACCAGCTTCCTGAGCCCTGTCAAGACCGGTAAGCCTGTATTCAAAGTTCCTTTTCGCTCCACCTGTATGGTATAATTTATAAGCATCGGGGTGGTAGGTTTCCTGGAATATCTGGTAGGTGCCTATCCCAGATTCTTTGACTGTTTTGAACCCTTCAATTTCAAGTGGAGCGGCGTTAATGTTAAGTCTTCGTATTTCACCGGGACCTTTCTTAACACCATACACAAGCCGAACATTGTTGGCAATAAATTCAGGTGAGTATTCAGGATGTTCGCCGTAAACCAGAATCAGTCTTTTCTGTCCATGATCTTCAAGCGCTTCCACTTCTGATACCAATTCGCTATCTGAAAGTGTTTTTCTAATCGCTTCCTTATTGGATGTGCGGAATCCACAATACCTGCAGTTGTTGGTACATTTATTACCAACGTACAGAGGCGCAAACAACACTATGCGGTTTCCATAAACTCTTTTCTTAAGCTCCCTTGCACCTTCTTTAATTTCCTCAACCAGAGCAGGGTCAGTAGTATTTATTAGCATTGCCGTTTCCCTAAGGGTAAGGCGCTCTTTATTCAAAGATTTTTGTATAATTGAACGAATTTCAGTGGCATTCGGGATGGTTTCATTTATTAAACTCCATAACTCTTCGGGGTCTATAAACGGCTTCATTCTCTCGTCAGGGATCCTACATTTTTCAGGATTGAATATCATGGCCGTAAGTATATACGTGGTAGTCAGTTTAGTATTACAAAGGTACGAATTATATGCCTAAATGTCGACGATCAGGTTATCGTAAGCAAGGTGAACATTAGGCGGAAGTTTCTTTTCAACTTCATCATGAAGTCCAAGGAAATGACTTATGTGCGTTAGAAAGGCTTGCTCAGGCTTAACTTCATTTATTAGCTCAATGGCTTCATTCAATGAGAAGTGCGATACATGTTTTGAATTCCTTAATGCATTTATAACTAACACTTTACTCCCTTTTATCTTCTCCTTTTCAGCATCTGAAATGAAACTTGCATCCGTAATATAGGTCAAGTCACCTATTCTGAAGCCCATAATAGGCAGTTTGTCGTGCATTATCATGATGGGGAGTATTTCAGTATCACCAATTGAAAACCTGTTCTCTGAAATCTCATTTACTGTAAGCTGTGGTGCACCAAAATACCTTCCTTCTGAGAAGATATATGGGAACTCAGTCTTTATAGCTTCAAGCACATGCTTAGTTCCATATATCGGGATGGTTTTATTCAGAATGTAGTTGAAAGCCCTTATGTCATCAAGTCCTGCAATATGGTCGCGGTGTTCATGCGTAAAAAGCACAGCATTTATATCCTCCACGTTCTGCTTAAGCATCTGAAACCTGAAGTCCGGGCCGCAGTCAATAATGATATTCTGACCGTCAACACTAACCATGGCAGAGGTTCTGAACCGTTTATCGTGTGCATTGGTTGATTTGCACACACTGCAGTTGCAGGCAATCACCGGCACTCCTATAGAGGTTCCTGTTCCTAAAAATGTCAACTTCATTGGTTTCGCTTCTGCCATATTATTCTAATAAATCAATTCTTCAACTTCAGTATATCAATTCATTAACTCAACAAGATCAATTCATCAATTTCAATATATCAACTCATCAACTTCCTGAAAATCCTTCAACAACCGCACACTCATTTCATCCATACCTGAAAATTCCAGCTCATCGCGTATTCTTTTTACAAATGAAATATTAGCTTCACTTCCCTTTAGTTTCTCAATGTCAGTAACAGTGCCATTACCGTCCTGGCTAAAGATGTGAAGGTCAATGATAATTTCCTCAATATCCCGCACTTCAGGTGGAAGTGAGTTCTTGATATTGAGAATGCCTTTATAATTTTGTCCTTTCACCAACACACTCACTGCATACACGCCGTCAGGGGGTACAAGTTTGCTGTCGTCATTTATCTGAATGCGGTATGTTGGAAAATCTAACGCTTTACATGCTGCACTGCCATCACCAAGGTTACCAATTATAATGTAAAGATGATCGAGGTAGGCATTGGCCCTTTGTATTTTACCATCAAGTAAGGCTTTCCTTATCAGCGTTGAACTAACTGTTTCACGGTGAATGTCTTGCTCAGGTATCTCTTCCACTCCGAAGTTGTAATACTTTCCGAGCTCATACAAATACTCAAAGTTCCCTTCCCTATTGTGGCCAAAGTGATGGTTGAAGCCTATTACCACTTTCTTTGCATGAAGTCGTTTTACGAGTATGTTCCTGATAAAATCAACCGAAGATATCTCTGAAAATTCTTTAGTAAACTCAACAATGATAAGATGATCAAGACCCGTTTCAGAAAGCAGCTTAATTTTCTCTTTCTGAGAGTTAATAAGCAACAAATTCTTACCTGCAGTATCTGGGAAAAGCACCTTCCGGGGATGGGGATAGAATGTAATTAAAACTGACTCACCACCATGCATCGCTGCAAGTTGATTTATCCGGTCAATTATGGTTTTGTGCCCAACATGAACCCCATCAAATGATCCTGTGGTAATCACAGGATTCAGGATCTCTCCTGCACTATCAAATCCGTAATGAATCTTCATTAAATTGCAACAGATTAATCGAAACAAGTAAAACCAGTAGTCTGGCAGCTAAACCTAGGACTTCTTTACAAAATATGCTATCTTTTCAAGCATAGTGATCACATCATACTCCTGCAAATAAACATGCGATGGAACGTTAAGTGGCTTGGGCGAAAAGTTAAATATTCCTTTTATGCCAGCCTGAACCAGCGCTTCAGCAACTTTTACTGCTTCTTCACCGGGCACTGATATCACAGCAATTGATATGCCTTCATCCTTTATAACATCAACCATTCGATCAATATGGTAGCACGGGACTCCGGCATATATCTTGTCAATCTTGTCAACATTGGTATCAAATGCAGCTACTATAGTAAGTTTGGTACGTTTACCGCTGAAGTAGCCCATAATTGACCTACCCAGGTTTCCAATTCCTACAACAGCTATTTTCTGACCGTCGCGTGTGTCAATTATCTTACCAATAATATCAATAAGCTCTTTCACATCATAACCTTGCCTTAGTGTGCCGGTATAGCCTATGAGCATGATATCACGCCTCACCTGCACGGGAGTAATATGCAACATGTTGGCAATTTCATGTGAAAAAATATGTGGCTTACCGCTGGCATGATAATTAAGCAAGGCGCGGCGGTACATACTTAATCTTTCAACTGTTTTGTCAGGGAGTTTTTTATTGGCCATTTGATATATTCTTATGTGGGTTAATTTTAGTGGGATAAATTAATCGTTTATGTGGGATAAATTACTGGTTTATATGGGATGTATTAATGGTTTATATGGGATGTATTAATGGTTTATGTGGGATAAATTAATGTTTTATTTAATCAGGTAAATTCATTTGTAATTAATTAAGTGGAAAAATAACACTGAAAGTACTTCCCTGGTCAGGAACGCTCTGTACATCAATTTCTCCATGATACATGTCTACTATCTTCTTCATTATCGATAATCCTAAACCTGAACCTGTTATGTTTCGGGTTTTAGGATTCTTTATCCTTACAAAATCGTGAAAAAGTTTTCCTTTTTCTTCATCTGTCATTCCAATGCCTGAATCACTTACTTTCAGAACTATGTTCTTACTTGTACTTTTAATAAAAACATCTACCCTGCCACCATTCTTATTATACTTAACAGCATTCGAGATAAGATTATTAAAGATAATCTCAATTTCATTAGGGTCAGCATCCATGAATACTTTTTCTTTAGTATTCAAATAGAGGTCAACGTCTTTCTGGATTGCATATGGGCGCATGGTGTCAAGTGACAACAGGGCTATATGTGTTATATCAACCGATTGTATATGTTGAACCGGCCTGCCCGATTCTATTTTAGTTAAGTCGAGCAAATCCATTATCAGGCTGCGCATGCCGTTAACCCGTTCTAATGATCTGTCAATCATCTCCTTATAAGCATTGATATCAGTACCAAGTTGTTGATCGTTCATCATTCTAAGGTAACCTTCAATGGCATTCAATGGAGCCTTAAGCTCATGAGATAGAACTGAAAGAAACTGAAAGCGTATCTGCTTCCCTTCTTTGTTCATCTTCTGTGTCATGCGCTTAAGAAACAACTGCTTGGTGATATTTTCAATTGACGCCCGCAGTTCCTGAGGAGTAAAAGGCTTGGGGATGAAATCATACGCACCATCACGTGTAGCCTTTACAGCAAGTTCAAGTGAGGCGTATGAAGTGATCATCACCACAACAATATCATAAAGCTTTTGCTTCACATATTCCAGTACTTCAACGCCCTGTATGCCTGGTAATTTATTATCAAGCAGGATAATATCGGGCTTTTCACGGTCAATAATTTCAATACCTTCTTCACCTGTAGAAGCTTCAAGCACTTTAAATTCAATGTGTTCATCCATAAAAGGATAGTCAACCTTGAAGTTTTGCAGTATACGGTGGGTACCCATGCGTATGCCGGGTTCATCATCTACTACCAGTATTTTATATTCCGCCATGTTTTAAATCTTAAGCAATTTATTGATCTCCCTGTGTAATTGATCTGATCTGATGCCTTTATCCAACATAAGGTCAGCTTTTATCCATTGTTGGTCGTCGTTATGGTTTGTGTCAAATGACATTCCTGTTTCAGCGGTCACCGCAGTTGCAATAATTATAGGCACATCAGGGTATCTACGCCTTATTTTATATGCAAGTATAAAGCCGCTGTCGTCATTTTCCATCATCAGGTCAAGTATAGCCAGATCAGGTTTTATGGTTTCAATAATGGTTTCAGCCTCTTTCTGGCCTTCTGCAGTAATTGTTTCAAACCCAAACTGCTCTACTTTTGCCCGCATCTGGAACAAATAATCTATATCGTCGTCTACAATCAGGATGGTCTTTTTCATTTTATCTGGTTTCTTTTGATTCTGGGATAATCTTATTGTTTCGTGGAAGTGTGATAGTGAAAGTAGTGCCTGTGGGACCTTTTGCAGCATTGGCATTTGACTGCACGGCAATGTTCCCTTTGTGCATTTTTACAATGCCGTATATAATTGGCAAACCTAAACCTGTGCCTTTTCCAACCTTTTTGGTAGTGAAGAAAGGGGTAAACAGTTTACTCATATGCTCCTCAGCCACACCGCAACCTGTATCTTTTATGTGCACTGTTATCTCATCGGCACTGTCAGTAATGACTACTTCAATATTGCCACCTTCTTCCGGCATTGCTTCAATTGAATTCTTAAGCAGGTTAGTGAAAACCTGGCTCATTTGGTCGTAATCAAGGAAAATTACCGGGTCATTCACCTTCGATTCAAGCGATATACTCACGTTTGCCGGATTTATTACCGAACTGATAGAGCGTTCCATGATCCGGTCAATATGCACTTCGTCAAGAGTTACCTGATTTTTCCGTGCAAAATTAAGCAATCCACCAACTATTTTCTTGCACCGTTCAGCCTGTTCCACAATCAACTCAAGATCAGCACGGATGGGATCATCAGCAACAGCTTCATCTTTTAGGATGTTGCTGTACATTGTAATGATGCCAAGCGGATTATTGAGTTCATGCGCAATACCGGCAGATAGTTGCCCCATTCCTGCCAATTTCTCTGACTGCTTAAGAGCCTCCTGAGTATTAGCAAGTTTTTCATTTGAGATGTTAAGCTCCGTTATGTAATTATGCAGCTTTTCAATTGTGTTTGGCAAGCACATTTCATGCTCAGCAAGTCCGCGAATAATGGCAATAGCATGTTCTTCACATGAGTCGTACCCGCAGGCACCACAATCCAGATGGTCATGTGGCTCAAACTTGCCCATCTTCTTCAGCTCAGCTACAATTGCCTCTTCATCAGGACGACCAGAGCGTGTGTCGCGATTGGTAAAGGTGCGTTCAAGATTTAAGGTGCTGAATGAATCCATATTGGTTTCCCACTTCTTCTGATCGAGGCGCTCCAGCTTATCCATCACATAATCGCTAACACTTGATCTTTTCCTGAACCGCTTGCTGCTGGCTGATATGGGATATGGCGACATACCCGGACCCATTATACACCCTTCACAGCAAAGTAATTCAAGATGTTCCTTGGATATATGGCCATTTTCAAATTCCTTAATGGCATCCTGAAAATCATTCTTACCTTCTGCAATTATTATATTCCTGTCAAACAGGTCTTCTTTTATTTCTACAGTATTTAATAGCCCACGACTTACCGGGAATATTGCACCCTTGCCACCTGTAGGCGGATCAAAATCAGTTGGTTTTACCGCTTTCGTGTCCAGCTTCATCTTCAAAAAAATATCACGCAGTTCCCTGAATGTAAGTACCGCATCAATCTCTTCGCTTTCGTCTTTTTTAGCAATGCACGGACCTATAAACACCACTTTAAGATCATCACCGTATTTCTTACGCATCACTCTTGCCATGGCAACCATTGGTGAAACAACAGGAGCAAGTGACTCTATCAGTGCAGGATGGTAATGTTCAACATAACTAACAATGGCAGGACAATCGGATGAAATAACCGGTTGCTCATTTTGCGATTCAAAGGCTTTTTTATACTTCCGTGCCACAAGATCAGCACCAAAGGCCACTTCTGCCACATAATGAAAACCTATAGCCCGAATCAATGAAACTACGAGGCGATGGTTAGGCACTTCGCTGAACTCAGCAGGAAAGCTTGGTGCAACAATAGCTGCAACTTTACCCTCACTTATAAGTATCTCCGCTATGTCAACCTCACGTCTGAATACCTTGGCATTCTGACTGCAAACCTTTATGCAATTGCCACAGCCTATGCACCTTTCAGTAATTACCTCTGCCTGACCGTTACTTATCTTGATTGCTTTTGCCGGACATTCACGCACACAAGTATAGCATACGCGGCATCTTTCACGTATTGTGCTTACTAATGGTTGCTTTTCCCCGGCTGTTATCATAATTACACTTCCATGTTTATTTGCTTTTACTCAATTTTCATCCTAATGAAACTTCCCTTTTTGAATCCTTTACCCCTGATATTATGTAAATGAAACTTCCTTTTTTGAATCCTTTCCCCCTACTATTATCATAAGGATACTTCCCTTTTTGAATACGTGGTATATAAGAGACTTTCTGACTTTTCACCACCGGGCTGCCCAAGATATTCTCTGTATAGGTCAAGTATTGCAGGATTTTTATGTGCAAACCTTATCGGATCCTTTTCATCATTATCGTAAATGCTTTTAATCCTTGCTTTTGCAATGTTCTGATCATTACTAAAAGGCTGTCCACCACCATTCACACATCCACCGGGACAGGCCACCACTTCAACGAAGTGTATATCATCCCTTCCGGCTTTAATTTCATTGATTATCTTCTCTGCATACTTTACCGAGTTCACGATTGCAAATCCAAGTTTGAACTCTCCGATCTTCATATAGTATTCCTTGTAATCCTTTACATTTCTTACTTCTGTAATCTTCGGCTGTGCTATTTCTTTACCGGCTAACCTGCTGTACAAGGTGCGTATCAGCGCTTCGGTTAAGCCACCTGTTGCACCCATAAGTTTACCTGCTGAACTCTGCACATGGAAGGGCGAATCAGAAATTTCAGGCTCAAGCTGGTGGGTATCAATGCCATTAAGCCTTATAAACTGGTTAAACTCGCGGGTGGTAAGTACCGCATCAACGTCACTTATCCCCTTTTGTGTCATCTGCTCACGCTTTGATTCAAATTTCCTTGCCGTGCAGGGCATTGCTGAAACTGTATAAAGATTATCAATATCAACATGAAATGTGGTGGTATAATAACTGCGTATGATCGCTCCAAACATCTGCTGCGGTGATTTACATGCACTCAAATGCGGAATCATCTCAGGATATGTTTGTTCCACATGCTTAACCCATGCAGGACAGTCGCTGCTGAACATTGGAACCATACCACCTGAGCGCATGCGCTTTTCCATTTCTGCAGCCAGTTCAACAATATAAAGATCAGCAGCAAAAGCGGCATCAAATATTTTATCAAAACCCATCTTACGTAAAGCAGCATTTATTATCCCGTAAAGGTCTTTACCAGGCTTCATTCCAAGCTCCTCCCCTATGCTGATTGACAGCGTAGGTGAATATTGAATTACCACATGTTTCTCAGTATTGTGCAGTGCATGTTGCAGATCAGCCGAGTGCCTTTTCTCATGCAACGCCCCCGTTGGACAACTCATAATGCACTGTCCGCAGGCAATACAACTTGATAAGTTAAGTTGCCTGTTAAACGACGGACCAATAATAGTGGTATTACCTCTGCCAATAAAACCCAGAGTTGAAACACCCATTATTTCATCACATGTACGCACACAACGCCCACATAACACACATTTTGCCTGGTCTCTTACAATGCTTGATCCTGATGGGTCGGTTTTATACTTATTCTTCTTACCGGTAAACCGTCGTTCCCGGATGTTAAGCTCTGCAGCAAATTTCTGAAGTTCACAATTCCCGTTTCTGTCGCAATACAAGCAATCGTCGGGGTGGTTACTTAGCAAAAGCTCAACATTTGTTTTACGTGCATTAACAACCCGTGGTGAATGCGTTTTTATCTTCATCCACTCTTCAACCGGATGTGAGCAGGCAGTTATCAGGTTGGCTTTCCCCTCAACTTCTACAACACACATTCTGCATGAGCCTGTAGGATTAAGTTCTGTCATGTGGCAAAGGGTAGGCACTTTCAAACCATTACGTGTGAGTGCCTCCAGTATGGTTTCACCCTTTCGTGCTATGATGATCTTGTTGTTAACCTCTATCGGGAAATTCATAAGCATCAATGGTTTAAATTATTTGACTGAAACTGCGACAAACTTGCAGATCTCAAAACAGATACCGCATCCGGTACACTTCTCTTCAATGATAAAGTGAGGCGTATGCGGCGATCCAATAATAGCACCTGTAGGGCATTTCCTCAAACACAAAGTACACCCCGAACATTTGTCAACGTTTATGTAATATATCTTCAGATCACGGCATACACCTGAACGGCAATGGCGATCGAAAATATGCTCTTCAAACTCTTCCCGGAAGTACTTTAAGGCGCTTAATACCGGGTTTGGAGCTGTTTGTCCCAAGCCGCATAAAGCAGTATCTCTTATCACATCAGCCAGGTTTTCAAGCTGCATAACACCTTTAAACCTTTCAAGAGTTTCATAACCGGCGGCGTTTGGAGGTCTCTGTGTAATATTCTGTAAAATTTCATGCATCCTGCGCGAGCCTTCCCTGCACGGTATACACTTGCCACAACTTTCATGTTGGAGAAAATCGGCAAAGAACCTTGCAATATCAACCATACAGGTATCTTCGTCCATCACCACGATTCCCCCCGAACCCATCATTGCACCGGCCTTGGTAAGTGTTTCGTAGTCAACCGTTTCATCCAGACTATCCTCAGGCAAACAACTCCCTGTAGGACCACCAACCTGAATGGCTTTCAGTCGTTTATGACTCTTGATACCACCGCCAATAGCATAAATGATATCGCGGAAGCTTGTACCCATGTCCACTTCCACCATGCCGGTGTACATTACTTTGCCGGATAGTGAAAATACTTTAGTTCCTTTTGAAGTGGCTGTTCCGATAGATGCAAACCATGAGGGGCCTTTTTCAATTATCTCGGGGACATTCGCCAGTGTTTCCACATTATTAACCACGGTAGGCTTGCCAAACAATCCTTTCGTTACAGGATAGGGAGGGCGTGTATGCGGAGTTCCCCTTTTGCCTTCAATGCTGGCAATCAGGGCTGTTTCTTCACCGCAAACAAAAGCACCTGCGCCTTCGCGAACATGTATGTTCAGGTTAAAACCACTTCCCATGATATCCTGCCCCAGGTATCCTGCAGCAGCAGCATCTTTTATTGCCTGTCGCAACCTTTGAACAGCCAGTTTGTATGATGCCCTGAGAAAAATATATGCCCGCTTTGCCCTTATAGCATAAGCTGCAATTATAACTCCTTCAATCAGTTTATGCGGATCACCCTCAAAAATAGCCCTGTCCATAAAAGCACCCGGATCACTTTCATCGCCATTGCATATTAAATACCGCTCATCTTCAGGGGTATTGAGTGCAATACGCCACTTACGCCCTGTAGGAAAACCTCCTCCTCCCCTGCCTCGCAAACCACTGTCCTCAATTATCTCGCATACCTTATCACTCGAGTATTTCATAATAACCCGACTCAGCGACTTATATCCTCCCCGGGCTTTATACTCTTCTATTGAAGACGGATCAATGATACCACAGTTTTTTAAAACTACCCTGTTCTGAAACCTGAAGAAAGGTATTTCATTGATATTCCTGATATCCTCCCATGCCTGCAAATTTCCATGTGGATACTGCGCAATAACATTCTCGGTGGGAATAGTAAAGTTGAGGATATGGTCGAGCAAATACCCTGCATTCTGAGGTGTCACCTTTCCGAAAGAAATACGCTGCTTACCCGGCAATTGCACATCCATCACAGGTTCGTTAATGCACATACCTGAGCACCCTGTTTCAACCACATCAGCATCAATTTGCTTTTCCTCAAGGTATTGCTTTACGGCAACAAGTGTATCCAAAGCACCGGCCACAATACCGCAGGTGCTGGTGCCAATAAATATGGCAGGTTTAACAACAGTATCGCGGCGAAGCAAGCTTAGCCTGTCATCATCGGTTACAATCCCTTTATCCGCCAGAATGAAACCTGCCGGATTTGATTTTTTACTGGCAATTTTCATATACTGATGAATTAGAAACGAACCCTTCAATTATATCTTTGATCTTATTGACCTCGGCAGCCGGCATATACTTGCCGTTTATATTCATCACAGGGGCAACAGCACATGCTCCCATGCAGTTTACCACTTCCAGGCTATACATACCGTCGCGGGTGGTTTGTCCTTGTTTGATCTTCAATATCCTTTCCAGCTCACGTATAATATTCATTGATTCATTTACATGACAGGCAGTGCCGTGGCATACCCGTATATGAAAGCGCCCTTTCGGATTAAACCTGAACTGGTCGTAAAAAGTGGCAACCCCGTAAATCTTACTGGTGGGCATACCCGTTAACTGGCCAATGCGGTTGATTGACTCATCTGATAAGTAACCAAGTTCATTTTGTATCTCCTGCAACAGCGGGAGCAGGCTGTCGCGATGAACATTGATGTTTCGCTTAATAATCTCATCAAGAATATCTGACATGTTTCTGTACTTTAGCTAAACAGTGCATAAAGATACTGTTATTTCAATAACAATGTTATTATTGTAACAGCTTTTTTCTGCTTATTTTTATTAATTTTGCACTGTAAAATCCAGTCAATAAGCTGTAACTTTAAACCTGTTAATCAACTGCCTGATGGAAGAGGATCATAGCCTTATAAATATTGACAGCAGCACTTGCGTGGCTTGCTATGCCTGCGTAAGGGTGTGCCCTGTTAATGCCATTCAGGTGCGTGTTGACCAGGAGCCACCTGTTGTGGTTCATGATCGTTGTATCGGCTGCGGAAGTTGCCTTAGGGTATGTGCCCCTGAAGCAATTACTTACCGCGATTCATGCGATGAAACAAAAGCTATACTCACCTCAGGCAGAAAAGTAGCTGCAATTATTGCACCGAGTATCTCAGGTGAATTTGTTGATATAACCGATTACCGCAAATTTGTACGCATGATCAGGGAGCTGGGCTTCACTTATGTGAACGAAGTCTCTTTTGGTGTTGACATGGTAGCCTCGCAGTATAAAGAGCTGTTTAACAAGTTTATGGGCAGATATTACATTACCACAAATTGCCCTCCAATAGTTTCACTGGTTGAAAAGTTTTACCCCGGACTCATAGACAACCTCGCCCCTATCATTTCACCGATGATCGCTTCAGCACAACTTGCCAGGCATCTGTATGGTGATGATACAGCCGTTGTTTACATAGGCCCATGTATTGGCGCCAAAAATGAAGCACTCAGATATACCGGCATTTCGAGAGTTGACTCAGTACTCACTTTTGTGGAATTGCGTAAACTGTTTGCCGAATTCCATATCAAGGAAAGCACTGTTGAGTATTCTGATTTCGATCCACCTCTTGGATATAAAGGCTCACTTTATGCGGTAAGCAACGGAATATTGCAGGCTGCAGGCGTGAATGAAGACCTGATGAAAGGCACTATCATCACTGCCGAAGGCAAGGATAATGTGCTTGAAGCCTTGCGTGAATTTGATAATTCCATCGACTTTATAAGGAAACATTTTAACCTCTTCTATTGCGAAGGTTGCCTTATGGGTCCCGGTACATCAATGGGCGGTAAAAAGTATGTGCGCAAAACACTTGTTACCGATTATGCCAATAAAAAACTCAAAGACTTTAATGTTGACCTGTGGCGAAGTGAATGCCAACGCAATACGGAACTTACCGACTTTAAGGCCGACTTTAAAGATGACGACCAAAGGGTAGAACAACCATCGGAAGAGAAAATTGAAGAAATACTCAAAGTATTAGGTAAACAAGGCACTGCAGAGAAGACAGGATGTGCAGGTTGTGGCTATGATTCATGTCGCGACTTTGCGGAATCAGTAGCTAAAGGACTCAATCGTACTGATATGTGTATCCTTTACTCCATGAAAAGTAAGCACGATTTTATTAAAACCTTAAAGCTTACCAACGAAAAACTGGCTAAAACACAGGAAGCACTGCAAGATTCAGAACGCATAGCACGGCATGAACAGCAAATAGCACAAGAGGCTCTTGAACGCACGTCTTCTATGCTGCAAAAGCTCCCCAGTGCTATCGTTATAGTTGATGAACATCTTAAAATAATCGAATCAAACCAAAGCTTTATAAATACCCTTGGCGACGAAGCTGCTGAAATTAATGAAATTATACCGGGCCTCGTAGGTGCCGATCTAAAAACATTATTGCCGTTCCAGTTCTATAAACTGTTTACAGCAGTAATCGGAAACAATGAAAACCTTGTAAATAAGGATGTTCACCTGGGCGACAGGTTGCTGAATGTGTCGGTATTTTCAATAAAGAAAGGCAAGATCGCAGGAGCTGTGCTTCGTGATATGTACCTGCCTGAAGTCAGGAAAGAGGAAGTGATTAACCGCGTAACTGAAGTAATTGACGAAAACCTCGATCTCGTCCAAAAGATAGCATTCCTTTTAGGTGAAGGAGCTGCAAAAACCGAACGCATGCTGAATTCCATCATAGAATCGCATAAAGAAGGAAAGAAATAATGGCTGTCTCTTATACACATCT
>JAGXGB010000051.1 GCA_024636955.1 Bacteroidales bacterium
ATAGCCTGAAGTGACATTGAGTTTCCATTTTGGCGTTACATTGACTTCACCACTAAAGCCTAATGTTTGGACAAGTTTGTGTTCCATTGACCGCTCAGGATACCTTAACAGGTCGTTGTATCTTAGGTTATAGCTAAAGCTCAGGTTCCAGGAGTTATTCCAATCAATATAGTTGTCAGGGGCTGCTACAATTTCTTCTGCCTGCTCAAGAGGCATAACAACAGAGCCTTGGTTGCTTACAGGTTTATTGGAAGCTGAATTGAAAGCGTATGACATAGAGAAATTCCATGATGAATTCTCTCTTCTGAAGAGCCGTCGGTTTACATCCCATTCAAATTGATTAATAGTCTTGCCTTCATCGGTTTTGATGTATGGTTCATACCTTGCATTATATTGAACCGTTAGTTTCTTAAAAAGAGTTGTACGCGCAGACAATGAAAGTGGTTGCCATTTCAATGTATCAACGGCAAGATCGTATGATGTTCCCAGGGTAAGGCTTTCAATAAGCATTATTTTCTTAGTGCCGGTTATGGTATCCTTCCTGGAGCGCACCTTCATTTCAAGATTATTATTAAGACTAAAGTTAAGCCTCCCTGATTTACCTCTTGATGGAATTCCATAAACTGAGTTGTACCTTCCATCTCCAAATATTGAATAGTTCTGTATTCGTCCTGTTGAATCAGACTGTACTGACCGGAAGTAACCCAAACGTGGTGAACCAAAATCAGGCCTGTACGTGAAGCCGACCGAAGGCCGCAGTACATGCCGCACTGCTCGTACAGGTCCTTTCTTGAATTGGAGCATGCCATAGAGGTTAGTGTTTAAACCTGAGCTATAACTATACTCATGTATTGCCTTAAACCCTGAAATAGTATCAGTACGAATATAACCTACAATAGTATCTTTCTCATTATTTATATCAGTAAATAGTGTATCGTTTACCCATGTATTAAGAATACTCTGAGAGTACCATCGTTCATTCAATTGTATTGAGTTGGTGAGTGTGAAGTACTTTAGCACTTTAAGGGTCAGGCTAATAGGAATATTATGTTGGACTCCGTTTCTGAATCCTTTAGCAAAGTTCCGGGTAAAAAGTAGTGAATCGTAGGTTTGAACCTCATTCCTTGCATTCATACTATATGTAACACTTATATTGTCATACCATTGCAGGTTACTGGCCTTACCAGGCAGCCTGAATGGATAGAACCTGTTTACTGACAAGTTAACTGAAGGCAGTGTAAGATTAATAGTTTTATTGGTAGTATTTTGTCGGTGTTCAAGTGCTGCTCCAAATGAAACTCTTTCACCAAGCGTTGTTGTATAACTCACACTTGATCCAAAGGTGTTGGTTAAGTGATCAGCAACACTTACAGGGTTATACCTCGTAAAGTTAGAAGAACCAAATTTAACACTGGCATTGAATTGACTTTTAGGTCTTGCTTTAGGATCTTGTCGATGAGTCCAGTTAACCTGGAAATCCCTTCTTTTTTGGTATTCTTTACTTTCGCGAACACCTGAAGTGTTAATGGCATAATTAAAATTGAAGGCTCCGTTGAATTTGTACCTCTTCCTGTAATTAAAGATTGGCTTTATAGCCCAACTGCCTCGTGAAAAAATATCTCCTACCAGCCTCAACTCCATATAATCACTGATGCCAAAATAATAGCCGCCGTTCTCCAAATAAAAACCCCTTTCAGATGATTCACCATACGTAGGTATAACAACGCCCGAAGTTTGACCTCGTTTGTTAGGGAAAAGTCCAAAGGGAAGAATAATCGGTATAGGCACATCTTCAATAGTCATATATGCCGGACCGGTAACTATTTTATTATTTGGAATTACCTTAGCTTTTGTAAACTTTAAACTAAAATGCGGATGGTCAAGATCGCAGGTAGTATATCCCCCACCATGTAAGTTACTTACATCATTATCCATCTTCTTAACCAGTTCACCATGCAGATAGCCCTTACCTTCCTGGGTTATAACACTTTTTATGAAGCCTTTTCTGGTCTTGAAATTGTATTTCATCTCCTTCGACCGGAATGATTGATCACCTTCAGAGAATTCGGGCATTCCGTATGCTTTCCCACTTGAATCAGCCCGAGGCCTGGCTGTCAATACATTAGAGTTAAAGTCGATCTCAATATATGCTGCTTTTTGCTTTATATTCTCATATTTTATATCTGCATCCCTGAAGAGGAACACTTTTTGATTGCCAAGATCGAGGCTGATTGAGTCAGTGGCACTATACTCAACTTTTGAGGTTATTGCACTTTTCTTTTTATTGCCATTGTTAATCCTGGCAGTAGTATCAGTTAGGACTATAGAATCTGCTAAATTGATAATTATGGAATCATTTCCCTGAAATCTGATGTTTAAAGAATCCTGCGCTCTATAAGTTGTATCGGTTTGTGCATGCAATTCCACCTTTACCACCAAAGAAAAAAGCATTATGACCCAAAATATCTTTGCTTTGGGCCAAAAAACAGTGTTAAAATTGTACTCAGTATGCTTCAATTATCCTAAATTTGTGTGTTGGTATGCTGTATTATTTGTAATTATTCAGTAAATTGATCAACTATTGAAGTACTAAAAAAGATATCTTAACGATAAACCTTTAGCAATTAGATGTTTACATTTCATTTGTGTGGTGAAAACTGATTAGCTGAATTATTAGTCAAAACTAATATAAAATAACATGGAGTTAAAACGCTTTTTCTCGCTAATTATTCTGTCGGTATTAGTTTGCTTTTTTACATTGCAAGCTGAAGGTCAAAAAGTGAAAAAGGTTGTTATTGATGCAGGGCATGGAGGCCATGATCCAGGGGCTGTTGGAAAGATATCCAAAGAAAAGGATATTGTGCTTTCTATTGCATTAAAGACCGGTAAATTTATAGAGGAGAACATGCCTGATGTTGAAGTGATATACACACGAAAGACTGATGTATTTGTTGAATTGTACCGAAGGGCCAAAATTGCGAATGAGGCTAAAGCTGATTTGTTTATCTCAATACATTGCAATGCCAATAAATCCACTACACCTTATGGATCAGAAACGTATGTGATGGGACTTCACCGAAGTGACGCAAACCTATCGGTAGCACAAACTGAAAATGCTTCTATCCTTCTTGAAGAGGACTATCATGTTAAGTATGATGGTTTTGATCCAACATCTCCTGAAGGATACATATTTTTCTCAATGCTTCAGCATGCATATCTTGATCAAAGCCTTGGACTTGCCAGCAATGTTCAGAAACATTTCAAGGACAGGGTTAATTTATTTGATCGTGGTGTTAAACAAGCTGGTTTTCTTGTTTTGTATAAAACTACAATGCCTGCCATCTTAATAGAAGCAGGCTTCATCAGCAATGTCAAAGAGGAAAAAATGCTTGCAAGTGATGAAGGGCAAACTTACATTGCTTCTGCAATATTCAGAGCCGTTAAAGAGTATAAACAAACAGTGGAGCGAACTCCAATACCAATTGCAAACAAGGAAACTGCTAAGCCAACACCTGCAGCAAAGGATAAGGAATCTAAATCATCAGTAGGTAATGCCAAAGCTACCAATACAGAACAAGAAGCTCCCTTGTTAGCACAAAAAGATGGTCATATAAACACTATAGGTGATAATAATCCTACTGCTTCTCAAACTGCCACTAATAAGCCGGTGTTGATTGAATCTGGAGATATAACCGCATCAGAGCAAGGAAAACCTTATGAGCAATCAGTTGTTTTTAAAGTACAATTTCTTGTATCAAAGTCTATACATAATTCAATTGCCGATGAATTTAAAGGACTGAAAAGCGTTGATCATTACTTTCATGATGGACTTTACAAGTACACGTACGGTAATGAGAAATCACAGGAAGCGGCTTCCGCGTTGGTTAAAGAATTAAAAAGGATTGGGTTTAAGGATTGTTTTGTTATAGCTTTCTTTAATAATAAAAGAATTAGCTTAAGCGAGGCCAATAACATACTTGGCAAATAATATTGGAATAATAACACTATGAAAACTATTAGGCTTTCACGCGAACTCAAAACAGGGGTAGTTACCGTTCTAACTATCGTAGCTTTTATTTGGGGCTTCAATTACCTCAAGGGAAAAGACCTTTTTAATAACCAACGAACCTTTTATGTGAAGTACAACAACGTCTCAGGTCTGATGAAAGCAAATGCTGTTACCATCAGTGGTTTAAACGTTGGACAGGTTAATGATATATACTTCAGTGAAATCAATCTTTCGCAGGTTATTGTTGAACTAACAGTATCAAATAATATTAAGATTCCCCTAAATTCAACTGCACGGTTGTATAGTTCCGACCTTTTAGGTACTAAAGGAATTGAGATTGTGCCAGGCAACTCAAGTAGTCTGCTTGAATCAGGTGATACTATAAGTTCTGACGTTGCAATGAGTATACAAGAAGAGGTGAACCAGATGGTTCAACCTGTATTAAAAAAAGCTGCAACTATGATGAGCAGTATTGATACAGTTATTTCGGCATTAGGCGATGTTTTTAACGCACGTACGCGTGAAAACCTGAGAAGAAGCATTGAGAGCGTGCGACATTCAGTTGCGAATGTTGAGAAGGCTACTAATACAATTGATACATTAATGACCAGTGAAAAAACAAGACTGCAGAGGATTTTGTCAAACGTTGAATCTATTAGTGCTAATCTAAATGAAAACAACGAAGATTTGTCAAGGATAATTTCAAATGCAGCAATTATTAGTGATTCAATTGCCCAATCAAATCTTGGCACAACACTTGCAAATCTGGAGAACTCTATTAGTAATCTCACCGCAGCCACTGATAAGATTAATAAGGGTGAAGGAAATATAGGTTTGCTATTAAATGATGATAAGCTTTATAATGACCTTCAATCGTCTTCAAAACAATTAGACCTCTTACTTGAAGATATCAGAGTTAACCCGAAACGATATATTCATTTTTCAGTGTTTGGCAGGCCTTCTAAGGTAGTCCTGCATGAGGAATCCAATCAAGATCCAAATTAGGTAACCTATGAATAAATGGTTAGAGTATTTAGATATTGAGAGTGAAGTTGAAGATTATGAGAAGATACATCTGGCTATTGAAAAAGATCTGATTTTTAGAGGTACTAACCTTTGGATCCTTGTTTTTGCCATTGTTGTAGCTTCTGTTGGTCTCAATATGAATTCAACAGCAGTTATTATAGGTGCAATGCTTATTTCGCCATTGATGGGGCCTATAAACGGACTTGGTTATAGTATTGCTACTTATGACTTTACTCTATTCAGAAAGGCACTTAAAAACCTATTATTTGCTGTTGTTGCCGGTTTAACTGCATCAGCAGCTTATTTTTTAATCAGCCCTGTTTCAACTGCACACTCTGAACTTCTTGCACGTACAAGCCCAACAATCTATGATGTTCTGATAGCATTGTTTGGTGGATTAGCCGGAATATTGGCAACTGTTAGCAGGCAAAAAGGCAATGTTATACCGGGTGTAGCTATTGCCACTGCCCTTATGCCACCATTATGCACTGCAGGATATGGACTTGCATCATTACAGTTCTATTACTTTTTTGGTGCCATGTACTTGTTTACTATTAATACTGTGTTTATTGGACTTTCAGCTGTTGCGATGTCACAGTTTCTTAAATTTCCACTGAGAACCATAATAGAGCCAAAACAGAAAAAAAGGGTGAACAGTTTGATCTCTGCAATAATAATAATTACTACAATACCAAGTATTTACCTGGGTTACCAGCTTGTACAAAAAGAAAGATTTATTGAGAATGCTTCAAGATTTACCAGAGCAATTGGAATTCTTGAAGGTAGCTACCTTATGCGTCAGGAGGTTAATCCTGAACGAAAGTTAGTAACTCTTGTTTATGGCGGGAACCTGCTTACACCCGATCAAAAACTGTTCCTTAATCATACTGCTAGTTTGTTTTCAATTGATAGTACTGCACTCAACATTCAACAAGGGTTTTCAGTAAACGAAAATAATAAGGTTGAAGAAGATCTTTTCAATAGTGAGATTAACCGACTAAGTTTACGTTTAAAGACTCAACAGGATAGTATACGCAATATGCAAATACTTGGCCAGCAATTATATCTTGAATTAAATGCGTTGTACCCAAACATTGCATCTTCATCGTTTGCGGAAAGCTATGTTTATAGTGATCCAAATAATAAAGCTGTGAGAATGGCACTCATATATATCACTTTGCGTGAGAAGGGCTTAACTGATGAGCAAAAGGAACAGGTATCTGAATGGCTGAAAAAAAGATTAAATACTTCTGCAATTAAGGTTGTATACGATAGTTAAAATCATTCCCACCTAAAAATATCATACCTGCTAAGAGGCCTGCGCTCACCGTGCCATTTAAAGTCTTTTAATAAAAGGTCAGCAGGACTTAAATCTGTTTCAGGATGGAGAATTGCCGTTGGTTTTTCAAGATAGGTGATCTTATTAATTTTCTTTTCAAGGAGCAAGATATTCATGTTGCTTGAATAAGCTTTGTTTACACCTGTCAATGTGCCATCTTCCTCACGTACCCAATATATAGTCTCTGAGTTACCTGTTACAGTAAGTTGCACGAGCTCATTGTCCTTAAAGAAACCGGTCATATTCCTCCCTTTAATCTGGTTATAACCTGTTGTGTCTTTTGAAACCAGGAAAGCTGAGCTGAACATAAATAATTTTTTAATTTCCTCCTTACCGGTTATAACAAATATTGAATCGGCAGTTAGCTGATTTCCCTCTGTCCATAACACCGGTTCCTTATGAAGCCTTAGAGTAGAATCTTTGAATGTATATATTAACGAATCGGCCATCCCTTGTAAGTTTGACCTATAAAATTTCATGTGATAGAAGGCAAAGATTTCCTTTGAATTTTGAGCAGAATCAAAAGTTGCTCTCATTGTATCGGAATGCATAAACAGTGTATCATTGTCATCCACCATGTGAGCTTCAGGCTTTATGGTAATCATTGTGTAGCCTAATGACTTGTTGTAAACTGCATACTGGCCATAAATGATCATATTCTGTACCGTATCAATCACCCTAATATTCCTGAAAGCCTGCCCATAACCATTCTTACGCTCATAATATAAACTATCGCCGGTGAGCACCTGGTCACCGTTTCTTACCCTTGCGTTCTCATTAAACTCCGAAATGTCAGTATCAGTGTTGTACCAGCCATTTTCAGCATATATGTCAGTTTCCTCGCCTTTTATGTAGGTAGGCCCTCTGAACTTTGAAATCTTGGTTTGTGTATTATATTCAAGCGTGTCACAGTTCATAGTGTAATCAGGGTTGACAAGAACTACGTCAATCCTAAAGAAAAAGTCCTTGGAATTCGTATGATAGTAACCGCGTTGGCTATCAAGCGTATTATCTTCATTTACAATATGACCTCCGGTATTATAGGAGGCGATTCCGGTATTCCGGTCAAATATCATCTTATCAGTAGTGAGCACTGTTTTATTGTCAATAAGTTTGACATTATCAAAAACTTCGGCAACCTTTGTTTCACCGTTGTAATATATTGAGTCGCCATACAGGTGCAACGTGTCACTTGACTTAATATGTACCCGGCTATATGCTTTCATGCTGTTGTTGGCATTATTCAAATGAGCCGAATCGCAATACATGAATGCGCCTTCATGCTCGAACACAGCATTGCCAATTATCCTTTGCACATCTTCACCAAGAGTTCTGTCATACACAGCTTCCTCAGCCTGAATCAGGCGTATTTTCTTACGCTCCTGGCTAAAAGAAACAAGGGTTGTAAGAAGAAGAAATGTGAGGAGAGTATATTTATGAAGCATTTTGATTCAATGTTCGAGTATAAACGGCAAAAGTAGATAAATATTTTATGGAACTTAATATCCCGGTTAATCGGATAAAGTTTCATAATTAATTTAGGTAGGCCGCTTAATAAGTTATAAATTTGCCGACCGAAAGATACCAAAACATACTAATATCACACGTGAATGAATTTGATGGAAACAATTAGGGCAAATGCACAGCAACTAAGTAAGTGCATTGTACTGCCTGAAGGAACTGAAGAACGTACTATTAAGGCTGCCGACATCATTTTAGAGGAGAATATTGCCCGAATAATATTGCTTGGTAATCATGAGGAAATTAGAAATAAGTTCAATGAATATAGCCTTCAAAATTTTGAAAAGGCGATAATCATTGATCCGATGAATAATCCTGATCATGAAAAGTATGCCACTATGCTATTTGAAATCAGGAAATCAAAAGGATTAACACTCGATGAAGCGCATAAACTAGTACAAAACCCGCTTTATCTGGCAACTTTGCTTATAAAAGATGGTGTTGCAGATGGTGAAGTTGCAGGTGCCATGAATTCAACAGGCAATGTGCTAAGGCCGGCATTTCAAATTATAAAGACCTTACCGGGCATAAGTGTTGTTTCAGGTGCATTTATCATGTTGCTTAAGGATAACACGTATGTGCCGGAGAATATACTGGTATTTGCCGATTGTGCCGTGCATCCTGATCCTACTGCCGCTGAGCTTGCTGAAATAGCCGTTTCAACTGCTTACACTGCAATGAATATTGCAAAGATCGAACCACGTGTTGCAATGCTAAGTTTCTCAACTAAAGGAAGTGCAAGTCATGCTTTGGTTGACAAAGTAATTGAAGCAACCCGTATTGCCAGAGAAAAAGCTCCATGGCTGAATATTGATGGTGAAATGCAGGCCGATGCTGCTTTGGTAGAAGCAATAGGTCAATCGAAAGCTCCCGGAAGTACTACTGCAGGAAGGGCAAACGTGTTGGTGTTCCCGGGCCTGGAATCAGGCAATATTGCCTATAAGCTGGTTCAGCGCCTTGCCGGAGCTGAAGCTATTGGTCCGGTACTTCAGGGTATGGCAGCTCCCATCAATGATCTATCCCGGGGTTGCTCTGTTAATGATATTGTAAATCTGGTAGCTATAACTGCTAACCAGGCAAAATAATAGAATCGTTTAATTCGTAACAAATAGTAAAAATGTCAGAAAGATTAGAGGATTTCAGCTTAGGCCAATCCATGCAATCCAAAGGGACCATACAGAAAGTCGGTATCGTAGGATGCGGCACAATGGGCCAGGAGTTATCAATACTCATAAGCCAGTCAGGGATTGATGTTGCATTTATAGATGTCAGTGACCAGAGAGTTGCCGATGTGCTTAAACGCATTGAAGCCATGCTTGATGACCGCATTAGCAGGTGGGGTTTAACCGGTAGCGAGAAAAAGCTCATTATGTCACGTATCAAGGGATCAACAGACTACCAGTCAGTTGCCGATTGTGATGTTGTATTTGAAACAGTTAACTCTAAGAAGAAAGGCACAAGCCTTGAATTACGTCAGCAGATATTTAAAAAGCTGGAAGCTGTGTTATCGCCTACGGCCGTAATTGCTTCTAACACTGCTACACTCATGATATCAGAGATTGCCAGTGTACTCACTCACCCCGAGAGAGCTATGGGACTCCATTTCTTTTCACCTGTGAGCAAAATTAAAATCGTTGAAACAGTGCGTTCAGTTTATACTTCTGATGAAACATACGCTGTAGTTAGTAAACTGGCTTTATTGATTGGTAAAAAATTAATTAATGTAAACGAATCATCGGGGAATGTAAGCACCCGTATGTTGGTGCCCCTTATAAATGAGGCATGTGAAATATTGATGGAAGGTATTGCCACTGTTGCTGATATAGATGAAACTATGAGAGAAACCTCAGGCCTGCAATTGGGACCATTTGAAATGGCTGACAAAATTGGGCTTGATAAGTTACTTAAATGGATGGAAAATTTATATATCGAGTTTGGTGATCAGAAATACAAACCTTCGCCGGTGCTTAAAAGACTTGTGCGTGCCAACCTGTTTGGACGCAGGGTAGGCGAAGGATTCTATTTATACCACGATGGAAAACGCATTGTAAAGAAAGGTCATATTACTAATCTGGGCAGGGTGTAAAGAGTTTTTGATCACACATCAATTAAAAAACAAAAGAAATGAAAGTTATAGTATTGAACTGTGGAAGTTCATCAATAAAATACCAGTTATTTGATTTGCCATCTCAGGAAGTATTAGCTAAAGGTTTGGTTGACAAAATAGGTCTTAAGGGTTCATTAATAAAACATACACGTAATGATGGTGCTGAGGTTAAACTAGAAGGTGAAATTCTTGACCACCAACAGGGCATTGAGTATCTCTTAGGTGTTTTGATTAGTGAAAAATATGGAAGTATTAAATCATTGGATGAACTCGACGCAGTTGGACATAGGGTTGTCCATGCAGGTGAGAAGTTCAAAAGCAGCGTATATATAACCAAGGAAGTTATTGAAGCTCTTGAAGAATGTATTGACCTTGCGCCACTGCATAACCCGCCAAACCTAAAGGGTATATATTCCATTACCAACCTGTTGCCAAAGATCCCACAAGTTGGTGTTTTTGATACAGCTTTCCATCAAACAATGCCCGACTATATATACTTGTATGGCATTCCTTACTCACTTTATGAGAAGTATAAGATCCGCCGCTATGGTTTCCATGGCTCAAGTCATAGATATGTTTCTCAAAGAGCGGCTGATATTTTGGGCAGGAATTTTAATGAACTGAAGATCATTACCTGCCATCTTGGTAATGGTGCATCTATTGCAGCTATAAAAAATGGACAGTCATTTGACACATCAATGGGTATGACACCTATTGAAGGACTAATCATGGGTACCCGCACCGGGGATCTTGACATAGGTGCTTTCCTGCAGATTATAAACAAGGAAGAACTTGATCTTTCAGTAGCTAACACCCTTGTAAATAAGCATTCAGGTATGTTAGGCGTATCTGGTGTTTCAAGTGACATGCGCGATGTTGAAAAAGCAGCTGAAGAAGGAAACAAGAGAGCTCAGGTTACATTGGAAATGTATTATTACCGTATCAGGAAATACATTGGTTCTTATGCGGCAGCTATGGGTGGTGTTGATGTTATTGTATTTACAGGCGGGGTAGGGGAGAATGACCCTGCAACACGCATGCTTACAACTATTAACATGGAATTCATGGGAGTAAAGTTCGATGAAGCGAAAAACAAGGGATTGCGTGGAAAAGAAGCTGTTATCTCAGCTGACGATTCGCAGGTAAAGGTAATGGTTGTGCCTACCAATGAAGAACTTGTTATTGCACTTGACACTTACGAGATAATTGAAAAAATGCAGAATTAGAATCTTTATTTTGGAAAGTAGCATTTCTTTGAAGCTCCTATAATAATAAACAAAGGCCGCGATTGCGGCCTTTGTTATTCAATCTTTACAGGTACTTCATGATTCAACAATAGATGCCTGTTCGTTTACTCCATATCCTCCATGATCTCATCAGTGAGCTCCATATTATGGAACACATTGGTAACATCATCATCTTCTTCAAAGTGATCAACAAGGCGTAATACTTTGCGGGCTGTATCCTTGTCAACTTTTACCGTAGTTTTTGGAATTCGTTGCAACTCAGCATTCTCAGTTTCAATATTCAATTCCTCCAGCTTTTTTAACATTGCACCGAAATCTTCCATTGCTGTAGTGATAGTAACCATGTCATCCTCTATTGAAATATCTTCAGCACCTGCTTCAATGAGATCCATTTCTACATCATCAAGTTTTATACGGTCGGCAGGTATAGTGAATATGCCTTTCCGATCAAACAAGAACGTTAAAGAACCATTTGTGCCAAGACTGCCACCGAACTTATTGAAATACGATCTTACGTTTGAAACTGTTCTTTGTAGATTATCAGTGGTAGCATCAATGAATATGGCTATCCCGTTAGGGGCATAACCTTCGTAGGCTGTTTCGTGGTATATCGCTGAATCTTTATCCGATCCTTTGTTAATAGCGCGTGTTATATTATCCTTTGGCATGCTGGCACCTTTTGCATTCGCAATTGCAAGCCTCAGGCGGGGATTACCATCAGGATCAGGGCCACTCTCTTTAACAGCTACAGTAATTTCTTTAATTATCCTTGAAAAGATCTTGGAACGTTTTGCATCCAAGGCTCCTTTCTTTCTTTTAATGGTTGACCATTTATTGTGTCCTGACATACTACTTCAATTATTTAGTTACTATCGTGCATTTTTAAAGTGTAAAAATAAGATATTTTTTAACAAGGGAAAAACTGAACTAAATCAATTGGAAGGAAGAACAGCTCTAATAGGAATTGTGAACTGCATTAAGTGGAAGGATGCACGGCACTATAAGAAAACATGAACTGTAACAAATAAAAGCTGCGCTGCGAGTGCAGTACAGCTTTTATCGTTTCATAGTATGCTTTAACTTTTAGCCAGGGTTACCAATTGACCAATGATATTCCCACTGAGTATGGGTATACTTCCGGACCTTTGCCTGAATCAAAGAGTTCAACTAATGAATATTTAGCCCATAGATTGATTTTACCCCATCCGGCGCGGGCCATCAAGTCAAGCTTGAACGGATTCATTATTGTGGAACCTCTTTTTTTGTCAGTTTTCTTTGTGCCAGTATCATATACTTCTTTTGTATGTGTGCCTATCCTGAGTCCTGTCAGCACTCCAAATCCAAGGTGAAAACTATTGGTTTTTGAATAGCTGTTTGATTGAAGTTCAAACATCAGCGGAAGTGTTAGATATGTAGTCACCAGCTTGCTTTTAATATAATTAGTATCGCTTTCTATTGCTCTTATACCACTAAGTTCATCATCAAGACCACTCAGGCTTACATTATCATTGAAGCGAAAGTTATTCCATTCAAGACCCAAACCGGTAGTCATTCCAAAGTTTTCACTTATCAGGTTGAAGTTTTGCTCAAACAAGTTAAGCCCTACAAAGATTGACTTTTCCATTTTTAATTTGAGATAATCATATCCCGGAGGGATTTGGGTTGAAAAATCAGAATTTAACAATCCATTTACACCTATATCAAATCCAGCCCAATGACCATCAAATTTGTCTTTTTTGCGTTTCTTGAATTTCACGTTGCCGTCATCATCAATTTCAAGGTTATGCCTGCCAAGATCAATTTTAGTTTTTTCTTCTAGTTCTTCAATTTGTACTTCTAATTCACCAAGCTTAATGAATGTTGAATCGCCATCTTCAAATACCTTTATCTCTATATTATTCTCAATAGATTCTGTTGAATGGCTAGGAACTGCATCATCAGGATTATTCAAAGTGATAACTGATGTGCCAGATTGCCTCAATCTCTTTATATCAGGATTATCAAAGTACGATATTGAGCCAGCATCTTTAACCTGTGAGGTCAATTGGTTTTTGGCAAATACTGACATTCTTGCTGCTCCCGTTACTTCTGCCGTTGTTGTAATAGTTTTCAACATTAATGCATTTACATTAGAAGCACCTGAAACTTCTGAGATGTGATTATTTGCACTACCTCTTAGTGTAACACGTGAAGCGCCTGTAACTTCAGTAAAAAGTTCTTGTGTCTTTACTTCAATGTTTGCTCGTGAAGCACCTACAGCTCTCATTCTTATCACCGGGTATTCCAATAACCCAACAGATTCAAGCCTTGAAGCCCCGCTCAATGATATATCGGTGATGTTAGGTGCTGACACGTGTACTTTAAGGGAAGTTGGATTCTTGATGCCTGTAGAGTTTATCTTAAGCACGTTATTATCTACCAACGTTTCAATTTTGTCCTTCAGGTTGTCATCAGTTTCAACCATTACAGAAGGTTCTCCCTGCGACAGGTAAAGCGTGAATGCGCTTCCTACTTCTATTTTACTAAACGCAGGTAAGTTGCGTCCCTCTTTTTGTACATTGCCGCTTCCTTCATCCTGGCTAAAGGATATAAGCGGTAATACTAACATCATCAGTGAAGTTAGAAATAATGATGTTTTTTTGTGTTTGAGCAGAGCTTTCATGTTGTTAGTGTGTTAAAGTTACTATGTTATGACGGAGTATCATTGCCATTTGTTACAGGCTAGTTATTTTTTATTTATATCTATTGGCATCTCTTACCTGAACCTCTTCTATATTACCATTAGCTTTAAATTTTCTTTCAATACTGTAGTTGTTATTAGTCAGGAGATTGAAGCCTTTTATGCCAAGATCAGCTACTAGCCAGCCATTCATAGATTGGGGCAGTTGATCAGCGAGTTGTTCACTTGTATTAAATACGGAACTTAAAATCCTTCCAGCTTTAACATTCCTCATGTTTTGTTCCGGTTGCCTTATTACCGGCTCTTCCTCTTCAGGGGCAAACGCAAGCTCTTGAGAAAGTTTGATATCATCATACAGGTCAGAATAAAAAGTTCTTTTATTTTCAGAAACCAGAGGTGTATTATTAATGATCATTCCTTTCTTTTCAATTTTTTGTAGAGGTGCCATAATCTCACTTTCCCCTTTTAATTCTGTCCGGTCTTTCTTTTCAGTGATCTTTGCCGGGGTTTTTATTGCTTTCTTTTCTTTTGCTTCATCAGCGATGTCTGATTCAGTCTTTTTGGTTTCATTTATCTTCTTAACCGGATTTTTCTCTGTGTTGTCGCCCTGTAGCTCAATTGACCTTTCTAATGCAGAATTAATAGCATCATTTGATTCAGGGGTTAACCTTACATATACTGAAAAGAGAAGAAGTAAGCTGGCAGCAATTGCTGTAGCCATGTAATATTTCAGAAACACTTGCTTGCCCCTGACCTTTAATTTATTAGGTTCAGGGAAACTTATTTTCATCTCCGGTTTAACTTTGCAAGCCTTGTAAAGATTATATTCAGATACGAGCTCAGGATGTACTTCTAAGAAACTGTTTAGCCCGTTGTAACCATCAGGTGAAAGATCACCTTCAAGGGCAGCAACAAAATAATGAGTATAGTTATTAACCGATAAGTTTATTGCATCACAATCAGCAGGTTGTTTCAGTGATTCATTGAATCCATATATATCCTTTGGCGAAGGAGTAACGGTTAAAGCTTTAAGGTCTTCAAATTCATCTTTAAGACCGGGGTTGTTTTCAAGGAAAAGAAGCAATTCAGCCGCTTGAAGCGTACTGAGTTTATTATCGAGATAATCGATAATATAAACTTCATAGTTGCTGATATTTATTCCCATTTCATGTCCTCCTAAAAATTAAATAACCCTTTCAATGCTACCCAGGTATGATTTCAATGCAACCCGGCCCCGGTATATGTAAACTTTCACTTGCGCTTCAGTGAGGCCGGTTATTTCTCCTATTTCTTCATACGTATACCCTTCATAATCACGCAGGGTTATCAGCACTTTCTGAATTTCGGGCAATGTATCAAGCGCCCTGTTCAGTATCTCTTGCAAGTCAGAATATGTATTGAATGTTACCTGATGATTTAAATGTGAATCATCCATAGCGGAATTCCTTTTGTCTTTGCGTATCATATCAATCATTGTATGGTAGGCCGTTGTAAACAAATAAGGCTTTGCTTTTTCAAACGCCAGTTCACTTGATTTTTCCCACATTTTTGCAAATGATTCCTGAACAATGTCGCGCGCTTTCTCTCTATCACCAATATTCTTTAATATAAAGCGATAAACACTGTCAGCATAGCTGTTGACGCAATTATTGTATTCAGCTGAATCCATATCACCAGTTAAGATACTATTAAGACTGCTTAATCACCTAAAAAGTTACAGTCAGAATATAAAAAAGTTTTTTTTGTTGCACATTCCTCATTGAGGGCTAAATGATTGTATTTTATTTATTACTTTTGTTTATACTTTCCTATTAATCAAGCAACCAGATAATTTAAATGATAACAGACCAAAAACAGCTTGTTACCTTATCCGATAAACAATTATTGCCTCCTGGATATGGATTGGAGGACAAAGCTTTTTATATTATTACCGAAGACAGTAAAGGTAACTATTTGTCATTTAATTACTGTAATTCAATCTCTGATTCACCTTACGTAGGTTTTAAAGCCCCTCTACCTGAATATTTTGCAATTGTTGTTGAGCAATTTATAAGTGAAAGTTTTGTTTCTGATAAGGGAGGTCTTGATGAGTTTATCAAGATTATTGACCATGATGGCACTACTTATACGTTCATCATCACAATGTTTCCGGTTTTGCTTGATGGTAAAATCGTATTCCAACATCTTATAAGGCTAACCAACCTTTTGAACTCTATAGTACCGGGTTTCAATCAACAAATTATCGAGGAAAGAAACCTTCATAAAATCAATCAAAAGTGCATCTCATCAGTCTCCCATGATTTCCGGACTCCATTGTCCATTATCTATGCGAACCTGCAATTGCTTGAATATCACGAATTTCAGTTAGACCAGGAAACTATTGAAGATGCTTTTTCACTCAGTCGAATGGCCGTGAAATCATTACTTAGAGTGCTTGATAAAGTTACGGTAGTTGACTCAATCAATAAAGGTCGCTTGGAATTTAAACCGGGGAAAGTAGAGCTCAAAGGCTTGTGTGAAAGACTGATTAAAGAGCTTAATGAAGCGGAGGTTGTTCCTGATAGGATAAAATATATACATGATAATCGCATTTCTGAAATCGAAATTGACGAATACTTGTTTACAAGCATGTTCACACATTTAATCTTTAATGCACTCAGTTATTCTAAAAAGAATCATAAAGTTATTTTTGAGTCGAAATTGATTTCATCTGAATGTGTTCAATTTATTGTTGAGGATAATGGTATTGGGTTAGCACCCGATCAGATTAATGCGTTGACTATGTTTATTAATGGCTATAACTCATACCTTACTGATGGTGTGGGCTTGGGGTTTGCAATAGTTAAAGAATGCCTGCTTTTACAAAGGGCTAAACTTGTTGTAACCAGCGAAATAGGCAAAGGAAGCGTGTTTACCATTAATCTGCCCTTGATTACGAACGTTTAAAGTTTAAGGGAATATGAGCAATCAGACTGATACTACGGTAAAGATTCTTCTAATAGAAGACGACAAAGCTCTGGCCATGACAATTATCAACTTGTTAAGGGTTAAAGGCTACGAAATTTCGCATGCACCTGATGGTGCCGTGGGTATACAGAAAGCTTTTGAAATACTTCCTGATTTGATTCTATGTGATATTTCAATGAAAGAGATCAGTGGGTATGATGTATTCAATGTTCTAAAGGAAAGCTCAGCCACTGCCATGATCCCTTTTGTTTTCCTTACTGCCAAATCAGAGTTAAAGGATATTAGATTTGGGATGCAGCTTGGAGCTGATGATTATATTGTAAAGCCTTTTGAATATGATGAACTGCTCACTTCAATTGCAACCCGGTTAAATAAAGCTGAAGCTCACCGTAAAGCCAACGAGGAGAAATTTATTGCACTTTCTATGATCTCACCATACGGGATTTATATATACCAGGGTGATAAGTTCATTGAAACTAATCCTAGCCTCTCAAATATGCTTGGTTATGGCAGGAATGAACTTCTATCAATGGGTTTCTCTGATTTGATAGCTGACGATCAGAATCAATCAGCTATGGAGAAAATCAACCGATGCCTGCAGGGTTTTGTGAAGGAGATACACATAAAATTTAGGGTTAAGCACAAGGCCGGGAATTTGATAAATGTTGAAGTCTATGGGGTTGAAGGTATTAAAGTTAAAGGCCGTACAAGCCTGTTAGGGATTTTTTCACCCGCAAAGCAGGCAATAACTGATGATTCAGCCAATAGCGGACTTAGCCTTGATGAAATCAAAGAATTTGAAAAGGCGGTTGACCTTATAAGTGGTAAAGGAACTTATGTATCGGATGAGTTGATTAATAAATTGCGCACATTATTTCAAAAAGACAACGACACTGAAGGTAAAAAGATTGATGATATTGCTTTCTCTGATCGCGAACTAGAGATACTAACTCTTGTTTGTAAAGGCTTCTCCACTAAAGAAATAGGTGATAAACTTTTTATTAGCAACCGTACTGTTGAAAAACACAGAGCTAATTTAATGACCAAGATTGGGGCAAAGAATATTATTGAAGTTATAATCTATGGCCTTAAACACCAGTTGATAGATATATAAAGTACATTGCGGGTTCAGGCTGGTAAACCTAATCTAACTTTAATACTGCCAGAAAGGCTGACTGCGGAACTTCTACATTTCCTACCTGTCGCATGCGTTTCTTTCCCTTTTTCTGTTTCTCCAGCAATTTTCTCTTACGTGTAATATCACCACCGTAACACTTGGCAGTAACATCCTTACGCACGGCTTTAACAGTTTCACGGGCAATTACTTTCGCACCAATAGCAGCCTGAATTGCAATATCAAATTGCTGTCGTGGAATTAGCTCCTTCAGCTTTGAACACATCTTTGCTCCAAACCTGTATGCATTATCCTGGTGAATGAGTGTTGAGAGTGCATCAACAGGTTCGCTGTTCAGTAGTATATCAAGTCGTACAAGCTTAGCTTGCTTGTATCCTGTAACATGATAGTCAAATGAAGCGTACCCTTTGGAAATGCTCTTTAACTTGTCATAGAAATCAAACACTATTTCACCTAATGGCAATTCAACTGTAAGTTCAACCCTGTCGCTGGTAAGGTAAACAGTGTTTAATAAAGCACCTCTTTTCTCAATACAAAGTGTCATAACTGAGCCTACATAATCTGACTTTGAAATGATTTGCGCAGTGATATAAGGTTCTTCAATAAACTCAAGGTAATTGGGCGCAGGAAGCCCTGAAGGATTATGCACTTCAATCATTTCATCTTTGGTAGTATAAGCCCTGTAGGAAACGTTTGGCACTGTAGTAATTACATCCATATTAAATTCCCTATCGAGCCGTTCCTGTATGATTTCCATATGCAACAGACCAAGGAAACCGCACCTGAAACCGAAACCAAGAGCAGCTGATGATTCCGGTTCAAAAACCAGAGATGCATCATTTAACTGCAATTTCTCCATTGAAGAACGCAATTCTTCATAATCATCAGCATCAATCGGATAAATTCCTGCATAAACCATTGGTTTAACATTTGTAAAACCCTCAATTGCTTTTTCGCAAGGACGTTTTACGTGAGTTACTGTATCACCAACTTTTACCTCACGTGATGTTTTAATTCCTGAAATAATATAACCCACATCTCCGGCACTTAGTGTATCACGTGGAGATTGCACAAGCTTTAAAACTCCTACTTCATCAGCGAAATATTCCTTTCCGGTAGCAAAGAACTTTACAAAATCACCTTTTTTGATAGTTCCGTTCATGATGCGGAAGTATGCTATGATACCTCTGAAATTATTAAACACTGAATCAAAGATAAGTGCCTGCAACGGTGCATCAGGGTCACCGGTAGGCGCGGGTATGCGCTTAATAATTGCTTCAAGAATTTCGTCAACTCCCATACCTGTTTTGCCGCTCGCTCTTATAATGTCATCCTGTTTGCAGCCCAGCAGATCAATAATCTGCTCTTCAACATCTTCGGGCATTGCATTATCCATATCCATCTTATTCATGATGGGAATGATCTCAAGATCGTGCTCAAGGGCAAGATAAAGATTTGATATTGTTTGTGCCTGTATACCCTGAGTTGCATCAATGATAAGTAAGGCGCCTTCACAAGCTGCTATTGACCTTGATACTTCATATGAAAAGTCAACATGCCCGGGAGTATCAATAAGATTTAACTTATAATTTGTTCCTTCAAAAGTATATTCCATTTGAATGGCATGACTTTTTATGGTTATGCCTCTCTCACGCTCAAGGTCCATATCATCAAGCACTTGGTCCTGGGTCTGTCGTTCAGTAAGTGTTCCTGTGGTACCCAGCAATCGATCGGCCAGGGTGCTCTTACCGTGGTCTATATGGGCTATTATGCAAAAATTGCGCGTATTTTTCATCGGTGCAAAATTAATCAAAAAAGTGGTCTGTAAATATTAGTGTAATGCAATATTGTTAGAGGCAAATTACATTCCTGAGATGTCAACAAAAGAAAGGATGACTTGTTAATGTACTTAATTTGTGATTATTTTTGCAAAATATTTGCTGACCCATATAAATTTAATTTCCATAGTATGTCAAAGATTAAATTAGCTATCAACGGATTCGGAAGAATCGGACGTAATGTTTTCAAACTTGCATTAGAGCGTGAAAACATTGAAGTTGTAGGGATTAACGACCTTACTAATACTAAAACATTAGCTTATCTGCTTAAGTATGATTCAACACAGGGGAAATTTCCAGGTACAGTAACCTATGATGATTCATCAATTATTGCTAACGGTGTAAAGTACCCTGTAACAGCTGAAAGAGCTCCCGGTAATATTCCATGGGCTCAAGCTCCTGATGTGGTTGTTGAAGCAACCGGTGTATTCCGTTCACGCGAAAGCGCTAAAGGGGGATACGGTGACCACCTGAAGAATGGCGCCAAGAAAGTTATTCTTACTGTACCATCAAAAGATACCATTGACAGAACAATTGTACTTGGAGTAAACGATCATGATTTGAAAGATAGTGATCAGTGTGTATCAAATGCTTCATGCACTACCAACTGCATGGCTCCAATTGCCAAGGTACTTAATGATCGTTTTGGTATTGAAAACGGGCTGATGACAACCATTCACTCGTATACCAACGACCAGACTATTTTAGATGCTCCGCACAGTGACCTGCGTCGTGCTCGTTCAGCTGCTGTTTCTCAAATACCCACAACAACCGGTGCTGCTAAAGCTGTAGGTATTGTGATACCTGAGTTAAAAGGTAAACTTGACGGACTCTCAGTAAGGGTGCCAACCCCAACCGGATCACTTGTTGACCTTGTAGTAAATCTTAAAACAGAGGTCACAAAGGAACAAATCAATGCAGCAATGAAAGAAGCTGCTGAAGGACCAATGAAAGGTATACTTGAATATACAGAAGATGAAATCGTTTCTGTAGATGTAATCCATAACCCTGCTTCTTCAGTTTTTGATGCACAGAGTACAATGGTTAACGGACGTACTGTTAAAGTACTTTCATGGTATGATAACGAATGGGGATACTCAGCAAGAGTTGTTGATCTGGCTGAAAAGATGTTCCAATAATTGTCGACTGTATTTAAGTAAAAAGGCTGCCTCTAACGGGTAGCCTTTTTTTTTGGCATTTAATTCATCTATTGGTAAGATTCAAGTTTTATTATAAGGATATCAATATTAGTTTGATTGAATTCATAAGCGATATACAAACAATATATAAGCGTTATATAAGCGATAAAAAACGGTTATAAGACGCTTATAAGACGCTTATAAGACGCTTATGACTACAATGAAACCAAAATGATTGCAAGCCTTAATTAGATATTTGAAACAGAGGTTGTACAACCTTTGGCCGAGTATGTTGCAGGGGTTAATTACCTTTTTGCAGGGTAGAATTTTGGCCGGGAAGTACTATTATAGTTATTAATCGCAGAGGTTTTGTAACCAGCGACCAAGTGGGAATTGCGAATTTAAACGTGACCTTGATTAGTAGAGTAAATGAATACTATTGGTGAGTATTCTTTTTTCAACAGTCAGCTGTTCAGGTGATTCGGGAGAACCAACCACTTCATACACAGCACATTTATAAAAGTACACACCTTCTGGACAGAGGTTATTCGTGTTTTTATCACGGCCATCCCACCTGATTGCAGGATCAATAGTTTCAAATACCAAAACACCCCACCGGTTGAATATTTGCATTTCAACTCTTTCAACAGAGGTGTATCCGGGGAAAGGAACAAAGAGATCGTTTATATTATCACCGTTTGGCGTGAATACATTAGGTAACCTATATCTGGGGCAATCGTCAATGCCCAAACAATAGGCAAATGCGGCAGTTGTATCCATATTTCCAATAGTATCAGAGGCAACAATGAAATAGCATGCTGATATCGCCTGGCTTGGCAATGTATACACATAACTTGTATTTGAAGGATCAATTGTTGCCAGCAATTCATGAGGAGTACCTACTTGATAAAGCAAATAGTTGGCTATATCAGGAGCGCATGTTAGTTGTATATTTTCCCATGAGAACCTTATTTGTAAATCTTCACAATCTATGTCGGCAGTTAACATTGGAGGACATGGCGGAACGTTATCAATAGGAATATCACAAGTTTCTTGAGAGTAGTTCATTAATGGATCAATATATCCGGGTGTTCCATAGGTTCCTATTGTTTTCACGTAATAGCAGTATTGAAGGCTATTCACAAGGCCTGTGTCCACATAGCTCCGTAAAGGTACTGTGGTAATGCTATCAAAGATATCAGAGCCCGGATTTCTTCTATAAACAACGTATTCCTCATTAGCCCAGGGAACATTTTCATTGAAAACAATTGTTATTTGCTTGTCGGAAGGGACAGTTGTAATATAGATAGATGATGCAGGCACTGAGAAACCTACTGAAAATACATTACCCGGAGTATTATTAATTAGCTCAATACGGTATGTAAAAGCATTGTCACGTGTATTCAAGCCAATATCAGTAAATGTAGTATCGTTCAGATCATTAAACTCAACCACTTGCGTGGCATTTGCTGTATTGAATCCTTCTGATCGAAATAACCTATAAATAAATGGACCGGGAGTTTGAGTTGTATCCAATTCAGTGGGTTTTGACCAGGCAATATACACTTGTCCGGCAGTTTCGGAGGTTGTATCAATACTTACGTTTGTGATAACAGGCAGGTCTTTTTTGAGGTCGGTGCAGAATTCTTCTGATGCCTTACTCTCAGCACCATCAGCAAACCAGTAAGTTACAATGTAACAATAAGTAATACCCCTTACTAACCCAATGCCATTATTATCGTCAATAAAGTTAGTATTATTGATGCCGTCAGTTGTAGCAATTAATTGGTACCCGGTTTCAGGGGGAACACCTGTAACACATTCACCGGGCACGAAATTGGTGGTTCCGGCACGCCGGTATATTTTATATCCTCTGGCTTCTGAACAAAAAGCTCTCTGCCATGATAGATTAATTGAGTTCCCTAATGGTTCTGCCAAAGTTCCTACTACTGGTGGTGCTATAACTTTGATATTTAGTGTATGAAGATCAACTAAACTTACTGGTCTTCCATCATCCTGTACCCTAAAATATACCTGATAGGTTTGGTTCCGAACATGTGCACAAGTTGTTGACCATAATAGCCTGGCACGCATTAAGCCTATTGAATCTGTAACAACCTGAAAGGTAGCAGGGCTTGATGCCACTACAAGCGGACCACCACTGGCAGTGATATCCATCATATCCATATCTGGGTCGGTAGCAGTAATATTAACTTCGAGGGTTGTGCCTGCAATTACACAGGTGTCAGTAACAATACTTAACACAGGGGGGCGGTTGTCGCAGGCAACTATGTTCACCTGCATGTCGCGGGTTACATAACCTATACGCACTCCGTTTCTCCATTCTTCGATGATGAATGAAAAATTGTATTCGCCTTGAATTGTGGGACTATCCCAAAGAATATCTCCGGTAATGGGATCCAATGTAAAAGTACCGGGATTAACTTCATCAACAAGGCTAGGAAGTTCATAACCTAAAATGTTAAGCCCGCCTGCGCCTCGGGGTGTTACGAGTTTGTATGACAAGCTGTCACCATTAGGATCATAAGCACCGGGATTGTGAATATAAGGATTGCCAATACAGCCATTATCAATTGGGGGTAGGAGCAGTTGAGGTGAGCTATTACTACCCAGAAATGGATTGATAACTAAAACTGTTTCAATGTAAAGAGGCACATCAACTGAATTGGGAATATTCTGTATACCCATATTACGGTTAGGATCCTCAAGCCATATCCGGTAGGTTGAGGCAGATGGGTATGTGTGTACTCCAATATATATATTTTTCCTTATATCAGGTCCAACCATTTCACCTATATGATCACATGGCTGTAATGCCGGAGTTGTTCCTGAAGGTCCGTTACTACGCGATATTTCAGCACTTTGACCATCACCCCAGTTAATTGTTAATACACATCTATCGGCCTGACTTGGCGCAAAAGTATATGTAGTAATGGTAATTTCATAAGTAAGATCATTCAGGTGCCTGTAGGTTATTTCACCGGCTCTCTGATGTGTTGCATTAGCATTTAAATGCAATATAACAATGCAACCAACGATTAGAAACTGAAGTTTAAAGTAAAAAGAATCAATGGCTTTTGAGAGAATCATCAGTAGCTAATTAATAATGCCATATAACTGTTAGTTTCAGAACTCGAATCATTTGATGCTGAGAAATATCAGCACGAAATATAGGGTTCCTGGTAAAATTGAGCATACCTAAAACCCGCCTGATTCGTTAATAAGAACAAATATAGAGCATTTTTGCCTTTTAACTTGTTTTTTTTATGAATAGGCATAGTGCTGAGAGAAGCATTGTTTAAATCGATACATTTGTACAAAGAAATCTAATGACAGAACAGGAATTGAATGTACGTAGCTGATCTTGAACAGGAACGGAAAGAGATATTAAAGAGATACCGGGGATTGCTGAATGCCTGGAGCAATGGTGCTGAGTTAAAAAACAAGCGTATGGTACGCAAGGCATTCAATTTGGCGGTATCAGCACATAAGGACATGCGCCGTAAAAGTGGTGAACCTTACATTTATCATCCCATAGAAGTAGCACGGATTGTTGCAGGTGAGATTGGGCTTGGGGAAACATCAATAATATGCGCATTATTGCATGACGTGGTGGAGGATACTGATTACACCATTGATGATATGCGCCGCATGTTTGGTGAAAAAGTTGCAAGAATCATCGACGGGTTAACTAAAATAAAGGAGCTTTTTGATCACACACCTTCGGCTCAGGCTGAAAACTTCAGGAAGATGTTACTTACTCTTTCTGATGATGTGAGGGTGATACTTATTAAACTGGCTGACAGACTGCATAATATGCGGACTCTTGAAGCAATGACTCATGAGAAACAACTGAAAATAGCTTCTGAAACTATATACTTATTCGCTCCATTAGCTCACAGGCTTGGGTTATATGCTATTAAAAGTGAACTCGAGGATCTTGCTTTAAAATATACTGAACCTGAAATATACACTTCTATTGCCAGGAAACTCGAAGAAACATCTGCTGAAAGAACTAAATTCATCAACAAATTTATTTATCCTATCAGAAAAGCGCTTCTTGCACAGGGACTTGTTTTTGAGATCACAGCAAGGGAAAAATCTATCTTTTCTATCTGGCAAAAGATGAAAGCTAAGCAGGTCCCATTTGATGAGGTGTTTGACATTTTTGCTGTAAGGGTAGTAATTGATGCAACATTTGAAAATGAAAAGTATCAATGTTGGCAGGCTTATTCTATTGTAACTGATTTTTATAGCCCAAAACAAAACAGGCTGCGTGACTGGATATCAACACCTAAGGCAAATGGATATGAGTCTCTTCACACAACGGTAATGAGTCATACCGGCCAATGGGTTGAGGTTCAGATCAGGACAAAGAGGATGAATGAAATAGCTGAAAAAGGCTATGCAGCTCACTGGAAGTATAAAGAGAAGTCAAATAGTGAAAGTGGACTTGATAGGTGGCTCAATAAAATCAAGGAATTACTCCAAGCTCCTGATTCTAATGCTTTGGCATTTCTTGATGAGTTCAAGCTGAACCTCTTTGCAGATGAAATTATTGTATTCACTCCAAAAGGTGAAGTAAAAACCCTACCCTCAAATTCAACGGCTCTTGATTTTGCTTACAATATACATTCAGAAATTGGTAATCACTGCATAGGAGCCAAGGTAAACCACAAACTGGTTGCTCTTAACCAGGTACTTAAAAGCGGCGACCAGGTAGAGATCATCACTTCCAAGAAGCAAAGCCCACGCGACGAGTGGATAAATCTGGTTGTAACCGCAAGAGCTAAATCATTCATAAAAGAGGCTTTGAAAGATCAGCGAAAAAAGTATGTGGATGAGGGTAAAATCAAACTTGAAGAAATACTCAAAGGGTTAAAGATAGAACTTAACCGCAACAGCTTGTTACGATTACAGGAATGTAACAACATAAGTTCAACTATCGATCTTTATTATAGAGTTGCAAAAGGTGAAATAGGTTCAAAAGAAATTAAGGATTGTCTGCATCAACATGATAGGGCAGGATGGTTAAACCTGATAACGCGCCCCTTTGTACGATCAAAACCTGTTATCCCTCAAAAGTTTTCAGAGGAAGTGAAACAGCAGCTAATCGACAAGGATTTGGCATCCAATGGTAAAAATGATATTGAGTACCGGATATCCGATTGCTGTAACCCTATCCCAGGAGATGAAGTAATTGGATTTGTACCACCTGATGGCGGAATATGGGTGCATCGTACTAATTGTGTGGAAGCAATTCAGCTTATGTCGAAATACGGTAACAGGATTGTAAGGATTAACTGGATGGGCACTGAATCAGGCACTTTCCTAAGTGGTATAAGAGTAGTTGGGTTTGATAACATGGGATTGCTAAATGAAATCGTAAATATCATTTCCCAACAAATGAGCCTAAATATCCGGTCGTTCCATATTGATTCAACAGGCGATGTATTTGAATCAACCATAATGTTGCTTGTGCATAGCACAGATGACCTGAATAAGTTAATGGCCGAGCTTAAAAAGTTGAAGGGAATTAATAGCGTGTACAGAATAAGCCGTTTAGCTGATAAACAAGTAAAATAGCCCTTAAGAAGCCATGATTCTAAAGCAATGAGGCAGGTGCTGGTAAAGATTATTTTTATTTATTCTAAATAATGATTAGGATATTTTATAACTTTACACACTGAAACATAACAGGTATGCCTGTTAGATAACTCTTCAACAAATCATGGGAGATAATGAACGTTTGAATTTTGAAACAGTAGTCAAAATATTCACTGATTACCTGGAAAATAACGGACATCGCAAAACGCCTGAACGATTTACTATACTGCGTGAAATTTATTCTACTAAGGGGCATTTTGATATAGAGTCATTGTATATCAGGATGAAAAACAACCGTTACAGGGTAAGCAGGGCTACACTTTATAATACTATTGAACTTCTGCAAAGTTGCAGCCTTGTAACCAAGCACCAGTTTGGCAACAATTACTCACAGTATGAGCGATCATTTAAGTTTAAGCAACATGATCATTTTATTAACATTGAAGATGGTACTGTTCTTGAGTTTTGTGATCCAAGAATACAGGAAATCCAGGCTTCAATCGAGCGTATTTTAGGAGTAAAGGTTACAAGCCATTCACTAACCTTCTATGGGCACATGAATAATGAGAAGCCAAAAGCAAAGAAATCAATAGAAGAGAATACTTCTGAACCAACCTAAGCGTAATGGCATTTTATACTCAGCATAAAAAGCCACATTTAATTACGCACCTTATTTCCGTGATTTGATGGTGGTTCATTCCTATCTTTTTCATATTATTGCACAAGAACCGAAGTGGTTGAATTAACTTTTGGGGAAACACATATGTGTTTGAATCCCAGAGGTTTAAAATATTTATTTTTAAATCCTGATAAATGAAAGTGGATGTATTGTTAGGCCTGCAGTGGGGCGATGAAGGAAAAGGAAAGATAACTGATGTTCTTACACCCCAATATGATATAATCGCTAGATTCCAGGGAGGGCCTAATGCTGGCCATACATTGGAGTTTGATGGAGGGAAACACGTGTTGCATACTATTCCTTCAGGAATATTTCACTCTGATAAGATTAATATTATTGGTAATGGGGTTATTATTGATCCATATATCCTTGCAGCTGAGCTTAGGAAGTTACGTGACAAGAAAGTGACTCCTGAACATAACCTGCGTATATCAAAGAGGGCTCACCTGATCATACCAACCCATCGCCTACTTGATTTCGTATATGAAACATCAAAAGGTGCTTCAAAGATAGGATCTACACTAAAAGGAATTGGACCTTCATACACTGATAAAGTTTCACGCTCAGGATTAAGGATTGGCAATACCTTGATGGCTGATTTCAGGGAGAAATATGAAGAGCTAAAGGAAAGCCACTTTCGAATTATCCGCTCATACGGATATGTTCCTGAAGAGCTCAGCATTGACAAAATGTTATTGTCAGAATATGAAAAGCAATGGTTTGAAGGGCTTGATTACATAAAGGATATTCCTTTAATTGACAGCGAGTTATTCATTAATGAGAGTATTGCACAGGGTAAGCGCATACTTGCTGAGGGTGCTCAGGGTGCAATGCTTGATATTGATTTTGGCACTTATCCATACGTTACTTCATCAAACACCATTACTGCCGGGGTATGCGCTGGACTTGGCATTTCACCGCAAAAAGTGGGAAGGGTGTTGGGCGTTTTCAAAGCATATTGCACTAGAGTAGGTAGTGGTCCGTTTCCATCAGAACTTTTTGATGAAACAGGCGACATACTCAGGGTTAAAGGAAATGAATTCGGATCTACTACTGGTAGAGCACGTAGATGTGGCTGGATTGATCTACCTGCGCTCAAGTATTCTATTATGCTGAATGGCGTTACAGATCTTGTGATGATGAAGGCCGATGTTCTTGATGAACTCCCTTCAGTTGGAGTGGTAACAGCATATAAGATAAAGGGTAATCGCTTTGACTTCCCGCTCTTTGAATCGATTTCTGAAGATTTGGAGCCTGAAGTAGAGATGCTCAAAGGATGGCAGGAAAATATTACCGAACTTCAAAACTGGTCTGACTTGCCTGTCGCTTTTAAGGATTATATTCATTATCTGGAAAGCAACTTTGAGCTACCCGTATCAGTAATATCCCTTGGTCCGGGCCGTAAACAAACAATTATTCGTTAAGCCAGAAAAATTTGAAAGAAGTAATCGACCTTATAAAGAAGGATTTTCTTTTAGAAATCAGACAACGCTTTGCGTTGAACGCAATTCTATTGTATGTGGTATCAACAGTATTTGTTGTGCAGCTTTCATTTGGTCGGATTATAGATGAAACCAGTTGGATAGCATTATTCTGGATTATTCTTTTGTTTGCTGCCTTTAATGCAGTAAGTAAAAGTTTTGTGCAGGAACATTCTGCCAGAAGGTTATACTATTTTGTGTTGGCTTCACCGGTGTCTATAATTATATCAAAGATTACATACAATAGTGCACTTATGGTGTCATTGGGTTTTCTTAGTTTAGGCCTTTACGTTCTTTTTCTGGGTATGCCTGAGTTCAATCCCTGGCTTCTATATCCTTCATTTATTCTTGGTTGTATTGGTTTAGCCAGTGCCTTGACAATGGTTTCTGCTATAGCTTCAAGTGCAGGGAACAATGCAGCACTTATGGCAGTGTTGGGATTCCCTGTTGTTATACCACTTTTGCTGCTTGTAATAAACGCTTTCAAGATGGCATTAAAGGTTGAAATTGCTACAATGCAGTTAATCAAATCCTTGACTTCAATTTTTTTGATCGATGCAGTCGTAATTGTCCTGGCTGTTATACTTTTTCCGTACCTTTGGCGAAAATAATAACACTGTTTTTATGATCAAAGGGATGTGGTGGAAGGTTGCCGGAATTATACTGGTTATATATTCCATTATTGCCGGAATAATGGTTGAAGTGCCCGCATTACCTCTTATCCACCAAACTATCCGTAATTTGTTTTACCATGTTCCCATGTGGTTTGCCATGTTCATTATGTTTGGCACGGCCTTGGTATATAGCATAAAGTACTTAAGCAGCCTGAAATTAAAAGATGACCTTATAGCCTCACAAGCTGTTAATACAGGCTTGTTCTTTGGTTCATTGGGATTATTAACTGGCATGGTATGGGCTAAGTTTACTTGGGGAGATTTTTGGACTAATGACCCGCAACTTAATGGAGCCGCAGTTAGCGTTATGGCTTATTTGGCTTACACAATCTTGCGTGGGTCAATTGATGAAAGAGCATTAAGGGCGCGTGTTTCCTCAGTTTATAATATATTCGCTTTCATGCTTCTGGTTATTTTCCTGGGTATCTTACCCCGACTTGCTGACAGTTCATTGCACCCGGGTAAAGGTGGTAATTCATCAGCAATGGGCGATCTGGACCCAACCATGCGGTTGGTTTTTTACCCTGCAATCATAGGTTGGATCATAATAGCATTCTGGATACTTGATATCCGCAAGCGTAAAAGAATACTTGAATTACAACAACAATTCTGAAATATCAGGATTAAAAGAAACCACTAATAAGAGCAGTTTTATGATTGGAGATGATAAATTTTTAGTAGTTGCCATAGTGATGACCATAATTTTTATGGGATTAGGTATTTACTTGTTCCTACTTGATAGGAAACTCAGTAAAATTGAGAAGAAGCAACAGGAGCTAACTTCAGCGGTTAATGATAAAAATAGAATCTAATAGCAATTTTATTAGCAGAATCTAAAGAAATAGTACCATTAAAACCAACTGAATTTAAAGAAATAGTACCATTATAACCATCTGACTTTTAAGAAATGAAACGTACACATATATTAATACTCGTGCTAATGGTAGCGGCTATTGGAGTAGTCCTCAGCCTTTCAATGAACACTTCCACATACTCAGGTTTTGCTGAAGCATCAGAGCATAAAGGTCGTGAGTTCCATATTATGGGCACATTAAGTCCAGGTAAACCAATTGTATATGATGCAACAGTAGACGCAAACAGCTTTACATTTACTATGCTTGATGATAAGGGCGATGAAATGCTTGTTAAATATAATGATAGCAAACCTCAGGACTTTGAAAAACTTGAGCAAGTTGTTGTGATAGGCAAAATGAAAGAAGGGTATTTTGAAGCCCATAAAATGAACTTAAAATGCCCTTCCAAATACAATAGTGATCAGGTACCACAGGAATTTAAGGACGTTAACTATACTGACCAGCAATAGTTTTTAGGGTAGGCACTATGAAGAGTGTAGAATCTTAGGATTTTGTTTTTCTTATTAGTAGGTAAACTCTATATTATTATTAGGTAAACTTAATATTGTTAGCAGGTAAACTCAGTATTGTTAGTAAGTAAACTCAATATTGATATCATCAACAAGTAATTCGCCTATCCCATTATTCCAAACATATGCCTTAAGCGTGTGGTCTTTCTTTAGATTTTCAGGAAGCTTAAAGTTCATCTTCATTTCTTGCCACTGATTTACAGTGGTAAACAATGTGTCAAAACTACCTGCTTTATAATATGCATTGTCACTTGCTGATAAAACAAGTACGGCTTTTGAACCCGGCATGAGTGCAAGACCATAGGCAGTGAAGTTCACTTCCTTAGGGATTTCACCTGCTATATCGCCAATTCTGGCTTCAAGCAAAACGCTAAAAGGTTTCACAGAGTCAATTTTACTGGCAAATCTACCGGAGTGGCCATCTCCTTCAACAATAGTTGAAAGATTTTTCCACATAACAGGGTATGCAGCACGCAATGTATCAATATTTTCAATATTGGTATTAAAAACAACTGAGCCTGACTTTGAATCGTCAATTGAATTACAGGAAATCAGCAGCAGTGCAGCAAATGAACAAAGAAGTAGTTTTTTCATGACTATTGGTTATGAGAATTAGGTTCAAATCTATAACACAAAGGTAAATAAAGCATTTAAATTGTTAAACAGTAAAATGATATCAATATTGTGGTATTCTTTGCATATTACTACCTGGAATCAAAACCATAGTTGGGGCATTGGTATATATATTATATCTTTGCTGACTATAGTGAGCTATTTTACAATTCATTAACACATAAGTAACATGATCGATTTAATGACATCGGAACAACTGATGCAACTGGAAGACAAGTACGGTGCGCATAATTATCACCCATTGCCTGTAGTATTGGCTAAGGGAGAAGGAGCTTTAGTATGGGATGTTGATGGAAAGGAATATTTTGACTTTCTTTCAGCATATTCTGCCGTTAATCAAGGACATTGCCATCCAAAGATCGTCAATGCACTCATTGACCAGGCTCAAATAATGACACTCACATCAAGAGCATTCTTCAATGATTCTCTTGGATCGTATGAGAAGTACATTACTGAATACTTCGGTTACGATAAAGTATTGCCAATGAACACTGGCGCAGAGGCTGATGAAACAGCTCTTAAGCTTTGCCGTAAGTGGGCTTATAAAGTAAAAGGTATTGAAGAAAACCAAGCTAAAATCGTTGTTTGTGAAGGAAACTTTCATGGCAGGACAATAACTATTGTTTCCATGTCAAATGATCCTGAGTCATATGGCGGTTATGGACCATTCACCCCGGGCTTTATAAAAATCCCTTATAATGACCTCAATGCATTGGCAGAAGCACTTCAAGACCCTAATGTTGCAGGATTCCTTGTTGAACCTATACAGGGTGAAGCTGGTGTTTTTGTTCCTGATGAAGGATATTTGAGTAAAGCTTCACAAATGTGCCGTGAGAAAAATGTATTGTTCATTGCTGATGAGGTGCAAACCGGAATTGCCCGTACAGGTAAATTGCTGGCTTGTGACCATGAGAATGTTCGTCCTGATATACTAATCCTTGGTAAGGCTTTATCGGGAGGTGTATATCCTGTTTCTGCAGTTTTAGCAGATGACTCTATTATGTTAACCATTAAACCAGGAGAACATGGTTCAACCTTTGGCGGAAACCCCGTAGCTGCAAAAGTAGCAATGGCGGCTCTTCAGGTAGTTAAAGATGAGAAATTGGCTGAAAGAGCTGAATATCTCGGCAACATCTTCCGTGAGGAAATGAGAAAAGTTAAATCAGATATGATTGCATTGGTGCGTGGTAAAGGGCTATTGAATGCAGTAGTTATCAGACCTAAAAATGGAAAGGAAGCATGGGATGTATGCCTGAAAATGCGTGATAATGGTGTTTTAGCTAAACCAACCCACGGAGATATTATCCGCTTTGCTCCTCCATTAGTAATAACAGAAGAACAGCTTCGCGAAGCAATTA
>JAGXGB010000052.1 GCA_024636955.1 Bacteroidales bacterium
AGTGATTAGTACCCTGTCGAACGTAGGCTGTGAGTTGGTAAAATGCAACTGGAATACATGTCCCCCGGTTTCAATATCAAAGCCAATGGATAGCGGGTTCACCGAATAATCGGGCAGGTTATTGCTCAGCACATGGAAATACTCCATATTGAGACTTGTTCGCCTGGTAAGCTTATAGCGGCCGCCTAGTCCCATGGCATAAGTATCATTGTCATTAGCGTTTACCGCGAGGTTCTTGTGAACGAAGGTGGGGGTAAGCTGAAGCGACAGGCTTTCATTGAACTTACGTGCGATCATGAGCTGGTGGACAAATGACAGTCGGGATGAAAAGAGGTTATCACGTTCGGGATCCTGCCATTTGAGGGAGAACAGGTCCATGGCACTGAACGCGGTAAGTGAAATTGGCATATTCCTTATGCCTTTGCTCTGACGGAGGAGCTTGGCTTTCAGGAAACCGTCGAAAGTCTTCTGGTATTCGCTTCGGCCGATGCCCACACTTAAAAAATCGTTAATTCCGTATTCCAATCCCAGTCGTATAGTAGCCTGATCGAGACCAAAGAAATCATAAGCACCTGAATTCACTTTCCCAAAATGGTGGGATATAAGGAATAGCAGTACGCCGTTTGCCGGATTTTCAATGGAGTGGCCGGATACTATCCTGGTAGTTTTGAATGTTGAAGATACATACTCAGTAGTAGGTTCTTCATCGCCAAGCATATTCATCGGGTCTTCCTGTGCAATAGTCGTGTTTGCGAGCAGTGTCAGGAAAAATATAAAAACAAAGGGTTGTAGAATATATTTCATAAGGGCTATTTTTATCAGGTGCTTTAAAGGTACTTTCGTTACCTGGTTTATCATTTATCAGGTGATGTTAATTATCTAATGCCCCCTGATTGATCCAGGCATTTATCTTCATTAATTCACATGGTGGAAGCTTTTGTCCGTTGAAAGGCATAGGCACTGCACCGGGCAGGTGGTTGATGGCTTTATGGAATACACCTGCATTTACAGGGTTCATCAATGCATCATAGTTATCGGTTACAACCCCGCCATTGGCTACCGTGGCATTGTGGCATGAGTTGCAGTTTGCAGCAAGTATGGGTTGTATGGTTGCACTGAATGATACAGCAGTTGTATCACAATTGCCGCCAGCAGTGCCGGGATAAAGTTCCTCCTCACTATCGTAATAACATGATGAAAAGGTTAAGGCTGTTGCTGCCGCGAATATTAAAATGCTATGTTTGAGTTTCATTTCTTTAGAGTTAATTATCAATTATTCTGACTCCCTGCTTCAATCCACTTACTCACTTGCGTTATTTTACAATCTGACAATTTAGCGCCGTTGAAAGGCATTGGTGGAAAGCCGGAAGCATGTGAGATGGTTCCTAAAAGCCTTCCGTCAGTTGCTACTGCTGCAATGGCCTCATGGCTATCTAACCTAACACCGGCGTTGGCAAATGTGGCGTTATGGCAACCTACACAGCTTTGATTGATCATTGGCTGAATAATTGCCGAAAAGGTGAACTGTGTGGTATCGCAATCAGCGGTACAATAATTATTCTTTGCTCCCTGGTTTATCCAGTTGCGTATGGCTGTGATCTTATCAGCAGGCAGTGGTGGATAGGGTGGGGGTGGCATTCTGTCGTCAGGGTCATCATCAGTAATGGCCTCATATATATCACTGCCGTCAGCGTTAAAAGGTACTAACTCATTGCTGGCGAGAATATTAGAGTATGAGGACAATATCATGTCGTTCTGAGCCGTTGTTTCATCATGACATCCTGATAATGCGCAATTTGACTGAAATATTGGCAGTACATCATTCTGAAAATAGGTGGTGTCATCACTGCAGGTAATGGTTAGGTTGGTGTCGCCGGGACCAATTGGGTCAACCGGTAAGTCATCAGGTTCATGCTTACACGAAATGATTATTGCAGCAAGTGTCACCGGTAATATATAGGAGTATATTCTATTCATATAGTATATATTTGGTGTGTAAATATAGTAAAAATCTTTACCGGGTTTTGCAGCTAAAAAATGTTAATTTGCGCACATTATTGCCTAATAATCACTTAGATAATTTAATTAAGCTTATTTTTGTTTTGAATAACAAGAAAAACCGCACGCTATCATGACTGGAAGGAAGCTAATACACGCAATTACGATCAGTATTTTATTTATCAGTTTTACAATAGGAAACAGTGCCCTGGCACAGCGCAATGAAACACGTCAGAATGTTGAAAAGTTCTCATCACTGTTGCAGATCATAAATTACTATTACGTTGATTCAACAAGCCAAAACGAGCTCACTGAAACAGCTGTTGTTGCGATGTTAAAGGAACTCGATCCTCACTCTGTTTATTTATCCAAAGAAGAAGTGCAGAAGGCAAATGAGCCTTTGGTTGGCAACTTCGATGGAGTAGGTATTCAATTTCAGATATACCATGATACTATTCTTGTGATCGCCGCAGTGCCGGGTGGTCCGTCAGATAAACTTGGCGTAATGGCTGGTGACAAGATCATTACCATAAACGGCGTGGAATCTTTTGGAGAGAAGATCACAAATAATTATGTGATGGAACGCCTCAGGGGACCTAAAGGAACAGAAGTTACAGTAGGCATTTTACGTAATAACCAAATGCCATTGATTGATTACAAGATAAAACGCGATAAAATCCCTTTAAACAGTATTGATGCCACCTTTATGCTTTCAAGCGAGGTTGGATATATAAAGCTTACGCGATTTGCCCGCACTTCTATGATTGAGATGAAAGAGGCTATTGCCAGTCTTAAGGACCAGGGAATGAAGGATCTGGTACTTGATCTGCGAAACAATTCAGGCGGTTTCCTCGATATTGCTATTGACCTCTCAGATGAGTTCCTTTCGGCACAACGACTGATTGTTTACACTGAAGGCTTACGAAGCCCGCGTATTGAGTTTAAAGCCACCAATAAAGGCAACTTTGAAGAAGGTAATTTGATTGTGATGGTTAACGAGGGAAGTGCTTCCGCCAGTGAAATTGTTGCCGGCGCAGTGCAGGATTGGGACCGAGGTTTAGTTATTGGTAGAAGGTCGTTTGGTAAGGGACTTGTACAAAGGCCTTTTAATCTGCCCGATAGCTCTGTTATCAGACTAACCACCGCAAGGTATTACACCCCTTCAGGCAGAAGCATTCAAAAATCGTATGAAGGTGGAAACGAAGATTACTATGCTGACCTGAGCAACAGGTTCAAACATGGCGAGTTTCTTACAGCTGACAGCATCAAATTTCCCGATTCACTTAAATTTTACACTCCTTCAAAGAGAATTGTGTATGGAGGTGGTGGTATCATGCCCGACGTATTTATTCCACTCGACACTACCGCCAGTTCAACGTTCTATGTTGACCTGTGGCGTAAGGGAGTATTCAACGAATTTGTACTCAGCTATCTGGAAAACAACAGAAGCAGGATCATAAAAGAATACAAGAGCTTTGCCGCCTTTAAGGCCAGTTACGGAATAGATGAAGCAATAATGTCGCAATTCCTTGCCTTTGCAGGTACAAAAGGAGTAGAACCTGAAGATGATTCAATGGAGAAATCAGGCGAGGAGATACGCTACATCATCAAAGGTATCATTGCACGAAACCTCTATGATGCCAACAGCTACTTCGAAATTATCAGCCCAATAGATAACGAGCTGATGCAGGCCCTCGAGATCATGCAACAGGAAACATTGTTCTCCAAATTGAGCATTGCACCGTAACTGCGGGTTCCCATTCCACCGGTTTAAAATTCTACGTACGAGATAGGGCATGCCCTGTCTCTACAGTTTGAACCACCTTGCCCCTCGATAAAAACTCGGGGACCGTCTTGAACAACATTGAACCCCTTGAACCCCTTGAACCCCTTGAACCCCTTGAACAATCTTGAACAATCTTGAACCATCTTGAACCATCTTGAACAATTTTTTCTATATTTGTTTGCCTAATTTCACTGTAAATTTCTCAATATGGCAGACATTTCAACTACCTACATGGGCCTGGTTTTAAAGAGCCCTGTTATTATAGGCAGTTCAGGACTGACAAATAAAATAGAAAACATAAAGATCTTCGAGCAACTCGGAGCTGGAGCTGTTGTGCTTAAATCATTGTTTGAAGAGCAAATCCGGCAGGAGATTGCACACCATATCAATAGTGAGCAAATTGATCTTCAATACCCTGAAGCTTATGACTATATTAAGAACTATAGTCGTGAACAACAAGTTGACCGCTACCTTGAATTGATAAGAACTTCTGCACAACAAACCTCAATACCTATTATTGCCAGTGTCAACTGCATTTCTTCGGATGAATGGATCACTTATGCCCGTCAGATTGAAGAAGCAGGTGCACATGCTATTGAACTTAACATTTTTGTTTTGCCTAGTGATCCATCTATGGATAGTGAGAAAAATGAGCAGCAGTACTTTAAGATCATAGAGCAGGTTACAAATACTATTAGTATCCCTGTTTCCATAAAGATCAGCTATTACTTCTCGGCGCTTGCAAAAACTGTGATTGAATTATCATGGACAGGGATCAAGGGAATTGTGATGTTTAACAGGTTCTACTCGCCCGATATTGATATTGACAAGATGGAGGTTATTTCTTCTAATGTGTTCAGTACATACCATGAGATTACTACACCTTTGCGATGGATTGCCATGCTGTCAAACAAAGTGCATTGCGATATCTGTGCATCAACGGGTGTACATGACGGTACCGGAGTTATTAAATTGATGCTTGCAGGTGCTAAAGCAGTGCAGGTGGTGTCAAGTCTGTATAAGAACAGTTTCGAACGAATATCAACCATGAATTATGAATTAAAAAACTGGATGATATCCAAGAATTTCGAAACTACCGGTGATTTCATCGGTAAACTAAGCATAAGGAAAGATGACAATCCTGCTGCCCTGGAGCGCGTTCAGTTTATGAAGTATTTTTCGGGAATTGAATAATGTTGCATAATCATTTTTCAGGGATTGAAATATTAATTTCCTGAGGTTGAAATAAATTAACACTGTTGTTGTTAATGAATTACAGTGTAAAATGAGTTCAACAAAATTAACCTGTGCGTGTTAATTGACCATATATCTAAAATGAATCCTTATGAGTAAAGTCCTTGTTATTGACGATGATGTTACCTTTTGCCTGATGCTTGAAACGTTTCTTAACAAGCATAGCTATAAAGTGCAACAGTCATTTTCATTTGGGGACGCAGTAAAGAAGCTTGGTACTTTCAAGCCTGATATAGTATTGACTGACTTAAGGCTCCCTGATAATGACGGACTGGAAGTTCTGAAAACCGTTATGAGGGAAAGTCCGCAGGTACCTGTTATCCTGATGACCGGTTACGCCGATATCAGAACTGCAGTGCAGGCAATGAAACTTGGCGCTTTTGATTATGTGGCAAAGCCGGTTAATCCTGATGAGATTCTGCTCACTTTAAAGAGAGCTTTAAACCCGGTGAAATTAAACAACATCGAGTCAACACAATCGAGCGACAAAGCAAGTTTCTTTTTGGAAGGCCATAGTCCGGCAGCGCGTAAAATAAGTGAGTATGTGAGCCTTGTGGCCCCTACAAACATGTCAGTGTTGCTTATGGGTGAAAGTGGTACCGGTAAAGAGTTTGTTGCCAGGAAAATACATATTGAGAGTGTGCGGAAGGACAAAACATTTGTTGCTATTGACTGTGGTGCTTTACCCCGCGATTTGGCAGGCAGTGAGTTCTTCGGTCATCTTAAAGGATCATTTACAGGCGCTTACAGCGATAAACAAGGACAATTTGAAGCCGCAAATGGCGGAACTATATTCCTTGATGAGATTGGAAACCTGAGTTATGATATTCAGGTTCAACTGCTGAGGGCAATACAGGAAAGAAAGATAAGAAGGATAGGCTCTACTTCTGAAATAAGTATTGATGTTCGGATTATCACAGCCACCAACGAAGACCTGAAGCAGGCAGTGGCAAAAGGTGATTTCAGGGAAGATCTCTTCCATCGGATTAATGAATTTGCCATACAGGTTTCCCCGTTAAGGCACCGCCAGGAGGATTTGATGTTATTTGCCGCCCATTTTTTGAAGCATGCTAATATTGAACTCAATAGGAGTGTAGAGTTTTTTGAAGATGAAGTAGTTGAAATCTTTACCAGGTATTCATGGCCCGGCAATTTCAGGGAATTCAGGAATATCATCAAGAGAGCTGTGTTGCTTACCAAAGGTGACACTATCTTCAAGCACACATTACCTGAAGAGATGATCATTGAAGCTCTGCAGCATGCCTCTCAACCTTCAGCAAATTCTTCTTCATCTGGCGCATCATCCTCCGGAACATCCGCATCCTCTTCCTCGTCATCTTCAGGCATATCTGATGCATCGTCGGGTTATGCGCCTAACATTCCGTTTCAACCTATTGAGCTTAAAGATGCAGCACACAGAAGTGAACGCGACCTGATCATAAGCACCCTTGAGAAAGTGAGGTTCAATAAATCAAAAGCCGCTAAGGTACTTAACGTTGACCGCAAGACGTTGTATAATAAGATGCGGCAGTACAATATTCCTTTGCAGTAGTA
>JAGXGB010000053.1 GCA_024636955.1 Bacteroidales bacterium
ATGCCTTAACACTTTTTTATAAACGGATTAACAATATTTAACAGCAAACTGACTTATCGTTCAAATATTACTGCCTAATTTTATTTCCCGATTCTGACACATGGATCTTAAGAGCAAAATTGATACTACACGACTGCCCGGGCATATAGCGATTATCATGGATGGTAATGGCCGATGGGCTCAAAAAAAAGGAGAAGCAAGACTTTTCGGGCATCAGCATGGTGTTGAATCAGTGCGAAAAATAGCTACTACATCAGCAGAATTAGGAATCAGGTATTTGACATTGTACGCCTTCTCTACTGAAAACTGGAAAAGGCCACAATATGAAGTTGATGCTTTGATGGATTTGTTGGTGCACACGTTAAATCAGGAATTGGATACCTTAATGAAGAACAATATACGACTCAAGGCAATTGGTGACCTTTCAAGATTAAATACAGACTGCCATAAGCAGTTAATGCAAACCATGGAAAGTACTTCAAAGAATGAGCGGATGGAACTTATATTGGCACTTAACTACAGCGGACGCTGGGAGTTGTGTGAAGCTACCCGTAAAATAGCCGTTGAAGTTGTAGAAGGAAGAATGAGTGCCGAAGAAATTTCAAGTGATACAATTGATAAGTTCTTAAGTACTGCGGGAATGCCTGAACCTGAGTTGCTTATTCGCACAGGAGGTGAAAACAGAGTAAGTAACTTCTTACTATGGCAAATCGCCTATTCTGAACTGTATTTTACAAATGTCTTTTGGCCCGACTTCAGGGAAAAAGACCTATACGAAGCAATAATAAATTACCAAAACCGTGAACGTCGGTTCGGAATGATAAGTGAACAAATAAATCAAGCATTCGATAAATGAAATTCAAAACCCGCTTCCTTACAATTGTACTGCTCTTTCTTTCTCTTTCTGCATCTACTCAAATACGGCTGGGCGATGATTTGAACCAGTTCGATTATTCAAATCCCAGAGTATTTATTATCGGTGGTATTACCGTAACTGGTGTAGAATACCTTGATCATAATGTGATAATAATGTTGTCAGGTTTGCAGGTTGCCGACAGAATAGAAATACCCGGTGAAAGAATTAGAAAAGCAATTGATAAGCTTTGGTCACAAGGCTTGTTTGAAGATATAAGCATTACTGCCTCTAAGATTTCTGATGACCTTATATTCCTTAACATAAACCTGAAAGAACGTCCGCGATTAGCCCGTTTTTCTTTTAAGGGAATTCGTAAGTCAGAGGCCGACGATTTGCGCGAGAAGATAAAACTTGTTAGAAATGATGTAGTTACTGAAAATGTTATTATCAGGACATCAAACATCATTAAGAAACATTTTAATGACAAAGGATTCCTTAATACCACCGTTAATATAGAGCAATCGCGTGATTCGATAAAAGCCAATGATGTTACCCTGGTGATTAATGTTGATAAGGGCGAAAGGGTGAGAATTAACAAAATCAATATTATTGGAAATAAGGAATTGTCAGATTCCCATCTAAAAAAAGCTCTTAAAGAAACTAAGGAAAAGGGTGTTATTCAACCTTTTAGAATTCTGGATAAGTTCATATTGCAAATGCCCGGTAAACTACTAACGTTCAATGCCGACACTATTAGTGAATTTGCTACAAACACTGTAAACCAACATCTTAAGTTCAGAATATTCAAGAGTTCTAAGTTTATACGTGACGACTATAAGGAAGACCTTAATAAGCTTATAACACGTTTCAACGATGAAGGATACAGGGATGCAGTTGTTTTACGTGATAGTATATATCCATCAGCTGATAAGAATAATGTAAACCTTGACATCTATGTGACAGAAGGTAGTCGTTACTATTTCGGCGATATTAAGTGGATAGGCAATACCAAGTACTCAGCTGAACAATTAAATGAAGTTCTGAAGATAAGCAAGGGTGATGTATACAACCAAAGTGAATTGCAGGCAAACCTCAATTATAATCCTAATGGTATTGATGTAAGCACGCTCTATCTTGATGATGGCTACCTTTTCTTCTCAATTATACCTGTAGAAGTAAATGTTGAAAATGATACCATTGACCTGGAGATGAGAATCAGGGAAGGTAAACAGGCAACTATAAACAAGGTTACTGTGAAAGGCAATACCCGTACTAATGACCACGTTGTAATGCGTGAATTACGTACCAGACCTGGCCAGTTATTCAGCCGTTCAGATATTATCCGAACAACGCGCGAATTAGCTCAGTTAAGATACTTTGATCCTGAAAAAATTACACCTACTCCAATACCTAATGCTGCTGATGGAACAGTGGATATAGAATATAAAGTTGAAGAAACTTCATCAGATCAGGTTGAACTGTCAGGTGGATGGGGATACGGCAGAGTAGTTGGTACACTTGGACTTTCCTTTAATAACTTTTCTGCCCGGAACCTGTTTAACCGTTCAGCCTGGAGACCTATTCCTTCGGGGGATGGACAGAAACTTAGCCTTCGAATGTCTTCTTATGGCAAAGGATACATCAGCTATAGTGCATCATTCACTGAACCCTGGTTAGGAGGTCGTAAACCAAATTCATTCAGCGTAAGCTACTACCATTCGCTTTATTCAAACGGTCTTAAAAAAGACAGTCCGAATTACTACTCTTTTATTATTGATGGTCTAACCTTTATGTTGGGTAAGCGTCTTGAGTGGCCTGATGACTTCTTTACATTGGTCCAAAGGATTTCACTTCAAAACTACAGGCTGAGTAATTACAGAAATATTTTTGCCTTTGGAACAGGCACCGGTTCCTACCGCAACTTTAGCTATGGTATTACTTTCGCCAGAAACTCAGTTGACAGTCCGATCTTCCAGAGATCAGGATCAGATATTTCCCTCAGTTTAGATTTAACACCTCCGTACTCATTAATAAATGGTAGGGATTACAAAACGCTTGATGAAGACAAGCGCTTTGAATGGATTGAGTATCACAAGTGGAAGTTCAATGCTTCAACATATCGCCAGTTATTTGGTAATCTTGTATTAAGTGCACGTATTAAATATGGTTTCCTCGGTCTATATAATCAAGATATCGGAATTACACCATTCGATCGCTTCTACTTAGGCGGCGATGGTCTTTCAGGAGCTACTAATTTTGATGGGCGCGAGATTATTGGAATGCGTGGCTATGCCAATGAAAGCCTTACACCTGATTATTACATCAATAGGAACATTGGTGGCACCGTATTTAACAAAAGTACACTTGAGTTAAGGTATCCATTGTCACTTAATCCAAGTGCAACCATTTATGCATTAACATTTGTGGAGGCAGGTAATGCATGGCGTGACTTCAGCGAATTTAATCCATTCGCCTTAAAAAGATCAGCGGGCGTTGGGGTAAGGGTATTTCTTCCAATGTTTGGACTTCTTGGTTTAGATTGGGGCTACGGATTTGATGATGTTCTCGCGTTGCCAAATGCTAATAAAGGCCAATTCCATTTCTCCATTAACCAGAGTATAGATTAAAAATTTGAACTGTAAATTATGGCAGGTTTTTTGCTACCACATAAATAATTATAGCTAATTAAAATATTAGACCCAAAAATTGGAGGAAACCATGAAACGCATTCTATTAGTTATTGCTGTGATCTTTGTAGCTGCTACCTCAGGTTCAGCTCAGAAATTTGCTTACATTGACAGTGAATTTATACTGGAAAATATTCCTGAATATGCTGATGCTAAAAAGGAAGTTGATGATGTTTCAATGCAATGGCAGCGTGAAATTGAAGCCAAGTTCGCTGAAATTGACCAGCTTTATAAAAAGTTTACTGCTGAAGCTGTGCTACTACCCGATGACATAAAAGCAAAACGTGAACAAGAAATCATTGAGAAGGAAAAAGCTGCAAAGGATTTACAAAAACAAAGATTTGGTACCGATGGTGACCTCTTCAAGAGGCGTCAGGAATTGATAAAGCCAATTCAGGAAAAGATTGCTGCTGCCTTAGAATCATTAGCCACTACCGAAAACTATGCTGTTATATTTGACAAAGCAGGTAGCGTATCAATGATGTATACCAATCCCAGGTATGATATAAGTGAAGAAGTACTTGATAAGATGGGGTATTCCTATAAAACAAGACAGTAATTGCATTGAATCAAGTTATACAGAAAACAGTACAATACAAGTTATTACAGAAACAGTATCGGACAAATACTGCAGAAACAATATATAATTAGAATAAGAACTCTTTAATTTCACCGGGAGTGCTATTATTTTTATAATTCACATTATTTACTAATTTTGCGAATCCTTAAATTCAAAACCTTAACCGAATACAATGAAACAAATAATGAAGTTCTTCCTGGTAGTAATTATAACAGGTATCGCATTGCAAAGCAGTGCACAGAAAGCTCAGAAATTAGGTCATATCAATTTCGCTCAACTCTACGAACAAATGCCTGGTCAGGATAGTATCCGTAAGGAATTTATTGCATTTCAGGAGCAACTGCAAGGCCAATTTCAGGCTATGCAAACTGAATATGAAAATAAACTGACTGAATATCAGAATGCTCAGGCTACAATGTCAAGCATAATCAAACAAACTAAAGAAAGAGAAATTGTTGACCTACAGCGTCGTATTCAAGAGTTTCAGCAAACAGCACAGGAAGAGCTTCAGACTAAAGAAGCAGAACTAACTGCCCCAATCATTGAAAAGGCCCGTACTGCTGTTAAAGAAGTAGCTAAGGAAAACGGATATACTTTTATATTCAATTCTACAGAAGGACTTCTGCTCTATACCGAACCTGCTGATGATATCACTGCTCAGGTAAAGAAGAAACTGGGATTAAAATAACAGTAGCTGGGATTAAAATAAACAGTAACTGGGTTTAAAATAAGCAATCCCCATAAAATTAAAGAAGCTGTCCAAATAGGACAGCTTTTTTTTGTTTCACTTAATAGAGTTTTACGGTTAAAAGTAGGAATCAATCAAATATTCATTTAAATCATAAGCGACACATAAGCGTTTCATAAGCGTCATATAAGCGTCTTTAGTTGTTTATATAACGCTTAATAGACGTTTAAGCAATGCTTATAAATTCAACCATTTATTAATCCTTATGAAACCATTTAATGGCTTTTAACTGTTCTATTGTAAAAATCTTTCTTTATGAATGAGCAAATAGTTAAAAACTTTGAGGAACTTGTTGAACTAAATTTCCAGATATATAGCAATCTATTTCTTACCATCCCTATGGATGCTATGGTTAAAACCGGCATGCTAATACCGATATTACGTGACGATTGTGATAAAGGACTGGCTGAAGCAAAAGACCCTGAAACCATTATCGGGGATTTTATTAAAAAGAACCGGCCTGAGTTAGGTGAAAAAGAAAAGATTGATTTTTTGTTTCATGTAATCCAATATGTGGAACGGCAAATACTACTTGTTGACGCCTTGGAAGATGCTGCATATTCAAAGATCCACAGAATTGATGGCCCGAATTCTTTGGATCAGTTGTTACAGCGGATAAAAGATGATAATTTGGAATGGAAGATGAAGCATTTAATCCCTAAATTTGGCATCAGGGTTGTTCTAACAGCTCACCCTACTCAGTTTTATCCGGGTCAGGCTCTGGCTATAAGTGCTGATCTTACAAAGGCAATTGCAGCAAAAGAAGTACTTAGTGTTAGAGACCTGATGCATCAATTGAGCAAGACACCTTTTTTCAGAAAACAAAAGCCAACACCTTATAATGAAGCTGTTAGGTTAAGCTGGTATCTGATAAACATTTTTTATCCTGCAGCAAGTGACCTGGTAGAGACTATTGGAGCCTCGTACCCTGAAGAAGTTGACGAAAACAACCAACTAATCTCATTGGGCTTTTGGCCAGGCGGTGATCGGGATGGGAATCCGTTTGTGGATGCTGATACAACACTGAAGGTAGCTGAATTATTACGGTCGTCAGTACTAACATGCTATCTGGACGATATCAAAATCCTTAAAAGACGGCTTACTTTTGCCGGTGTTTATGAAAAACTTGAAGAACTTGAAAGTAAACTACAGGTTGAGTTTTCAAATACAGATAACACTGCAACTATTCCGCCTATGGAATTATTACAAAGCCTTGCTGATACTGAGCGTTTAGTAGTTGACAACCATCATAGTCTGTTTGTTTCGCAGATAAGAAGCCTAAGAAGAAAAATATCGCTGTTTGGATACCATTTCGCAAGTTTGGATATCAGGCAGGACAGCAGAATAATTTCCCAGGCCTTTACAGATGTAACTTCTGCATTGCCGGATATTCTGCCACCAGAGTATGATGAAATGGAATTAAACGATCAGGTTAGTGCACTTATAAGAATACAAGGGTCAGTGAGTAACATTCATTTTGAAAATGAGCTTACAGCTGATACAATAGCCTCTATAAATGCTATGAGGCAAATTCAGCATAAAAATGGAGAGTACGGGTGTAACAGGTACATCATAAGCAATTGCCGTGGTGCGGTGGATATAGCTAAAATATTGTCGTTGTACAAATTAACTGGATGGGAAGATCCCACTGTTGATTTCGTTCCTTTATTTGAAACTATTGATGACCTGAAACATGCAGGTCAATCCATGAAACAGTTGTATGAGAATGAAGACTATAAATCACATCTTGCTTCACGGAAGTATTTTCAAACAGTAATGCTTGGCTTTTCTGACGGCACTAAAGATGGAGGTTACTTAGCAGCTAACTGGTCAATATTCACTGCCAAGGAGCAGATTACAAGCATATCACGGGCAGCAGGAATTGAAGTTATTTTCTTTGATGGCAGGGGAGGCCCCCCTGCACGTGGTGGCGGAAATACACACCTATTTTATGCTGCATTAGGAAGCAAGATTGAAAGCCGTAAACTGCAACTTACATTACAAGGTCAAACTATTAGTTCACACTATGGATTAAAGGAATCAGCAATACATAATTTGGGGTATTTGCTCACTGCGGGGTTAACAAACAATGTTTATAATCAATCTGATAAAGATATGACTGATGATGATCGGAAATTGATGAACACAATGGCTGAAGTAGGTCTTCAAAAATACAATGAGTTCAAAAATCATCCTCTCTTCATTCCTTTTCTCGAAGAAAGAAGTACATTAAAGTATTATGGAATGGCCAATATCAGCAGCCGTCCCTCAAAGCGAAAAGACGGTGGAAAACTAGTACTCGATGATCTTCGGGCTATTCCATTTGTGGGTGCATGGAGTCAGCTAAAGCAGAATGTTCCGGGATTTTTTGGATTAGGGACTGCCTTAAAGCAACAGGAAGAAATAGGCAATCTGCAACATTGTGTTGATTTTTATGGGCGATCAGGTTTCTTCAGGGCATTAATTTCTAATAGCATGCAAAGTATTAGCAAGTCAAACTTTGCGCTAACAAGGTACATGGAGAAGGATGAAAAATTCGGTGAATTCTGGAAGATTATTCACAATGAATTTCAATTAACCCGCGAAATGCTTCTTAAGGTATCAGGCATGATGGTATTACTGGAGGATAACCCAAGAAGCAGAAAAAGTATTAAGATCAGAGAAAATATTGTACTACCATTGTTGGTAATACAACAATACGCATTAATGAAAATTCAGGAATCGGATTCTAACACTACAACTTATGAAAAACTGGTTATGCGTTCCTTATTTGGAAACATTAATGCAACAAGAAATGCGGTATAGGAAAGCAATGAAGTCGCTTTCATTCTACTGCTTGTGATGCGCAAACTGAAAGGATGATACATCAGGCTTTGTTTTCTGGAACTTTTGGCTCTCCCTCAGGAACTACCTTTTTAACAGGAAAGAATACAGAAGCAAGGATACTGATCAGTAATAGGGCGAAAATAACAATCAGAGAAGTAGTAATGTCAATTTTATACTGAGTTGTTGAGATTAGCATTTTAACTCCTACAAATGTTAGTATGGCCGCCAGACCATATTTCAGATAATAGAAATATTGTGTTATTCCTGCCAAAGCAAAGTATAGTGCCCTTAATCCCAATATTGCAAATACATTGGAAGTGAATATAATAAAAGTATCTTTTGAAACTGCAAGGATTGCCGGTATAGAATCAACTGCAAAGATCAGGTCAGTGAATTCAACTATTATCAGAACTATAAATAGGGGAGTGGCAAATAGTTTGGCATTGATCCTGATAAAGAATTTTCCCCCATGCATATCCTGGGTAACTGGAAAGAATTTGATAAACAATCTCACCAACGGGTTCTTCTGAGGATCAATGTCTGCCTTATGCGGCTTTAACATTGATAAACCTGTGTAAATCAGGAATCCACCGAAGATAAAAATAAGCCAATGGAATTTTTCCAGTAGTGCTACGCCTGCAAAGATGAAGATTGCTCTCATGACAAGAGCTCCAATAATTCCCCAAAAGAGGACTTTATGCTGGTATTTCGGATCTACTTTAAAATAAGTGAAGATCATTATAAACACGAAGAGATTGTCAACACTCAATGATTTTTCAATCAGATAACCGGCGAGAAACTCAAGCGCTTTCACCTTCCCCATGTAATAGTAGATTACATAGTTAAAGATAAGAGAGAGTGCTATCCACACAGCGCTCCATAAAAGGGCCTCCTTTAGTTTTACTTCATGTGCCTGGCGGTGAAAAACACCAAGGTCAATGACCAGCATCAAAACTACCAGGGCCATAAAACCTGCCCACATGTAACCAGTAACTTCCATATTGAATATCTAAAACAAATATTTGATGACTACGAAACCAAGAATTATTAGCGCAGTAAAGCTCAATGCCAATGTGTTGAAGTATTTATCAATAAAACCTTTTATGGTTGGACCGTATTTCCAAATAAGCCCTGAAACCAAAAAGAACCGTGCACTTCTACTTATGATTGAAGCAAGGATGAACATGAATAAATTCATTTGGAATACACCTGAAGTAATAGTAAATACTTTATAAGGTATTGGTGTAAAACCTGCTGTGAAAATTACCCAGAAATTCCATTCGTCAAAAAGAGCTTTGATCTGGTAATACAAATTCTCGGTAAATCCGGGGATATTATCAAAAAAGAAATGTGCAAAACCTGTAAAACTACCATCTGCTGCAATCCATGCATAGTAACCAAGTGCATATCCAACCACAGCTCCAGCTACTGACCCTGCGGCGCAAATTGCGGCAAAACTGAAAGCCTTTTTTGGTTTACCTAAGGCAAGTGCTATAAGCAGTACATCAGGTGGAACAGGGAAAAACACGGATTCAATAAATGCGAAAATAAATAAGGCCAGATTTCCATAGGCGCTATCTGCCCAACTGAGCACCCAGTCATATAATTGCCGTAACCACTTCATTGCTAATCTTATTATTAGTATACCTGTCTAAGGGTGCGCAAAATTACAAAAAAACAGACACCGGAAGTTGTCCGGTGCTATGTTTATGCAGATTCAAAATAACTATAGGAACCCGTAAGTAACTCGTTAAATCCCTCTTAAATCACCTGTATTAGTTCCGACGCAGGTATATCATAATGTAATACATCAATGTAGCAAGTGATGCCAGTGCCGCCACCACATATGTATATGCTGCTAACCTCAATGCTTCCTGTGCCTTAGGTAATGTTGCTGTTGTTGCAATACCGCTACCGTCCAACCACGCTGTTGCACGACGACTGGCGTCAATTTCAACTGGTAGTGTTATGAAGCTGAAGATTGTTGTTAGTGCAAAGAGTACTATTCCGGCAAGTAAAAGCTGAGGAAAAGTATTTACCAATAGAATACCCCCTAAAAGTATCCACTGCACCCACTTTGATGAAAAGCTTACAACAGGCACTAATGCAGATCGCATTTGAAGCCATGAATATGCTTCGGCATGTTGTACGGCATGTCCGCATTCATGCGCTGCAATTGCTGCTGCTGCAATGCTTCGGCCATGAAATACATCATGACTGAGGTTAACTGTTTGATGTTGCGGATTATAGTGATCAGTTAATTCACCTTCAACTGATAAAACTTTTACATCAGTCACTCCATTGTCATAAAGCATTTTTTCAGCTACTTCCTTTCCGGTTAATCCATAATTTACCGGTATTTTGCTATATTCACGGAATTTCGACTTTAATCGTGCTCCAATTGCCCAACTGGCAAGCATGAATAATCCAAAGATTAATAAATATCCCATTTGTTTTTAGTTGTTTGTTTACGAGAGAAATACATCAAAAAGTCTGCCATAGTGGTAGTGCGTCAACTTGTCAGTCTTCACAATCAAAAGAAAGCGCTTTGATTTTACAGCCGGAAATATTCCACTTTCTCAGATATCAGTTAAAGGCTTTATATTTTCATCGTGCCAACTAGCATACATTGTGTAGCTCTTCGAAATCCTGTTAACCTGTCCCTCAAGAAGTGCAACATCAATTGTTTTTATTTTTTTAGCAGGAATGCCTGCATAAACGCTGCCCGATTCAATTACAGTACCTTGAGAAACTACCGCCCCAGCAGCGATAATTGAATTGCTTTCCACTACAACATCATCCATTAAAATTGAACCCATTCCAACGAGAACATTGTCATGGATAGTACACCCATGAACTATAGCGTTATGGGCAATTGAAACATTGTTTCCAATGTTAACCGGTGATTTCTGGTAAGTACAATGAATAACAGCTCCATCCTGAATATTAACGTTATTTCCAATCTTAATATAATGAACATCGCCCCTCACCACGGCATTGAACCATACTGAGCAATTGTCGCCCATTTCTACTTCACCCACTACAGTTGCATTTTCTGCAAAAAAACAGTTTTGCCCAAACTTTGGATGTTTATTACCAACCGGTCTTATTAGTGCCATTTAGTTTCTTTCTGCTGTTAAATTCAATTTCCTGTTTACCATTAATGGTTAAGGAATCTTATAAAGATCACATTAAAGCTCATTGTCATTTTCATGTGACCTTATAGCATCATAAGTTTTAGGATAATCGATTGAATGATGCAATCCTCTGCTTTCCTTTCTGTTACGCGCCATTACAATGATTAACGATGCCACGTAGATCATGTTGCGTAATTCACATATTTTCTCAGTCAGAACTGATTTTTCATAGAGTTCTTCGGTTTCCTGCTCGAGTATTTGTAAACGGTCGAAAGCTCTTTTTAAGCGAAGGTTTGACCTAACAATTCCCACATAATTTGTCATAATCCCCTGCAATTCCTTAATTGACTGGGTAATAAGAATCATTTCCTCATTAAAAACCGTTCCTTTCGCATCCCAGTCAGGAATGGAATCATTGTAATCAATCCTTTTATGTTCTTTAATTGCAATAAGTGAAGCCCTATGAGAAAATACAAGCGACTCGAGCAATGAGTTAGATGCCAGCCTGTTTGCGCCATGGAGTCCGGTTGAGGCGCACTCACCGGAGGCAAAGCAATTTTTAATTGTACTTCTTGCAAAGGCATCAACCTTTATACCTCCGCAAGTGTAGTGGGCAGCAGGTACTACAGGAATCATCATCTTTGTCATGTCAATACCTATAGAAAGACACTTAGCATAGATTGCAGGGAAATGATTCAATATAACGTCCATGGTCAGATGTCGTGCATCAAGGCACACATAGTCGTCACCACTTATCTTGAGTTCATTGTCAATTGCACGTGCCACAATATCCCTTGGTGCCAATGAAAGTCTTTGGTCATACTTCTGCATGAACTCTTTACCCTGTTTTGTTTTGAGTATGGCCCCCGAACCTCTCAATGCTTCTGTTATTAGGAATGATGGCTTTTCAGCAGGGTTATATAGTGAAGTGGGATGAAACTGTATAAACTCCATTTTATCAATTTCTCCTTTAGCCCGCTTTACCATAGCTATTCCGTCACCTGTTGCCACGGGAGGATTAGTAGTTGTTGCATAAACATTACCTGAACCGCCGGTAGCCACCATGGTTACTTTTGACAGAATAGTTATAATTTGGTGATTAGCCTTGTTCAATACATAAGCACCATAGCATTCAATATCTTGAGCAGTTTTTTCGAAGGTTTCACCTAAATGATGTTGTGTTATCAGATCAACAGCAAAGTGGTTTTCAATAATTTCAATATTTTTGTGCTCCTTAACCCTTTGTAGCATTATACCTTCAATTTCTGCACCTGTTTGGTCCTTATGATGCAGCACCCTAAACTCAGAATGTCCGCCTTCTTTTGCCAGATCGTACTTGCCACTCATATTTTTATCGAATGACACACCCCAGTCAATCAGTTCCTTTACCCGGTCAGTTGATTCAGTAATAGTTATCTTAACAATCTCAGGATCGCTCAAATCATCACCTGCGATCATAGTATCCCTGATATGTTTCTCATAAGTGTCAGGTGTATACATCACCGCAGCAATGCCGCCTTGAGCATATCGTGTAGCGCTCTCTTCAGCTTCCCGCTTGGTAACTATGCAAACAGTGCCGTACTCAGCAACCTTGAGTGCAAAACTTAAACCGGCAATACCGGTACCTACAACCAGGAAATCAACTTTCTTGCGCATTATTGAAGGTTATTAACTCAACTAATTTTAACTAAAAGATTATCTCAACAATTATCAACTCAACAAAATTACACATAATAAGCCTAAATAATAACAGTCCTTCCATGACATAGTATCACTGGAAGGACAGTTTTTTGCACTTAAATAACAAAAGTGAGTTACATTTTATTCATATACCAGTTAAGTTCTTTCTCTACTTTTTGGTATTGAAGCGTATTTGCAATAATACTTGTTAACCGCAGAAAAGCAGTTTCACTTTTTACAACATAATCAGTTGCCTTATGATGCATACATTCAACGGCAACTTCTATCTTATCCTGTGCTGACAACATAACCACAGGGATTTTAGGGTTATATGACTTGATTTTGTCAAGCGTTTTAATGCCATCCATAGCATCAGGATTAACACTGTTAAGCCAATAATCAAGAATAATCAGATCAGGCTTGTGATCGAGACACTCAATACACGCTTCCCCGGTTAGGTATGCTTCAATGATAAAGTCATTTTCTGCCTGCAACTCCAATTCCAGAACTTTTAAGTATAATTCATCGTCGTCTACAAGGAATATTTTTGCTTTCTTTCCTTTTTTCATAATTCTTTTCCTATCTGATTATTTTTCAAGCTTTTATGCATGATGTTAAAAAAAATAGTTTTAACATGCTCTTAATTTTAAATATTTGAAGAGAAAATCTAATTCTATAAATCTTCACTTTTGACATTACATGTGCTTTTATTTGATTACATTAACCTTACATTCATGCAATGCCCATTGAAATTATCTCTTCTTCAAGCTCCTCACAGGCCTGCATGCAAACATCTTCAAGCGTATTTACCAATTTTTGTATCTCATGCTCTTGTTCTCGTGTGTTTGCATATTCCTGAATTTTTTTCGCCATTTCTTCAAAGTCCTGATCAATGCCCATAATAGAAAACGAAGGAATGATTTTATGTGCTGCTATATACAATGAGTTCCAATCTTTATCCTTCATACCCTGTTTTATTGATGATATAAGCAAGGGAGTCTGTTTCAAATAAAGATTTATCATCTGAATCATCATGACAGGATTTGATTTCGTGCGGAGATTAAGATAGTCGAGATTAATTATCCTAAGCCTCTTAGGAGTAATTTCATTTGATTCTGGTGTAGTTAGTGGTTGAAGTGTTTTATTCGCCTGTAGTATTATTTTCCTATATAATTGTTTTTCATCCAATGGTTTGGCAATGTAGTCATTCATACCTACTGCCTTGCATTTTTCAAGGTCAACAGTTGTGACATCTGCAGTTAGTGCTATAATAGGTATTGAGGAGTTTAAAACATGCCTGATGTAGTCAGTTGCTTCAAATCCGTTCATTTCAGGCATTTGAAGGTCCATAAGCACCACATCGTAACTGACCTTCTTTAATTTTTCAATTGCTATTAATCCGTTTTCTGCTAAATCACACTCAAAACCAAAATCATCGAGTACCGTTTTCATTAATAACTGATTGAGGGGCATATCTTCCACCACCAATATTCTCAGTCCTTCTAATCCTTCATATTGTTCATCAATTATCTCTTCAAACATGAATTCCGTTTGCGACTTTTTGAAAGTTAAAGTGAAACTAAAAGACGAGCCAACATCAATAGCACTTTTAACAACTATATTCCCACCTTGTGATTCTACTAATTGTTTTACTATTGCAAGTCCTAAGCCGGTGCCACCATATAATCTTGATGTACCACTTGTGGCTTGTTGAAAATTTTCAAAGATTTTACCCATTTTATGTTCCGGAATGCCGATTCCGGTATCAGAAACATCGAACTCAATTTTTGCTTCCAGGTCAGTTTCCTCTACAAGTCTTACTGATACTGTGATCTTACCGGTTGAAGTGAATTTCACAGCATTACTCACAAGATTGAGGATTATTTGGTGTAACCGAACCGGGTCGCCAATTAGAATGTCAGGAATATTTTTATCATATTCTTTTACCAATTTAAGATTCTTTTCGTGGATCTTTGTTTCAAACAAGTGAAGCATTGCAGAAACAGATTTTGAGAGTTTAAAGGGTATTTGTTCAAATCTCATTTTCCCTGCTCCAACTTTTGCCAGGTCAAGTATATCGTCAATCAGTACTATCAAAGCATCACCGCTAATCTTAATAGCATTAAGGTATTCTTCTTGTTTTTTTGAGAGGTCTGTTTTAAGCAAAACTTTAGTAAAGCCAATGATAGCATTCATAGGTGTTCTGATCTCATGGCTCATGTTTGACAAAAACTGTTGTTTTGTCTTAACAGCCTCTTCTGCTATTGCTGTTGCTTTCTCTGCTTTTGTTTGTGCCACTTCAGCTTTACGGGTTGCTGATTCAGCTGACACTTTAGCCTCCTTGAGTTGCGTAGATATTAGATTAAGATCGGTTACATCCCTTGCAACGATAACTACACCTAATACTGCACCATTATTATCCGTGTAGACTGATCCATTAAATAATACCTCTGTTAATTTGCCATTTTTATGTCGGATAGTTAAGGGCGAGTCAGCTACTGAGCCATTGGCAAATACTACCTGATAAACTTCACGAGCCTTTTGAGGTTCTGTAAAATATGTGAAGAAATCAGTTCCGGTCAATTGCTTACGGGTTAGACCTGTAATTACAACCGTGGCATTATTCATATCAGTAATCTTACCTTCCGGATTGATTGTAACTAATGGATCGAGACTTGCCTCAATCAGACTTCTTGCGTATTGGGATTCCATTGTTTGGTTTAGTTAGGTATTTTTAGTCCGATTTCTTCTATCGGTATACGCTTTTTGTCTTTGTATTGCTTGTATTGTGATGGCGACATGCCGGTTACCTTCTTGAATTGATTCGATAAGTGAGCAACACTGCTATAGTTCAGCTTATAAGATATTTCTGTAAGATTTAATTCATCATAAAGCATCAACTCTTTGATCTTCTCAATTTTATTGTAAATAATAAATTGCTGAATAGATATTCCTTTTACCTCCGAAAAGATATTTGCAAGGTGTGTGTAATCATGCTTTAACCGCTCACTCAGATATTCAGAATAATTAACTTTTTGAACTTCATCTGAATGATGAATCATTTCTGTAATCACATTAATAATCTTCTCAATCAGAATGGCTTTTTTGTCATCCATCAATTCGAGTCCTGAGGCCAGTAAGCCTTTGTTTAACTCATCAAGCTCTATGGCTGACAATTCCTCCATGATCTCAACTTCGCCAAGATCAACAACCACAAAGTGCAAGCCCATTTTGTGCAGTTGTTCTTTAACTGCAAGCTTGCATCTATTGCTCACCATGTACTTAATAAATAGTTTCAAATTTCTGTTATTCAGGTTGTTACTGTAAGAAGGAAGGATTATAGTGTAAAGATACTGCTAATGCTCCAGCTTTGACATTTTATTAAAAAATACTTTGGGAGTAATGTTACGTAGTATATCAGTCACTTAAGACCCGCCATATGCCTTACTGAAATAATCAAAACCAAATAGACAAATCAATCCAAACTGAGAGTGTGGACTTGGAAGGAGATTAAATACCTAATAGACCTTTTAAAGGGTCCTTGCCTTCATAAAACATAATTTCCGGACTTTCGAGCAATTCTTTCACTTTAACCAGAAAGCTAACTGATTCGCGTCCATCAATTACTCTATGGTCATAGGAGAGTGCAACATACATCATAGGTGCAATCACTACCTGTCCGTTTAAAGCAATAGGCCTGTCAACGATATTATGCATGCCAAGTATTGCACTCTGTGGGGGATTGAGTATTGGTGTTGAAAGCAGTGATCCAAATACTCCTCCATTGGATATAGTGAAAGTACCTCCGGTCATTTCATCAAGGGAAATCTTGTTGTTTCTTGCTTTCTCCGCAAGTTCCTTAACTTTTAGTTCTATATCAGCAATGCTCATCATCTCAGTGTTCCTTAAAACAGGAACCACCAGTCCTTTTGGACTACTAACGGCTATTCCAACATCTACATAGTTATGATAAATGATTTCTTCCCCATCAATAATAGAATTCACTTGAGGGAATTGTTGCAATGCAATAGTTACTGCCTTAGTGAAAAGCGACATAAAGCCTACTGATATGCCGTACTTTTCTTTGAACTTGTCATTATATTTTTTTCTCAATACCATTATGCTACTCATATTCACTTCTTTGAATGTGGTTAGCATTGCAGTTTCATTCTTCACTGAAACTAAACGCTGCGCTAATTTTAATCGTAGCGTGCTCATCTTCTTGCGTTCGGTATCGCGGCCTCCTCCTGTTGTGGCTTTTTCTTTAGTTGCCTTGTCTATTTCATCTTTCACTGCTTTAGGAGCAGTTGCTGATTCGCTTCTTGTGCTCATTGATTCAATGTCAGCCTTCCCAACCCGTTTTCTTCCTAATTGCTGAATCACTTCATCACTACTAAGGTTTTTCTCTTCCATCATCTTCCTTGCAAGGGGAGTTATGTGAGTTTTGCCGGTTTGCGGGTCATCAGTTTTTACCTCCTGTTCAACTTCTCCTTCAACTCCTCCTCCAACTTCTCCGGTTGTTACCTTCGCGGCTTCCTTTTTTGTATCTTTAGTTATTACGGCAACCGGTTCCTTCTTTGCTGCCGGGGCACCAATATCGTTAATTACTGAACCATTCCCTGAAGCAGAAGTATCAATGGTAGCAATAACAGTACCTATATTTACTGTATCACCTTCTTGAATTTTCAAAGATATTTTACCCTGTTCAGGGGCATTAATTGTGAGGGTTGCTTTATCAGAATCTACTTCTGCTATTTCAGCATCCCGTTCAACCACATCTCCATCTTTAATAAGCCATGAAGCAAGTTGTACTTCTGTTATAGACTCTCCGGGGCTGGGAACTTTTACTTCTATTATCATTGTTATTAATTCAAGGTTCAGGATTTATTATTTAAGCTTAAGGGTTTGATTCTCCTTTAAAATAAATCTTATTCGTTTTTCTTATTCTCAGCTAATATACCGTTTAAAACAATGTGTAGGCTTTATTTTCGCACAAGGTTGGCCTGATGTGTTTTATAATTCAGTATCACTCTTTGCGGTTTCAGGCGTGAACACCCATTCATTAGGTGCACACAACATCTTACAGGTCCTGTCAGAATCTGCACAAGTGCATTCGCCGAATGCTTTCTGCATAATCTTACTTTGTCTAAGGTGATGAAGCTTTGATGATCCGGTTGCAGGACTTCCGCTTTCAGGGCGAGCAACCAGCAACAAGTCATTTTCCTTATAGTGCCTCATGATGAAAGGCCATGCACCCATATTTGCTGGTTCTTCCTGCACCCATACAAACCGACCTGCATTCGAATATTTTTCAACTATAGCTTTTATTTGTTCCTCAGGATATGGATAAATCTGTTCAATTCGTATAATTGCCACCCGGTCAGTCTTCAAACGAGTCCTTTCTTCAATCAATTCGTAATACACTTTACCACTGGTGAAAACAACTCTCTCAACCTTCATGGGGTCAACAAACTCATCATCTATCACTTCCTTGAAACCACCAGTGGTAAGATCTTCAATTGGTGAAATACAGGCAGGATGTCTTAACAGACTCTTGGGTGAAAATAGTACAAGCGGCTTGCGGAAAGGCCTGTATACCTGCCTCCGTAATAAGTGAAACAAGTTTGCAGGTGTTGTGCAGTTTACTATCTGCATGTTATTCTCTGCAGCCAGAACAAGAAAACGTTCTATTCTTCCACTAGAGTGTTCAGGACCTTGTCCTTCATAACCATGTGGCAGATACAGCACAAGATTACTCATTACACGCCATTTATCTTCTGCACTACTGAGATACTGATCAATAATGATTTGTGCACCGTTAAAGAAGTCACCAAACTGTGCTTCCCAAATTGTCAGAGCATAAGGAGTAACCAGTGAATACCCGTATTCAAAACCCAAAACCGCATACTCTGACAACAGTGAATTGTATATGCTAAATGCAGCCTTATCGGTATTGAGCGTACTAAGTGGAACGTACCTTTCTTCTGAATCTTCAATGGTTAAAACTGCATGTCTGTGAGAAAAAGTACCTCTTTCAGAATCCTGCCCTGACAATCGTACCGCAATATCCTCTTTCACAAGCGACCCGTATGCCAATAGTTCACCCATTGCCCAATCAATCTTGCCATCAGGCTGAATCATTTGGTTACGGTCGTTCATGAGCTTGACGAGCTTCCTATTGAACACTTTGCCTTCAGGCAATATGGTTATTTTTTCACCAATCTCTTTCAACACTTCATAAGGTACACCAGTATCGGGTGATTTGATAAAATCTTCAGGAACTGCAGTCCGTGTGTCGCTCCACATAGCGCTTAAGAAGGGTTTAAACACTGATTTCTCCATCTTCTGCGATGTAGCAAGTTGTTCTTCAAGCGCTTCATTAATGTTGTTCTTTATCTCTTCAACTTCTTCAGGGCTGATTATACCTTCTTTAATAAGACTTCCCGAGTATATTGTCCATGGATCAGGATGTGATTCAATCATCTTATACAGCAAAGGCTGAGTAAACCTTGGTTCATCACCTTCATTATGACCGTATTTCCTGTAACCGAGCAGATCAATAAATACATCTTTATCAAATTTCTCACGGTATTCCATGGCAAGCTCAATTGTGTATACTACTGCTTCAATATCGTCAGCATTAACATGGAATATTGGCGACTGAACAACTTTTGCTATATCAGTGCTGTAAGTACTACTGCGGGCATCAAGGTAGTTTGTAGTAAACCCAACCTGGTTGTTCACTACCAGATGGATGGTGCCACCTACACGATAGCCTTTCAATTCACTCATTTGCACAAGTTCATAAACAATACCCTGTCCGGCAATAGAAGCATCCCCATGTATAATTATAGGTACTATCTTGTCAGTATCACCTTTGTAATTAAGGTCAATTTCAGCACGTGTTATACCTTGCACAACTGAGCCAACTGCCTCAAGATGCGAAGGGTTTGGAGCAAGGGTTATTTCAACCTTGCTGCCGTTCATGGTCATCCTTTCAGATGTATAACCAAGGTGATATTTAACATCACCCATGAGTGTTTGATCGTCATATTGCTTATTGGCAAATTCATTGAAGATATCAACCATTGGTTTCTCCATGATATTAGCAAGCACATTAAGTCTGCCACGGTGTGCCATACCTATCTGGAACTCAGCAGCTCCCAGTGATGCTCCTTTTTCTATAACAGCATGCAAAGCGGGAATTAAAGCTTCCACTCCTTCAAGTGAGAACCTCTTTTGACCGGGGAAGCGTTTATGAAGAAACTTCTCCATAAGTACTGCCTGCCCTAATTTAGTTAACATAACTTTTCTGGTAGCAGAAGTGAACCTGGGCGTATTCTTACTTGATTCCATTCTTTGCCTTAGCCACTTTTCAACTTCAATGTTTCTTATATGCTGATATTCTACTCCAATTGATTCACAATAAGTAGTTTCAAGGTGCTCAATTATTTTTCTTAAAGGAGCCTTTCCAATGCCAATTTCTGACCCAGCTTCAAAACTCACATCCAGATCAGACTGTGAAAGTCCGTAATTTTCTATATCCAGTGTAGGTGAATAAGGGCGGCGTGTTCGCACAGGGTTTGTACGGGTAAATAGATGTCCGCGCTTTCTGTAATCGTCAATCAGGTTTATAACCTTAAACTCATTTGGAACAACCAGCTCACCTTCACTGGGGTTGTATGAAATGCGACTGAACTCATAACCCTTAAAGAAATGTTGCCAACTCTCATCCACAGAGCTGGGGTCGGCCTGATATTGTTTATACAGACCTTCAATATATCCGCTGTCTGCATTTGAGAAAAACGAGAATTTATCCATTATAATTTTTTTATCCGGGGTCAACGGTAATATTACATATTAATAATCCCGAGCTCATTTCTTACCAACAAAAAGGTGATAAGGAATAATGCTTCGGGGGTTCACATACTATGCATTACAAATATACCAAGAATTCTCTGCATTTTGTGTTCCCTAAAAACAAAGTTGAAATGATAAAGTTTGCCTTCCAATCAGGGAAAAGGGAGATAGGTTAACAATCACTAATAAAGTAAAAAAGGCAATATTGGTAATACAGTGAAAATGAAATGGATTAAAAAGAAAACGCCTGCCCTAAGGCAAGCGTTCTCTCTACTGTTGGAATATCCAACCCTTATGCAGGGTGAATTGCCTCAACAGGACAAACATCAGCACAAGATCCACAATCTGTGCAGATATCAGGATCTATTTTATAGATATCACCTTCCGAGATCGCTTCAACGGGACATTCATCAATACAAGTGCCGCATGCTGTGCAGTCATCTGAAATTACGTAAGCCATGGCTTTCTTATTTTGGTTTTTAGCATTATTGTTAACTCAGGCAAAGATAAATGGAATTATTATACAAAAAAATGTGAGCTCAAATTTTTAAAGCTTCTAAATAATGATTTCAGTAATTTTAAATTGTGCGTTAAATTAATTCAAAACCTAATTCTATTAACTTTGCCCCTCAAAATCAACTTCCTAAAGATCATGTTAAAAACAAATAGCAATGTTATACAAAGGGAAGCGGTTGTTGTTAAGTTTGTTGGTGATTCCGGTGACGGAATGCAGCTTACCGGTACGCTTTTCTCTGATACTGCAGCATTAGCCGGTCTCGACCTGGCTACATTTCCTGATTATCCGGCAGAAATCCGCGCACCACATAACACAATTGCTGGTGTATCTGGTTTCCAGGTGCATGTAGGAGCCAAGAAGATAGAGACCACAGGCGACTTGTGCGATGTACTTGTTGCTATGAACCCTGCATCTCTTAAGTCTAATCTCAAGTGGGCAAAACCGGGTGCTACTATCATTGTAGATCAGGATTCTTTTGAAGAGGCTTCTTATAAAAAAGCCGGCTACACTGTAAACCCTCTTGAAGATGGTTCACTGTCAAGTTATAATCTTGTTAAGGCTCCTATTACTTCTTTTACCAGAGGTGTCTTAAAGGAGAAAGGTATTGACAATAAAACTGCCGATAAAAGCAAGAATATGTTTGCCCTTGGCATCATGTACCATCTTTTTGGATGGAGCTTTAAAGGCACTTATGAGTTTTTCGACAAGAAATTTAAGAATAAGCCAACGGTTATAGAATCAAACAAAACCGTTTTGGAAGCCGGATATAGCTATGCTGACACAGTTGAGGCACTTGCATCAGTATACCAGGTAGGTAAAGCTGCAATTCCACCGGGTCGTTATCGTAATATCACTGGTAATGTGGCTACTGCTTGGGGATTTCTGGCTGCAGCCGAACGCTCAGGTCGACCTATTTTCCTCGGTTCATATCCAATTACACCTGCTACCGAAATTTTAATTGAACTTGCCAAATATAAATCCCTGGGTGCTAAAGTTTTTCAGGCAGAAGATGAAATTGCAGGCATATGCTCAGCAATCGGTGCTAGCTATACTGGCTCTCTTGCCCTAACAACCACCTCAGGTCCAGGTTTATCATTGAAGAGCGAAGCTATCGGGCTGGCTGTAATGACAGAATTACCCTTAGTAATTGTTGATGTACAGCGTGGTGGTCCTAGTACCGGTTTACCAACCAAATCAGAACAGAGCGATCTTTACCAGGCACTTTTTGGCCGTAATGGTGAGTGTCCTGCCGTGGTTGTTGCTGCATCAACATCAGCAAATTGCTTTTACTTTGCCTATATGGCTGCAAAAATTGCCATGGAACACATGACTCCGGTTATTTTGCTAACTGATGGGTACCTTGGCAATGGTTCACAGTTATTCCGTATTCCAAAAGCAGCTGACCTGCCAGCAATTCATCCTCCTCTCGCTAAGCCTAATGATCCTGATTACCAGCCTTACCGACGAGATCCAGAAACACTGGTGCGCAAGTGGGCTCTGCCCGGAACTGAAGGTTTACGCCATCGAATAGGAGGATTGGAAAAAGAAGACGGCATAGGCAATATTTCAACCGATCCTTTGAACCATCAAAAGATGGTTGACCTTCGGGATGCCAAAGTGCAGAAAGTAGCCGATTACATTCCATTACAGGAAGTTGCAGGTGAGAAAGAAGGCGACCTGCTTGTTGTAAGTTGGGGTGGCACCCTCGGCGCTGTACAAGAGGCGGTTGAAATAATGCAGGCTAAAGGTGAAAAAGTGAGCCATGCCCACTTTAGTTACATCATGCCGCTACCTAAAAATACCGCTGAAGTGTTATCAGGCTTTAAGAAAATTCTTGTTTGCGAACTTAACAGCGGTCAGTTCGTTAATTACCTGAAAATGAAGCATCACGGTTACAACTACATGCAGTATAATAAAGTACAGGGACTGCCGTTCACCGTTAATGAGCTCACTCAGGTTCTTACTCAAATACAGGAGGAGAAATAATCATGATAAACAAACAAAACTATACAATAGAGCGCTCTTCGGTTGAATTAACCAAGGAAGATTTTGTTAGTGACCAAATGGTAAAGTGGTGTCCCGGTTGCGGCTCACATGCTATACTCTCGTCTGTTGCCAATGTATTCCCTAAGCTGGGTTACCGCAAAGAGAATATTATGATGGTTTCAGGTATTGGTTGCTCCTCCCGCTTTCCTTATTATGTTAATACTTATGGTATTCACGGTATTCACGGAAGGGCTGCTGCCATATCTTCAGGTGTGAAAATTGCCAATCCTCACCTTAGTGTATGGATGGCTACAGGCGACGGCGACTCACTTGCTATCGGCGGTAATCATTTTATCCATACAATCCGTCGTAATATCGATATAAACATTGTTCTCTTCAATAACCAGATATACGGATTAACAAAGGGACAATATTCACCTACAACTCCCATGGGTAGTGTAACCAAAACATCACCACAGGGAACAATTGAGCATCCTTTTAACCCCGGTGAACTTGTGCTTGGTGCCCAGGGAACTTTCTTTGCCCGTAGCCCTGACTCAAATCCAAGGCTTATGACTGAGATTATGTTTGAAGCTGCAAAGCACGATGGTACTTCAATTATTGAAATTCTGGAAAACTGTGTGATTTTTGCCGACAGGACTCATGATGCAGTAACAAATAAAGAAAACCGTGACGACCGTCAGATCATTCTCCGCAATGGCGATCCTATGCTCTTTGGTAAAAACAAGGATAAAGGTATCAGGCTTAATGGCACTCGTCTTGAAGTGATCACTATTGGACAAAACGGTATGACAGAAGATGACGTTCTTGTGCACGATATGTATGAACAGGATCCTGGTCTGCATCTCATGCTGGCTAAGATGTCATATCCCCACTTCCCTGTTGCTATGGGCGTTATCAGGGCTGCCATTTATCCTACTTATGATGATATGGTTGAAGAGCAAATCACTTATGCAAAGCAAACATCAAAGATTCGTTCAGTTGATGACCTGCTGAACAGCGGTGATACCTGGGAGATTAATTAGGGATTAGGGCTTAGTGGTTAGTGTTAGTGCGTAGCACCTCACCCCCAACGCTTCTCATCCTTATTATATAAAACCCTCATCCCCGATCCCTTTCATAGAGGGAGATGGGAGGAGGGTTTTCTGTTATTATCCAATGGATATGGGAATGATTTTTATTGGATCTATCCAATAATTAACTAAGTATAAACCTAATCATAACATTGTATAACGTACTATGTTTATACAAGGTTAGTACAAGGTTTAAACAAGGTTGATACTAGGTTGTAGGTAATGAATCATTAATCCAGCATGAAGATTTGCAGAAATGTCACCCTTATCCCAAAAGTCCCCTTCGCCCCATTAAATGAGTAATTGTAAAGTGGGACGAGTGAGACCATTAGGACCAGTGATTCCTACTTAAAAAGCAACCCCATCTTCAAACCAATTGACAATGAAATGGGGACTTCATTAGATGGAACCCAGAAACCATAATTATAACCATCATAGTCTCGTTTAGTTGAATTGAAACCGTATCCTATGCCAAAATATGGATCAATGGCAAATATATTGTCAAATATCCACTGCTTGCCAAATACTACTTGTACTGCGGCTGCAAACACGGTTTCGTGTACCCGCCTGTCGTTACTGCTTATGTAATAGCCTGAGATGGGGTCATATTGGTTTTCCCAGTAATAATTATCACGACCAACAAGTCCCATCATGATCTCAGGCTTGATATAACTTCCCTTAAGTATATGAGCATACTTCATGCCCCTCAAATAAAAGTCAGGGCTCTTGATCATTTTGTATCCAAACTTCATGAATACACCTCCAGGGTTCTCGTCTCCATAATTAAGTCCCAAACCAGCTATACCAAGTGTTGCTTCAAAGCTACGCCCGGGCGAAAGACTATGCTCCCATGAGAAAGTGGTATTGCCACTGAGTGGGGCAAGAAATTCAGTCTTTATGACGTTTTTGTGATTATCTTCATAATTCGCAGGGTTAGTCATCTCCTTTTTCATTATAATTTCTTCGCCATTTTCAAAGATGACTTTTGAAATCAAATCCCTGTCAAGCGAAAACATAACATCCTGAGGGTATTCAGGCAGCGTGTATTTTATTTCATCCAGGCCAATTTCCTTTATCTTGCACTTGATCATCTCATCATTCTTCTTCAATATAATATCCTGTGCAAAAAGTTGAAAACTAATCAGTACAAGAATAGGCAGTAACAAAAGTGAACGTTTCATGGATTGTGTGGTTGGGGTTGAAGAAATTAGTGGTTATACTTATAGTGTTATGATGTAAAGACTACACACGTTTAAAAAGGTTGCATATTATACGCATCCCCGTAAAGATATAAAATAAAATAAAGTAAAGAAGCCTTAACTATTTGCACTTAATTAGCTTATATGTCAGGCATTTACAGTTAACTGCCTCAGTAAATTGAAATTGGAACCCAGTTTTCTTACCAAACTATTGAGTATTTATTCCCTTTTGTCCCAAACATCTGCATAGCGGCTTTCATTCCGTTGAAAAATTTTCTTAGCAAACTCACAGGATGGAATAATCTTTTTGTTGTTTTCCCTTGCCAGATCAACCATTGCATCTACAAGTTTCTGGCCAACACCTTGACCACTTAGCTTCTCATTAACGCTGGTGTGGTCAATTACGTAGTTATCTTCATCATTGATAAGATACCCTATGTCGGCCATCTCTTCATTATTTTCAATTACAACCAGTTTCCCGGTTCTGCCACTTTCTTTTTTATGTATTTCCATATTAGTATCTCAGATCAAATTACTTTCAGTTAATCTATTGCGACAGTTCTAACAGTTTCAGAATGTGGTTTGTTGGTGCACTTCCAATTTGTATTTTATTAACACATTTATTCATGTGGTTTTATTAATTTTGCCTCATGCTCGAACAATTGCAGGAATATGTTGAACAGCATGCTCTGTTCAGTCCCGCTGATCCTATTCTTTTGGCCGTCAGTGGAGGTGTTGATTCAATGGTAATGGCTGAACTGTTTCACAGAGCCGGGTATAATTTTGCTATTGCCCATTGCAATTTTGGATTAAGAGGTGCTGAATCAAACCAGGATGAAGCTTTTGTTGCCTCAATGGCCGATGTTTATAAAGTACCTTTTTTTGTAAACCATTTTAAAACCCGCGAGTACGCCGGCTTTAACAAGATATCAGTTCAAATGGCGGCCCGTACACTTAGATATGAGTGGTTTGAGGAATTATTGCTTACAGAAGGTTATAATGCAGTAGCAACTGCCCACCATCTTGATGACCAGATTGAAACTTTCTTTATCAATGTGCTCCGGGGCACTGGAATTACTGGATTACATGGAATACTGCCCAACAGAATTCACATAGTACATCCTATGATGTTCGCATTCAGGCGTAAAATTGAAGAGTTTGCTTCTGATGAAGCTATTGCTTTCAGGGAGGATAGTTCTAACCGTACTACCAAGTATGTACGTAATAAAATACGCCATGACCTTATTCCCTTTCTCGGTGATATTAATCCTGAATTCCGTAAAACTATTACTGCCACAATTGACAGGATAAGGGAAGCTGAACTTATACTTCGTAATCATTTGAAGCAGTTGTCAGATAGCATCATTAAAGAGGAGGATGGCTTAACCAGAATTTATATTGATGATTTAATTAAGTTCCAGCCGGTTGACCTATACCTTTATGAGCTATTGCAACCATACTCTTTCAACCGTTCAGTGTGTGCTGAAATTACCCAGGCACTAACCGACATACCTGGCAAACAGTTCTTTTCTTCAACGCATAGACTGCTGAAGGACCGCGGCTGCCTCATAATAACCGAAACCGGTCAGGAGGTAAGTGATTCACCAGCTGAAACCTACATTGAACAAGCGGTCAGTGAAACCACCAAGCCCATACATCTTAAGTTTTCAACTATAATTAACAGTGATGAACTCCGGATTCCAAAAGCTGGCAATATAGCTTTACTTGATGCTTCAAAAATTAACTACCCGTTGAAGCTAAGGAAGTGGCGGGAAGGTGATTCATTTGTCCCTTACGGAATGAATCATACCAAAAAATTAAGCGATTATTTCATTGATAATAAATTCTCTATAGTAGAAAAGGAGAATGCATGGCTGCTCCTATCAGGCAATACCATTGTTTGGCTGGTTGGTCACCGTATTGCAAACCCTTTCCGCATTACAAATAATACTGAAGAAATTTTGAAGATTGAACTGCTTGATTAATTATGGTCAAGGGTTAGCATTATTAATTCCAAGTTTACCAAAGGATGAAAAAACAATATGTTTCTAGCTTTATCATTACTGCTCTCTTCTTTCTTGCATTCAATATCACTGCACTATCGCAGATACTTACACCTGTAAAATGGAGCTTTAGCACAAAGCAGATCAATGCCGGTGAAGTAGAGCTGATAATGAAAGCTACCATTGATAAAACATGGCACCTTTACTCACAGGACATTAAGCCAAATGGACCCGTACCAACAACCTTCACTTTTGAATCAAGCAAGAACTATACTCTGGTTGGTAAAGTAACAGAACCAAAGGCTATTGAGGAGTTTGACCCTAACTTTGATATGGTACTGAAATACTTTGCCGATGAGGCAATCTTTAAACAAAAGATAAGGGTACTTACCGATAAGGATTTTAAAATCAAGGGATTCCTTGAATTTATGTGTTGTGACGATAAACAATGCCTGCCTCCAAATGAAGTTGATTTTGAATTCAGCATTAAGGGAAACCCTCAAGCCACCGGATCAGCCACAACATCAACTCCATCAGCAGGCACTTCATCAAACGGCACTTCAACGAACGGTACTTCAACGAACGGTACTTCAAACGGCACTTCAACGAACGGAATAACCACTGCTGTAGTTTCAGGCATTGAAGTGAGCACAGGAAGTGAAACCGATACAGCAATTGTTGCAGAAAAGACAACTGTTGATACCACTATTGATGAAACTACTGTTAAAGAAATAGCAGCCGGAGAGAAAAAAGAAGATTCACTCCTTACTCTTTTCATACTCTCGTTTCTTGCAGGCCTGGCTGCCATCCTTACACCTTGTGTATTCCCAATGATTCCAATGACAGTTACCTTTTTCCTCAAAGAAAAAGATAAGGTGAAAGCAAAAACTCAGGCTTTTATTTATGGACTTTCAATAATCCTCATTTATACAGTAATTGGAACTATTGTGGCAGTTACACTTGGTGCCAACTTTGCCAATTTCCTGAGCACACACTGGTTACCCAACGTTCTCTTCTTCCTGATATTCGTGTTCTTTGCTGCTTCATTCCTAGGCATGTTTGAAATAACACTGCCAAGCTGGATGATCAATAAATCAGATGCCCAGGCTGACAGGGGGGGTATTATGGGTTCTTTCTTCATGGCATTCACGCTCGTGCTTGTTTCCTTCTCATGCACCGGCCCCATAGTTGGAGCTATTCTTGTTGCGTCAGCAGGAGGTGAAGTACTAATGCCTATCATCGGAATGCTTGGTTTCTCGCTGGCATTTGCCCTTCCATTTACATTGTTTGCATTCTTCCCCCGCTGGCTTAACAATATGCCAAAATCAGGTGGCTGGCTCAATTCAGTGAAAGTTGTACTTGGTTTTATTGAACTGGCACTTGGACTCAAATTCCTCAGTATTGCTGATCAAACCTACCATTGGGGAATACTTGACAGGGAAATATACCTGGCTTTCTGGATAATCATCTTTGCTCTCATGGGACTATACCTGCTGGGTAAACTTAAGTTAGCGCACGACACTGAACTCAGGTATCTGAGTGTGCCGCGCCTCACACTTGCTATCATTACCTTCACTTTTGTGCTCTACCTTATTCCGGGTATGTTTGGTGCACCACTTAAAGCATTATCAGGCTACCTTCCTCCACAGGCAACGCATGATTTTGATTTGAACAGAATTATTCGTGAAAACGTAGAAGTGTTCTCATCATCCGGCTCAACCAATGCCGACAGAGCTTCCGGAGAATTGGCCAACGGGCTTTGCGATACTCCAAAACATGGCGATAAACTTCATCTGCCTCACGGATTATACGGCTACTTCGATTACGAACAGGGACTTGCCTGTGCGCAAAAACTAAACAAGCCTGTTTTTATTGATTTTACAGGCCATGGTTGTGTTAATTGCCGTGAGATGGAAGCCCGTGTTTGGGCCGACCCTAGGGTGCTAAAGCGCCTCAAGGAAGATTATATAGTTATCGCCCTGTATGTTGACGACAAAACACAGCTACCTGAAAGTGAGTGGATCACTTCAAAATATGACGGTAAAGTAAAGAAAACTATTGGCAAGAAGTATGCTGATTTCCAAATCAGCCGTTTTAACGTTAATGCCCAGCCATACTATGTGCTGCTTGATACCAATGGTGAAATGCTGGTTCAGCCTAAGGCATACGACCTTGATGTGGATAATTTCGTTGAATTTCTCGACAACGGTTTGAAGGAATTCAGAAAGGAGTAAATTAGTGGCGTAAATAAGCCACTTATGAAACATCTGTACGCTAACGTTCTTAACACTGTTAAGTATACTAACATTCTTTCTCCTGCATACGCGGGCATTCTTTCTAAATACGCTCTTTATGTTGTTGTACTTACTGCGCTTCTGCTGCCGTATAATTGCTTTTCCCAGCCGTTTACTTCAGTATCTAACCCATTTCCCGGTTTAGGAAGGGGAGCTGTTGCTTTTGCCGATCTTGATAATGATGGGGATCTTGACGTTGTTATGTCAGGTCAGAATACAGCATACAATCCTGTTGCCAAGGTGTTTATGAATGTGAATGGGGAATTCACTGAAGTGGCGGCATCAAATCTGAGAGGATTGTATAATTGCGCCTTATCAGTTGCTGACTATGATCATGATGGATTGTTTGATGTGATTATCACAGGCCAGGGTGTGAATGGTAATGTTACGCATTTATACAGAAACACCGGAAGTTTGCAGTTTCAGCTTGCCGATAGTACTTTGTATGCCGCAGGAGCTGATGGAGATGTTGCTTTTGGCGATTATGATAATGATGGCTATGCTGACATTGTTCTTTCAGGCAATTGGTCTTCAAAACTATACCATAATAATGGCAATGGTACTTTCACTGAAGTTGAAGCAGGGCTTCCATCAATGAATTCACCTTCATTAGCCTGGGGTGATTATGATAACGACGGTGATATGGACCTGTTGATGGTTGGTGATGATGGCTCTGCATCAGTGTATGTGATGACCAACAATGATGGTGTATTTTCTCGCCTGGATGTTGAAATAGAAGGTGCCATTGCAGGTACTGCACGGTGGGGCGATTATGATATGGATGGATATCTTGATATCATGTTTACCGGCAAAGACTATAACCTACTTGCAGTATCGTATATATACCATAATAACTCTGTAGGATCATTTGCCAATGCAAACGCCGGACTTGTTGGTACTGCCCTGGGACCAGCTGACTGGATAGATTATGACAATGATAGTGATCTTGATATTCTGCTTGCCGGGCAAAATTCAACCTGTGGTGATTCATTCACAAGACTGTATAATAATGATGGGATTGGAGGATATACTGAAGTACCTGCTGGTTTAGCTTTTGCCGAAAGATCAGCATCAGCATGGGGTGATTATGATAATGATGGAGACATCGACCTGCTGTTAATCGGGGTATCGGGGAATGCAGTAAGAATGTTATACAGGAATGATCTTATTACCGGAACAAGTTTCCAACCTAATACACCTCCTTCTATTCCGGTTATTACTGATACCTATACATGGGAGGATTTCGTGATATTTAACTGGCAAAGGTCAACTGACCTCCAGTCGCCTTCGCTTGCACTTACCTACAATCTGCGAATTGGCACTTCGCCGGGTGCAAGTGATGTGCTCTCACCAAATGCTGATTTAATAAACGGTGTAAGATACATGCCTACTCAAGGTAACATGGCAGCCAACACCTTCGCCATCGTTAGAAGCCTTCAGCCCGGCACTTATTATTATAGTCTGCAAGCCATTGATCAATCATTTGCAGCTTCACCGTTTACTGAAGAACAATCATTTGTTATACTTCCTACAAACACTTCAAATAAAATTATTGATAATTCCCATACAAGTATTGTCAACGATGGTCAAAACCTCCGTATAATAACTGGTTTTGAAGGTAAATTGGCTATTTCTATCTATTCGATGAATGGTATGGGGGTATACAGTAATAGTTTAAGTGAAAATTATGGTAGTTATTCTACAACTGCTCCAGGTAACGCCAGGAGCCTGATTGTACCGGTAAATAACCTACCCGGCGGGATTTACATAATAAATATAATTTCCGGATCAGTTACCTATAGCCAAAAAGTGAAACTCTAAGAGTTTTGCGGCAATCTGCCATTTACACCATTCACATTACATGTAGCTATCTTCATGCTCAATTTTACAGTAAAGGTTACTTAAAGGTAGTACTTTCAACTGAATTCAGCGCATCATTCGTTACTTTCAGTTTATTCAGAGCTAATACTTTCATAATCATCTATTTACTTAAGTGAAAACAATTATCTTTGCACGTTTTTTCAGGCTCTCGTGTCCTTGATAACCACTATAAACCATCAAATGAAAAATCAATTATCAGTTCCTTTCATGCTCACAGGCATTTTATTCACCGCCTGTTTGATTATAGCCAACATTATTGCAGTAAAAATAGTTGAAGTAGGTACGCTTGCACTTCCTGCTTCTATTTTGATTTTCCCCATAACCTATATTCTCAACGACGTTATTGCTGAGGTATGGGGCTTTCGTAAAGCAAGGCTTATTATATGGTCGGGCCTTGCCATGAACGCTGTGATGGCACTATTTTTCTGGCTATCTATATTAATACCACCAGCGTCGTTCTGGACTGATCAGGAATCATATGCACTTATACTTGGTGCAACGCCAAGACTGGTACTTGCAAGTTTCGCTTCATACCTCACCGGCTCCTTCCTTAATGCATTTGTAATGAGCCGTATGAAGGTTTACCACAAGGGAAAGTACTTTGGAGTACGCGCTGTACTGTCAACCATTGCCGGTGAAACTGCCGATTCATTTATCTTTATCACTGTAGCATTTGCCGGGATATATTCGATAGATTCATTGTTACTCATGATCGGCACACAAATATTGCTCAAAACACTATATGAAGTTTTAGCACTCCCTTTAACCAGCCGTGTTGTTAAATGGTTCAAATCAATTGAAGGTGTTGATGTTTTTGATACATCCGTTTCTTATAATCCTTTTAAAGTAAAGGATGTATAGAGCTACACACTATACAATAACTCCGTCTCCAAAATTTGAGAAAAGAGACCTCTTCAATATCTCCGTCTTTTAAGGCGGAGATGGCCAAGTATACCCAAACCCCTGCATTAGGGCTTTAGCCCTGAGTAGTGTTTAATTACTCTCCGACAAAATGCTCACATCTTTGTTTGTGCAAGATATAGTTGTAATTTTTGAGATTACGACAGATCAAAATTTTGTTAATGAGAGAAAACTCTACAAATACATCCCACTTATCTTCCCGTGAAATGAGGATTTTTGAGGTCTCCCCAGGTCATAATCTACTGATTAAGGCTGATCCTCCTGTATTTACAATTGTGGCGGCATCTGCCAGTCATCTGAAGCTTACAGGAAAACGTTTGCACGATGTACTCGGTAAGGGCTTATTTGAAGCATTCCCACCAAACCCTGATAATCCTGAAGATACTTCCGACAAAGATCTGAGAGCTTCATTTATGCATGTAGTTGCAACCGGTGAAAGTCACCAATTACCGGTACAGAGATATGACGTTTCAAATAAAGAAAATGTATTTGAAGAGAGATACTGGCGCATAGCCAATTGTCCGGTTAAAGGTGATGATGGGAGTGTTGAATTTATCCTTAATTCATTGCAGGATATTACCCACGATGTAAATTCAAAACACTGGGAAGAACGTTTGAAACCATTGCACCAGGCACTTAATCTATACAGGCAGGCACCTATGCCTATCCAACTTTTTAAGGGCTTAGACCTTATCATTGAACTGGCAAATGACCTTACATTGAAAATGTGGGACAGGACTTCTGAGGTTATAGGCAAACCTTTTCTTGAAGCTTTCCCTGAGCTTAAGGAAACAGGCTTTATTGAATTGATGCAGGAAGTTATCCACACAGGAGTTTCAAAAACCTTTTATGAAACTCCGATTAGATTGCACCGGAATGGTAAAAATGAATTGGGATATTTCACGTTTGAATATCAGCCTTATTATGAGGAAGGGTATGAAGAACCAACAGGATTACTCGTCTTTTCAAACGAAGTAACAGAGCAGGTCATCAACCGTGAAAAAATCAAGCAAAGTGAACTAAGTCTTGAACTGGCTATAGAAATAGCAGAACTTGGCATTTACGCTGTTGATGTCCAATCAGGCAAAGCCAATTATTCCCGTAAACTAATGGAATGGTTCAACATGCCTGAATCACATTGCTTAATGGCTGAGATTTTCGCTAAAGTGCATCCGGATGACCTTCAAGAAGTATATAAAGTCATTGTTCGCTCAATGGATAGTGCAGCAGGAGGAAAGCACAACCTTATTTTCAGAGTGTTGCACCCTGTAACAAAAGAGATAACGTATCTTAGCTCTATTGGACAGATGCAATATGATGGCGATAGAGCAGTAAGTGTATCCGGCGTTATGCAAAATGTAACATCACAAGTGCTTGCGCAAAAAGAAATTGAAGATGAAGTAGCACTGCGGACAAAAGAACTTGCCGAGGTTAACAACGCGCTGATACAAAACAATAGGGAACTTGAGCAATTTGCCTACATTGCTTCACACGACCTTCAGGAACCACTGCGTAAGGTTACCACATTTACTCAATTACTTAATTTAAAACTAGCCGATTCAAGTGATGAAGTTAAACTCTATATCAGCAGGGTACAGTCTTCTATAAAACGCATGTCGGAACTTATCCGCGATGTACTTGATTTCAGCCAATTGAACTTAAACAGGGAGGGCATTGAACCGGTCAATTTGAACCAGGTGATAATGGATGTCATTGCCGAATCCCAACCTGAAATTGAAAGCAGTGGAGCACAAATCAATTATGATTCACTTCCTGTTATACAGGCTGTGCCATTACAGATGAAGCAACTGTTCAGTAACCTGATCTCTAATTCTCTCAAATTTAGTCGTAAGGGCATGAAACCTATTGTCAATATCAGGTCGCAACGATTAAAGAAGAATAGATTACACGGCTATAAAGGCCTTTTGCCCGATGTTGATTACTACTCTATAGCAGTTGAGGATAATGGCATAGGATTTAATAATGCTCATGCAGAACGTATCTTCGGTATTTTTCAGAGATTGCATTCAAAGCAGGAGTTCGAAGGCACAGGCATTGGGCTTGCAATTTGCCGTAAGATTGTCCAGAACCATTTCGGCGAGATTCATGCATCCTCATCTGAAAACGATGGTGCAGTTTTTACTGTTATGCTTCCTGAAAAGCAAACCAACCAGTAGTTCCTACTGGCTTCAAAAAAAGCTAATTTCATCAAAACAATTTGAGACAGGATTAGTACAACTCCACTTTAAAATTGTTAGTTTTGAAGAGTAGTACTAAAAAATAGCCGTGTATATAAAAATCAGCAAGAATACATTCTATATTACCATCGTCCTGATCATGCTGCTGCCGATTTCTAAACAATGGAAGCTACTAATGTTTGGTACCCGCACAACCGGTGTGGCTGTCGACTACAAAATACTCAACCAACGGGCTGATATGCAATATAATTCTGAATATGCAAAAACTACCATATTCCAGTACCAAGTTGGGAATGCAGCTTACCGGGTACTGGGCCCGTCAAATTCAGTATATGAACTTGGCGAAGAGCACAAGATCATCTACGACAAAAGAAGGCCTTCAAAATCAATGATTCCAACCATCGCCTACATGTATTCCTTCCATCGTATCATCATTCCAATGATGGTGCTATTGGTTTGGATTGCATTCTACACTTCTTTCACACCACCCGTAAGGAGGTGATTGAAGTCGTATTCATCTATTTGATTTCTATACCGGTTTTCCTTATTTCGTGTGCAAATGGATTTTCAGATAACATATCCTGTCTTGAAAGTGGATGTGGTTCAATACGCAGATCAAACTTTGAAGCAAGTAGCATTAATTGAACTTGTATATCAAACTTGTCTGAATCTTGCAGATTGTCAATAATCAGGGCAATGTCAATATCACTCTCAGGTCTTTGCTTGTTTCTCGCGAATGAACCAAATAAGTAAGCTGTAACGAACCCTGGTGTTTGTTTTGCAACTGAAGAAATGTATTGCCTTATTATATTATCAGTTTCTTTATCCATTCTCTGTTAGTCTTTAAGTTTTCAATCCAGGCTGCCGTAAATTCTGGTGTGCATTTCAGTTTAAAACTTGATTTATAATCATCATACCGCGAATTAATATTAAATGCTGTAACAGTAATAAAAAAGAATCTTTGTTCCTCATTTAATTCAATTTGACATTTTTCAGCAAGTCGCAATAAATTATGTATATAAGGTGGGTACTCGTCATTTATCTTGACATAAAATCATCATCTGAACTTTCAGTCCAGTATTTTATTAGCTTTTCTTTATTGAATTCTGTTTGTTCCATTTTCCAAATTTACAAATTTTATCCTTAAAAACTTTAGCTAAACTGTACATTTGAAAACTCAAAAATACTAATTTTGCACTATCAAAAACTTTGGATGTTAAATTACAATTCGGATATGGTGAAGTAAATAGCCTCTGGTGATCTACCATCTGGTGATCTACCATTGGTTATACCTCAAATAGACTCAGGCAATACCTGCCGGAGTTATTTTCATGCCTTATTTATTAATAACATTAAACATCATGAGTAACAATAAATCAATACACGAATTCGATTTCAACCTTATTTGCGAATACTTCTCAAGCATTGAACGGCAAGGTCCCGGAAGTCCGGAAGCAACTATTCAGGCACTGGGATTTATTGAGAACCTTACCGATAACTCACGCATCGCTGATATAGGCTGCGGAACCGGTGGTCAAACCATGGTACTTGCTCAACACACCCGGGGAAGCATTACAGGTGTAGATCTTTTCCCTGCATTCATCGACATTTTTAATGCTAATGTAGCAAGTCATGATCTTCAAGACAGATTAAAAGGGGTGGTTGGTTCAATGGATGACCTTAACTTCAGCCTTGAAGAACTTGACCTGATCTGGTCAGAAGGCGCAATATATAACATTGGCTATGACCGGGGACTAAAAGAATGGAAGAAATTCCTGAAAGACGGCGGATACATTGCTGTAACCGAAGTTTCCTGGCTGACTGATGAACGGCCTGAAGAGGTTGAAAAGTACTGGCTTGATGCTTATGCTGAAATTGATACAATTCCAAACAAAGTCAACCAGTTGCAAAAAGCAGGATACATGCCGGTAGCACACTTTGTGTTACCTGATAGCTGCTGGACTGATAACTTCTATATTCCACAGGTTGAAGCACAAAAAATCTTCCTAAGTAAATATCCCGGAAACGAAACTGTAACTGACCTTGTCCATAACCAAAAACATGAAGCTCTCATGTATTCAAAGTACAAGGATTATTATGGTTATGTTTTCTATATTGGAAAGAAGCAAAGGGCTTAGAGCTTAGGGCTTAGGGCTTTGGGCATGGAGAATGGGCAAAGAAGTTCTTTGTTCTTTGTTCTGGGATCTGGGAAAAACATCGGTTTACAAACAAACCCCACTTTAGCCTTTAGCCTTTAGCCCTTAG
>JAGXGB010000012.1 GCA_024636955.1 Bacteroidales bacterium
AAGGTGGTTCCCTTTATAAGTTGATAACTGTAGAAAGTGGTTCCCTTTATAAGTTGATAACTGTAGAAAGTGGTTCCCTTTATAAGTTGATAACTGTAGAAAGTGGTTCCCTTTATAAGTTGATACCTGTAGTAGGTGGTTCCATTTATAAGTTGATTGCTGTAGTAGATTTTAAAGGTGTTTGATTTCCTTTTGTAATATTCCTTAACTTAGCAAGATGACCAGGAATAGTTCATAACAACATTTAAAGCTTATTTATGTTATCTACACTTGAAGGTGTAGGTAAATATCATACGCTCTACATAGGCTACTAATTAGCAGAAAAAATTTACCAATATGAAAAAGTTTCTTAAAGTTTTCGGTATTATAGTATTGCTCATACTGGCAATCCTAATCATCATTCCAATTGCCTTTAAAGGTAAAATCATTACTGCAGTTCAAAAGGCTGCCAATGAAAATGTAAATGCAAAGGTTGCTTTTGCTGACATGAATCTTTCGCTATTGCGGAGTTTCCCTAATCTGTCTGTAAGGCTTGATTCGCTTAGCATTGCCGGCGTTGACAGATTTGAATCTGATACGCTTGTCAGCGTTCCAAAATTCGGAATTACCATTAACGTAATGAGCTTGTTCAGAGGCGATAAATATGAAGTGAGGACTGTGGATATCAATGATGCACGAATTTTCCTGAAAGTATTGGAGGATGGCACTGCCAACTGGGACATCATGAAGGAAGATCCCACATCAACAACTGATACCATTGTTGAGCCTAGTGAATTTGATGTTTCACTTAAAAAGTTAAGCCTGAATAATTCACTGATTGTATATAACGATGCATCGCTAAACACTTTTGTAAGGGCTGACGGTGTAAATCATACACTTACCGGCGATTTTAGTGAAACAATCACTGACCTCGATACAAAAACCACCATTGACAAACTTCTGGTTAATTATGATGGTATCAAATATTTGAACCGTGCAAAGGCCGAGCTTAACTCTAAGATAACGGCTGACCTTGCAAACTATAAATTCACTTTTCCTGATGCGATCATAATTGTGAACGACCTTGAGATGTTGGCCAAAGGGTTCTTTGCGATGCCTGATGATGGCTTTGATATGGACATTCAGTTTGAAGCACTTAAGAATGAGTTCAAGAGTTTCCTGTCACTTATTCCTGCTGTGTATATGAAGGATTTTGACAAAGTTCAAAGTGATGGTACACTTGCATTTACAGGGTATGTAAAGGGTAAATATAACGACAACACTATACCGGCTTTTGGCCTGAATCTTGATATTGCTAATGGAATGTTCAAGTACCCTGATCTACCCGGAACTGTTAAGAATATCAACATCAAAGCTATTGTCGACAATAAAACCGGTGATTCTGATGCTACCACGATTGATGTATCAAAGTTTCACATTGAGATGATGGATAACCCGATTGATGCTGTGTTTTCAGTGAGAACTCCTGTTAGTGACCCGTACCTTGATGCTACTGTTAAAGGGAGGCTTGATTTGGGTGATGTTGCAAAAATCTACCCGTTGGATGAAGGTGATCGTTTGGCGGGTCTTGTAGTTGCTGATTTTTCTATAAAAGGAAACCAATCTGACGCTGAAAACCAGCGCTTTAATGAATTTCAGGCCGATGGACAGATGAATATATCTGATCTGGTATATAACTCAGAATCATTTCCTGAGGGGGTGTCTATTTCAAGAGCCCTGTTTAACCTATCTCCATCACAGATCTCAATGCCTGAAATGAAAATGCTCATTGGAAAGAATGATATTGCTGCAAGCGGAAATATTACTAATTACCTGGCCTATGCTTTTGATAAAGGAGAGCTCAGAGGATTAATGCAGATGCAGTCAAACTACTTCAACGTTAATGACTTCATGGATGAAGACTCTACTGCAGTGCAGGATACGGCCTCATCAGGAATGTCAATCATTGAGATACCCAAGGATATTGACTTTACATTGAATTCATCTTTCGATAAGGTTATTTACGATAAGCTTGAATTAACTAATGCTACTGGTGTGGTGAGGATAAAGGATCAGGAGTTGGCGCTGCAGGATCTTAAATTCAATGCCTTGGAAGGACAAATGATTCTTAATGGTACTTATTCAACAAAAGTGCCTGGGAAGCCTACGGTAGATATGGCATTGAACATAAGCAACATATTGGTGCAGCAAGCATTTGAAAGTTTCGTGACAGTGCAGAAGCTAGCCCCAATTGCCAGTCAAACTGAGGGAAGGATAAGTTCAAATTTACGTATTAGTTCCACTCTTGGTCCTGACATGATGCCATTGCTAGCCACGCTTCTGGGTAATGGTAGTTTAACATCGCCTGAATTGGCAATTAATAACGTTACTGCTTTCAATAAGGTTGCTGATATTCTGAAGGTTGAGGAGTTAAAGCGATGGGCTGTGAGCAAGATAAATCTTTCATTCCTGATTGAGGAAGGCAAAGTGTCAGTTAAGCCGTTTACCACGAAATTAGGAAATATTAATGCTGAAATCTATGGGTGGAACTCATTTGATCAAACACTTGAGTATGTTTTGGATCTGGGAATTCCGAGGAGTACTTTCGGAGGTGCTGCCAATAATGTACTTGAAAACCTGGTGAGTCAGGCTAATGCTAAGGGTGCTAATTTCAGTCTTGGTGATAATGTGCCTGTGTCGGTAATAATATCAGGAACAATATCTGATCCCAAGATATCAACCTCACTTACTGGTGGTAAAGGAGGAATAAAGGAATCTATCAAAGACGCTATTGATCAGAAAAAAGAGGAAGTAGTTACACAAGTTAAGGAAGAAGCCGGCAAATATATTGAAGAAGCAAACCTTAGGGCACAAAAGCTAATTAATGAAGCTCAAGCCAAAGCCAATCAACTGATTGCTGCAGGTGAACAATCAGCCCAAAAGATTCGCGATGAAGCTAATAAGCAGGCTGACCAGTTAGTGGTGGAAGGCAAGAAAAAGGGTATGATTGGTGAACTTGCTGCTACAAAGGCTGCTGAAACAGTTAGGACTGAGGGTGATAAGAAGGCAACAGGAGTAGCTACTGAAGCTCAAAAACAGGCTGATGCAATAATGAAGGCGGCACGCGACCAGGCTGAGAAAATAAGAGCTGAGGCAAAGGCTAAAACTAATTAGGTGTGAAAGTTGCTTCAGGAAAAGTATAATCAGGCGTGTAAGCTGACTCAGGAATAGCATTAGGCCACTCGTTCAAATGCTTACGGGAATCATTAATGAAAGTGGTCATTTTGAGTACATCAGAACTGCCGATCCATGTTTTAGTGGTAGTGTCAGTAGCGGGCATGTTAACCGGTAGGATATAATATTGTCGTTTATTGTCTTCATTGGGTGTATAAACCCAGGTAAGATGATACTCAGGTTCGATAATAGTAGTCCTGTTCCATGATTTCAGAAGGGTAAAACTCACCATAGCCCCACCATCACGATATCTGTCGCGTTGGTTTGATACATAATTCCCAAGTGAGTAGACAACAAGGTGATTACGCCCTGTAGTATCTTCAGATTGATAATACTCAATTGGCTGAATTACGTGTGGGTGTGAACCGATTACTGCATCAGCTCCGTGTTCACGGGTGAGTGATGCAAGTTGCAGTTGTTTAGGGTCAGGGTTAAGCTGATATTCATTACCCCAGTGGAAAAACACGATAATAAAGTCAGGGTGGAGTGTTTTTGTGTACTGTAAATCGGAAATTATCTTCTCTTCATCAATGAGATTTACCATAGCAGGATAATTAAATGGCAGGCCATTTGTTCCATAGGTATAATTGAGAAGAGCCAATGTAATATCATTTTGAGAAATGATTAGGGGATTGTTGTTGCGGTAGTCAGTACTATCAAGGAAAGTGCCCGTGCGTTGCATTCCTATGCTGTCGAGCACTTTAATAGTTCTTATTAACCCTTGGTCACCTCGGTCACAGCTGTGATTGTTAGCAGTAGCAAGAATGTCAAATCCTGCATTTTTTAAAGCTGCGGCTAACTGATCCGGGGCACTGAACTGCGGATATCCGGTATAAGGGGCGCCGGCAAGGGTAACTTCAAGATTGGCAATTGCAACGTCACTTTTCTTAATAATTGGAGCTACATACTGAAAGCATGAAGTGTAATCGTACGTTTGGGAAGAATCAATCCATGCAGCGGTAATTTGAGGCCCATGCTGCATTATATCACCGGCAAACAAAATAGTAAGCCTTTTATCTTCCGGGGCTTTAACATCTTCAAGTTGACTAGGATTACTTACCTGAGCCGCCACAAGTAATGTTGTGGCTATAAAAATGTATCTGGCAACGCTGAGTGACATGCTATTAAGGTTCACAAACCAGTAGTTAATCCTATTTCTCCCCAAAAGTGATGTTTTCCTTTCTTAAATTCATTTGTAGTGTAATGCTGAGCAATTCTCAGGCCAAAGTTTTGATAGTTAAGGGTGAAACCGGCTTCTGCTTTAAAGAGCAATCTCTCAATCTTCCGTGGCTCTAACACGTAAATGTTATTCTTGTTCAATATTCCTCCGCTAAGGGTAGCATTGTATCCAACAACACTGCTGGTAATTACAGCATTAAGTGTGTAAGTCCATTTTCTTTTTTGCTGACCATCAAGTGCATTGAAATTTTCAGGTAAGGGTGAGATAAAATAAGGTGAAGTGCCTAAACTGAAACCAATTCCTGTTGATGCTGAAGTATTAAATGTGCCTAATGATGCACTTGTAACAGTATAAGTATGAAAATTACCTTCAGTATGCAGGAGCTTTGTAAGCTCATAATTGTAGTTTAAAATCAGGTCATTAGCTATTTGTGTTTCCCACCCCAAGGGTTCATCATTATCAGGAATGCCTGCATGAACACCCCTTTGTAATAGTCCGCCAAGGGAAGCCTTGCCTATTACGCCAATATCAACTGATGCTTGTTGTTCGAGGTCTTTATCCGGATTTCCGGATTTCCTGACAAACCTAATGTAGAGTGCCGATGCGTATGGACGGTCATCTTTTAATATTGGAGGCAATTTGGTTGTGAAAGGCGTATACATTTCATGGTTCAGCTCAATAGAATTATACTCCATGCTGCCCTTCCTGCTTACCGGCAGAATACTGTTTATTCTCCAAAAAGCCAATGAAGGGGAGGAGTAACGAATGCGCACGCCATTGGTATAATACCTGTCGGTGTTACTAAAAAGGTCGTTATCTAATGTCACACTTATATTGCTATAAGGCCAGAGATAAGAATTTAAAACCGGATTTGTTACAATAACAGGGTAAATGTCAATGTTCGTGGTAGGGTGCTCTCCGGTAATATTGGATGCTTTCCTCTCTTTAAGACTGTTAATATGATTGTTAGAATTACTGTGCTCTTCGTTCTCTTCTTGAGCTTCCGTTAATGACTTAGAATGTTGTGTGGCTTTTCTTTTTGTTTTATTCTTCCCTGATGTTTTAGTATTACTTCGATTCTCATTTGAACCAGTTTGGTAACCATCAGCATGCTGAGGTGAAATACCTTGATAATCATCTGTATGCTGAGGTGAAACTGTTTTATAAAAAACGTCAAAGAGTTCATTGAGGTCAGCTTCAGGAGTTGTAAGTAATATCTCAGTACCATTAAACAAAATCAACCTTGTTCCATTTAATGCCTTTTGATCAAGAAGGATGTCTTCGCCATGTGTTTTGATGAATCTCAAATCAGACGCAGGCATAATGGCAATTTCAATGGACTGTTGGTTTGCTTTGATGATAAGCGACTCAAGCTTTTTACTGTTGGGGAGTCGGTAGTTATCTTCCTGATTTTGAATAATGATCATTGCCGGTTTAGTGAATTCAACAGGCTTTCTTTCAGCAGTTGATTCAGCTTTTGTAGGTGAGGTTGACTTATGTTCATTGCTATTGCAAGCGGTTAAAAATATAACCGCCAAAATTATTGCAACAACTGAACCTGTAAGTTTCATCTTGTACTCTTTAACCTTCTGCTTTATTAACTAAACAAACTTTTATCCTTATTAATTGTAATTGCTCATCTATGTAATCTCTTGAGGAGATAGTTGGTAACAAAGGATGGTACAAAACGCAACCCAAATACCATGAATTTATTATTAAGTCCTTGTATTGCTTTCCGCTTACCTTGCATCATCCTGATGTAACCATAATGTGCAACTGATTGGGCTGAAGCAGGTTTCATAAGCTTATTTACCTTTGCATCAGCAGCTCCTGCTTCAGTAAAGAAATTGGTTTCTACCGGTCCTGGACTCAATGTAGTAACCGTAACTCCGGTTCCTCTGAGTTCACTGTGCAGGGCATTTGAAAATGAAACAACAAACGACTTTGTAGCATAGTAAACTGACATAAGCGGTCCAGGTAAGTATCCTGCTATAGAAGCTACATTTAAAATCTTGCCTTCGTTCCGTGCGATCATGTCGGGGAGGAATTCCCGGGTGAGATGGGTAAGAGCCGTGATATTAAGCTGTATCATTCTTTCATTCTTCTGCCAGTCGGCATCAGCAAAGTAGCCTGCATCACCAAAGCCCGCGTTGTTGACAAGGATAGTAATCTTTATATTGTTCTTTCTGATATTGTCAACAAGATTAATTCGCTCACTTTCCTCGCCCAGGTTTACAGCCATTGGGATTACACGAATACTAAATCTTTTTGAGAGATCATCAGCAATTTGTTTCAGTTTGTCTCCCGACCTTGCTACCAAAACCATATTATGCCCTTTTGCAGCCATAATAGTTACCAGTTCATACCCTATTCCTCCTGATGCACCGGTAATTAGCGCGTAGTCTGGTTCATTTGCAGTTGATTCTTTTTTCAGCGTTTCCATAAATTCTAATTGGGCATTTTAATTTCTTTATTCAAAGATCTCATACATTCGACTATAGCAATCCATTTTCTTTGTTCCGAGTGCACATATTTCCTACATGAGCTATTCAATTTCTTCCTTCCGAGTGCTCATATATCCTATATGAGCATTTGAATTTCTTTATTCATAGAGCTCAAATAAACTATTTGAGCATATCAATGACCTCCTCCAGATTACCATCAGTTTTTGCAGGGGTAATACCCAGCAAATGAACAATCAATGAATAGATGTGGATATTTTGAAAAGAAGGGTGTACATAATTCTCTTTGAAATCAGGGCCTGAAGCATAGAAAATAGCATGGATATCTGTATTCTTTATGTCATAACCATGGGTGCCGCCAGTAAAAGCTTTTTTCGGGTGATTGAGTGTTACGCTCCATGCAGAATCAGCTACCACGATTATGTCGCCGGTTCTTTGGTTGCTTCCATAATAAAGATGTTCAGGCACTTCTGATGGTTTCCAAACGCTGAGATGGGGTATTTTATTTAACACAGAATATACGGTATCTATCAATTGAGGGGTGGCATATATATTGAAATTCGGGTTTCCACCTTCAAACCTAACATCCCACGATTCAGGTATGTAATCTCTTAGAGCAATATTCCTTTCAGAAGTGATGGCACCCATTCCATGATCAGACAGTACAATGAAATTGATACAATTACCATTATCTAATTGCCTGATACGATTGTATAAAATGCCCGTTAAACTGTCGAGGTGATGTATCATTGTAAGTGTATTCGGGTCATCAGGGCCATATTCATGCCCAATTGCATCGGGCTCATGGTAATATGCCATGATAAGCCTTGGACGTGTATGAGATGGTAATGAAAGCCATTTAATTATGGTGTCAGTTCGCTGATTAAAAGGAATGCCGCCATTATAATTCTTCCAGTAATCAGGCTGAACACCCTGAATAGGAACATCACTGCCAACCCAGAAGAAGGATGCTGTTCGTACTCCCTGTTTCCGGGCTGTTACCCAGATTGGTTCACCTTCATAGAATGCCGGATCGAAGCGGGCTTGCTTATTTAAAATAGCGTAAGGCCTGCCAAGCGATCTATCGTAAAAAGAGTTATTTACTAATCCATGGTGATCAGGTACAAGCCCGGTTGCAATTGAATAATGGTTAGGAAAAGTTTTTGAAGGGAAACATGGAATGAGAGAAACAGCTTTTACACCTTCTGATTGTATCAACTTTAGGTTAGGAGTTTCAGCTTTTTCAGGATAATCCCACCGGAAACCATCAAGCGAGAGAATAACAGTTGTAGTGCTGTCGCATTGAGCCAGTGCTGATTGCAACCCCAGGAGATGGAATAAAACTATAAAAGCCAGGGGCATTAATGAATGTTTCATCTATCAGTTGTTTTGTCTACTAAGATATCAAAAAAAAGAAGTTCCTTTAAGGTGAAATCAGATGCTGAATTGGGGTGCCTAAAAGTGAAAAAAATAATCTATATACACTATCAGTTGTCAAAAAACAACCATAAGTAGCATGATTACAACTATAAGTAATTATAATTTCTTGGATTCAGGGTATGCATCAGAATACCTTTGTTGTGAATAATGATGGTAGTTCTTATTCCATCATAATACCTGAGTCAAAAATAGTAATACCTGAAACTATGTTAGACACTAAAACAATTGGTAACAGAATTACCGATGCACGAAAAAAAGTTAATATTTCACAGGCCGGATTAGCTGAGAAGCTTTTCATTAGTTCACAGGCCGTTGGTAAGTGGGAGCGGGGTGAGTCAATGCCCGACATTATTAAATTAAACCGACTTGCCGAAATTCTGGGTGTTGATCTTAATTATTTCTCAGGAGGTATAGTTCCCCCTGTAAATGAAACTGCACCTGCATCGTTTCCCCCTAAAGTAAAAATTGAAACTGCATCATTTGCAGGGGAGCAAGGGACTGAGCTGCCATCAACAATATCTGATAAAAAGCTTAGTTGGGATATGTCGCGCGGCAATTGGGCGGGTGCTGATTTCTCTGGGTTGAAAAATCTGCATGAAAAATTTAGTGCCTCTAATATGCAGCGATGCAAGTTTAACGGTTCTGATTTGTCGGGGCTTCTTCTGAAGAGCAATCACGTTGAAAGCTGTGACTTCTCAGGTTCGGATATAAGCAGTAGCCACATACAGAGTTCTCATTTAGTCAACAATCAATTCATTGACTGTTCACTGCGAGATGCAGACTTTTCAATAAGCCATATCACAGGCTGTGATTTATCAGGAGCCGACTTAACTGGAGTTACCATAAAGGCAAGTTCCCTGCACAAAAATAAAGCTACTGATGCAGTATGGAACCGTACCTCCTTCATTAATTCTAATTTGGACGATATGGTTTTCAATAGTAAAGTGGAGGACTGTTATTTTGAGAATTGTGCCTTCAAAAAGGTAACATTCCAAAATGCCACGTTATCAAACACATTCTTCAAAAACAAGAGTTTAAAAGGAATCCGGTTCATTGACTGCCATGCAGACAGAATGACTTACGAATTCCTGAAGAATGGTAAAGCTGATTTGAGCGGGATTACACTTGAGAGGGTAGAAGGTTGAGGGGTGCCAATGTGAAATGCACTGCCCTACTGACTGCAGTGAGAATTCTCATGAAGTTGTGGACACACACGATTATGATACTTAGCATCAAATAAAAGGCCTCTAAAAAGAGGCCTTTTATTTGATTAGTTTTCTGTTTATTAGAAAATGTACCTGATTCCAATCTGTGCACCCCAGGTACTTGAGGTAGTAAGTACAGGAGTATATGTTGATGTTGGGAAAATTGGCTTTCCGGTTTCTTTAACTGTACCAATTGAGTTCAATTGGAAGGTAGCGTTGCCTTCTGCATCAACCTTATTAAATTTCAACAGGGTGATATCGTATGAACCAAGTGATTGTTTCTGGTAGATACCCCAGTTTGAATTGATTAAGTTACCTATGTTCAAGAGGTCAAGGCTGATTTGGAGGGTATGCCTGTTCTTGCCAATATTGGTAAATACATCCTGAAGGATTTTAACGTCAAAACGGTTAACCCATGGCATTACAACGCCATATCTTTCAGCATACTCACCCTTATGGTTTGATAAGTAGTCATCCTGTGCAACATATTTCCAGAAAGCTTCTGACTGTTCAGCTGCCGTAGCAAGAACGATAGTGTTACCTTCAGTATCTTTTTTGGTAATATCAGCAAATTTTATCTCTGACTCGTTGTTTGGAATATACATAAGGTCAGCAGCATTGCCGTCGCCATTCATATCATTTGAGTATATAAAGTCGAGGCGACCCTGGCTTGCACCTTGGTACATTACTGAGAAAGAGGTTTTTAAGTGGTTAACATATTCTTTCTGGTATGAAACAACACCTACAATACGGTGAGGAACACTAAACTGTGAGTAACTCAATACAGAAGCATTCTGATTTGTATAGGTTGGATTGCTTGACCATGCAGATGCAGCTGCAGAACCTGGGTTTGAAGTCATGTCCTGGGTTGCTGAATAGGTGTAAGCCAGCATAGCATAAAATCCTTTTTCAAATTCTTTTGCCAACTGTCCGGTGAGTGAATATGAATAACCTTCCTTGGTATTAGTCAGAACCATTGCATTTGATATCTTGGAATTGATCCTGTTGTCATACTTCTTGTCATCAGCGAGATAAAGCCATCTTTCACGGTTATCAGCGCCTGCAAATGTTAAAGTACTTGCTTTTTGGTTTGCATTATACTGGATAACATCATTAATAGCTTTTGAGTAGATCGCTTCGAATGTACCGATGATACCATAAGGTAATTCAACATCAACAGCAATGTTTGTCCTCCATACCTGAGGCATTACGAAATCCTTGTCAACAACTGCTATTGATCCTGGAGCCTTTGAAGGTGATGATGGGAACAAATCACTATTTGACAAATGATAAAATGGGTCCTTATTAAATAAAAGAGTGGATAAGCTTGTTGAGTCAGTAAATTCAATAGTATTTTGCAACGCTCCTGAGTTAGTTGGCTGGTTGGTGAACCATACGAAAGGAAGCCTACCTGTGAAGACACCTGTTCCACCACGCACTTGTAAAGATTTGTCACCTTTTGGATCCCAGTTAAAGCTAATTCTTGGTGATACTGTTGGCTTCGGATCAGGCCATTGACTTGCATCAAGATTCATAGCTTTCCCGTCTAAATCATTAAATGTCAATTCAGTAATTGCTTTATTTGGTTGGAGGTCGTTAATGTAAATTGGCAATTCTAATCTTACACCACCTGTTACTTTTAAATTCTGATTAACCTGGAATTCGTCCTGAACATATACACTTGCATAACCAAAATCGAGTTCAGCATAACCGTCGTTTCCAGCATAAGGATAAGTGAGGCCGAAGGTTGTTGGGGCTTCGTTATTGAAGAAAGCATCCATTGAAGCATATCTGTAATAACTGGTTCCATATCTCTTATAACTGTTTCCGAAGAAGAGTTTATCATATGAAGCACCAGCAGTAAGAGTGTGCTTACCTAAATATAAGCTGAAGTTATCAGTGAAAGTAAGAACATTATTCTTTACGTCATTATCTAATGAGAAAAGCTCATAACCAAATGACATGTAGGGTGAACCACCTTCATAGATATCAACGAACGGGAAGATATCACTGTTTGAACTCCTGGTGTCGCGAATCTTTGTATAAGTTACAAGGAACTTATTTGAAGATTTATTAAAAATACTGTTTAACTCAGCAGTGATTGAACTAACTGTATTTAAGAAACCGTAATTGGCATTGTTGAATGACATTGACTTTTCACCGATCCTGCCAAAGGTTGACCTTGTACCGGGTGAGCTGGTAGCATTTACTTGTTGGTCGTTTGTTGATTCAACGTAGTTGTACTTCACTGATAATTTATGTTGGTTGCTAATGTTCCAATCAATTTTACCTAATATTTTGTAGTTTTCGGTAAAGAAGTTGCCAAAGCCCTGGTATGAACCTGGGTCATACCCGTAGGTGGTCCTTAGGTATTCTGACATTGCGCTCATGTCAGAGAGAGTAGTTCTTGAAATGTAGTTTGCTGGATCGGCGTCTACCCCATTTTCAGGATCACTTGCTCTCCATGGAATACCAGGGAATTCTGATTTTTCTTTTTCAAAGTTACCAAAGAAGAAAACTTTATCCTTTACAATAGGCCCACCTATAGTAGCGCCATAAGATAAGTTTGTTTGGTCAGTTAAAGTAAGTTCTTTATCCTCAACCTTTGCACCGTTAAATGACTTATCCCTGTAATAGGTATAAGCAGTACCGTGCCATGTGTTTGTACCTGATTTAGTAACGGCATTTACATTAGCGCCAGTAAAGTTAGACTGCCTGATGTCATAAGGAGCAACATTAATGCTAATTTCTTCAATAGCATCCAAACTGATTGGCTGTGCATCACCACCTGGTAACGACTTGCTGCTGAGGCCGAAGTTGTTATTGAAGTTTGCACCGTCAATTGTGATGTTGTTATACCTGCCATCACGACCTGCGAAACTGTTACCGTTTGCCTGCGGGCTGAGTTTTGTATAATCAGTAATACTTCTGTTGATAGTTGGTAATGTTGTAATAGTAGCGTTATTAACATTAGTAGACGCGCCAGTTTTATTACCGTCCATCAGCTCATTCCTTTTGGCAACTACTTCAACACCGGTGAGGGTGGCAGTTTGTTCAGTCAAAACGGTGCTGTAGTTGGCTGTCTGACCCAGGTTGAGGTTAACATCTGTGTAGTTGAATGACTTGTATCCAACATAGCTAACAGTGATTGTGTATGGGCCACCAACCCTCATATTTGGGATACGGTAGTATCCTTCGGGGTCAGTAATAGTACCGTACTGTGTTCCTGAAGGAGTATGAATTGCAATAACTGTTGCACCTGGCATACTTTCTCCTGTAGAGGCAGTGATGCGCCCATTCATACCTGCTGTTGTAACCTGCGAAATGGCTACAGAACTGATCATCAGAAACGAAACAACAAGCATAAGTTGCTTGATTGCTTTGCTAATGAAATGGTCTTCTTTTCTCATTTGATTTTTTGGTTAATTGGTTGATTATATTTGAATTATTAAAAGCTCTTTTAAATAGAAATTCTTTGCGAAAGCTATATTTTAATTAATCTGAGCAATATAAATGTCCTCCCCAGAACATCTATTAAAGAAATGCAAAACTACAAACGACTGCCAATTAAATGCTCAACAAAAAGTTAACTTATTGTTAAGTTTTCAACTATTAAACCTTTTGATTACGCGTAATTTATGTGTGTATATGCCTAGTTCTTTATTAAATATGCCATTATGGTCAACTGAATCAACCCGCACTCTGCCGCTCGCATGTACTATTGACCCATCTCCTGTTAGTATTCCTGTATGTATAATCCTTCCTTCTTCATTGTCAAAGAATGCTATATCGCCGATTTCTGATTCGCCAATCAAATCAATATAATCCCCGGGATGGTTAGCTTGCTCTGATGCATCTCTGGGCATATTGATGCCAGTTAGTTTAAAAGCCATTTGAATTAAACCTGAACAGTCAATACCAAATGGTGATCGACCTCCCCATAAATACGGTGAGCCTGCAAATTTCATAGCTGCGGTAAGCAGGTTATGACCATTGTATGAATGTGGCTCAACAATTTTTCCTTTGGTGAGTTTAAACGTATGATTCTGATAGGTAAATTCATCAGTAATGCCTGGTACTGAACTACCATATACTAAAGTGATAGTTCTTTGAGAGGATGAGAATACAGCCGTTATATCTCCAACCAGCATGCCGGTTGATGGAATTACATCAGTTGTGGTTTCTACCTGGTTACTTTCGCACCATCCCTCATAGCTGTCGTGAAGGGAGGCAATTTTGAACCAGCCCCGGCTTTCATCTTGTATGGTAACACGATCACCAAACAGCAATTGGTTTACCATTTCTGATTTGCTTGAAGGTTCTGATCGTACCGGAATCATTGAAAGCCAGCAACTTCCTTTTGTCATAGACACTTTTTGCGGTTGTCGCAAATATATGTAATTAACATCACAAACCTGTTGCAAAGCAGGCCTATGTTAATAACTTTTTTATTTTTAATACCTTTGTGATCTATTGTGTTGTATAAGTACTGTAAACATTTATGAGAAAAGCTTTCATCTGGCTTCGGAATAACTACAATCTTCTGGAAAAAATTACTTTATTTGGTATAGTTATCTGGTTACTTATATTAGTGTTTCCAAGAGAAGGGAAGTTCAAATATGAGTACCAGCGTGGCAAACCATGGCAACATGGCGACCTGATAGGGCAAGTTGATTTTGCAATCCTCAAGCCTGCAGAAGAATTTAAACAGGAGCAACAGAAAGCTCTTGAGGTGCTGCGTCCGCATTTTACCAGAAACAACTCAATTGCCGATTCTCAGATTAATCAAGCTGTTAACTTTTTTAACAGTAGCCTTAATGCGCAATACATAGATACAGAAGAACCTGATGGTGAGAGGGAAAAAAGCCTTAATGTAATGCTAAGTACACTCGATACTCTATTCTCACATGGAATAGTCAGTCTCACAAGTGAAATTGAGGATAAACCGGGCGATTACATGATTTGGATAATTGACGGCAATACAGCGGTACAATTACCTTTAAGCAGGCTTTTTACTATTCAAAGTGCGGAAAAATATATTCGGAACCGTGTTGACCTTTCAGATATAGCGCATAAGGATCTTGTTTACAATACACTGGTTAATTCATTAAAGCAAAATATTTTATACGACGACCAGGCCACACAAAAAGCTCGTGAAAATATTCTTAGTGAAATTACCAACTCGAAGGGAATGGTTCAAAGGGGGGAAAGGATCATTTCAAAAGGCGAACTTGTTAATGCAGAGAAATTTCAGATTTTAGAATCCCTGCGTACAGATTATGAAAACAGACTGGGAACAACCTTCAAGTACTTTAATATTCTGATAGGGCAGGGGCTCCTAATCTCGCTTACGATGATTGCTTTCATACTCTTTATGATTTCATTCAGGAAAGACTTGTTTGCTGAGAATAAGAAATTGGTACTTATGCTATTAATGATACTTATTATGGTATCAGTGGCCAGCATTACTATTAGAAACAACAGTGAGTTACTTTACCTGCTACCATTTTGTCTTGTGCCAATCATAATCAGGGTTTTCTTTGATACCCGGTTAGCTTATTTCGTGCACGTGGTTACTCTTATATTAACCGGCTTTATGGTTCCAAATGCATTTGAATTCGTTTTCATGCAGCTCATTACAGGAATCATTGCTATTATTAGTGTTGCTGAGCTACGTCGGCGATCACAGTTCTTTATTACGGCTGCTGCTATTTTTACTTCATACTCTGCAATATACATAGGGATGCTGCTTATACAGGATGGTAGCTTTGAAAATGTATCACAGCGTCCGTTTATTCTTTTTGCCGGGAATGCCCTGATCACCTTATTCTCTTATCCTTTGATATTCATTTTTGAAAAGACTTTTGGCTTTGTTACAGATGTAACGTTGATGGAATTATCAGATACAAACAGTCCCTTGCTTCGCAAACTTTCACAATATGCTCCAGGCACTTTTCAGCATTCACTGCAGGTAGCAAATATTGCAGAAGAGGCGGTTTATGCAATTGGTGGCAATACCCTGCTTGTTAGGGCGGGGGCATTGTATCATGATATTGGTAAGATGGACATGCCAATGTATTTCATTGAGAATCAAACTTCATCAATGAATCCTCATGATGAACTGGGATACGAAGAGAGTGGCCGTATCATTGTTGGTCATGTATACAAAGGCATTGAACTGGCAAAAAAGTATAAACTTCCTGAAGTGCTGGTTGACTTCATTAGAACGCATCATGGCACAAGGCGGGCTGAGTATTTCTATAATTTGAAACGAATTGAATTTCCGGAAGAAGAGATAAACGATCAGCCATTCAAGTATCCGGGGCCTGTTCCTTTTTCAAAAGAAACCTCCGTTTTAATGATGGCTGATTCAGTGGAAGCAGCTTCACGAAGTTTAAGCAGACCCAGCGCTGAAAGTCTTTCAGAGTTGGTTGACAGGATCATTGACAGTCAGGTCAAAGACAATCAATTCAGCAATTCCGATCTAACTTTTCAGGATATCACCCGTATAAAGAAGATACTCAAGAAACGGATTATGAGCATTTATCATATCAGGATTGAATACCCGGTTTTATAACTTTCTAATGCCTGGCTTCGTAACTTTTGTGTGCCTGGTTATTTAACCTGGCTCATTCTTACCTGGAATTGATTGCAAATTTTGGTCTACTCCCGGGTTTTTAACCTTGCATTTTTAAGGTATCGCACTGCATATGGGCCTTCATTAAAAAGAAGGTCGAGGATGCTAAGGTTAGGCACAAAAGGCAGGCGATCAGAAAATACCTGAGTGTATGTATCTAAGATGTGATCAGTTAAGCTGATGTCTTTAGTGCATGATCTCTTGTCAGGATGTGTTTCATAATCTTTCCGGAACCCGCTGGTGAATTCAATAAGTGGGTTTATTTTCAGGAACACATTTATTTGAGATATAAGCTTCATGTTGAATTCAATAAGCACATCTCCCGGGTTACAGAATATTTGTTCAAGTTGGTCTTTGTAATAAAGAAAGAAAGGTGATTTATTGTAAGCAGAAGTTATTGCTTTCCAATGAATTCTGTTCCATTGGGTTCTGTTATCAATAAGGATCTCGTGGGTCTTTGATGAATTACCCGAAGGCTTAATCACTGGAATTGTTAATCGGAGTGTTCCGTTGGCTGTGTAAATGACTGCTCTGTTCCTGCATGTTTGCTTTGGAAATGTTTCATGAACCTCAAATAATATCTTTGAACCACTCACGATATGACAATAGTGGTCGATAGAAGGAAGAAATGAAAGTGGTAAAATCACTTCATTAGAATTAGTGTGATGAGGGTTATTAATCATGGTAATGCTCCCTTAAACCAGACTGCTCAATAGCCACCACTCTTTGAACTATAATGGTGTCAGTTGGTAGATTTGATAATCGCCAGGCGGGTCTTTTATATGCTGATAGGTAAAAACTGCCTTTATGCCTTGTAGAGAAAAAAGATAGAAAACCGGGATTATCCCATCGCTTTTCAACAGGAGTCAACTTAAGCAGGGGACATATATTTTGTTGCGGGACTTGCACCGGATACGCAATTATATCGCCCACCTTTACATCAGAAATGCAGGTATGGTAAATTTTTAAGTCATTAACACGTGAATACCATTGCCATCCCCAATGCCCAACTGACCACACCTGAGCTTGATTACCGTATTTATGGCTAATTTCTTTAGCTTGGTCACGATAGAATGCAGCATAATTATAATCGGAGATACTGAGCAAAATGCCAGCTAACAATGTGGAACTTAAAGCCGTAGTTTTTAATATTTTAGGAAAATCAGGAGGGAGAGCCGGCATTACCAGCAGAAATGCAGGCAAAACAAGCAAAACATGACGAGTTGCGATGAACGGAGCAAATAGTATTATAAACACTGTTAACGAACTGAACCATAAAACAAGAAACACGCGCTTGTATGATTCAAAGTTATTTGAGGTGAGATCAGAGAAAATGGTTTTATTGGCTAAAAAGAGCGTTATGAATATCAACAGACCGAGCAGCATGAAAACATACCTTATGATCTCCTTTGATAGTTCATGCGAAATGACCTCGGTCCATGATAATAATACAAAAATGCCGAAAGCAGTAAACAAGCTTAGTATGATAGGTACATATTTTCCCGGCTTCTTTCGTGTTGCTGCAAACATCATAAGGGAAAATGGGCTTATTGCGCCAAAGCAAGATAAAAAGGACAGAGTAGTATCAGGAATTCCTTCAATTGATGACCGCCCGCTACTTCTGGTGAACAATTGAATGTCGTTGAATTCATAAAGGTTCCAGAGTGATAAACCGGTTATAAATGCAAGAGGAATGATGATTGCAAATGCATGTAGGGGTTTCTTATAGAAGATGGGTGCAATTAATAAAACAACATAAAGGGGCACTATTGTAAATTTAATCAGCATTGCTATACCTAACGCAATTCCGGCATAAGCAATATACTTAAACTCTTTTTTCATACCTGCTTTCAGTAGAAAGTACCCGAAAGCAAGAGTAGCTGATAAGAGAGGAATATCAGTCATTACATTTTGGTTGACCAGAAATGCCGGGCTTAATCCAAAAATCATCGTTAAGAAGCGTCCCTCGCCAGGCTTGATCAATTGTACAGTGATAAAGAAGAAATATAAGGACAGCAAAGTAAACACGGAAACAAGTAAATGCAAAGGGACCTCGCTGAATGAAGTTAAAGAGCCTGTAATAGCCATCAAATAGAAGAAAAGAGGAGGTTGGTTTGATTGGCTAAGCGGTTCAGGAACATTATCCCAGTTAAAAAATCCTGAATATGGCTGGAGTGGCGCTTTTGAGATGTGAGTTGCTACTTCGAGATGAAAACCATCGTCTATATGAAATGGCTTAGTCACGTTTAAAGCGGTAGCTAATAACCATACAAAAAGTATTACGAGTAAATCATTTCTCGACAAATTCATCATATAGAATGCGAACTGATAATATCTTGTAAAAGCGGAAGCAAAAATACATTAATCAGCCTGTTTTGTAGCTATATAATAAAAAAAGGTTAGTGCACCGGCACTAACCTTTTTATAAAAGTTACTATAAACTTATTTTTTATCCTGAGGCTGTAGTAAAACATCATCAATTGCCTGTATCAGTGCTGATTTAGGAAGAGCACCTGCAGCCATTCTGGGTTGACCTTCAACTGGGCAGAACAGCATGCTTGGAATGCTTCTTATGCCAAAAACCTGTGACAGTTCTTGTTCTACTTCAGTATCAACTTTATAGATGTTTAATTTACCATCATATTCCTTAGATAGTTCTTCAAGAATAGGAGCAACCATCTTGCAGGGTCCACACCAATCAGCGTAGAAGTCAATTATGCATGGCAGATTGCCTTCGAATTTCCATTCCTGGTTCTTTTCAAAATCAAAAACCTTCTCTTTAAAGGTTTGTGCTGTCAAATGTTCCATTATTTTACTTTCAAGGTTTATACTTTATTTAATATCGTTGGTTGTTAATCTGAGCGGTGACAGTTGTTAGCTTAAACTTAATTGATTATTAGCCTGACCCAGGTTTGTTAATTTCTTGAGCCTGATGAGAACCTGTTATTTTTCTCACTAAGCACCTAACAATTAATTAGCAGTAACTGGTTTAGCCAATAGTATTTCTTTTACCATTTTTTCAAATTCCGCCTTTGGTAAAGCGCCCATTGTCATGGTAGGCTGACCTTCAACCGGGCAGTAAAGAATTGAAGGAATGCTTCTGATCTGAAAAACGCCTGCAAGTTCCTTCTCCTTATCAGTATCTATTTTGTAAATTACTATGTCATCTTTGTATTGAGCTGCCAGCTCTGACATGATAGGAGCCACCTTTTTACAGGGTCCACACCAGTCGGCATAGAAGTCAATGATACATGGCTTGTCACCCAGATATACCCATTTGTCAGGACTAGCCTCATAATTGAATACTTTTTCAATAAACATGGCTTTATCCATTTGGATTACTTTGCCTGTAGCAGCAGTTGCAGGTTGTGCATCAGATGTTGTAAGTGATGCAGTTTTATCATTAGTACCTGTTTGCGTGCAGGCAGTAATGCCAATTCCGCCAATTAGCAGAATAGATAGAATGATTTGTTTCATTGAGGGCTGTTTAATTTGTTTCATAGATTTCACTCTGCAAAAATAGTGCAAATTTTCTTTAAAGCGCATAAATATCACTATTTTTTTTTACTTTTGTACCCGAAAGGTAATAATTATATTCGAAATCAGTCACTTAACAATTCGAAAATATTAAAGGTTACTTTAAACTATTAACTCTAAAATGGACTTAAAGCTTACATTCAAAGATCTTAAAAATATTGAAACCTTCAAGGCCAGGTTCAATAGTGAAGAAGTTTGCCTCAAGGCATTAGCTGATGACAAGTGGGCTGATGGTTATACCTGCAGGAAATGCAACCATAACCATTACTGTGAGGGTAAAACTCCCCATTCAAGACGTTGCACTAAATGCAAAGCTGATGAGTCAGCTACTGCACATACATTATTTCATCATTGCCGCATAAATATCCTTGACGCTTTTGAGCTTGCATATCGTATATGCTGTGCTCCTGAGGTTTCAAGCTATGAACTGTCGCGTGAAATGAATGCCCGTCAAATGACGTGCTGGAAATTTAAAAAACGTATACAGGAATTTGCAAAGATTGATGGTTAGTGGTTATTTTGCCTAAAAATTAGTTTCATGATAATAGACTTGAGAAGTGATACCGTTACCAAGCCAACGCCTGGTATGCTTGATGCAATGTTCAGTGCTGTTGTTGGAGATGATGTGTTGGGTGAAGACCCTACCATTACTGCATTAGAGAATAAGTTAGCAACAATGTTTGGTAAGGAAGCAGGGCTTTTCTGCCCATCGGGTACCATGACAAATCAGATTGCAGTAAAGGTTCATACGCAACCCGGAGAAGAAATTATAATGCACAAGCTTTCACATGTTTATTATTACGAAGGTGGTGGCATAATGATGAATTCAGGGGCTTCAGTGTGTTTGCTTGAAGGTGATCGTGGTAGGATAACCGCTCAGGATGTACTCGATCATATTAATGCTGATGATATCCACCGACCTCCAACCGTTATGGTGGAGGTTGAAAATACAATGAATAAGGGTGGCGGTGCAGTCTATGATAATGACAATTTGGCAGAGATATCACAAATATGTCATACTCATGGTTTGAAGTTTCACCTCGATGGTGCAAGAATATTTAATGCATTAACAGTTACAGGCCAAAAAACTGAAGATTGTGGAAAACTCTTTGATAGTATTTCAATTTGTTTATCAAAAGGTCTGGGAGCACCGGTTGGCTCAGTGCTTATTGGCAAAAGGGATTTTATTACAAAGGCTCGTCGTGTGAGAAAGGTGTTTGGTGGAGGAATGAGGCAGGCTGGTTACCTTGCTGCTGCGGGCATCTATGCACTCGATAATCATGTTGAAAGATTAAAAGAGGATCACCTTAAAGCCCAGCAACTGTCAAACGTGCTTGAAACTCTTCCATGGGTTGAAAAAGTTTATGAATGTCATACTAATATTGTTCTATTCTGTGTAAAGGCGCCATATACAGCTATTTCAGTGGTAAAAAAACTGGAAGAAGCAGGGCTTTATGGGATTGATTTTGATAAAAAAACTGTGCGTTTGGTCACTCATCTTGATGTTACAGATGATATGCTTATTGAAGCTATAAATATTCTCAAGAAGTTTTAGTTTCTTGCCAGATGACATGCTCACGGAAGCTATAAATACTCTCAAGAGGTTCTAATTTCTTGCCATTGAATGCAAAGCATCACATCCGTATTTAAACATCGGATTGTAATTATCCTCATTGTTCATCCTGAACAGCAGCTTGCTACTAGTGCAGAATTTTGGCAATAGGGAAGCTATTTCGAAAGTGACATCGTCAATTGTTTCAAACCGACCATACCCACATCTTGAAAGGATTTCTTCCATTTGTTTCCAAGAGTCAAATTGTAGTGGACTTTGCATCTTTCTGTCCACTTTTTGAATTACCCGCTGACTGTTGGTGAAAGTACCGCCTGTTTCAAAGGGCAATGAAGATGGTAATACCAGATTTGCCATCTTTGCAGTAGGTGTAAGGAAGTAATCCTGTACCATCATAAAATCGCTCTTTGAAAGTAATGTCATCATTTCCTCCTTATCCAAAGCGCATCCAATAGGGTCTTCACCAAAGATGAACATTGAGCCATACCCGGTATTCCTGAGTTTAGTTAGAGTGCAGCCTTTACCGGTAGGTAAGTCTTTTGAACGCCAGTTAAATTGAATAGTACTCCTGAGAAACGGATCATCCCATGCCGTAGCGCCAGGCCCCAAATTACCCATAATACCTATATCGTGCAGTCCATGTGTATTATTATTCTCTTTTACAAGAAGGAGTCCGGCACCTGTTCTTCCATGCTTTCCGGTTAATAGTGCCAGATTAAATATTTCACCACAAGTGTGACCTGACAACTCATTTTCAGCGAACACGATAACAGCGTGCGCTTCATTCCTGTATTCAAAAGTAAATTTTTCAATCAAATCATGTGATACACCGGCTTCTGACTGCAATTGTGAAAAGTCAAGTGCCAAAAGTGAATTTTTGTATTCGTCAAAGTTCTCGACAAGGTTCTTGATGTAATCATGGTCTTCCAGTTCGTTCTTGACGATCAAATAATTTACAGCTTTGATAAAGTGGAAGTATGACTTAATATGGATAAAAGAAACAGCAGTTTCAATGATATCAGAGTTCAAATCGGTGGTTATAACTTCAACAGGTATATTATATTCGTCCTGATCCTTGAAGATGAAGTAACCCGCTACAGGGGTGTCTTTATGGATTCTTGAGCCTATGACATATATCTTCTTTGATTCAATAAGTTCAGCAAATGGTATATTAGCCCGTGACAATCTGGTGTAGCTGGTGCCACGTCCCAAGTAATGAAAACTGCCAATATTATTAGAGTAAGCACCGGCCCTGCACATTTTCATTACGAGGTATTGTTCCTCATTGGTTAACCGTGCACCGGCAAAAAAAGCTTTTTCTTCGGGGTCACCACTTATAATCTTATCGTACAATACATCAAATGCCTCCTCCCAGCTCACTGGTTCAAGCCTGTTATTTTTACGCAACAGCGGCTGCGTAATTCTGTCAACACTTGAAAAACTTGTATAACTTTTTTGTGGATATTCACATATTGTGCCATCACTATTTATCAACCCCTCAACTCCTTCACACCTTACTACTTCTTCATTTTCCTTTAGCAACTTTAAAGTGCATCCTACTGAGCAAATATTGCATATAGTGTTAAATGATCCGGTTGAAGGATGCAGTGTGTTAACTGCCTTAGGTTTGGTAAGAAGATGTTCAAAAGACATGATTCCTGAACGTTTTAAAGATGTTTTATCGCAGGAATATTGCACCAGGCATTTCCTTGCGATAAGTTTGGCTAAATTATAGACTTTTCAGATATAATCAATTGTTTCCTGAGTAAATCAAGAGCTGCCAGAGCACTTCTTCGTATATTTCTTTCACGGTGTTCGCCAAAAAGAAAACGCTTTGTTATAGTTCCTGTGTATGGAGTTGACACAGCAATCCATACTGTTCCAACCGGTTTATCGTCAGTGCCTCCGTCGGGCCCTGCAATACCTGATACCGCAATTGAGCAGTTGGTGTTTAGTTTTTTCTTTACACCTTCAGCCATTTCAATAACCACTTCTTTACTAACTGATCCAAAGTCTTCAATAGTAGTCCGTTTTACTCCTAATGCACTTATCTTCACCTCATTTGAATACGAAATTATGGAGCCGGCAAAGTAGGTTGAACTACCTGCAATTGATGTAATAAGGTGGGAAATATATCCCCCAGTGCAGCTTTCAGCAGTTGATAATGATAAATTATGTTCTCTAAGCAACTGACCAACTACCGACTCAAGGCTTTCTTCATCTTCACCAAAGATATATTCTGAAATAGTAGAATATAATAGTGTGATCTTTTCGTCAAGTTCATGATGAAGAGTTTCGGCTGAAATACCTGAAGTTGATAGCCGTAGTCTTACAATCCCGGGTTGAGGCAGGTAAGCTAACTTTATATGAGGAGGCAATGCGCTTTCCCAGTCTTTGATCTTATCGGCAAGAAAAGATTCACCAACACCTTGTGTGAGAATAGTTTTATGGATAATAACCATATTACTCATTGGTTTTATTATGGGAAGCACATGATTGGTCATTAAGGCTTTCATTTCAAAGGGCACTCCAGGAAGTGAAATAAAAATTTTGCCATTAAACCTGAACCACATACCAGGCGCAGTGCCATTTTCATTCAGCAATGCTTCACATGTGGCAGGTACTTCAGCTTGCTTACGGTTCAGCTCAGTGAGTGCGTAACCTCTTAATGTGAAGATTCTTTCTATGTTTTCAAATGACTGTTGATGGAATATCAAATGAGTTTTAAAGAAATCACATAAAGCCAGTTTGGTAATATCATCGCGGGTAGGACCTAATCCGCCGGTTGTGATTATTATATCCGCCCGAATTGATGCATCTAACAAAGCTTTTACTATATGCTCGTGGTTATCAGCAATGGAAGTGATTTGAGTAACCTGTATTCCAACCATGTTCAATTCACGAGCCATCCATGCCGAGTTGGTGTCAATAACTTGCCCTATCAGCAACTCATCGCCAATTGTGATGATTTCAGCCTTCATGGTCAGGAAGTTTGATTTTAGAGAGGTCTTATGAAAATATTGAAACAAAGCCAAGCTCCTTTGGAACAATTGACACAACAGGTATCTCTGAACTTCTGATAAATTCCTGGGCATGTGATCCAACAAAAAACTCAACTATTGAAAATTCCTGTTGGGTCATTATTACTATAAGGTCAACATCACCTTTTGAACGGGCATAATCAAGAATAGCGGGCACGTGAGTTTTTTCTCCTTTAGGGCTCTCAATTATTTCAGCTTCACATTCAATACCTGTTTCTTCAATGAACCTTTTTACCTGATTCATTTGTACGTTGAGCTTTGCAATAATCTCTTTGTCATTAAGTGACCAAAGTGCTGAAACCGCCCTGATCTTTGCGCCGTATATTTTAGCAATGTCAATTGCCCAACCAACTTTTTGTTTCGTTTCCTTGGTTAGATCCAAAGGTAGAAGAATGGAGCGACAACCCTCATAGTGAGTTGATCCACTAATAGTAATTACAGGAGAACTTGCTGAGCGGATTACTCTTGAAGTATTCGCACCGAGCATACGCTTTCTTTCAGGGTCATTGGAATCAGAACTTCTGGTACCCATAACAATAAAAGTGGATTCAGTTTCTTCAGCCACCTTATTAATAGTTGTATAGATTCTTCCTGATTGCATAGAAGCTTCTATATCTACTCCGGTTCTCATTCCATACCTCGCTGCTAATGAATCTAAATGGTCGTTGATCTTTTCAAGCATTTCCTCATCTTGCCGATCGGAGAAGAGTGAGGTAAGAAAGCCCGGGAACTCATTGACATAAAGTAAAATTATCTTGCTTTTTGTAATGCGGGCCAGATTAACAGCCTGCTCCATGGCTAGTTCTGATTGCCTGTTAAAGTCGTAAGGTACCAGGATATTGCTCATAAGATGTTGATTAAGGTTATATTTGCAGTTTGAAGGCAAAAGTAAATATTATGCATCTTATAACAAATATCTAAATCAAATGGCGACACTTGAGAGTTCTGAATTATTGTTAAATAACGATGGTAGTATCTACCATTTGAACCTTTTGCCTGAAGAGGTAGCACCTAATATCATTCTTGTTGGTGATCCAGGCAGAGTGGGTATGGTTTCAGATCATTTTGACAGCATTCGGGTTAAGAAGAACAATCGCGAAATGATTACCCATACTGGTGTGTATAACAATCTGCCAGTTTCAGTTATATCAACCGGCATGGGAACTGATAACATTGACATAGTGCTGAATGAACTTGACGCATTGTTTAATATTGATCTTGAGAAGAGAGAAATAAAAAGCATGCACACGGCTCTCAATATCGTAAGGGTAGGTACCTCAGGTGCTCTGCAGCCCGGTATAGCACCTGATACTACGATTGTGTCAACTCATGGAATTGGCTTGGATGGAATGCTATACTATTACAGGAATCTCGACAGAGTAATGAACCATGATATGACTGAACAATTTATTAGCCAACTGTCATGGCCTTCAGTACTTCCTAAGCCATATTTTGTTGAAGCGAATAATAACCTTCTAAAGGCAATTGGTGAAGGATTTACACATGGAATAACTGCTACGGCTCCTGGTTTTTATGCTCCTCAGGGAAGAAAATTGCGGCTAAGTACATTTCTTCCCGATCTTAATGGAATGCTGCAGTCCTTTAGTTATCATAACCTTAAAATTACAAATTTTGAAATGGAAACATCGGCGCTTTATGGTTTAGGATTAATGATGGGTCATAATACACTTACTCTGACTAATATAGTTGCCAATAGAGTTGATAAAACGCACAGCGCTAGCTACCACCCAAGTATGGAAAAACTTATAATCAGTGTGCTTGACAGATTGAGTAGTATTAAAAGCATGAGTGCAGAATAAAAAATAAAGAAAATGAACATTAAATGAGAATTCCTTTCTTTGGATTGTTGATTTTATATAAGAATACTAGAACATGGAACACATTATGGGAAATGAAGTTGAATTACAGGCATTGATCAGTTTGATTGATGAGCCCGATTATGTCTCATTTGCCAAAGTAAGAGAGCAAATCTTTAATATAGGCCCTCCTGCCGTGCCTTTGCTTGAAAATGCATGGGAAAATACGTTTGACTCAGGAGTACAACAGAGAATTGAAGATATCATTCATAATATTCAGTATAATCAGCTTCACTTTGATATAGTTAAGTGGGCGCATTTTAAAGACTCCGACTTGCTTGAAGGTTATATTCTTTTCACTCGTTATCAGTTCCCTAGCCTCAATGTTGAGAAACTAAGAGAGCAAATATTACACTTGCGGCGAGATATTTGGATAGAGTTGAATGAAAACCTGACTGCGTTGGAAAAGGTTAAAGTTTTGAACCATATTATCTATGATCACTATAAATTTATCTTGCCGGAGAAGCAGGAAGCTGACGCGAAATATCTTTTCCTGAATAATTTACTTGACACTAAAATCGGGTATTCGATTTCTATTGGAATCCTTTACACTATTCTGGCACAAAGCCTTGGTATACCATTGTTTGGTTTGCTACTTCCTGGTGAGCGTTATTTTTTAGCGTGGATTGAACCGGAAGTAAGTGCAGGGTCAAGGGTGAAGTTTTGTGTAAACCCTGAAAATAAAGGGGGTATTTTTACTAAAGAGGAGTTGGTAACTTTATTAAAGAAGTTGAAATTCCCTTCCCAGGAAAACTATTTTATTCCTCTGAAGCCCACTGTTATAATTGAAAAGCTGTTTGAAATGCTTTCCTATTTATATGCAACTGCGGGAGATACTGCCAAACAGGATGAAATAAACAGACTTCGTGATGCTTGTGCTGAATAAGAAATCGCACATGCAATTAACATGTGCGATTTCTAAAATAATTTAAATACACTGATTACTATACTAATCCTTGAGCAAGCATTGCTTCAGCAACTTTAACAAAGCCACCAATATTCGCACCCTTCACATAGTTGATAAATCCGTCGGATTCAGTGCCATATTTTACGCAATTTTTATGAATGTTAATCATGATGTTATGAAGCTTTTCATCAACTTCTTCACGAGACCATGACATACGCATAGAGTTCTGGGTCATTTCAAGACCAGATGTTGCAACACCACCGGCATTGGCTGCTTTCCCTGGACCGTATAGAATTTTAGCTTTGAGATAAATTTCAATTGCATCAGGAGTTGAAGGCATATTTGCTCCTTCTGAAACTAGGAAACAACCGTTACTAACCAAAGTCAATGCATCATTACCATCAATCTCATTTTGAGTTGCACTAGGAAGTGCGATATCACACTTAACTTCCCATGGGCGTTTTTCGAAAAAGAATTTAGCATCAGCATATTTATCGCAATATTCTCTGATTCGCCCTCTTTTTATATTCTTAAGATGCATAACATATGCAAGTTTCTCATCATCTATTCCATTTGGGTCATAGATATAACCCTCTGAATCGGACATAGTAACAACTTTTCCTCCAAGTTGAGTTACTTTCTGTGTTGCATACTGTGCAACATTTCCAGAACCAGAAACAGTGCAAATCTTGCCTTTGAAATCTAATCCCCGAGTCTTAAGCATTTCATTAGCAAAGTATACCTGACCGTAGCCTGTTGCTTCCGGACGAATAAGGCTACCACCCCAGTCAAGTCCTTTCCCAGTGAGTACGCCGGTAAATTCATTTCGAATTCTTTTATACTGACCAAACATAAAGCCTATCTCACGACCACCAACACCAATATCTCCAGCAGGAACATCTGTATCAGGTCCAATATGACGTGATAATTCTGTCATAAAACTCTGGCAGAATCGCATAACTTCATTATCTGACTTCCCTTTGGGATCAAAGTCACTACCGCCTTTTCCACCACCCATAGGGAGTGTAGTCAAGCTATTTTTTAATACTTGCTCAAATGCAAGGAACTTTAGAATTCCTAAATTAACAGTGGGATGAAAACGCAAACCACCTTTGTAAGGACCGATAGCACTATTCATCTCAATTCTATACCCTTTATTAATCTGGACTTCTCCCTTATCGTCCAGCCATGGCACACGGAACAGGATTACCCTTTCTGGTTCTGCCATCCTTTCTAAAATTTTGGCTGTTTTGTATTTCGGGTTTTCTTCAATAAAAGGGATGAGTGTCTCAGCTACTTCCCTAACTGCCTGATGAAATTCAATTTCACCTGAATTTTTAGCAATTATTCTTGCCATAAATTCATCAACTGCCTGTTGATAAGAGTTTGTCGGCATTACTCCTGCAATTTGTGTCATAGATTAATGAATTATTTAGTGGGTACTGAATTAAAATTAACCAAGGCAATATTAATCAAAAATTTCCTGCAATAATATAAACCTGGAAAATATTTACTCTAAAATAGTTATTGAATCATGCCTACCGGATCACATATTGTGTAACTTTACTAACAGTAGTGTAAATCATAACTGAATAATAATATGCAGTCTTCTGATAACAGAGATGATACTTCCATGCACAATACTGATGTGCATAAAATTCTTAATGAAACAAGGGAACGTATTAAAGAACTTAAAACTATTAATGAAACTACAGCAATTCTAAAAAAGGAACGGCCTGTCGAAGAAACTCTTCAGGAGATTTGTTCCGTAATTCCTGATGGTTGGCAATATCCCGAGGCAACTGTCGCGAGGATTACATATGATGATTTAGTTTTTACATCCAGGGGTTTTGTTGAAACCGAATGGAAGCTTGAGCAAAGGTTTGAATCAATTGATAGTATACAGGGCATTATAACGGTTTGTTATCTTCGCAAATTTTCAGATATGGATGAGGGGCCATTCCTGAAAGAGGAGCGAAACCTTATTATTAACCTGGCGAGTTTAATTGAAGGTTATCTTAATGGAATAAAAGGAAAGGAAGAGAAATTTTTCAGTAATGAAAGACTCAAAGAACTTTCTGCAATAAATCAAACAACTGCTATCCTCAGGGTGGGCAAACCTATTGAAGAAGCATTACACCAGATTTGTTTGATTATACCGAAAGCTTATCAGTATCCTGAATTTTGTGTTTGCCGAATTAGATATGCTGGTATTGAATGCAGGAGTGCAGACTTTAGGGAAACACAATGGTCACAAAAGCAACCATTCGAAACTATTGACAATCAAAGTGGTTGCATAGAAGTTTTTTATTTAAAGGCATTTCCATCTAATTATGAAGGCCCTTTTCTTGAACAAGAGAGGCATTTGATTATCAATATAGCTAATCTTATCTCCGGTTACATAAATAGTATTAAGGGGAGAGCTTTTATTAAGATGGATCCGTCCACTGAGTCAACTCAAAAAGGGAAGCAAGACGAGAATGTAAAATATAGTCGTCAACTTCTGCAAACATTTATGAACAGGAATAATTATAATCGGGATATTTATCATGATTTGATGCCTGTAAAAGTTAAAGAAATTCTCCTTGTTGCTACTCTTTACGATGCGTATATCATTGAGAAAGAAGGACGTTTTTCAGAGCATGTTCTTGGTGAGTACTACCAGCTTAGTTTGAGTTCAATGCCTCGTATAACTGGTGTTTCTGCTGAAAATGAGGTTTACGAACAATTAGAAAAAAAGCATTATGACCTTGTTATAATCATGATGGGTGTGGATAAGCAGCACCCTGTAGAATTGAGTAAAAAAATAAAAGAGCTCTATTCTTATATTCCAGTCTTTTTACTCCTTAACAGCAATACCGATATTGCTGAATTTGAGCACGCACCAGAAAAGCTTACATGGATAGATCGAATCTTTATATGGAACGGTGATTCAAAAATTTTCTTTGCAATAATCAATTATTTGGAAGATAAGATAAATGTTGAGAATGATACTAAGATTGGTATGACCCGGGTAATTTTACTTGTTGAGGACTCTCCAAAGTATTATTCTCTGTATCTCCCTATACTCTATAAAATTGTGCTTGAGCAAACTAAGCACATTATTGAAGATGTTACTACAGATGAACTTTATAGAATACTACTTTTAAAAGCGCGGCCCAAGATCATGCTTGCTTCAACTTATGAAGAAGCAATGCATGTATTTAGCAAGTATAAAGATTACTTCTTATGTTTGATAACTGATGTTAAATTTAAAAAAGACGGTAAGCTGAATCCTATAGCAGGAATTAAACTTGTAAAGCAAATGCTCAAAGAGAAGAAGGATTTGCCTATAGTGCTTCAATCATCAGATTTAGAAAATGTTAATTATTCTTATGAGCTTCAGACAGCATTTATAAATAAAAATTCTGATTCACTCCTGCAGGATCTACATAACTTTATTACTCATTATCTTGGATTTGGAAATTTCATCTATCGCAATAAGGAAGGACAACAAATTGCTGTTGCAAGAAACCTTAAAGAGTTTCAAACTTTTTTGGCAACAATACCAGATGAATCTCTTTTGTATCATGCCAGAAAGGATCATTTTTCATTATGGTTGATGGCAAGGGGTGAAATACAGGTTGCAAAAATTCTTAGTCCTGCGAAAGTCTCAGATTTTAAAAACCCCGAAAGTCTTAGGGAATATATGATCAATGTTATTCAACATTTCAGAAATGAGCAGAATATTGGCAGGGTAGTTCCTTTCGAAAAACAATCAATTACAGATGAAAGAAACATTCTATCTCTTTCTGATGGAGCTCTTGGAGGAAAGGGAAGAGGCCTGGCATTTGTAAGTACACTGATCTATAATTATGATTTTTCAAGCCACATTCCTAACATAAAAATTCGTACACCTAAAACCTCAATTATTGGAATAGAGGAGTTTGAATATTTTATAGCTCATAATAAATTGTGGGATATAATTCTCAATGAACCGGACTATGATGCTCTTAAGAAGCGATTCATAGAAAGTACGCTTACCTCAACACTCATAAAGAAGCTTCGACTGATAATCAGTAAAATCAGCAGGCCCCTGGCTATACGGTCATCGGGGCTATTCGAGGATTCATTAAATCAACCATTTGCAGGAATATTTGAAACATACCTTATTCCGAATAACCATCCTGATAAAGAAGTTAGGCTCACACAACTGATGGATGCTATAAAACTTGTTTTTGCATCTGTTTATTCTAAAACTGCGCGCAGTTATATAGAGGCTGTAAATTATAAGATAGAACAGGAAAAAATGGCAGTTGTCATACAAGAAGTGGTTGGTAATCAATATGGTGATGTTTACTACCCTCATATTAGTGGAGTTGCACAGAGTTATAATTATTATCCCTTTGGCCATATGAAACCTGAAGAAGGTTTCTCAGTAATAGCACTTGGCCTTGGTCGTTATGTTGTTGAAGGTGAAAAGGCATATCGTTTTTCTCCTTTATACCCAAACCTTGAAATTAATACTCCCAAGGATCAGTACAAATCATCACAGCTAAATTTTTATGCAGTTGATTTAAATAAACATGAAGTTAACCTGCTTGAAGGCGAAGAAGCCGGGTTGAGAAAAATGGATATCGATGAAGCTGAAATGCACGGTACTCTTAAGCATCTTGCATCGGTCTATTCTATAGAAAATAACAGGATAAGTCCTGGACTTAACCAACCGGGTCCACGCGTTATTAATTTTGCAGATATCCTGAAATACAATTATATTCCTCTTGCAAAAACAATAGAAGTTGTGTTGGATGTCGTTAAGGAAGCTCTTGGGTCTCCGGTTGAGATCGAATTTGCTGTTGACCTTACCAAAGATCAGGATAATAAAGCTACATTTTATCTGTTACAGATAAAACCCTTGATCGGTAATTCAACAGATTATAATATTGATATGACCAAAATTAAAGAAGATGAGATACTTCTTTATTCTGATAAAGAGATGGGAAATGGAATTATTGATGATATCTATGATGTTGTTTTTGTAAACCCAGATACTTTTGACAAAGCAAAAACAGAAGAGATGGCACAAGAAATTGATAAGATAAATAGTAGAATGATCAATGATAAAAGGAAATATATCTTAATTGGTCCTGGCAGGTGGGGTACACGCGATAAGTGGATAGGCATTCCTGTTACTTGGCCGCAAATTTCCAATGCCCGCGTCATCGTGGAAACCAGTCTTGAAGGATTCCCATTAGATGCATCATCAGGTTCTCACTTTTTCCATAATGTTACTTCAATGAATGTTGGTTACTTTAGCGTTCAGCCTGAAATTTCTGGCAGCTTTATTCGATATGACGTACTAAGTAGTCAAATTAATCTTGAAAAAACTAATTATTTTATGATTGCTCACTTCGAAAAGCCACTTACAGTAAAAATGGATGGCAAAAAAAGAATTTCTTTAGTAACATACCACACTGGAAATTGAGAAGTCGACCATAACATACCAACACTGGAAACTGAGAAGTCGACCATACACAAACAAAAGAATTATTCAAGAAAGAAAATTAGTATGCACAAGCAGAATGCATTGGACCCTAAAAAGTATTATTTCATTGATACTTCCTTCAACTTATTAATGAAAAGGAGGATCTACCATGTATTGTTAATATCAAGTAATTATGATGCTTTCATGCTTGAGGAAGATGGAAGGATAGATGAAACTATCTTTATGGAATACGTTTCGCTAAATCTTCGGTATCCACCTCAATTCATCAAAGTTAATTCTGAAGAAGAGGCATTTGAAGCATTGAATGACAAAAGTATTGAATTGGTTATTTCAATGTTGACTATTGAGAAATCAGACAGTTTTGAATTGGCCTCAAGAATTAAAGCAAAATATCCTAAAATTCCATTTGTAATCTTAACCCCCTTCTCTAGAGAAATAAGCATAAAATTACGGGAGAAAGACCTAAGTGCAATTGACTATGTTTTCAGCTGGCTTGGAAATGCAGATATACTTCTTGCAATCATTAAGCTGATTGAGGATAAGATGAACATTGTATCTGATTTGTCACATGGAGTACAGGCAATTATTTTAATCGAGGACAGTATAAGATTTTACTCGAGCTATTTGCCCAATATATACAAGATAATATACCGCCAATCGAAAGGCTTTAACACTGAAGGCTTAAATGAGCATCAGAAAATGTTGCGCATGAGGGGAAGACCTAAAATTGTTCTTGCAACAAATTACGAAGATGCAGTAAAATTATTTGAAAAATATAAAAATAACTTGTTGGGTATAATTTCTGATGTTAATTTCAAACGAAATGGAGTGAATGATAAAGCTGCTGGAATTGAATTCGTCAAGTTGGTAAAATCGCAGGATGAGTTCATGCCTATCTTGCTTCAATCATCTGATTCTCGCAACCAGACAATCGCTGAAGAACTTAATGTAGGCTTTATCAATAAAATGTCGAAGACACTGTCAATTGAGTTGCGAAACTTTATTAATGAATATTTTGCCTTTGGTGATTTTGTTTTCAGGAATCCAACTACAAATCGGGAGATTACTCGTGCCTCCGACTTAAAGTCGTTACAGAAGAAGATATTTGAGATACCAGATGAATCACTCTTATATCATATGCAACGAAATCATTTTTCTAAGTGGTTTAATGCCAGAGCGCTCTTCCCAATTGCTGAAATGTTTAGAGAGGTTTCTGTGACTGAATTTCAAGATATGGATGAGGCAAAACGATACATATTTGATTCCATAACAGCATTTAGAATTAATAAGGCAAAAGGTGTAATAGCTGAATTTGACAGACAACGCTATGATGAATATTTATCTTTTGCACGTATTGGACAAGGATCAATAGGTGGGAAAGCCAGAGGATTAGCATTTCTTGATTCACTTATCAAGCGGAATAGATTATTTGAGATGTTTGAAAATGTTTCTATCTCTATTCCCCGCACGGTTGTGCTTGGTACTGACATCTTTGATGAATTTATGGAAGACAATAACCTTCATGAAATTGCGCTATCGGATAGGACAGATAAAGATATTTTAACTCATTTTGTTCACGCCAGACTTCCTTTCAGGATTCATGAAGATCTCTATACATTTATATCATGTGTAAATAACCCAATAGCCATCAGATCATCAAGTCTACTGGAAGATTCATATTATCAGCCTTTTGCTGGAATTTACTCAACTTATATGATTCCAAATATAAAGTACAATGATAGAATGATGATTGAGAAACTATCGGAAGCCATAAAAAGTGTATATGCATCAGCTTTCTTCAAGGATAGTAAAGCTTATATGTCGGCAACGCATAATATTATTGACGAGGAAAAGATGGGCATTGTTCTTCAGGAAGTTACGGGTAAGCAATATGCTAATAGATTTTATCCCTGTATTTCGGGAGTTGCACGATCAATTAATTTTTACCCAATTTCACCTGAGAAACCAGAGGATGGTATTGCAAACATTGCATTTGGATTAGGAAAGTACATAGTAGATGGTGGTAATGGCCTCCGCTTTTCACCAAAGTACCCAAAGAAGGTCCTTCAGCTTTCAAGTCCTGATCTTGCTCTTGCCGAAACACAAAAGAGTTTTTATGCACTGGATCTTGATCCTGATCATTTTCATCCTGATATTGATGAAACGATTAATCTAATGAAAATGCAAATTTCAGAGGCTGAAGGTGATGGTACATTGAAATTGGTTGCTTCAACCTTAGATTATGATAGTTACACTATTGTTGACGGTACACTCTATCCTGGAAGACGAATTATTACTTTTTCGCAGTTGCTAAATCATGGAACCTTTCCATTGGCTGAGATACTTGCAAAAGTCCTGGAATTAGGTGAAAAGGAAATGGGTAAACCAGTGGAGATTGAATTTGCAGTAAATCTGGATATACCTAAAGGTCAGAAGATTTTTTCCCTTCTGCAGATCAGGCCTATTGTTAGTAATGACAGAACTGTAAACCTTCGAGTTGAAGATGTCAACAAGGAGGCAGCAATAATCGTCACTAATATGGCATTAGGCAATGGAATAATAAAAGATATATCTGACTTTATATACATTAAACCCGAATCATGGAATGCCGCTAAAAGTTTGGAAATCGCTGGTAGGCTTGAAGCATTAAATGATCGATTTATTGAAGAGAAAAAAAATTATATTCTTGTAGGACCTGGCCGATGGGGCTCATCCGATTCATGGTTAGGTATACCTGTTAGGTGGCCACAAATATCTGCAGCAAGAGTGATTGTTGAGTCAAGTCTGGAAAATTATAGAGTAGATCCAAGTCAGGGAACTCATTTCTTTCAGAATTTAACTTCATTTAATGTGGGATACTTTACAATAAACCCACATATTAATGATGGTTATTATGACTTGGACTTCATTTCTTCCCAAACGCCTCTATATGAAGATGAACATATCAGGCATATTAGATTTGCATCGGTAGTAAGAGTAGAGATTGACGGTAAAAAAGGCACTGGTGTTATATATAAGCCCGATTATAAATAAAGATTCGTGAGAATATACAATTTTGATGAAGTTATAGAACGCAGCAACACTGCAAGTGTTAAATACGATCTGCGCAAGATGTTTTTTGGAACCGAGGAGGTTATACCCATGTGGGTAGCTGATATGGATTTTAAAACGCCGCCGTTTATTCTTGATTCTATAAAAGAACGGGCTGAGCATCATGTTCTCGGATATTCATTCCGACCACCTGAATACTATAATGCCATTGTTAACTGGTTACAGCGTCACCATAACTGGATTATAAAGTCTGAATGGATTTGTTTTTCTCCTGGTATTGTGCCTGCGCTAAATCTCGCTGTTTTGGCTTTTACAAAACCTGGAGACCGCATAATTGTACAACCACCGGTTTACTTTCCCTTTTTTAGTGCTGTAAGTAGCAATAATCGTGTATTAAGCTACAATCAACTACAGATGGTGACTGACAGATACCAAATGGACTACAAGGGACTTGAGAAACTTTGCATGAAGGGTGCTGCAATGATAATTATAAGCAATCCGCATAATCCCGGAGGAAATGCATGGAGAGAGGATGAACTGGAACATTTGGCTGATATCTGCCTCAAGTATGATGTACTTATGGTGTCAGATGAGATTCATGCTGACCTTGTAAATGTTGGATACAAGCATACAGTACTGGCCTCTCTTAGTAATGCAATTGCAAAGAAAACCATCACCATGACATCAGCAAGCAAAACCTTTAACCTTGCTGCATTATCAACGGCATCAGTTATAATATCTGACAACAAACTTCGAAAGACATTTAATAATGTAGTGCAAAACTTGCATATTGATATGGGCAATGTGTTCGGTACTTTAGCTACAATAGCAGCATACAACCAAGGCGATAAGTGGTTAGAACAATTAATCCAATACATAGATGGTAATATCAACATACTTGATCAAACCCTGAAAAGCGATATTCCTGAAATTAAAATGATCAGACCTGAGGCTACGTATATGGCATGGCTCGACTGCTCTATGCTTGATATGGATGATAAGGCATTAAACAACTTTTTCATTAAAGAAGCAGGTTTAGGACTCAATCCGGGTATACAATTTGGCAAAGGTGGAAGTTCATATATGAGAACAAATCTTGCTTGCCCAAAATCAATATTAGAGAAAGCTTTAGGCCAATTAAAGACTGCACTTGAGAAATATAGAAAGTAAACTGGCCTTTACACGAAGAGCAAGAATACTGAATCAACTCCTTTATTTGATGCAAAGCTTCATTAAATCATCAATATCGCCTTTGAAAACATTCAGGTCAACAGGTTTATCGATACCATTAATAGATGCGCAATCACTGTGTTGCCAAAATAACCAGTCGCGGTGATCCATTCTTGGTTTGTCCTTGTAATAATGCGCTACCCATAAAGGGTAATCCTCAAAGTCATCTTTCAGGTATTTATCGTAGAATGAAGGATTGGTATAAATGATAGGTTTGACTTTGTAATGGCTTTCTATCATATCACACCATTCTTTGCAACCTTTTACAATTTCTGCTTTTGACTTTCCTTTTGATACTTCAATATCAAGTACAGGAGGCAGATCGCCCGGTGCAAGTTTTACTTCCTTAATGAAATTTTCTGCCTGTTTTTTTGCATCGCGTGAAGGATAATAAAAGTGATATGCGCCCCTTATAAGGCCTGCTTCTTTACTTCTTTCCCAATTCTTTGTGTAATGACGGTCTTGACGCGTGATTCCTTCTGTAGCCTTTATAAATGCAAACTTGATTTTGACATCTTTAGCGTCTATAGCAGCAACCTCATCCCAATTAATGATCTTCTGGTGATGTGAAATGTCAATACCATGGATATTATATCCCCTTGGAATTGCAATTCCAAAATTCAGGTAATTGTTGTGTTGTGCGGCATGTGTTAAAGAGAACCCATAACTGGCAAATAGTTTCAATGAATTAAACGCCCATGGAGTTACCAGTATTATAAAGAGAATGAAAATTCCAGTATAGAGAACCTTCCTATACGATAGCTTGTATTTTTTCTTGCTGATTTTGCTCGCTACAACTGTCATATTAATTAACAACCAGATATCGGCTGCATATTGGTTAATTGCACCATCCTTTTAATGGTTAATTGAAACATCCTTTTTTCAAGGTTAGTTGAATCATTCTTTTCTTGGTTAGCTGTATCTTTCTTTAAAAGCTGCTGATTATTATTTTCGGTTTTCAAGCTCAATGATTAGTGCTTGCCGGGGTTCAAGTAGTATGGTGTTTCTAAAGGTAAAAGGGTTGCCGGTTATTATATTCTTGCCATGCCTTGCTCCTTTAAGACCTTCAGTAAAACGGCTGGTTTCAATTGCCTGAGATCCTTTGCTATTGTTGAGCATTACCATCACCCTTTTATCTTTCCATTCCCTGAAGTATACATACACACCATCCTGGGGGATATAATGTTTGAGTGATCCCTTAGTAACTGCTTCACTGGTTGATCTCCATTTGAGTATAGTTTGCAGAAACCGGAATGCTTCTTCCTGCTGTGCAGAGCGGCCTTCACTAGTAAAAAGGTTGACACTGTCAGATAACCATCCTCCGGGAAAATCCTTCCTGATATCGCCATGACCTTTGTGTTCTTCGCCTTCCATTAAATATTCAGTACCGTAATAGATCATTGGAATACCCCGTGTGGTTAGCAAAAATGCCATTGCAAGTTTAAATGCATCAACATCCTTATTTACTGAAGTGAAGAACCTGTTAAGGTCATGATTGTCAGCAAATATCAGGTTGTAATTAGGGTTAGCATAAAGGAAATCCTGGGCAAGGACATAATAGATTCGTGCCATCCCATCAGTCCATCCTTCAGGTTCTGTAAATGCTCTTGTTATTGCATTATACATCGGGAAATCAGTGACACTGGGTATGTTTGAATTATACCCATCACCAAACTGTGAATCCTTTTGGTAAAATGAAGTCATACTTTCCCTCTGCATCCATGCTTCTCCAACAATATTGAATTCAGGATATTCTTCAAATACTCGTTTTGCCCATTCAGCCATTATTTCCTTGTAAGGATAAGGCTGAGTGTCCATTCTGATTCCATCTATTCCAGAATATTCTATCCACCAAATACTATTCTGAATAAGATAATTACTTACTAGAGGGTTTCGCTGATCAAGATCAGGCATATTCTTGTCAAACCATCCCTGAAGCATCAGGTTTTTATCATATTCTGATGCATAAGGATCGGTAAGTGATTCAGCACGGAAGTTTGACCTCGTAAATTCCGGGAACTCATGTATCCAGCCTTTCATAGGCAGATCCTTAATAAACCAATGATTGATACCACAGTGGTTGAATATCATATCCATAATAACCTTGATGCCTTTACTATGGGCTAATGAAACGAGATTCACATAGTCCACATTACTCCCAAATCTTGGGTCAACCTTATAAAAGTCAGTAATGGCATACCCATGATAAGTATATGCTTCATTGTTATTTTCAAGTAATGGATTAATCCACATGCCTGTTATACCCATATCCTGAAGATAGTTAAGGTTATTGGTAATTCCTGCAATATCACCACCATGACGGCCACTTGGGTTACTTCTGTCAGCTTTTTCAATCATCGCCGGATGACTGTCGTTACTGATGTCGCCATTAGCAAAGCGATCAGGCATGAGAAGGTAGATGACATCCGAAGGATCAAAACCTTTTCTTGTAATAGATGAATCATCGCGTTTTAACAACTCATATTCATAAGTGTGCGTGGTTTTTCCTTCGTTTGATAGTTTGATTTTAAACTTTCCGGGTTTGATGTCCTTGTCAATTACCAGGTCAATGAACAGGTAATTTGTATTTTCAACTTTTTGCACACGTTCTAACTTAATTCCCTTGTAATCAATGTCAACTTCCGAAGAAGAAATGTCAGTGCCATACACCAATAATTGAAGATTAGGATTTTGCATTCCAGCCCACCAGAATGGGGGTTCAACCTTTAAGTCAGCGGTAGCTGCGAGCAGGGAAGTATGAAGCATTAGGATAAAGAGCGCAACTGCTGTCCTTAAGACAGCCTTATGAAGTTTAGATGTCATGGTAACTGCTTATTTGTCAGTATTAAAAAGCTCCTTAAAGTGTAAAAGGCTTCAAACTTTTACAACTTTGCAATTAAGGTGCTCAAATTTACTAAAAAAGCCGTACTCCTAAATTTGTTTTGCCCAGAATTAGGTTAAATCAATCTTTTAAGCTCGAACTTAGAAGAGTTAAATCTACCTTTTAGGCTTGAACATAGAAGTTTTAAATCAATCTCTTAAGCTTGAACTTAAAAGTCATTAATCTCCCGTCGCGGCTGATGACTATTGTAACCGGTGACCCTGGGCGGCTACTAACAATGGCGTTCAATTCACCTAAATTAAGTGAGAAAGCTGCTTTCTCGTTTACGCTCATCAGCAAATCACCGGGATGTACTCCGGCATGTTGAGCGGGTGAATCATGAATTACTTCACTAACTTTAAAAATGTTAAATCCTGCTGAAAGACTCTCAAATGTGATTCCACTCATATTATATTCAAATGGCTCCCTGAATTTCCGGCCTCTTGTGAGGATTAGTCTATTGTTTGTGTAATCAAACGATACTCTGAATCTTGATAACGCTGCTGAACCAATTGTTCCATGCCTGAAGTTCCTTGTTGCTGGGGTTCCTCCTATATATTCTGAAGATATGGAAGTTATAATATTATCAAGACGTGAATTACCTAATAATAGCCAGCCCGACCTTACAAAAGCTCCTGATATTATACCCCCAAGTCCACGGCCAATTGTTGTTTCTAATGATTTTACCGGTTGGTAACTATCTGTTGAGTCAGTTTCTAATAAGAGGGGATGATTAGCACCAGAGTCAATCATAAGCCACAGGTCACGTATTTCCTTGGTGTCAAGTTCCACCCTTGCAGTCATATATGGCCGTCCCCGAAGAATATTAATAGGAATTACATCAGCTCGTTTTGGTAATTTGTAATGCTCCGGTCTTGTGAAACGTAATGTATTGTGGTCGTAATTTATTGTAACAACAAGACTTCTAAACTTATCAAGCCCAATCAGTCCGTGCACTTTTGTGCCAATAAAGGCATCCAGTGAAAACTGATCCTCTTTCAATAATATTAAATTTGAAGATATTGACTGAAGAGATTTATACCGCAATTTAACCATTGATGTATAGCAAGCTTCAAGAGAGGTGGATGTTCCGGGTGCAGTAAGTTTGAAATTATGAATACATGATGATTCGTAATAGTTAACGAGTGCAGGATCAGTCAAAATGATTCCTTCAATACCGCTATCTAATATGAGTTTTACCGGTATAGAATCTTCCAGCATAAATTTAATGACCACCAAATTATCAAAATTCTCAAAATTGGCACTTAATGAGTTCCGTCCCTCAGGCAGATCAAAAATAAAGTTCTGACCTGCAAGGTTTAATGAAAATGTTAGAAGTATAATTAACAGAATCCTTTGTACTATCATCTTCAAGCCTTTATTTCCCGTTGCAAAGTGAATTAAAGAATACTAAACAAATATCCGCAGGAGCGTGTCAAATACGAAGATAAAAAACATTCATCTTATCATGACATCATTTTTAGAATTAAATTTGCAAAAGCAGCTAAACTAAGTAAAATAATTACAAACATTTATGGAGAAGGCACTTAAAGAGAAGATAATTTACGAATGGAATAACCTTTACCCTTCAAGTGAAAACAGCAAATTACATAAGCTGCTTGAAACAGTTGAGGAAGCAACAAATCGGTTTAAACTTCAGCCCCAGCCTGAAGGTTGGTATAAAGATGCAGTGGTGTATTCATTATATGTTGACATGTTCAACCAAACATTTGACGGACTAATTGAAAAGCTTGGCCATTTGCGTGACCTTGGTATCACATGTCTATGGCTGCTGCCTATACTTGATTCTCCTATGAGAGACGCAGGGTTTGATATCAAAGATTACAGAAATATCCGTGCTGAACTCCTTGGATTGCCTGCAGATACATCTCCTGAAATAAAGCAGGCTGAATTCAGGAAGTTTCTTGAAAAAGCCCATGAATATGGTATAAGAGTAATCTTTGATATTGCCATGAACCATACCAGTGAAGCGCACCCATGGTTTGTTGAATCACGCAAAGGTCCTGATAATCCTTACCGCGATTATTATATCTGGAATAAGGATACAAATAAGTACAAGGAAACACGCCTGCTCTTCAAAGGAATGGTGCCCAGCAACTGGGAACAGGATGGAGATTATTATTTCTTCCACCGTTTTTTTGAATTCCAACCTGATCTGAACTATCGAAACCCTGATGTGCTGATAGAAGTTTGTAAGATATTATTATTCTGGCTTCAACAAGGTCTTGATGGTTTTAGGGCTGATGCTATTCCATACTTATGGAAAGAAGACGGCACTGATTGCGAGAATCTGCCACAAACACACACAATACTTAAAATATTCAGGGCTGTTCTTGATTCTGTAAGGCCTAATACTTTACTGCTCGCAGAAGCTTGTCAGCCTCCTAAAGAAGTAGTGAAGTATTTTGGCGATAATGATGAATGCCATGCAGGATATCATTTCCCATTGATGCCTATGATCTTCAAGTCTCTGGCAACACAGAATTCAATGCCGGTTGAAGATATTCTGAAACCGGAAAACACGCCAGCAATTGCACCATATAACCAGTGGTTCATCTTTCTCAGATTGCACGATGAACTAACCCTCGAAATGGTAACTCCTGATGACAGGGCTATTATTCATGGCCACTATTGCCAGAAGCCTCTTTGGGATTTCAGGGTAGGAGAGGGCATTTCAGCACGACTGGCTGAACTGCTTGATCGGGATGCCAGAAAGATATCAATGGCATATAGTATAATGTTGACCCTGCCGGGAACTCCTATTATATATTATGGTGATGAGTTCGCACGATTGAACGATGAGCCATTCTTTGAAACTTATAAAGAAAAAACCGGAAAGCATGATTCAAGGTATCTTGTCAGGGGATTCCTTGACTGGAGTCATATTAAGCAGGAATTAAGCAATCCTGAATCGCTCACATCAAGGGTTAATAGTTCTATCAAACATCAACTTAAAATCAGGTCACAGAATCCGGCTTTTGGAAGAGGTGATCTAAACTGGGTAATGCCAACCGATAATGGAAGTGGCAAATTATTGGCATACCGTAGGAATTTTAACGGTAGTAGTGTTATTGTGATCAATAATTTGTCGGAAAATGAGGTTACTATTCAAACAAATGAATTTCTTAACGGCAAGGATTTAATAAATATGCTAACCGGTGAACCAATGACTTTCCCTTACACAATGGGAGCATATAGTTTTCTATGGCTGCAGTAATTTAACGCGTAATAACACAGGTATCTTAAGATTATTAATTTCAACAATCATACAAATTTCAACAATCATACAATGAACGCTGTAACAAAAACAAACTTTAGTCTGCCAGGCCAGACACATCTCTATGTTGGTAAAGTTCGCGATGTCTATCACATCAAGGATGAATTGCTGATAATGGTGACGACCGACAGGATATCAGCATTTGATGTCGTTCTCCCTAAAGGAATTCCATACAAGGGTCAGGTACTCAACCAGATAGCCTCAAACTTTCTTGACCAAACCAGTGATATTGTGCCAAACTGGAAAATAGCGACACCTGATCCTATGGTTACTGTTGGTCGTTTGTGTGAGCCGTTTAAAGTTGAAATGGTTATCAGGGGATATCTTTCAGGGCATGCATGGCGTGAATACAAGAGCGGCAAAAGAACAATCTGTGGTGTGCCAATGCCTGAAGGGATGAAAGAAAACGATAAATTCCCTCAACCTTTAATTACACCAACCACCAAAGCTATGGTTGGTCATGATGAGGATATTTCACGCGAGGAGATTATACAGTCGGGATTAGTGGATGAGCAGGATTACATCAAACTCGAAGATTATACCCGCAAAATATTCCAACGTGGTACTGAAATAGCTGAAAGCATGGGACTTATACTGGTTGATACCAAGTATGAGTTTGGAAAAGATGGTGAAGATATTTATCTGATTGATGAGATCCATACCCCCGACTCATCCAGGTACTTTTATCTTGAGGGATACAAAGAGCGTCAGGACAAGGGAGAGGCGCAACGTCAGCTATCAAAGGAATTTGTAAGGGAATGGCTTATTGCTAACAACTTCCAGGGTAAGGAAGGTCAAACAGTTCCTGAAATGCCTGATGATTTTGTAACTGCAACTTCTGAGCGCTACATTGAACTTTACGAAAGCATCATTGGAAGTAAGTTTGAACGTGCTGATATATCTGATGTCATGAAGCGCGTAGAAACAAATATCCTGAACTTCATCACTGCTTATTACAGGTAGGATTTGCTGCAGTATTATAGGAAAACTTTAAAGGTATCCTTTGCAGCAGTATCATAGGTAGATATACAGGTGCTTTATCGGCAATATTGACTTAGCACTTTATCGGCTTCTTTAAAGCCAAGTTGTAATGCTTTAGTCCAATCTGCACAGGCTTGAACCTGATTCTGCTGTTGGAAGTGAGCAATACCTCTGTTATAGTATGATTCTGCATAATCAGGATTCACTGTAATTGCTTTTGTAAAATCAGCAATCGCAGCATTCATGTTCATTTGTTTGCCTCTTATTATACCTCTGTTATTATAAGCTAACAGGTAATCATCATTTCTGCTGATAGAAAGAGAGTAGTTTTTAACTGCTTCTTCATCATTACCAAGGGCATCATAATAATTGCCCAGATAGAAATACCCATGCGCCATATCAGCATGGGAGCGTTGATTGTCAATTACCTGATTTAGAAGAGTTGGCACATCTTTCCAATACTTAATCCTGTTCCAGGTTGCTGAAACTAATAAAAGTAAAGATAGGATTACTGCTGTGTACACAGTATTTCTTGTTGAAACCTTTAAGTTGTTCCGTCCATCCCATAAACGGGTTAGCGCTATTGCGACTATTATGAATAGTCCAAGGTAAGGTATGTAAGTATACCTATCGGCAGTGATAAAAATCCTTGACCAAAATAGTGGTAATACCATACCTATGGTCGCAAGGAAAAACAATCCTCCAAAAATAAATATCCTGCGGTTCTCCTTATTTTTCCAAATAACCCAGGCGGCAACCACTAATGCTATCAAGGAGCCATAAACCCATATGGGGAATAATCCGTCAACCTTTTCAGGGAAGGCGTAAATAGCTGACAAATTCACCGGAAGCACCAGCTTAATCAAATAAAATGACACCCCATAGAGAACAAGAACAATCCGCTCAAATATTCCAAAATCTTTTTCAAGTCCGGTGATGTGACCAAATGAGGTAGATGCTTTAATGGCAATTATTCCAAATATAACTGAAAGGATAAAAAAAGGTATTTTCTCTATCAGAACACTCATCTTAAATGACCGATTTCTTAAATAATCAACCAGCAAGAGGGCCAATGGGAGGGTAGCTGCCATTGACTTGCTGAAAAGAGCCAGGATAGCCCACATAATGGTAAGAAAGTAGTGTTTTCGTTTCGCCGTTTCAAGGTACTTATCATATTGAATGAGCCCTGCCAGAAAGAATGCTGAGTAGAGTAGTGAACTGCGGGTTGAAATCCAAACAACTCCTTCTACATGCATCGGGTGGAGCGCAAACAATAAAGCAACAATATAAGCCGGCTCAAACCGGTTTAGCCATTTTAGCATGAGTTTGAATACAAGCCATGTATTCAGCAGATGCAACAATATATTCACAAGAATATATGATGCCGGCGAACTGCCCCCAATCATTTTATTATAGGCAAAACTCAACACTGCTATCGGTTGATACATGCCCAGATGGAAATTACTGAAAATGGATGCTCCGCTTCCCTGCCCAAAGTTTGCAACATCAGAATGTGTAACATAAGATCCATCATCCCATCCGGTTAATATATCGTTACCAAGACTTCTGCTGAATACAAGAAATGTAACTACAAGAATTAATAACACAAGCATTACGATGTGCCTATTTAGCATAAGCCGGCCAGCAAAGCCCTTAGGCTCTTTCATTTTGTGATTATGGCTGCCGGAAACAATCTCGGAACTCTTCTTTTGAAATTTCCCCTTCTCACGCAATGCGCGGGGGCCAGGGGGTATAAGTTTATTGCGTTTTTGCATTGAGGTCCTGACTATATTGCATTCTTTAGCAAAGGTAATAGTTGCAATAATAATTTTGTACCTTTGGGTTGTCAATAAATTTAATTCTTATGAAAAGACTATCTATCCCTTTATTACTGAGTATCATTATTTTAGTTTTCTTAGCCTGCAACAGAAAAAGAGGCGAAGTGCTGACCGAGCGGATTCAGTATGATGTAAATATTATTTCACCCGAAACTGACCTTGAATGGTGGGTGCAGAATCTGGAAAATAACAAGCGTGAAATACTTGTCAAGTCTATTATTTCCGCTTCCCAATCGGGTAAGAATAAAGTGTATGATGTAATGACGATGAAAGAACTTAGTGAAAAAGAAATTGCTGATAAGAGTAAGCGTAAGCAACTAATGACAATGACCAGAGAAGACCCGCCCTATGAAGAATATGATTCGCTGGTTGAGTATAACATTGAGCTATCAGATATCTCTAAAGTGCGTTTTCTTGAGGAATGGTATCTTAACGAAGAAACTGGTCTGGTTACTAAAAAAGTAATAGGAATCTGTCCTATGCTGGAAAGCTACACTGAAGCAGGTGAATTACGCGGACATCTACCTCTGTATTGGATATCCTTTGTAAAGAAGTTCCCACTGGCACAGTAATGTAGTTTTAGCAAGGATGTGAGCAGATGTTTAGCAAGGAATGACGTACAAGCAGATGATCACACAGGATGCAAGTAACAATTTTGTGTACTTTTGCAACCTCAAAAACTGCTCATGCAATACCAGTTCCATACTTTACCAAATGGCATTAGAATAGTACATCGTCAAACTGATACGTTGGTTGGACATCTTGCTATTATGGTAAACACCGGTACACGGGATGAGGAACCTAATGAAGCCGGGCTTGCACATTTCATTGAGCACATGATCTTCAAAGGTACCAACAAGAGAAAGCTCCATCATGTATTAGGCTATCTTGAGAATATAGGTGCCGATCTTAATGCATACACCACAAAGGAAGAAACCTGTATTCATGCTTCCTTTACAGGTAAGTACTACCCTCGCGCCTTCGACCTCTTTTCCGATATATTAACAAATTCAACTTTCCCTGAGAAGGAAATTGAAAAGGAAAAAGATGTAGTAATTGATGAGATCAACGGATACAAAGACTCACCTGCTGAATTAATATTTGACGAGTTTGAAGAAATGCTTTTTAAAGGCCATCCGCTTGGGCGACCAATACTTGCCACCCCTTCAACAGTAAGAAAGATCACACGGCACAAGGTAGTATCTTTTATAGCAAAGCATTACAATACTGACCAAATGGTTATCAGTTCTGTGGGCAACATTAGCTTTAACAGACTAATCAAACTGGCCGAGACTTATTTCGGAGTAATCCCTTCAAATCCACGTCAGGTTGAACGTCAACCATTCAATGACTATCAAAAAAAAGAGCTGATCGTTAAAAAAGGTGGATTTCAAACTCATTGTATCATGGGGGCACCTGCATTCAGTTATGTCGACACAAGGCGCACTACATTGGCACTACTCACAAATATGCTTGGCGGTCCTGCTATGAATTCCAGGTTAAGCATGGCATTACGTGAAAAAAGCGGCATATCCTATAACATTGAATCGGCTTATACCCCTTATGCTGATACAGGTTCTTTTATGATCTACCTCGGTATCGACAACGGATCTCTTGATAAAGCTCTAATGTTGGTAAATAGGGAATTAAACAAATTCCGTGATAAAAGCCTTGGTACTATGCAATTACATGTAGCTAAGCAGCAATTTGCCGGTCAGCTTGCCATTTCCTTTGAATCAAATCTTAATGATGCGCTTTCAATGGCTAAAAGTGTCCTGGTTTATAACACTGTTGATACTGCACCCATGTTAATAGCAAAAATACTGTCAGTTACTGCTACTGACCTTATGGAAACTGCCAATGAAATACTTAGCCCCGAAAGAATGAGTAGTCTTGTCTATCTGAATAAAAAGGCATAGTCTTTAATTCAATTTAACGTGCTCTTCAGTTTTTACAGCTTAAGTATTTGAACTAAACCTGATCACTTCTTTTAATCCCTTTATAACTAACTTATAATCCCTTTTATGGACGAATTATTTGAAAAACAGCAATACCAAACAACCAACAGGCAATATGAGCAATATGCCATTGATCATTCAATGCCTGATGATGAGCTGCTGAGTGAATTAGTCAGGCGGACTCATCTTTCGTTCACTACCTCCTCCATGTTGTCAGGTATGTTGCAAGGACGATTGCTTCAGATGTTTTGTCAGATGATCGGCGCCAAAACAGTTCTTGAAATTGGCACTTACACCGGGTATTCATCCATCTATATGGCCAGGGGCATGGCAGAGGATGGGATTCTACACACGGTAGATAACAATCCGGAAGTAGCTGACATTGTTGACGAATTCATTACTCGTGCCGGCTTCTCCGATAATATCATAGCACATCAGGGCAATGCACTTGAACTTATCCCGAAAATCATTATTCCAACACTTGACGCACCGCTTGATCTTGTTTTCATTGACGCCGACAAAGAAAACTACATCAACTATTATGAACTATGCTTTAATAACGTTAGAAAGGGGGGCTTTATCATTGCTGATAACGTACTTTGGTACGGTAGGGTTTTTGGTGAATCAGCCCACAATGACAAAGAAACCAAAGGAATAACTGCTTTTAACCAAATGGTAAAAGAGGACCCACGGGTTGAGAACCTTTTATTGCCTATAAGGGATGGTTTAATGATTCTTAGGAAAAAGTGAAGAAAGTAAATGTGGGACTTCCGGGACTATGAATTGACTTTTGAACTGTCCCACATGTCCCACATGTCCCACGAAAGGATCTATTTCGTAACTCTAAATTCGTACTTTACCAAATTAAGCTCTTCATTTGCCTTTACGATTTTCTTCTTCAGATCTTGTTTGAATGCAAGTAGTTTCTCATAGAGTTCCTTATTGTCCACTGCCAGTATCTGTACTGCAAGGATTCCTGCATTTCTGGCACCATTAATAGCAACTGTTGCAACAGGAATTCCCGGAGGCATTTGAACCATGGCAAGTAGTGCGTCGAGTCCGTCTAATGAAGCTTTGATGGGTACTCCAATTACAGGAAGTGGAGTCATAGAGGATATAACTCCTGCGAGGTGAGCAGCCATTCCGGCGCCTGCTATTATTACCCTAATACCTTTATCATAAGCACCCTTGCTGAATTTCTCTACCTCATCGGGTGTGCGGTGTGCTGATAATGCATTGATCTCAAAGGGAATATGGAACTCATTGAGTATTTCTGCGGCTTCTTTCATAACAGGCAGATCAGATGTGCTGCCCATAATAATGCTTACTTTTGGTGTCATATCTATAGGATGTTTTAATTCTGCAAACATAAACAATCTGTAAACATGTTTGTTGACAGACTTGTTTTTAGTCGGCAGTTCTATACTTTTATTTGAGACTAAATTTGATAACTTTGTAGATTCTAAAGAAATAAAATGGAGAGTACCATTAAGGTTAACGATAAAGTCTTCAAAGTATTCATTAAAGCGGATACTATAGACGCCGCGATACAAAAGCTGGCTGATTCAATCAACAAAGATACAAGTGAGGAATTACCCCTCTTTCTGGTTGTGTTGAATGGTGCCTTTATGTTTGCAGCCGATCTTCTCAAAAGAGTGACCGTTGAATGTAATGTTTCATTTGTAAAGCTGGCATCTTATTCCGGAACCCAAAGTACCAATCAGGTGAGGGAATTAATCGGCCTCAACGAAAGCATTAAGGGCCGGTCGGTTATAGTTCTTGAAGATATAATTGACACCGGAAACACATTAAATGTACTTCTCAATAGCCTGCGCGCATATGAGGCAGGCAAAGTGCGCATAGCAACGCTTTTGTATAAGCCTGATGCATTTCAGGGCGATTATGCTATTGACTATGTTGGAATTGAAATACCCAATGATTTTATCATCGGCTATGGCCTTGATTATGATGGTTTCGCACGAAACCTTCCTGATATTTATAAAATAGTGGATTAATTTTACCAATTACTGATTAACCTCAACACAATATGCTCAACATTGCATTATTCGGACCTCCGGGTGCCGGTAAAGGTACTCAGTCAGCTCTACTGATTGAAAAGTACAAGCTTACATATATTTCAACCGGTGATCTTCTAAGGCAGGAAATTGCCGAAGGTACTGAAATTGGCAAGGAAGCCGGTGATATTATCAACAGAGGACAACTGGTTTCTGATGAAATGATAGTTGAATTGATTGAGAAACGCATTATGACCACTGCCAATAACGGCATTTTGTTTGATGGTTTCCCGCGAACACTTGTTCAGGCATACATACTTGAAGGATTGCTGCTTAAGCTTAATACTTCCCTGGCCTGTATGCTCAGTTTGGTGGTGCCTCGTGAGGAATTAATAACCCGCTTGCTTGAACGTGGAAAGTCATCGGGAAGAAGTGATGATACTGCCGAAGTAATTGAATACAGGCTTGAGGAGTATGAGAATAAAACGAAGCCGGTAATTGAATTCTACCAGTTAAGGGAGAAATATATTCCTATCAATGGTGTTGGACCAATTCCCGAAGTGTTTAAAAGGCTTACTGAATCAGTTGACCGTACCCTGCAAAATGTATGGTTTAACCTTGTTCTTACAGGGGCACCCGGATCAGGAAAAGGAACTCAGGGAAGATTGCTTGCTGAAAAATACCACTTGTATTATATCTCCACAGGATCATTGTTGCGCCGTGAAGTGAAAGCTAATACTGAAATTGGTATCAAAGCCAAGGAAGTAATGGATAAAGGTGACCTTGTTTCTGATGAACTGGTTATACAATTAATAGAACGTGAAATACAGCAACATAACAGCGTAAGGGGATTCATTTTCAAAGGATTCCCACGTACTGTTATACAGGCATATATATTAGATGGACTATTGCGCCGATTGAATTCAACAGTATCATACTGTATTGAATTGAATGCTTCAACACTTGAATCAGTTAAGCGTTTAAGTAGTAGGGCTAAAACACCCAATGCCCGGTCATACGATATGAATACAGACCTTATCATTCACCGACTTGAAGAATTTCATCAGAAAACTGTTGCTGTTGGAAGTTTCTACGATAAGCAACATAAATTTGCTTCCGTGGATGCTACAGGGGATCAGGAAACTGTATTTAACCGCTTGAGTGAAAGAGTAGAAAAAGCTATGAGAATACTCAGATAGGGTGATTAAAGTTAGAATACACAGGTAGACTGATTAAAGCAGAGAAAATCAGGAATATGAGTTTTTAGCTTCAGGATATCTTTATAATTAGTAAAAATAAACATTAACAAAGCAGTAATGGCTTCATCCAATTTTGTCGATTACGTTAAACTCAATCTACGCTCAGGTAAAGGGGGCGCAGGCTCAACACACTTGCTGCGCACCCGCGGTAATGCACGTGGCGGCCCTGATGGAGGTGATGGCGGAAGGGGAGGCCATATTATTCTTAAAGGCAATGCACAGCTGTGGACACTCCTCCACTTAAAGTATACCAAGCACATAAAAGCAGGTGATGGAGTGGGGGGCAGCAAAAGCACAAGTACCGGTGCCTATGGCAAAGATGTGATCATTGAAGTACCATTGGGTACCATTGTGCGCGATGCAGAAACTATGGAACAGGAAGCTGAAGTTACCGGCGATGGTGAAACAGTTATTATTGTCCCCGGTGGAAGAGGTGGTTTAGGTAACGATCATTTTAAAACAGCAACACATCAGACTCCTCGCTTTGCACAGCCCGGTGAACCCGGCATTGAGACATGGAAGGTGCTTGAGCTTAAGATATTGGCTGATGTTGGACTTGTTGGTTTCCCTAATGCAGGAAAATCAACATTGTTAGCTACTCTGTCAGCTGCACGGCCTGAAATAGCTGATTACCCTTTCACAACATTACGCCCTAATCTGGGAATTGTTGCTTACCGCGATGATCGGTCGTTTATTATGGCCGATATACCTGGAATTATTGAAGGTGCATCGGAAGGAAAAGGATTGGGATTAAGATTCCTCAGGCATATTGAGCGTAATTCAGTGCTGCTTTTCATGGTTCCGGCCATTACTAAGAGCATCATTAAGGAGTATGATATTTTACTCAATGAACTCAAGCAGTTCAACCCTGAATTAGTCGATAAGCAACGACTGTTGGCAATAACAAAGTGCGATCTTGTTGATGACGATATGATGAAGAAACTGAAAAAGAGGAAAATGCCGGATGTGCCAACTGTTTTCATATCTTCGCATACAAAGCTTAACCTTGTTCAACTCAAGGATATGATTATGAAGGCTTTGTCAGAATCGTATTAACCTTACATCTTTTTCGGCATTGATCATCGAGCAGATAATTGATTTTCTTGCAAATACTGACAGGCAATTATTCCTGTTCCTGAACAATATTCACAGTCCTTTTTTTGATGACGTTATGTGGTGGTTGAGCCAGAGGCTGACCTGGGCGCCCCTATATGCAGTTCTGCTCATCCTGATGTGGCTTACATACCGTAACAAGTTCTGGTACATACTTCCACTCATTATATTACTTGTAACACTCACTGATCAAATATCAGTAATTTTCTTCAAAGATGTCTTTTTGAGGCTAAGGCCCTGTCATGAACCATCACTTGAAGGCATGGTACGCATTGTTAGAGATCACTGCGGAGGTTCGTATGGTTTTGTATCGTCCCATGCTACCAATACGTTTGGAGTGGCTGTATTTGGAGGCTCTTTGCTCAAAGTCAAATATAAATGGGCATTTCCCCTTTTACTTTTATGGGCGGCCATAGTATCTTACAGTCGCATCTATCTTGGTGTACATTATCCTGGTGATGTTATTGGGGGAGCAATAGTAGGGGCTCTGCTTGGTTGGCTTGTGTTCCTTCTGTTTGAGTGGATTATCAGAAAGAGATATCCGGCATAAATGAATTTTAAAACCAAAAAATATGAACTTCCTTATCCGGCTTTTAATTTCAACCCTTGCTGTATTATTGTCAGCTTATCTGCTGCCTGGTGTGGCAGTTGATTCTTTTATTACTGCTCTGCTGGTCGCAATTGTTCTATCGCTTTTGAATGTTATAGTAAAACCTATTCTGGTTATTCTAACTATACCCATCACAATTATCACTCTGGGTCTCTTTCTGCTTGTAATCAATGCCATAATCATCATGTTGGCTTCCTCAATTATTTCGGGCTTCATGGTTGATAATTTCTGGTATGCTTTATTGTTCAGCATTGTACTTTCTATAGTAAACTCTCTATTTGGAAGGTTAAATGAGTAAGATGGCCAACTTTTATGTAAGAGCATCTTCACTATATTCGCAGTCTAAATTATAATTACCAATGAAAGCAAGGGTTATTACAGATAAGAGTCTGACTGAAGAAATTATTAAGGCCTGTGAGGTGTGTTTTGTAGGCATGGTTGATGAACATGGAATGCCCTATACATTACCTTTTAATTTCGGGTATGCTGATGGTATTCTTTATCTGCATTCCGGTCCGGTAGGTCACAAATTAAACATACTTCGCAACAACCCCAATGTTTGCATAGTTATGAGTACAGCCCATCAAATGTACCACCAAAGTGAGCTTGTGGCTTGTAGCTATGGGATGAAGTACAAGAGTGTTATGATGCGCGGTAAGGTTGAATTTCTTGAAGACCTGGAAGATAAAGTGCTTGCTCTCAGTAAAGTTATGCAGCAGTATACAAAGCGTGAGGATTACCGCTACAGTCAACCGGCACTAAAAAATGTAACGGTAATGCGTATTGTCCCTACCCAAACTGATTGCAAGTATTTCGGGTATTAGAGAATAACCTAAATTGTTAACGTGTTAAAGGCCTTCTCTTAAAAGCTCGTTAAAAGAGGTAGGTGCCTTCTTTGAAGAGTATGGCTTAAGGAATCCTGCCTTAATACTCTGACAAATCAAATGAAAAAATTAGTGAAAAATGCATATTGCCGGTTTCTGTTAAATATGCAGATCTAAACCCTGCACTAAGTGGTGCTGGTAATGAGAGAAGATGAAAATCGGCTAACAGGTCTGCACCAATTGATGACCATGCCTTATTGTTGGTGTTTAAGTCAAATGCATGATCATAAAAAGCAGTACCTCTTATCCTTTTCAGATAAAATGCTGTACCAACATTAAAATCAGGATAAGCAATTGGAAGTGAGTATGAAGGCCTCAGGCGAAGCATTTTATTTGGAATTCGCTGGTTGTAACCTGCAGGCAAACCAATATCAGCTGAAAACCTGTATCCTTCTTCCGTTGGGTTTAGCTGTTGCAAGGCAGCAAACAGCTGGAATGAATGGTTTTTAATCAATCCGGGCAAGTATATCCTTGTTTGCACGGATGAAAGATCACCGGGCTGATAGTCACCGTATGGCGAATTCTTATAGTGTATGTTAACTGTTAAACCTAAAGGGGGCGCTAAATCGCGGTAAGCCTGCTTGCTAAGTATATAACCATAGGCCCGATAATCAAAAGCACCAATAATGCCATCACCAAAAGCATGATGGGTAGTATTAATGCGAATCCTATTGATCAGTTGATGTCGCACTTCAAAGTATGCCCCATAGCTGTACTGTCCACTATAAGTACTGAGCCATTGGCCAATGCTTAAATCCCATGAAGCTTCATTCCATTCGTTATTATATACTGTATCATTCAATATGCCTGAACTGGAGCGACCACCGTAAGAGAATGCCGTGTTGATTTCAGGAAACCAACCTCTCCAGCTCAATTCAGCTCTCCATTTCCCTGCTTCTTCTTCCAAATTATAATCATAACCTGCTGTGAGAAAGAGCGTACTTAAAAGATTCTGACTCATTATTGATACTCCCGGACTAACTTCCTGATCATCAACTTTCACATAAACCGGAGCCCAGCTATGGAAGTTAAAGAGGTTGCCAGTCTTTGAATAGTCAGTGATAGTCATTGACTCATCTGGTAAGGTTGTTTCAGCAAGTGCATTTTCCTGAATGCCTAATGCTGTAGCCAGAGGCCACCTATTATTGTTATTCCATGTGATGCTTCTTTGCGTTTGCTGGGCTGACTGCATCTCAACAATACGGTATCCATCAGAAGTATAGTATGACAGCAACAGGATATTGCCGTTTGACTTTCCAATATACGGATGCTTTGTTCCAAACATGGAGTTTGTGAGTACCATTATTTCTTTTATACCAGGTATAAAAGAACAAATTTCATTTTTTTCCTCAACATCCATGTTGAAAATTATTCTGTCACCTAAATGTTGCGGATCAGCTATCTCATCACTTATTACCGGTGTGATAGTTTTAATAGTCGAATCAGCTATACTATATATAGCAAGCTGCTTTCCATTATCTCCCGTAAGTATGCATACCACTTCATTATTATCAGGTGACCATGAAGGTGAACTAATAAACATGTTATTTATGGAAGGTACTTGCAGGGTGATGTTTCCGGAAAGATTTAGGAAAGTAAGGTAATTAGTACCTGCTTCTGTGACTTCCGATGTTACAATGCTGCTATTATCAGGTGATACCGTCGGTGCAAAAAGTCTGCTACGCGTTTTTATTTTAATCACTTCATCCGAAGCAGGATCAAGCAACACTAAAGTTGAATAAGCTTGTAAATCCCACCTAACATGAGGTCGGCGTTCAGTCCAACTTATCCATTTCCCATTAAACGCTACTTCGTCATTAAAGAGAAATCCGGGAGTATAAATTAGTTCTTCATTGCCAATGCTGTCAATAAATACAAACCTGTGTATGTCTTTTAAGGACTGCTTTAATGCAATAATGCCACCCATAAATTTGAAAGGATGGGTGTAATTGGTGTAAACAGATTGCTCGGTTATTGTTAAGGGATTAAAATTCCTTATTACTTGTGGCTCATCCCACAGACTGTCGAGATGCATCATTGACTTATTATACAGTCCTTTTTTGTTTGTACCGGCAATAAGTTTGATTCCTTTGCTGAAAGGGTTTAGTGTATATGGTTTCCTACCTGTTCTGTTAAGTGCTGAATTCCATATATCTATACCATATTCACTCCTTGCAGTAGCTACAATATGATAGCCCAGTATATAGTGATTAGGCGTGAAATCTTTATAAGAACCAAGTGTTGCCTTGGTATAATGATAGGCACCTTTCTCTTTTAGTTGTGCTTTCAGTGGCATCGCAAAATCAGCCACTCTACCTCTTCCTGTATGGGTAAGGCCTGTTTCAACAGCAACGGCATCACCTTCCATAAACCAGGGTGGTACAAAAAGCCCTATAATTGCCGGTGCCGCCTGTTGACCAAATATATAACTGAGCGTTTTGGTGAAACCCTGATTAACTTTTGATATTTGTGCAATATGGCGGTACTCGTGAAGCACCAGTTGTTCCAGCCATGATTGTCCGTAAATATCCTGAGGTGGTATGGTAAGGAACTCAAGGCGCCGGGGAGCCCAAATGGTAAATGCATTTGAGTATACATTACCGGTGTGAAGTACTACAGGCGTATAAGGAGGAATTACTCTTAACGATCGTGATGCAGGTATACGCCATTGCTCAAGCATAACAGCAGTTTGTATGGCGTTCTTATCATAGTAATCAGGGAATATAACTCTGAAGTTTTCAGTGCGAGCCTGCCTCCAGTTAATGCTCCACCTGTCCTGCCCAATATCATAATACTGACCCGAGCAGTGCAGGATGTTTAAGAGTAAAAGTGCAATTATGAAAGTAAACCTTACCATTCAACAAATGTAAGAAAGTTCAACTGCGACACATCTGACTATAGAGATATAATGCGAAGTATACTCAAAAGTATTAATAACATCCTAAAAGAAGAAAGTGATTATTTGCTAAAAGCATTCCACTCCGGAGTATCAGGCATAGGTGCCGTAATTTCCAGTATCTTACCACCAACAGGATGGGCGAACCGAAGCTTGTAGGCATGTAAACATATTGAACCGTCCTTGTTGGCGCGGCGTGCACCATATTTTACATCACCTCTTATGGTAAGGCCAACAGCAGCAAGCTGCGCCCGTATCTGGTGATGGCGACCTGTATGGAGATCTATTTCAAGTAGGTGGAGAGTTTTGCCTGAAGCTATATGTTTGTAGGTTAGCTCAGCTGATTTGCTTTCCGGTGTTCCGGCTTTTACTACATGTGATTTATTGGCTGCCTCGTTTTTTCGAAGGTGGTGAATAAGCACTTGTTCTTCAAATTCAGGTTTCTGATCAGTAATAGCAAGATAAGTTTTCTGGAATTCCCGGTCCTTTACCATCTGGGTCATGCGTGAAAGAGCCTTTGAAGTCTTAGCAAAAATAACAGCACCACTTACTGGTCGGTCTATTCTATGCACTAATCCGAGGAACACATCGCCGGGCTTGTTGTATTTTTCTTTGATATACAGCTTTATGATATCAAGTAGCGGAACATCCCCCGTTTTGTCACCCTGTACAATTTCTCCCGGTTTCTTATTAATAATCAACAGGTGATTGTCCTCATATAAGATCCGGGATTTTTCCATATAATACGTGCTTCTATTAAATGCTGACTGTTAAATATACTTGCTTCTATTAAATGCTAACTTATGAATACTCGGGATTACACTGTACTTCGATTAAAAACTCCAAAAACAATGATCTAGTATTGCTCCTTTTCATTAGGGAAATCAACCTGCTTCACATCATTGATATATGATTTCACTGAGTTCTGAATCTGACTGCTGAGGTCGTTATACCTACGGAGGAAACGTGGTGAAAACTCCTGGGTAATGCCCAGCATATCATGTAACACCAAAACCTGTCCGTCAACTCCGGGACCAGCACCAATGCCAATAATTGGTATTTTGAGCTCAGAAGCTACTTTGGTTCCCAGCTTTGCAGGAATTTTCTCAAGCACTATACTGAAGCATCCAACGTCCTCAAGTAAATGAGCATCATCAACAAGTTTATTTGCTTCAGCTTCTTCGGTTGCCCTTACTACGTATGTTCCAAATTTATGAATAGACTGTGGTGTCAAGCCAAGGTGTCCCATAATAGGTATACCTGCTGAGAGTATACGCTGAACAGATTCCAGGATTTCCCTTCCACCTTCAATCTTTACTGCATCGGCCCCTGATTCCTTCATGATTCTTATTGCTGAAGTGAGCGCCTCTTTCAAATTACCCTGGTAAGTTCCAAATGGGAGATCAACAATCATAAGTGCCCTCTTAACAGCCCTTATTACTGATGTACCATGGTAAATCATCTCATTCAGCGTAATAGGCAATGTTGATGAATGGCCTGCCATAACATTGGAAGCTGAGTCGCCAACAAGTATCACATCAATACCTGCCTGATCAAGTAATCGGCCCATAGAAAAATCATATGCTGTAAGCATAGCGATCTTCTCATTATTGTTTTTCATCTCTTGCAACACATGCGTGGTTACTTTAGAGACACCTGCAAACTTTGAAACTTTTGCTTCCATGATCAAGGTTTAAATTAGGCTTTTTGATGATTGAGTAATTCGTTGCAAAACTAATAAAAGAATGGCTTTAGCTGCATTTATTTGATTACTCGCGATGCATCGACAAAAACTGCTGGCCATTTTCTGTGATTAAACAGTTAAAGTGTGGTTCGGTTTCACCATTTATTTATCTGCCTTAAACTCTTACATTAAGCATACTTTTTTGTTATATTCTTATAAATCAATCTATTTGTTATGGAAAACCATGCTGGAATACTAAATACCCAAACACCTGAACCGGTTGATCCGGATACAATTAACCCAACCACTCCTGTCCCCGACAGGCCACATCCTGTTACACCACATCCTGAAGCACCTGATCCTGCAAGTCCGGTTCCGGAACTACCAAATCCAACAACACCTATACCCGGTGTTGAACGACCCGAAGTACCTGCTACTCCTTATCAACCTGAAACTCCGGTTCCTCCACCAATGGGCTTTCATAACGTTAATTGAATAATCAAATATTCTTGTAACAGCATATAAACAGGCATGAATGTGAGGCCTTGTTGAAATAAAATGTACTTTTGTAGTCTTGACAACATTATGTCATAAAACTCAAAAGTATTTTTCAGAATGAAAAGGTCCACACTGATTTTTGCTTCATTGCTACTCTTTGTATCTACAGTTTTTTTTACCGCTTGCGAAACTGATGTTGACGTTTCGGCTGATTATAAAGATATTACCATTGTTTATGGCCTCCTCAGCAAAAGTGATTCAGTGCATTATTTAAAAATAAACAAGGCTTTTCTTGGCGATGGAAATTCGCTTGAATATGCTCAAATTCCTGACTCATCAAGTTATTTAAATAATATTGAAGTAACTATTACTGAAAAACTGCAAGGCTCAGTAGTAAGGGTTTTTCCTTTTGAAAGCACAATTATTACAGATAAAGAGGATGGCATTTTTTACAATCCTGAGCAGGTTGTATACCGCTCAAATTTCCTTGTTCCTGTAGATGTAGATAACAAAGAATACACTTATGATTTATTAGTGCGAAATAAAAATACCAACAAGGAAGTAACATCAAGTACGAACCTGGTAAAGAATTTTGACATTATTACTCCTCGTTTTGGTCAACCCACTATTGACTTTATAAGCCCTAGTGCACAGCCGGTTAAATGGAAAACAGCAAAAGATGGCAGACGTTATGATGTATTTATTCGCATTTGGTTTGCAGAGGTTATTGCACCAAATAATGATACAATCGACCGATATTTCGATTGGAAATTAGGAACAGCTAAAGCTACTTTTCTTGATGGTAAAGAAGAGCTTAGCATTTTTTATGTTCCTGAAGGATTATACGGTATTGCTCAAAGTCTTATTCCACGTAAAGGAGTTGATGAAAATGATATTTCAGAAGATGATATTGTAGCCCGGCTAATCAACAGGGCTGAATATACTGTAGTAGTCTCAGGCGATGCATTAAACACATATCTTGATGTTAACGGTCCTTCATCTGGTATAATACAGGATAGACCGGAATACACAAATATCAATAATGGTTTGGGATTGTTCTCAAGCAGGTTTGCTAAATCAACTTTTATTAAGATAGGTGCTAAAACCGAAGCCCGACTTATAGAAATTAGCAGTTTGAAGTTTGTTGACAAGCTGGGAAATTAAAAGCATGACGAAATGTCAGTTACTGACAGTAAACATAAATATTGGAAAGATCGGCTACATAGTCGGTCTTTTTTCTTATAACCCTTTATTTGCAAGCACTTCAGGTGGTTTGTCCATCTAAAGATTTGAAAATTTGTTATTATTCCTACCCATTGGCATAATCATTGAAAAGAGACTATCCAAACATTGAACAACAATTAAAATACTTACATGATATGGGTAAAATTATAGGAATTGACCTCGGTACGACCAACTCGTGCGTTGCAGTAATGGAAGGGAATGAACCGGTGGTAATTCCCAATAGCGAAGGAAAGCGCACTACTCCTTCTATAGTTGCATTTACAAGTAACGGTGAAAGGAAAGTAGGTGATCCTGCAAAGCGTCAGGCAATTACTAACCCTGAACATACCATCTATTCTATAAAGCGTTTCATGGGCGAAACCTTTGACCGCGTTACCAAAGAAACAGGCAGGGTTCCTTACAAAGTAGTTAAAGGTGACAATAACACACCCCGTGTTAAAATTGATGACCGTACCTACACACCACAGGAAATTTCAGCAATGGTGCTTCAGAAAATGAAGAAAACTGCTGAAGACTACTTAGGGCAAACTGTTACTGAAGCAGTTATCACTGTTCCTGCTTATTTTAGTGATTCACAAAGGCAAGCTACTAAGGAAGCAGGTGAAATTGCCGGACTTACCGTTAAGCGTATTATAAACGAGCCTACAGCTGCAGCTCTTGCTTATGGACTTGATAAGAAGAGTCATGACATTAAAGTTGCGGTTTTTGACCTTGGTGGAGGTACTTTTGATATTTCTATCCTTGAACTGGGTGAAGGAGTTTTTGAAGTTAAATCAACCAATGGCGATACCCATTTAGGTGGTGACGACTTTGACCATAAGATCATTGACTGGCTGGCTGAAGAATTTAAGAATGATGAAGGAATTGATCTTCGCAAAGATCCAATGGCATTACAACGCTTAAAAGAAGCTGCTGAAAAAGCCAAGATTGAGCTGTCAAGTTCAACCTCTACTGAAATCAACCTGCCATACATTATGCCGGTTGACGGTATTCCGAAGCATCTTGTTCGCACATTATCACGTTCAAAGTTTGAACAACTTAATGATGAGTTGATACGTGCAACCATTGAACCTTGTAAACAAGCGCTTAAAGATGCCGGACTTACAGTTAATGATATAAATGAAGTTATACTTGTTGGTGGTTCTACACGTATACCTGCCATTCAAAAAATAGTTGAGGAATTTTTTGGAAGAACTCCTTCAAAAGGTGTTAATCCTGATGAGGTTGTTGCAATTGGTGCGGCCATACAAGGTGGTGTTCTTACCGGTGAAGTGAAAGATGTATTGCTACTTGATGTAACACCTCTTTCTTTGGGTATTGAAACTTTAGGTGGCGTTATGACTCGTTTGATCGAATCGAATACAACCATACCAACCCGTAAATCAGAAACCTTCTCAACCGCGAGTGATTCACAACCAACTGTTGAAATTCATATTCTACAGGGTGAGCGTTCAATGGCGAGAGATAATAAGAGCATAGGTCGTTTCCATCTCGATGGTTTACCACCTGCACCAAGAGGCGTTCCACAAATTGAAGTAACATTTGATATTGACGCAAACGGCATACTGCATGTATCAGCGAAAGATAAAGGTACCGGCAAATCACAGCAAATCAGGATTGAAGCATCTTCTGGATTATCAGAAGCTGAGATCAAGAAAATGAAAGATGAAGCTGCTGCTAATGCTGAAACCGATAAGAAAGCCAAGGAAGAAATTGACAAGCTCAATAGCGCTGATGCTATGATCTTCCAAACTGATAAGCAGCTGAAGGAATTTGGTGATAAGATACCAGGTGACAAGAAAGCGCCTATTGAAAAAGCTTTGGCCGATTTAAAGGAGGCACATAAGAATAAGGACATAGCTGCACTTGATACTGCCTTAGCAACACTGAATACAGCATGGCAGGCAGCAAGTGAGGATATATATAAAGCAACGCAAAGCCAGGAAGGTGCACAGCCTAACCAGGGTGATACTCCTCCTCAGGATGGCGGTAACAATGACAATCCTGATTCAGAAGTTACTGATGTTGACTTTGAAGAAGTAAAATAAGAGAGCTGTAATAAAACTCAGCACGAAATTTGTTACTAAAGGTGGGGGAATCCCCACCTTTTTTATTTGTATCATCTTATTTCTTGATCTGTATGAACCAAATAATTAGTACAAAGGGCTTATATTTGTTGTATTACTAAAGTTTATATGATGAAACCGCGAAGTGCCTTTCTACCAGTCCTGGCTTCACTGCTCATAATGCTGGCATTAAATTCAGTAGCTCAAAAGAAACCTGTACGGCTTGAGTTGCCTGTAAAGGACAATACTGAAGTGTACAAGGTAGTCCCTCTTGATGATAATGGCTGCGCTATCCTTTTTTTAAGCAGCGAAAATGCCAAAGACGGACAGATGATATGGGTAACTTCAATGCTTGATGTTAAACTCAAGGAATTCCAGCGCTTCAACTTCAGTTTGCCTAAAGGTTACATCCTTGAGGAAGCGCTCTATAACAACAACAGGTTATTAGCTTTCTTCTATACTAAAAAGGCGTCGGCTGATACTAATTTCTATCTCGTTGACTTTAATCTCAATGATAGCTCGCTCATCCAGCTGAATTATCCTGTTCCGGGAAGAGCGGGTATATCGCATTTCTATATGACCAATGAATATGCCATTGCCGGTATTAATACTCGTGACGACAGGTCAATGATATTAAAATATAGCCTTAAAGACCAATACATAAATATAATATCACCAGGAATATCTGGTAAAACCATCATTGAATCAGCGGGTATCAATAAAATGAATGGCGGCTTTTCAGTTATATTAAGAACCACCCAGTCAGCTAAAAAACGAAATTATTACCTTGTTAAATTCAACAGGGGAGGAGAGCCCTATTTTTCGCACATGTTCAGCAAATTTGAGGATCTGATGATCAATAATGCCTATATGCATGAAATTGACAAGCAATCTGACATTATAATCGGATCATACGGAACCAGCAGCAGAACCCGTAATATTGACGGGTATGATATGGTTGGAGTTTCCTCTACAGGATTCTTTTCTATAGTTATTAATGAGCGGGGTGAGGAAATTGTAAATACTTATGATTTCACCGAGTTCGACAGGTTTTACCGTTACCTGCGGCGACCTGCAGAAATAGCTCCACGCAGATCATTATTACGCAGGGGCGATCGTGCGCCCAGCGATTATTCCTCTGATCACAACCTGCTTTCGCATGAAATACTAAAGCATAATGGTGAATACATTTTCATGGCTGAAGCATATTATCCTGAGTACAGAACCGTTACAACCATGGTTTACGATTACTATGGCAGGCCTTACCCGTCAACTTACTCAGTTTTTGAAGGCTTCAGATATCTTACAACCTTCATAGCCGGTTTTGATGATAATGGTGAGCTTAAATGGAATAATGACCTTGAGCTAACTGACAAACTCACTCAGAGCCTACGGGAGAGGGTAACACCATACATTGTTGATTCTACAAGCTTGATGCTGTGCTATGTTGATGGTGACAGGATTGCATACAAAATGATAGACAGGGGCCAGAGTCTTTCTAATGTTGCATACACTAAAGTTGATCCGCTTAGCAGACACGATAAGGTACAGCGTGAATCAAACAGTTATATACTTCCGTGGCATAAGGATTATTTCCTCATTTACGGCTATCAAACTGTGCGAAACACATATACTTCTGAAAGAGCCCGGAGTATTTTCTACATGTCAAAAATGGCTTTCAGGCTGTAGCATACTAAGCCCTGATACCAAGCCTTAGCGTAATTACGTATTGCTTTCATATGCTTGCATGCTGATAGTCAGTCATGTGGCTCAATATTTTATTTCATAATATTGAATGCTGTACTTTAATTGAGTAACTTTATTGATTATTAATTGTTTCGTAATGGCATTTTGATATTCACCAAAAACCACCAATAAATGAAAGTAAACGTTTACGTTTCAGCGTTCTTATTTACGCTTCTTATTAGTACAACCGCATTATTCGCTCAGGATATAAAGCCTGTGCTCGTAGTAAAGCCTGTTGCACATGATGTTTTTGATCTCAGCAAAGTAAAGCCTGTTGAAGCCGCTTACCGCGACAGAACATGGAAAGAGGGTGTTATCCCAAATAAGGAAGGATTCCTCGAAGAATTTAACAAACCATCAACCTTTACAGGTCCTGATCCTGTTTTGCAGGATTATACATCACCCGATCGGGCTACTGCAACTATTGATAAAAATTTTAATGGAATGCCTAACCTTAATGGTTATGCTCCTCCTGATACACATGGTGACGTGGGGCTTTCACATTATATGCAAATGGTGAACTGCACTTTCCAGATATTCACCAAGAATGGCGTTTCAACCTACGGACCATATGACAACAGCACATTATGGGCTGGCTTTACAGGCCCCTGGACAGGCACAAACGATGGCGACCCCATTGTTCTTTATGATGAATATGCTAACAGGTGGATAGCCAGCCAATTCTCATTGCCAAACTATCCTGCAGGCCCTTTCTATGAGCTGATAGCGATATCTGATGACGGTGATCCTAATGGAATATGGTACAGGTATGCTTATGAATTTGCCAACATGCCCGACTATCCTAAGTTTGGTGTTTGGCATGATGGGTATTACATGACAATTAACCAATTTAAACCAAACAGTGGAACTTTTGCAGGAGCTGCAGTTGTTGTGTTCGAACGTACTAAAATGCTGGCTAATAACAGTACAGCATCAATGATTATGTTTAACCTTGGTACAGCTTATGGCAGCTTATTACCAGCTGATGCCGATGGTTCAGCAGCTTCAACAGGCGGAAATTTCTTCGCTAATCTGGGCACAAATTCACTTAGGATATGGCAATCAAACATTAACTGGAGCAGCCCTTCATCATCCACTTTATCCTTAACCCAAACACTTACAACCCAATCATACTCCTACAGCGGGATAACTATAAACCAGCCTGGTACATCACAAACACTTGACCCGCTTGCTTCACGACTTATGTACCGGCTGCAATACAGGAAATTTTCAGGCTATGAAGTGATGCTAACCAACCATACAGTAAATGCCAATGGTTCTGGACAAGCCGGTGTAAGATGGTATGAATTAAGAAAAAATACTGGTGGATCGTGGACTATTTATCAACAGGGAACTTATGCTCCTAATGATGGTATTGATCGCTGGATGGGCAGTGTTGCAATGAACGGATTTGGCGATATAGCTGTAGGATACTCTGGTTCAAGTTCTTCATCCTATCCTTCGGTCAGATTTGCAGGACAAACTGCTGCAAACTCCGGAACTGGAATACTTGATGTTGCTGAAGCTGTTATTCATGCCGGTACCGCCTCTCAAACAGGAGTTAACCGCTGGGGCGATTATTCTATGATGTCAGTTGACCCAACAAACGATGCAACTTTCTGGTACACCAATGAATATTCAAGCGGAGGTTGGCAATGGCGTACTAAAATAGCTTCCTTCAATTTCCCTACAACTGGGCCTACTCCTGTACCGGTTGTTGCATTTACAGGTACTCCAACAACAATTAATGCGGGTCAGAGTGTTACCTTTACTGATAACTCAACAAATAATCCTACTTCATGGAACTGGCAATTCCCGGGCGGAAATCCAGCAACCAGCACTGTTCAAAATCCGGTAGTTGTTTATAGTACTGTAGGGAATTATTCAGTAACGCTCACTGCTACAAACAGTACCGGTTCAGGTACTCCTTTAACTAAAACAAACTACATCACTGTAAATACACCGCCGGCAGGCGATCCACCTGTTGCAGCATTTACTGCAACACCAACTGTAATTAATGTTGGTGGCAGCGTTCAGTTTACTGACCAGTCGTCAAATACACCAACATCATGGTCGTGGAGTTTCCCTGGGGGCACACCTTCAGCATCTGCTCTGCAAAATCCTACTGTACAATATAATACAGCTGGTGTTTACTCAGTTACATTAACTGCCAGCAATACTAATGGTACTTCGCAACCATATACCCAGGCCAATTATATTACCGTAAACCCACCTGCCGCTTATTGCACTTCAACAAGTACAAGTAATGCTACTGACTGGATAGTGAAAGTTATTGTTGGTGCATATACCAATACAACCGGTGCTGCATTATATACCAACTTTGCCTCCGGACCGACTTTAACTCCAGGGTTGAGTACTTCAGTTAATCTTACTCCTAATAACACATCAAGAAAAAACTTCTGGAGGATATGGATAGACTACAACTCCGACAATGATTTTGACGATGCAGGTGAACTTGTTTTTTCCGCAAACAACAGAAAAGGGATTGCATCAGGTTCATTTACTGTTCCTTCAGGTGTAAGCGGATCAACTCGTATGAGAGTAACCATGAAGAATGGGGGAGTGCCTTCTGCTTGTGAAACGTTTACAAATGGCGAAGTAGAAGATTATCTGGTCACTTTTGGCGGTGCTGCTGCACCAATAGCTTCAGAGAAATCTGACAATGCTTTTGATCTTCAATTGTATCCCAATCCTGCCGGAGACATCCTGAACATAGTAGTGAAAGGTGAAACCGACAATGTTAACATGAAGGTATACAATGCATTCGGTGTAATTATCCATGATTTTGATACACGGGACAAAACAACAGTGCTCAATTTAAGTAATTATGCCAAAGGCATTTACTACGTAGGTGCTGACAACGGTATCACTACAACTTTGAAGAAGTTTATCAAGGAATAGGCTGATCTTTTCAATGTTTCAAACTATGCTCAGAGCCGCCAATTATGGGGGCTCTGAGCATTTTTATTGAAGCGTTTCGAATTGGATTTATTGGTCCCGGTAAATTAGTAAAGTCTGAATTATGTTACTAACTGATTGCGTTTTGTAACTATTTCGGAAGTCGACGTCATATTGTATAATCTATTATGTGTTTTCAATATGGCATTAGTTAATCAAATCGGCACTATCAGTAAAAGCAGGGATAGTCTCTTCTTATTCGGCTTTATTATAATTTACATCTCAAACCTCTTTGTTGGAAAGGTATTGGAAGTAAAAGAAACAGAGGAGGTTATTCCACTCATCGTGATTTTTGGATTCATTTTCACTTCTCTGGCGTGGCTGGTAACAAGAAATTACAGTATACCTGAGTCATATAAAAGTGCCCGGGAAAAAGAAGGCTTTGTGATTACGGGATTAGTTGTTTACATTACAATATTTATAATTTTAGGCAATAACGCGCTGTTTCTCGGTGATATTAACGGAAAGGCTGGTGAAGCAGTAACATTATTCCGCAAAGTACTTGTATTCGTTATTGTCCCATTTTTGGTCTATAGAATATTATACGGATTCTCACTTAAAGATTTTGGCTTGTCAGCAAAATGGAACAATGCAGTTGTTCTTAAAAGCTTGCTTATTTTCTTGTTGTTTTCAACCCTTCTTATAGTCTTAAATTACTTTGCAGGAACTGGGGCTAAACCACTAAGGGATGGTACATTCACTACCAGTCAGATAGTTAAAGCATTACCCTTGTTTGCTGTTTGGCTTTTTATTGAGGTGGGGTTGGTAGAAGAATTCTTCTTCAGAGGATTACTGCAAAACCGGCTAAGTGCTGTTTTAAGATCAGGTACCGGTGCCATAT